>CAZCOS010000025.1:0-14420 GCA_964500605.1 uncultured Sterolibacterium sp.
GGCGGTGACCCGGTCATTCAACTGCAAACCGCGTTCGGCGGTGGCAAGACGCACACCATGCTGGCCGTCTACCACCTGGCCCGTGGTGAGGCGACGGCCAGCGATCTGCCTGGCGTTGCGACCATTCTGGATGCCGCAGGCGTGACCGAACTGCCGCGTGCACGGGTGGCGGTGCTCGATGGCATCCAGTCCTCGCCCAACCAGCCTGTGCTGCGTGATGGGCAAAGCATCCGCACGTTGTGGGGCGATCTGGCGTGGCAGTTGGGTGGTGCCGATGGCTACGCGCGGGTGGCCGATGCCGATGCATCCGGCACCTCACCCGGCAAGGCGGTACTGGAGGCGCTGCTGAAAGCTTATGCGCCCTGCGTGATCCTGATCGACGAGCTGGTGGCCTATGTGCGCCAGTTTGAGGAAGGCAAGACGCTCACGGGCGGCACCTTTGATTCCAACTTGAGCTTTATTCAGGCCCTGACCGAGGCGCTCAAGGCCGTGCCGACGGCGGTGCTGCTGGCTTCCTTGCCGGAATCCAAGAAAGAGGTGGGTGGCTTGCGCGGCGAGCAGGCGCTGGATGTGCTGGAGCACTGTTTCAAGCGCGTGCAAGCCATCTGGAAGCCGGTGGCCACCGAGGAGGCGTTTGAGATCGTGCGCCGCCGCCTGTTCACCAGTATCAACGACAAGCTGGCGGCAGAATCCGTGTGCCGTGCTTTCGCGGATTTTTATGTTGCGAATGGGCAGGATTTCCCGCATGAGACGCTGGAGAGCCGCTACTTCGACCGGTTGATGCACGCCTATCCGATTCACCCGGAAGTGTTTGACCGGCTGTATGAGGATTGGTCATCGCTGCCCAATTTTCAGCGCACCCGTGGCGTGTTGAAGCTGATGGCCAAGGTGATCCACCGGCTGTGGAAGGACAACGACAAAGAGCCGCTGATCATGCCCGGCAATCTGCCGCTGGCCGATGCGGACGTGCGCAATGAAATGATCAGCAACCTGCCGCAAGGCTGGGACCCGGTGGTGGAGCGCGACGTGGACGGCGAGCGTGCCGAAACCACCGAGATCGAAAATCGCGATACCCGTCTTGGCAGCGTGCAAGCCTGCCGCCGCTCGGCTCGCGCCATCTTCCTGGGTAGCGCCCCCAGCACCGCCAACCAGATGGTGCGCGGTATCGAGCTGGAGCGTGTGGCCTTGGGCGTGGCCCAGCCGGGTCAGCAGATCGGCATTTACAAGGACGCCCTGCGCCGCCTGGGCGATCGCCTGCATTATCTGAACAGCGGCAATAACCGCTTCTGGTTTGACACGCGCCCCAACTTGCGCCGCGAGATGGAAGAGCGCAAACGCCGCTTCCAGGACAAAGAAGACGTGTTCCCTGCCATCCGTGACCGGGTGCAGAAGAGTTTTGCCAGCGGCGTGTTTGGCGGTATTCACGTCTTCACCAGCAGCAGCGATGTGCCCGATGACTGGGCCTTGCGTTTGGTGGTGCTGCCGCCGGATGCCGCCTTCAGCCGCAGTGGGCAAAGTCTGGCCATCGAGCGCGCCACGGAAATCCTGAAGCATCGTGGCGACCAGCCGCGCTTCAAGCAGAACCGGCTGATCTTTTTGGTGGCCGACTACGACAGCGTGAGCCGATTGAAAGATCAGGTGCGCTCAACGCTGGCGTGGCAGTCCATCGTCAGCGACATCAAGGAGATGAAGCTCAACCTCGACCAGTTTCAGTCGCGTCAGGCCAGCAAGAGCCTGGAGGACGCCAACGAGGCACTGCGCCGGATGATCCGTGAGGCGTACAAGTGGATGGTTGCGCCGATGCAGGATGCACGCCCCGGCAAGGGTTTGTCCGAGATTCAGTGGGAACACTTCCAGGTCAACCCGGGCGCACAGAACCTGTCGCAAGAAATCGAGCGCGTGCTGAAGGAAAACGAACTGCTGATCACCGAATGGGCCCCGATTCACTTGACCACAGTGCTCAAGAGCTGGTTCTGGAAGGAAGATGCCAAGGAGGCCAACGCACTCAACGTGTGGCAGCAGAGTTGCCAGCAGCTCTACCTGCCGCGCCTGAAGGACGACCGTGTCTTCCAGCAAACGCTGGCGGCGGGCGCAGAGAGCCGGGATTTCTTCGGTTTGGCGCAAGGCAAGGACGATGGTCGATACATCGGCTTCACTTTCGGCAAGCGCACGACGCCCATCCTGGATCAGTCCTTGCTGCTGATTGAGCCCGTCACGTCCGCTGCTTATTTGGCCACTCAGGCCGAAGCGCAACGTGCCGCTGAGGACGCAGCGCGCCCTGCGCCCACCGACACGACGCAAGACGCCACTGGCGGCAGTACACCACCAAGGGCCGGAGAACCTGCAAGCCTCACCTGTACCGGCGGTGGCAGCGCAGCTCCGCAGGCCGTCAAGAAGCAGTTTTACGGCAGCATTGAACTCGACCCGATTCGGGCCAAGCAGCAGTTTGCTGATCTGGTCGATGAGGTGGTGCAGCAATTCACTATTCGCCCGGGCGTGAAGGTTCGGATTGCCATTGAGATTCAAGCCGAATCACCTACCGGATTCGACGATGGTCTGCAGCGCGCGGTGAAGGAAAACTGCAACGTGCTGCGGTTCAAGAATGCTGAGTTTGAAGAGTAAGGCTGTGCTGGCTTATTGATACATTGGACCCCACCAATTCAGTGCCCCTCTTGCCGTTGAGAATCAAGGCTCTGTGGGAGTTCGCACCAGTCACCATTGAAGAACCCCGGCTATCCCAATCGCGAAATCTTGCTACTGGCAGCATCAACATGCTGTCTCAACGCCAATATGCAGGACTGGAAACGCTGGCTGAATCTTGCTTCATTCTCAAGCCGCTCCACAAAATTCCGGGCCAACGTCTGTGCGCTGCGCCAGATTTCGTTGGCCACGCTGGCATGGAGGTTGGCCTCTGGCAGGGAATCCGGGAGTCCTCCGCCGGAACGGGGGGCGAACGCCATCGGCGTCATGTCATAGGCCGGCGCCAAATCGTAAGGCCGGTCCTCGTCAGAGATGAACGAGAGGTTGCCGCTGTGCATATCGGTGTTGCCAATCAGGGTTCCGAAGGCCCAGAGCAACTCGGCCCCTATCGCCGCTTCTGCCCGCACATGACCCATTTCGGTCAGTTTCCGGGTGATTGTTGGCCAGTTGCTGCCGCCGGCACCGACAAACTCGGCATCCAGCGCATCCAGAGAGAAGAGGGCGCGTCGCCCCAATTCATCGATACGGTCAAAACGCTCAATCTCCAGGAAGCGTTGCATGCCATCTTCGTACAGGCGGGTTTGGGCTGCAGGAATTCCTGACTCCCGCAGCGTCTCCAGAGCCAGGTGCTCTGCCAGCAGTAAATCTCTCCAACGCTCACTGACAGGGCCTGCCTCACGCTCAGTGAACTTGACCAGGACATGTCTGGTGCCATGGAGCGTTTCCACAAAGGCCGTGAACTTGGGCTGCTCGCCACCAGCAGAAGAACCCGGTATGTCACCCCTGGTAGCCTCTTCGGCCAACAGGGTATAGCGATCAAGCTTGTCCATCTCCGCAACAATGTGGGGAAGGGGCGAATTCAGAAAACGATCGCGGGCCAAATTCCCGAGCAACAGGTTGCCGACGACATCATGACCATGCGCGAGAAGTGCCTTCAAAGCGTGTGTGTCTGTCCAATCCGATAGTCGGTCAGGCAGCCCCAATTCTGCACCGTGCCGTAGTGCGTAGGCACGACCGAGAAATCCCTGGGGGCGCATATCGAATAGCCACCAGGGGAGCCCTTCGCTGTGGAGAGCGTTGCCATCCAGGTTTCTCATGACAAAGCCGTCCGAGCCAACGGGGGTGAGTGTGCCAATCTGTCTTAGGCGTCCGGAACAATCAACGCGGTATACCGGGATGTCAGGCAAGCCTCTCGAAGTGTCGCGAAGTATGTATTGAATAGATCTGGCAGCGCCCAGCCGTACCACCTCGTCTCCCAATGCGGTTATTGCCCGGCTGACGGTGGGCTGACTGACCCCCATCTTTGCGGCCAGCTGGCGGCTGGTGTGAAGGCCGTTAGAAAGTAGTGTGAGAAGGGCTGCGACGTTTGGATGCATACAGTGAATTATCAAATGAATAGATATATGAATTTGTATTGTAAGACACGGGTGCTCCATTAGCGAAAACATGTCGTCCGATTGGAGTTGGCGCAGTAATCCACCGAGATGATGGCAGCGAGGCTGTAGTGCTTGAGATTGCGTCTGGCCCGTCGATTGCCCTCTTGGCGAACCACCGAGAAATTCCCAGATCCAGATGACCACAGCCTTCGTGTAGCGTATTTACCCCACCACCGGCACATCCTCCCAGCGCGTCGTAAAACTGCTTGTCCTGCGATCATGGCGCGGCTGCCAGGTCTTGCGTAGTCCTTCTGCCGCCACGCGCAGCGTACCTTGGCCCCAGAGGCCGTTGATGCGGTCCATTACCTGCATGAGCGCGGTGTTGTCACGTACTGTACTGCTTCCAAACAGGTCGGCTTGTTGTTGCTGTGCAGGGCTGAACTGACCCAGCAGGACGGCGGCATTGTGATATGCATGACCTTGCCGATAAATACGCCGCAGGCCCCAGAGCGCGGCGCGGGTCAGCAGCAGGGTATCGTTGCTGGCGGTGGGTAGCGGGATGCTGAGGCTGGGGTGGTACTGGGGAAGGTCTTCCTTGAAAGGGTTGGTGTGGATCTGCACCTGTAGCAGTGAGGCCACGGAATCCTGGGCGCGCAGCTTGGCGGCGGCGATGGCGGTGAAATGTGCCACGGATTCCCCCAAAGTTGGGAGGTCGTGGATGTATTGGCCAAAGGTGCGCGAGGAGATGATCTGCTGCTTGTCGGGCGGCTGGGTTTCCAGGGTAATGCAGGGCGTGCCGTTGAGTTCATGCACGATGCGCTCCAGCGTGACGCTGAATGCCTTGCGGATCATGGACGGCTGGGCACGGCGCAGGTCTTCCACACTATGGATGCGATGCTGAGCCAGGTGCTGCTGCAGCTTGCGCCCCACGCCCCAGACTTCACCGACGTCGATCTGGCGGTAGAGCTTCTGGCATTCGCCGGGACTCAGCTGCTCCAGGTCACACACCCCTTCATCACCGGCCAGTCCTTTCTTGGCACAGTGGTTGGCGAGCTTGGCCAGGGTTTTTGTACTGGCAATGCCGATACACACGGGAATGCCGACCCATTGCCGAACCTGCTGGCGCATGGCCTGGGCGTGTTGCATGAGATCGAAGTTGGCAAACCCGTCGAAGTCCAGAAAGCACTCGTCGATGGAATAGATTTCCTGCCGCGGCGCGTAGCGTCCCAATACGGCCATCATGCGGTTGCTCATGTCGGCGTAGAGGGCGTAGTTGCTGGACAGTGCCACGATGCCATGTCGTTGGGCGAAGTCCTTGAGTTGAAACCAGGGCGTGCCCATCTTCACACCCAGGGCTTTCACTTCCTGGCTGCGGGCTACCACACAGCCATCGTTGTTGGACAGCACTACCACCGGGCGGCCCTCCAGCGCGGGGCTGAACACCCGCTCGCAGGAGACGTAGAAGTTGTTGCCGTCGATGAGGGCGATGGGCATGGCGAAATTCAGGCTCAGGCCGCGGTCAGTGAGCGACGGCGTGCAGCGTCCAGCGCACCACGCCCCAGATGGTCAGCTCCTGATCCCCACTCACCAGGATGTCGCTATGCCCGGCCCCCTTGGAGCGCAGCAGGATGCCTTCGGGCACACGGTGCAGTTGCTTCACCATGAACTGGCCATCGACCACGGCAATGACCACGCTGTGTTCCTTCGGCGTGCAGGCACGATCCACCACCAACAGGTCGCCATCATGGATGCCCATGCCGGTCATGGAGTCCCCCTGCACGCGCACGAAGAAGGTGGCCTCCGGGTGCTCGATGAGGTGCTCGTCCAGACTCAGGCGGCACTCGATGTAGTCGGATGCGGGCGAAGGAAAGCCGGCCGGTACGGGTGTGGCCAAGAGTGGCCAGCCCGGTTGGCAGACCACGCCAGGTTCATTCAGCAGATGTTCGGGGAACACGAGGCCAGCGCGACCCGGCTTGTGGTCGCGGTGATAGGAAGGGGCCATGGGTCAGTTCCGGTAGCGGCGGATCAGGCCCACCAGGATGCCGAAGATTTCCAGTTCACCCTGGGGACGGATCACGGGATAGGCCGGGTTGTGGGGTTTGAGTACCTTGCGCCCGCGTTCGGTCGCCAGTTCCTTCAGGGTGAATTCGTTATCGACGATGGCGACGACGAAATCACCATCACGCGCCGCAAAGCTGCGTTCGATGACGGCGATGTCCCCTTCGTTGATACCGGCGTCGATCATGGAGTCACCCTTGACGGGGATCAGCACGGTACGGCTTGGGTCGCGCACCACATATTCGTCGATCAGGAAAGGCTCGGCGGCAACCGCTCCGACAGTCTGGGGCATGCCGGCCTGGACCGTGGCCTCCACCAAGGGGCGCTCAAAGAAGCGTGCCGTCGGCATCCAGGCATCGTCATCCGTGGTGCGTACCAGATAGTCCTGGGCAAGCAGGCGAGCGACAAACTTTTTGGCTGCTGGCGTGGAAAACCCCATCAACTGCCCAATGCGGGCCAGCGAGGGGATGCGCTTCGTCTCGGCGTAGTAGCGGCGCAGGATGTTCAGGTATTCGTGATCTCGGTTGGGCGGGCTCATGGGGCAATGTTTGGTTAAAAGACATGAACCATGTTAGTTAATGATTTTGAACCGGTCAAGAGGGAGGCAGGGCAATTGCACTTGAAATTTTCCCATCCCGTAGGGACGAATCATTATCTGGCCTGAATGGTCATTCGCTTCGAACCCTCTTCGCGCGATGCTTCGACGTGCGGCTTCATTTTTAACGTTGCCGGGACTCGCCCCGGCGGGTGCACTGGACAGGCTGGGGGGCAATCCATCATCGAAAATCAAATGCGCTTGCCCTTGGGTATGTTGTTGTCCCATTTTCATAAAGCCCCCGCGTGATAACATCCGCGGCTTCGTTCTGTTTGCCATCATGTCCGATTTTCCTGAAGTCGTTACCGCCTTTTCTCCGGAAGGTTCGCTTTCGCGTGCCATTGCGGGGTATTGCAGTCGGCCACAGCAGGTAGAGATGGCGATGCAGATTGCCGAAGCGTTGCGGGATAACCAGCAGCTCGTCGTCGAGGCAGGAACGGGAACGGGAAAGACCTTTGCCTATCTGGTTCCGGCCTTGTTGTCAGGTGGAAAAATCATCATTTCGACCGGGACGAAGGCCCTGCAGGATCAGCTTTTCGAGCGTGATCTGCCTGCCGTGCGCGAAGCACTTGGGCTTCCGGTGACCATTGCCTTGCTCAAGGGGCGGGCCAATTACGTTTGCCATTACCACCTCGAACACGCCCTGGAAGATGGGCGTTTCACTTCCCGTCAGGAAGTCGCTCACTTGCGGGCCATTGGACGCTTTGCCAAAGCGAGCAAAACAGGCGACAAGGCGCGGCTGGCGGCGGTTCCTGAGGATTCGCCTGCCTGGGCGGCGGCGACGTCAACACGGGAGAATTGTCTGGGGCAGGAATGCCCGCATCACACCGAATGTTTTGTGCTCGCGGCCCGGCGTGAGGCCCTGGCGGCGGATGTCGTCGTGGTGAATCATCATCTTTTCTTTGCCGACCTCATGTTGCGGGATGAAGGGGCAGGGGAGCTGTTGCCCGCCTGCAATGCCGTGATTTTCGACGAAGCGCACCAATTACCCGAGGTCGCGAGCCTGTTTTTTGGCGAGAGCCTGGGGACGGGGTCGCTCCTCGATCTGGCGCGTGATGCCCGGCTTGAAGCTGTGGCCGGTGCGCCGGATTACCCGGTTTTGCAGGATGCGATTCGCGTCTTTGACAAGACGGCACGCGATCTGCGGCTTTCCGTTTCTGCTGAAAATGCAAGGCTTGCTGCCGCGCCGCTACTGCTGGAAAAGAACTTTCAGGATGCGCTGGCCGCATTGGCCGACGCGCTTTCTGTGCTGGGCGAGCACCTGAAATCCCAGGCCGAGCGTTCGGAAGGTCTGTCGAGCTGCCATGAACGCAGCTTTGATCTTGCCTCGCGTCTCGAACGTTGGCGCAAGGCGGCGGATGAAACCCAGATTCGCTGGGTAGAGGTCTACACCCATTCGCTGTCTTTGAATCTGACACCGCTGGATGTGGCGGACATCTTTCGTCGTCAGCTCGAAGGCCATGCCCGCGCCTGGATCTTCACTTCGGCCACACTGGCCATCGGGCGTGATTTCACGCATTACTGCGGCGAACTGGGGCTAACGCCCGCCAAGACAGGTTATTGGGGCAGCCCTTTCGATTACGCACGAAATGCCTTGTTGTACGCGCCGCTGGCCATGCCGGACCCGAACAGCCCTCAATACACCGATGCTGTCGTGGAGGCCGCTCTCCCGGTTCTCGTGGCTTCTGGCGGACGCGCTTTCGTGCTGTGCACCTCCTTGCGGGCGATGCGGCGCATCCACGAACTTTTGCAGGACAGGTTGCCACGGGAAGGGCATGATTTTCCGCTGTTGCTGCAAGGCGAAATGGCCAAGACGGAATTGCTGGCCCGCTTTCGCAGCCTGGGCAATGCGATCCTGGTTGCATCGCAGAGTTTCTGGGAAGGCATCGACGTGCGGGGGGAAGCCCTTTCTCTGGTCATCATCGACAAGCTACCTTTTGCCCCGCCGGACGATCCTGTCATGTCGGCCCGGATCGAGCAGATTCGTCGTTCGGGTAAAAATCCTTTCATGGATTACCAGCTACCGCGCACCGTCATCAACATGAAGCAAGGAGCAGGGCGGCTCATCCGCGACGAACAGGATCGGGGGGTACTCATGATTTGTGACCCGCGCCTGGTCGGAAAACACTATGGTCGCCGCATCTGGCAATCCCTGCCCCCCATGCGGCGAAGCCGAGATGTGGCGGAAGTCGTGGCGTTTTTCAAACAGGATGAGGCTGGGGTCGGGCTTGAGGCTGAGACTGATCAGACCGGTGTGGCATGATGATTCGACACGATGCGCCACAAGACTGCCGCGACCTGGCCGAGCGGCTCAATCTCGACTGCCACTGTGTCTGGCTGGACCGTGAAGCCCTGCGCCGCGAATTGAATGAAATGCCGGATGGCGAGGTGATCGCCCGGATGATCGAAACAGACCGGCCCCATCTTTTTTCCGGCTCTGCGGTGTATGTCAGCGAACGTAACATTCAGCGCATGGCTCAGCTCATCGAAGCGATTGAAGAAGTTGTCGCGCACCCTGCTTATATCGAACACGTCCTCGCCTACGCCGACCCCATTGCCCGACATGTTCCCGCTGCACGGGGCGTTTTTCTGGGCTACGATTTTCACCTGCCCGAACAAGTCGATGCTTTTCCGCAGCTCATCGAAATCAACACCAATGCCGGCGGCGGGCTGCTCAACGCGCTCCTTGCACGGGCGCAACATGCCGGATGCGACTGCGCCGGGCTGGCCTTGCCGGGGTTGCTGGATGCCCAAACGCCCGAGCAGCTTTTCATGGACATGTTCGAATCGGAATGTCGATTGGAGCGAGCGGGGCGAGCGGTTGGATTGGAGCAGCCTGAACGCTCCAGCTCGATGCCCGATTCTGTCGAAGCCGCCTGCCGAACCATTGCCATTGTCGATGATGCCCCGGAATCACAATATCTCTATCCCGAATTTCTCCTGTTTTGTCGGCTTTTTGAACGGCACGGCTACCGCACGCTCATTTGCGACCCGAAGCAGCTCGAACGGCGGGAAGGAGGGCTCTGGTGTGGCGATGAACGAATCGACCTCATCTACAATCGCCTGACGGATTTCACCTTGACCGAAGCGACGCATGACACGCTGAAAGAAGCCTGGCTGGCGGGAGAAGTGGTCCTCACTCCACACCCTCATGCCCATGCCCTTTATGCCGACAAGCGCAATCTCATCGCTTTGTCCGACGATGCCCTGCTGGAAAAATGGGGTCTGCCGCAAGCGACCCGTCATCTCCTGCAACAAGGCATTCCCAAGACCCGACTGGTTTTGGCTGAACAGGCCGAAATCCTCTGGGCGCAGCGTCGGCAGCTTTTTTTCAAGCCCGCCAGCGGCTATGGTTCCAAAGCCGCGTATCGAGGCGACAAGCTCACCCGCCGGGTTTTTGATGAAATCATTCACGGCGATTTACCCTATATTCACCAGAAACTGACACCGCCGACCTCTCGACAACTGCCTGTGGACGGCGTTGCCACTTCCCTCAAGCTCGATCTTCGAAACTATGTCTATGAAGGCTGTGTCCAACTCGTCGCCGCGCGGCTCTGGCAAGGGCAGACCACGAATTTTCGTACCCCGGGTGGCGGCTTCGCGCCCGTGATGGCCGTGCCCTGTCCCGAAAACCTTTTTCCGGAACACTCGCAGGAAACCCAAACATGAAAGTATTTGGCTTTGCCGGTTACTCAAACTCCGGCAAGACAACCCTCATCGAAATGCTCATCCCCCGCTTCGTTGCGCGCGGCCTGCGCATTTCCCTCATCAAACACGCCCACCATGGCTTTGATCTCGACCGCCCCGGCAAGGACTCCTATCGCCACCGCGAAGCCGGAGCAACGGAAGTGTTCCTCGTTTCCAGCAAACGGTGGGTCCTCATGCACGAACTGCGCGACGAAGAAGAACCCTCGCTCGAAGCCCAGATGTCCATCATGGCCCCTTGTGACCTCGTTCTCGTCGAAGGCTTCAAATACACCGCCATTCCCAAGATCGAGGTGCATCGCCCCGCCAACGGCAAGCCGGTGCTGTACCACGAAAACCCCAACATCATCGCCGTTGCCAGTGACGCACCCTTGCCGGGCGACTGTTCCCTGCCCGTTCTGGATCTCAACGATATCGACGCGATTGCGGCCTTCATTCTCAAGAAAGTAGAACTGGCATGAGCCTGAACATCCTGTATTTCGCCAGCCTTCGTGAAACGCTGGGCTGCGCCAGCGAAGAGCTTCCCCTGCCGGAAGGCGTGAAGACTGTGGCAGATTTGCGCGAGCACCTGGCCGGGCGTGGCGGCCTCTGGCAAGCCCTGGTCGAATCAAAAAGCCTGCGCGTGGCCGTGAACCAGAACATGGCCCGGCATGACGCCGCTTTGAAAGACGGGGACGAAGTCGCCTTCTTCCCACCCGTGACGGGAGGCTGAAATGAGTGTCAGCGTTCAGCAAGAACCCTTCGATCTTGGCGCGGAAATGGACGCGCTAACCCGTTCAAACCCGGCGATTGGCGCGGTAGCCAGCTTCGTCGGCCTCGTGCGCGACCTCAACGAAGGTGAGCGCGTCCAGAGCATGACGCTGGAACACTACCCCGGCATGACAGAACGCGCGCTGGAAGAAATCGTGGCCGAAGCGCACCAACGCTGGCCCCTGATGAAAACGCGCGTCATCCACCGCTACGGCCCGCTCGAACCCGGCGACGGCATTGTTTTGGTCCTTGTCGCCAGTGCCCACCGTGGCGAAGCCTTTGCCGCCTGCGAGTTCATCATGGACTACCTCAAAACCCGCGCCACATTCTGGAAAAAAGAAGTGGGCCCCGAAGGCCCTGAAAAAGCCCGATGGGTTGATGCCCGCGAAACAGACGACAGCGCAGCCGCACGCTGGAGAACAACTGATTAGCTGCAGGACTTCAGGTCTTTCGCTTCGCACCGGCCCTGAAAGGCGGGGTTTCCAGGTTCAGCCCCTCGTTACGATGTCCCCTGCCGACGGCGCGGTGCGGGTTTGCTCTTGCTCGCAGGAGTTTCGCGCTCCACGTTGAAGGTCGTCGTCGAAGCCTTGGCGAATTGCTCGATGGCATCGTTCAGGCTATTCATTGCCTGGCTGAGGCTTTCAATGAGCGGCATGTTCTGACCCGGCACCTGTGTGGCCAGATTCTGGAAAGAAGCCAGCCAGTTCCGGCCGTCACCGGCCAGATGTTCACTCATCAAATGACTGAGTTCAACACGGGAATCATTGCCCAGATCGGCAATCTGCCGCATACATTCCAGCAAGGATTGCGCTGTGTCCTGCATATAGCGCGAATGAATCGCAACCGCCTGCTGCGCATCACGAGCCGCTCCCAAAGCCCGCGCATTCTCGACCCCATCCTGAAAAATCTTGCGTGAAACCTCCACCTGCAAGGCCAGCAGACGTTGTGAATTGTCGAGCGACAACTGCATCAATTTCATCCCTGCTTGCAACCGTTTCTGATGCAATGCCTGAATCTGTTCGTTTTGGGTCATCATGATCGGCTCCCTGAAAAAATGAACGATGAGAAAACAGCAGATGCGATCCGCGTAGCACTTCAAGAATTCCGAAGTGTAGCTGGAATCAGGGTAATTGCATTTGAAATTTTCCCGCCCATGAAATTTTCCCGCGCCTTCGGGGCGAAGCCTCATTCGCCCTGAATGGTCATTCGCTCCGAACCCTCTTCGCCACTTCGCGCGATGCTTCGACATGCGGCTTCATTTTCAAAGAATCGTGCCCCACTTCATCGGCCCGGCTGCACCGGGCTACCCTCCTGATGGCCTTGTCGTGCGGCCAGTGGTACAAACTCGCCTTCGGCTCAAATATCACCGCTGAGCACCACTGGACTTCCCCGCCCGCCAATGGGTCGCCTCAGAAAACGGAAAATAAGGCACGCTAAGCCGGAACCGCCTAGAATTCCGCCTTGATCTGTACGGCAGATTGCCGTATGATTGCATCAGGAGGACAAAACCATGCCCGTCGCCATCTCGACCGCCCGTCTCGAAGCCCGCATCAGCACCGATCTGCATTCGATGCTCAAGCGTGCCGCCGAACTTCAGGGGCGCACCATGACCGATTTCGTGGTGTCCGCCGTGCAGGACGCCGCGCAGCGCGCCATCGAGCAAGCCGAAGTTATCCGTCTGTCTCTGGCCGATCAGGAATGTTTCGCGCAAGCTCTGCTGTCGCCACCGAAACCGGCTCCAGCTCTGGAACGTGCTTTTACCCGGCGCAGCAAGCTCTTAAGCACTGAATGAGCCGCGCGCCGTTCCAGCTTGCGCCGCTCGATGCAGCACATGACCGCGCCGCTTTCCGCAGTGATTCGGAGCCATTGAATCGCTACCTGCAAGAGCAAGTTACCCAGGACATTCGCCGCCGCGTGGCAGCCTGTTTCGTTGCCTTGGCAGACGGGCAGCGCATCGCTGGCTACTACACCTTGGCATCGGCAAGCCTGCTGCTGGCCGACCTTCCAGCCAGCACCGGCAAGAAGCTGCCGCGCTATCCGACTGTGCCCGCCGTTCGTATGGGCCGCTTGGCTGTCGATCAGGCATTCAAGGGGCAAGGTCTTGGCGGTGCGCTGCTGGCCGATGCGCTCGACCGGGCTGCCCGTTCGGAGATTGCCGCCTTCGCCTTGATGGTGGACGCCAAGGACGAGGCGGCAGCGGCTTTCTACCGGCATCACGGCTTCATTGCCTTGCCAGACTCGCCGCTGACCCAGTTCTTGCCGCTGGCAACCGTCCAGCGTTCTTGAAACTCGCCATTCCAAGCCGTTTGAACCGAGAACGGTTTTCGAGAACTCCCACGGCCACATCGACGCTGCACCGCGCCATTTTCTCAGCAACGCTTCTCGCAGACCATCGTTTGCGAGAAGCCTTAGCGTGCTCTATTTTCCGATTTCTGAGGCGACCCCGCCAAGGCCACCACTCGGCGATTCAGAAGGGGAAGAGAGTGCGGGCGCGCTGGCTGAACTTGGGATGCGCCTTCGGGGCGAAGCCTCATTCGCCCTGAATGGTCATTCGCTCCGCCCCCCCTTTGCCAATTCGCGCGATGCTTCGACGTTCGGCTTTATTCTCAACCCCGCCGGGACTCGCCCCGGCGGGCGCACTGGACAAGCTGGGAGGGGGCAATCAATCATCGAAAATCAAATGCGATTGCCCTGTAGCTGGAATTCGGCATCCGGGCATTTCAACAATCAGCAATCCGTCAGATCAGCCATGGGGTCAAGCAAATTGCATTGCATCGTCGAGGACGATTGATCTGTTGCATCCATTGGCGTCACCGAAGGCGAGTGTGAAGTAAGCGGAACATTCCCGGGTTTTTGAGCACCAAGCAGCATTTGTTGATGAGCGTCGGGGTTCAAGGCTGGCGAGGCCCCGCCCGAGGCCCCCAGGAATCCGGACTGCATCGACTGACCAGAAGAGGCCAGAGCACTTTGTGTGCTGACTGAAAGCGGATTCTCAGAAGCCTCTGGTATCAAGGGGGGCGTTCCCGAGCCGCCCGTGCCACCCGAGCCGCCCGAGCCACCCGTGCCACCTGTGCCACCTGTGCCACCTGTGCCACCCGTGCCACCCGAGCCGCCCGAGCCGCCCGTGCCGCCCGTGCCATCTCCTGTGTTGGCCGGTGTGATGTTTGCTTTCAGGCCGGTCGGCTGGCTCAAGGAATAATTTCCTGCATCCGCCCCTGCCAGACTCATGGCCGTTG
>CAZCOS010000025.1:14520-27419 GCA_964500605.1 uncultured Sterolibacterium sp.
CATAAACCTTATCCGCAGCCGCAGCACCCGAAACCGTCAACGCCTTGGGCGAGATATCCGCAGTTGAAGTGGCGGACGTATTACTGAGTGTGTAATTCCCCGAATCGGCTCCAGAAGCACCGATGCCGGAAACAGACACGGATTTACCCGTTCCCACGTTCTTGTTATCGAAAGAAGCAGCGGTTTGGCTGAAGCTGACGACATCGCCCGTTACCAGATCTGCACTGGACAAGGTGACTGTGGCATTGGTCGTACCGTCATAGGTCTTGTTGCTGGCTGTTGCGGAAACCGTCAACGCCTTGGGCGAGATGGTGGCGGCCAATCCTGAAGGCTGGCTCAAGGAATAATTTCCTGCATCCGCCCCTGCCAGACTCATGGCCGTTGTCACTGAAATGTTGCTGCCCACATCCTTGCTGGCGAAGGTCCCGGAGGTTGCATTGCCCAGCGAAACCGTATCCCCGCCGACCACGCCGGAGAGCGTTGCGCCGGAAACGGTTGCTGCGGTCGTACCGTCATAAACCTTATCCGCAGCCGCAGCACCCGAAACCGTCAACGCCTTGGGCGAGATCGTTAATGTCCCAGTTCCTGAGACAACGATGTTGTAGCCCTGTTGATCGGAATAGAGGGCCTGAGCCAGATCGTGAGAGCCTGCGATTTTGATATTGCTCAAGACATGGCTCATGTTCGGGCTAGCTGGAGAATAGGACAATCCCGTTCCATCATAAGCCAGCCCATCGTAGGTTTTGTTAACGTTCGCCAGTGTGACCGAAAGCGGCTTGAGGAAGGCCATCAGCAACGGAGCAGTCTGGCCTTCGTAGATGCGCCAAACCTTGCCTGTGCCATCCGTAGCACTGATACTGCTACCCCAGCCGGAAAACGAACTCATCTGGCGCATCTGTGCAGTCGTCAGACCCGTCGGTGTGCCGCTTCCCCCCATGTTATTGCCCACCCCACTCACCTTGTCGGAGGTTTCGGTATTCCAGTAGGCATTGGAGATGCTGCCCTCGTTATGTCTCACCAGCCCGCCGCCGTCCCCCGTGACATTGCCTGTGGCATAGGCATGGGAGATGCTGCCCATCATGTCGTTAGTTCCCACCAGCCCGCCGCCGTTCCCCGTGACATTGCCTGTGGCATAGGCATGGGAGATGCTGCCCATCATGTCGTTAGTTCCCACCAGCCCGCCGCCGTTCCCCGTGACATTGCCTGTGGCATAGGCATTGGAGATGCTGCCATTGTTATATCCCACCAGCCCGCCGACAGTACTAGTGCTACCACTGACACTCCCCGTGGCATAAACATTGCTGAGGGTCGTCCCGGGTTCAGCGCGGCCGACCAGTGTGGCGGTGTATTGATCGCCCGTAATACTCCCCCCCACCAGCCCGAGGTTACGCAGGGTGCTGCCGCTTTCAATTTGGCCAAACAGCGCGACTTTGGTCGTCGAAGGCCGGTTGATGGTCAGCCCGTTGATCGTATGCCCCAGGCCATCCAGCGTGCCGGTGAAGGGATTGCCATACCCCGAGCCTTTGCCCACCGGCTCAAACCCCGCTCCGCCATTCCACCCCGATGTCGCGCTGGCGTCGATAGGGCTGCCCAGTACATAATTTCCGGCGAGATTTCCCAGCATTCCTTGCAGATCCGTGCCGGTTGCGGAGCCCGCCGACCCCAGGCTCGTCAGAATGGTGTAGCTCGTCGTTGCCCTGGCAGTGCCCTGTTTCGTGCTGAAGCTGCCTGTGCTGGGCAGGTTGATCGGGGCGCGGACGTTATATGTTGCGGCGTACCCGCCGATATTCCCGTCGCTGCTCCCTTGCCCATATTCCAGCACCAGCCCCGCTGTGCCCGAGCCATTCATCGCCGTATTGATGTTGATGTCGCGATATGCATTCAAAGTCAGCGTATTGCTGCTCCAGCTTACGGTGTCGTTGACATGGATGTCGCCATTTGTCCCACTCGTACCGCCGCTGGAGAGAATGTTGACATTCCCGCTACCCAGGTTGGTCGACAATGTTGCCCCGGAGAGATCCCCGCCCGTGGCTGCGATGGTGAAATCGACGGGGTCGATGAGCCAGGTGCCGTTTTGGCCGCTGGCTGATTGCGTGGTGATGCGTGTGCCTTCGGCAATTTTGACTTGCTTGCCGCTGGTTTCGATGAAGCCGCCTGCCCCGCCGTCCGGAGCCTGGGCATCCAGCGTTCCTGAAACCACCGTCGTTCCGCTGTCGCCCCCCAGGAGGATGATTTTCCCGTTTTGCTGCCCCAGCGTCTGGGCGCGGATTTCCCCGCTGTTATTGACGACTGTTTCCAGCAGGGCTTCTTTCGCCTGCGCGGTGAGAAAGACCATTCCGCCTTGCGCCTCGATCAAGCCGCCGTTGCGTGCCAAAGCCGCGACGGCGGCTTCATCCACCTTGAAGCTCACCAGCTGATTTTCGGCCAGCGACAAACTCACCTGCCGCCCGGCTGCCAGTGCTGTGCTGCCTTGCGGGGTAGAAATATGGCCTGTCGCCTCGTTTCCTACCTCCCGGGCGATGAAGGCTACATAGCCACCGGGCAAGGCTGTGATTTGCCCGGCGTTCAAGACCGAAGCCGGGCTCTCTCCGCTGAAACGGTAACGCCTTGCCAGAAAGTCTGAATTTGAAAGATTCAAGGTCGAGGCCACGATCCCGCCGGTTTGCACCTGGGCTCCCGGCGCGAAATACACGCCGTTAGGATTGACCAGAAAGACCTGTCCATTGGCTTGTAGCCGCCCATAAATTGCACTGGCCTCCTGACCCAATACCCGGTTCAAGGCCACGCTGCTCGCGTCGGGTTGCTGAAAGCGGACGGTTTCCTGGTGGCCGATGCTGAAGTTTTGCCAGTCGAGAATGGCCTTTGGGCTGCCTTGCTGAACGGTCAAAGTCTGCCCCTGGGTATTCAGCGTGGCTTGACCTGCGACGACCTCGCCCCCTTGCGGCAAGGCCAGCACTACCCCCGGCGCAAGCAATAACACGGCAAAGCCCGCCCGGCGCAGGGCCCGATTCAGCAAACGCTGTGCTGCCGATTCAGCGCGTTGTGTGTGTTCTGCACTCCCCGTTCCCTTGGCATGCCCTTTGGCCAGTTCAGAGGCGACCACCCACAGGTTTTGGGAAGCGTTCCAGATCAAACGGTAGATTTTGTTCATGATGGGTCTCCTAAGAATGAGGGAGGATGAGGAAGGTTCAGGGGGGTCCGGCGGGCAGCCGTAAAGGCTGCCCCTACAGGCGATGGTTCATGTATCAATGATCAATGATCAATGCGCCGGATCATTAGAAATCGAACTGCACACTGGCCCAGAGTGTTGAATCGCGGTTCTGGGCTGGGAGGTTTGGACGGCTGCCGATGCGGCGGGCGAAGTCGAGCTGGGCACGAATGCGGGAGGTGAATTGATAGCGGACTTCTACCCCCAGGCTGCTGGCGGTTTCATTGCCGCTGGAGGTGGCCGCGGGCAAGCGGGTTTTTTGGTGAATTTTGCCGCTTTGTAATACCAGCCCGGCACTGAGCTTGCCGGGCTGGCCAAGATTCAGGTCGTGGAACAGGCCAAGGTTGAGCAACAGGGCTTCATCGCCTCCCAGACTGCCGTTGTCGTAACTCATGACTCCATTGGCTCCGCCCAGATAAAACTGCTGGCTGCCGTCTAGTGCCGTGGAGGCGAGCTGTCCATTAAGGCTGGCGACCAGCTTGAAATCGGAAGGCAGGGCTTGCAGGCGTTGCACCTGGAACTGGGTGATCCAGAAGTGGCGTTTGGCCAGTGGGTTGGCGGGATTGTCGTGCTTGCCGTGGGTTAGCGTTACCCCGCCGGAGGTGCTGCCGTAAGGATCAGCCAGGGCTCCGGAAAGCGTGAAGCGGGCAGCGTTGAGCTGATAGGCCATGCCGGGGTTCTGCTCGAAGCGGTTGTGCAGGACATCAAGACGGCCTTCCAGTAGCTTCCCGGCCGAGAGGATCAAGGGTGCGTTCAGGCTCAGCCCGTACTGGTCGGCTTCCCCCTTTTGTCCCAGGGCGGCAAATTGTTTGCCGAGGGTGTAGCGCACCGTTGATCCATAAAAGCCCAGGCGGCTGCCTTTGTAGAGATCCGGGGAGAGGAAGTTGAAGCCGCCCGCATGGAGCAGACCGCCTTGCGT
Organism: uncultured Sterolibacterium sp.; assembly: GCA_964500605.1. Classification (GTDB taxonomy): domain Bacteria; phylum Pseudomonadota; class Gammaproteobacteria; order Burkholderiales; family Rhodocyclaceae; genus Sterolibacterium. The sequence continues at coordinate 18,648 of CAZCOS010000025.1, forward strand.
GGAAAGGGCATTGATCGCCAGGCTGCTGCCCCGCCCGAAGGGGTTATCTACCGCAAGATTGCCCTGGGCGCGTGCGCGACCGGTGTAGGGGCTGCCGTAGTTGTCCAGCCCGAATCCGCCGCGCAGCAGGGGGGTGTCGGTGATTTTGGCCTGAAGGGATGTGCTACCGGGCGTCGCCCCAGGGATGAGGGTCCCGGCAACCTGAATGCCTGGGGTGCGATTCAGCAGGAGGAGGGCGCGTTGCAGGGCAGAATCGGTGATGGGTTCGCCACTTTGCAGCCCGAGTGTGCGCCGGGCTTGTTCGCTGTCGAGTCGGGAGGTGTTGTTCAGTTGGATCTGGTCGAAGCGGGGCTCGACGATTTGCAGGATCACTTCGCCCTTGTCGGGCGTCTGGGCAGGCAGATAGGCATAGGCCAGCGGGTAGTCGTGCTGGCGGTAGTAATCCGTAATGCGCTGGGCGGCTTGTTGTAACTGGCCCAATGTGAGTGTTTTTCCCTGGAATTCGGTAAGCAGCGGCTCCAGGATTTCTGCGGAAAAAGCCAGATTGCCCTGAAGCCGGAAGCGGCTGACAGCCAGGCTGAGGGCGGAGGCGGCCGCTTGTTGAGCCGGTGCAGGCAAGGCAATCGGGGCCGCAGGGGCCGCAGGCAGAACCGGCAAGGGTTGGGTTTGCTGAAAGACGTTGCCGGGCGTGGGTGTAGGGAGAGTCTGGGCCGAAGCAAGCGTGTTCAGAGCCATCAAGCCGCTTCCAGCCAGCAGCAAGCCGACCGCTTTATTGCGTGTTTGCATGGGATTCCTTTTTGAGTTATGGGCTTATAAGCTGTGTTTTTTGTGAATCATATAAGGCGTGTGGGTACATGTCCAGAATCTTTGTAAGGTTTTTTTTGGTTTAGGTTTGAGGGGATTTTGGATCGTCCATGCGGCAGTTTGAATCTTTATTCCGACACGTCCGGCCCGGGATGGCTGTCTGTTTTCAATCAATGCGGATTTCATGAGTTCTGGTCGAGTTTTGCGGTCGTACTTTATGGGTGAGCGATTTTGGTGTGCGATTCAGGCATTACAGGCTTAGATCAATAGGCTAGAATTTCGGGCTGTTCCGTGCGTGGGGTTCGGAATGTTCCCGGGTTGTTCCGGGGTGAGGCGGTCTGTGGCCGGTTGCGAGAATATGGTCGATAGCGAAAAAAATCTGGATATCGATGATGTCGAGTCGCATTTGCACGTTATCGAGGACTTGCTCGACCAGTTGAGTTCCGCCGAGGATCCGGAAGCCCGGGAGGAGCTTGCCGCGGCAGAGGGTGAGCCAAGCCGGGCCGAGGCGAAAACAGCTTTGCATCTGCGACTTGCGGCGTTGGATGCGGCTTATCTTTCGTACATCCTTGAGGCCATTTCCGAGGAGGATCGTCGTTTTCTCTGGGGAATGATCGAGCCTTTGCGGCAGCAGGCCGTTCTGGCTGAATTGACTGAGCAAACGCGTAGCAGCTTGCTTGAGATGCCTTTGCCGGCTTCGCAGCGCAATTTGCCCGCGGTTTTTGAGCTTCAGGCGGGACGCTTGCGGCAGGTGACGATCAAAAATCGCGATGAACTGCGCAACACTCAGCCAATCTGGGTGGATCTGGTGGCTCCGACGGAAGTCGAGCGCGCGCTGGTTGAGGAAATCTTTGGTTTGTCCTTGCCCAAGCCCGATGAACACACTGACCTTGAGGCTTCGGCACGGTTTTATGTCGAGGAAGAAGGGGAAATCTATCTGCATTCGGATTTTTTGCTCGATAAGGAGGATGAGTCGCGCAACGTGCCGGTGACCTTCATCCTGCACCGGAATATCCTGTTTTCGATCCGGAGTGTCGAGTTGCCCGTGTTCCGCCTGCAACGCTTGCGGGCCAGAACGCAGGTGGGCCTGGTGAGCGATTGTCTCGATGTGTTGCTGGGCCTTTATGCGGCTGATGTGGAGTATTCCGCAGATGCGCTGGAGGATGTTTATGCCGCCCTTGAGGCCGTGGGCAAGCGGGTGCTGAATACGGGCATGACGGATGATCAGGCTGCCCGGGTGCTCTCCGAAATCGCGGGTGAGGAGGATTTGAACGGCCGTATCCGCCGCAATGTGCTGGATACGCGCCGGGCGATTTCCTTTCTGATGCGGGGGCGGATGCTTTCGCCGGGGCAGATTGCCGATTCGCAGCAGCTTTTGCGTGACATTGAATCGCTGGATGGTCATACGGCTTTTTTGTTCGACAAGATCAACTTTTTGATGGATGCGACGGTGGGTTTCATCAACATCAATCAGAACAAGACCATCCGGATTTTTTCCGTGGCTTCCGTGGCTTTGCTGCCGCCGACGCTCATTGCCAGCGTGTATGGGATGAATTTCCGCCAGATGCCGGAACTGGAGTGGCAGTTTGGTTATCCCTTCTCCTTGCTGCTGATGATCTTTTCGGTGGTGCTGCCGTTCTGGTGGTTCCATCGCAAAGGCTGGCTGAAATAAGAGGCCGCCATGGAGGACGAAACCTTGTCTGCGGCTTTGACGCCTTACAGGATGCGGATGGAGGTCGTCTTTCTGACAGATCAGAAATACGTCAATCTGACCGCCATTGCCATTGATTCGCTGGCGGCGAGTTTTCGGCGTGATACGCGCGGCCATGATCTGGCGATCCATGTGCTTTGTGTCGAGGTGGATGATGCCGGGCGGCAGTGTCTTGCCCGGACGGTGGCCCCTTATGCCCTGGATCCGGAAAACGATCAGCTTGTGACGCTGCGCTGTGTCGAGCATGTGCTGGAGGGAAACCCGCAGGGCAAGGCGAGATGGCTACAGCTGGTTTCGCTGAAAATGCACTTGCCTACCCTTTTACCAGAACTGGACCGGGCGATTTTTCTGGATTCCGACATCGTGGTCGTGGGCGATCTTTCCCCTTTGTGGCAAACCGATCTGGAAGGCTGCTGGCTGGGAGCCGTGCCCTGTGTGCTGGATTCACAGGGGGATCTGGATAACTACAATATTTTCCCGATCCGTTTCACAAAGGCGGTGCGCCCGATCAATGCGGGGGTGTTGCTGATGGATCTGAAAAAAATGCGTGCCGAGGGGATGAGCCCAAAGCTTGCGGACTGGCAGCAGGCTCATTTTTCAAAATTGAAGCTGCCGGAGCAGGAGGCCATCGCCGTGAATTATCCTGGCCAGTGGAAGGCTCTGGCGCATGGCTGGAATTTCCGGCCTTATGGCGAACCTTACTGGGCAGCCGCCAGCTGGCCAGCCTTCCGGGATTATCTGGCGACCCGTCCTGCCATCGTGCATTACCAGAGCAATGTCCGGCCTTACGATCTGGAGATGGATCAGCCTTATTTTGAAGACTGGTTGCGCAGCTATCAGCGGGTCAATCCGGGGCTACCTTTGCAACGTAAACGTCTGAGCTATTTCCAGTTCGTGTTTTTCGAGTATCCGGATGGCCTTTGCCGTAGCAGCAATGTGCTTCCTTCCGGGCTGTTGCGCTTTGGTCTGATGATTACCCTTTTGGGTTTGCTGGCCCTGCCGGTCGCGTTGGGGCGGTATCTCGCTTATCTGCGCCAGCCCGCAGCGTATCGCTGGCGCATCAATCGTTTTCTGGCCCGTCCGGACGGAGGCTGAAAACGGTGGATGACATGGCAGCCATGCAGGAGGCTCTGTTTCTGGCACGCAAGGCGGCGAGTCTGGAAGAAGTGCCGGTCGGAGCCGTGGTGCTGGACCCGGAAGGGCAGATCATCGGGCGCGGCTTTAATCAACCCATCGGGCGGCATGATCCGACTGCTCATGCGGAGATCATGGCCTTGCGGGAGGCCGCGGTGCATCTTGGAAATTACCGCCTGCCGGGGTGTTCGCTGTTTGTGACGCTGGAGCCTTGTGTCATGTGTGCAGGGGCGATGATGCACGCCCGGATTGGCCGGGTTGTTTTCGGTGCGCGTGATCCGAAGACCGGGGCTTGCGGTAGCGTGGTCGATCTTTTTGCCGAAGCCCGGTTGAATCATCATGCCCAGGTTCTGGGCGGGGTGCTGGCCGAGGAATGTGCAAGCCTTCTTTCTTCCTTCTTCGCGGCACGTCGCCGGAAGACGATGATGGCTTGATGTGGATTGTGGCGAAGTGTGGCGACTCTATTTCATGAAACTTTTCGTTAGCTTGCCCGCACAAACACTCGAAGTTTTCAGCGACAGGGGCGATTTGCTGCACCGTTACCCGGTGTCTACGGGAAAAAATGGGGCCGGGGAGCAGCGGGGGAGTTATATGACGCCGCGCGGTCGGCACATCATCCGGGCGAAGATTGGCGCAGGCTGCCCGGAAAATACGGTGTTTGTCCGGCGGCGGCCGACCGGGGAGTTATGGTCGCCGGAACTGGCGGCGCAATTCCCTGAACGGGACTGGATCATGGCGCGCATCCTCTGGCTTTCTGGCTGCGAGCCGGGGTTCAATCGGCTGGGGGAGGTCGATACGATGCGCCGTTTTATTTATTTCCACGGCTGCGCGGATACGGCTGAACTCGGCGTGCCGGGTTCGGCAGGCTGTGTGCGGATGCGTAACCGGGACATTGTGGAGCTTTTTGGCCTGGTTCCGGTGTATAGCGAGGTCTATATCGGCGAATACCGCATTGATGAAGGACCTTGGACGGAACTGGGATCCGCAGCCCGTTTCGTCCGTGAACGTGTTTTTATCCTGGAACAGGGCATTGATGCCGGGCAGGAGTGGGACGAGCATGATGCCCGGGCGCGTCATGTCGTCGCGACGGATGCGCAGGGCCAGGCAATCGGGACGGCGCGTTTGCTTGAGACGCAAAGCGGGGGGCGGATCGGGCGTCTTTGCGTTCTTCCAGCGTGGCGGGGCAAAGGGGTCGGGCTGGGTTTGATGCGGCGTTTGCTGGAAGTGGCCAGCCGGCCAGAAGTTTCACCAGGGAATATCCCTCTTTATCTGCATGCACGCGTGGAGGCAGCGGATTTTTATGGCCGCCTGGGCTTTGTGGCCGATGGCGAGCCTTTCATGGAGGTCGGCGCGCCGCATGTAAGGATGGTGCGTTTCATCTGAGTGAAGAAGCCGGAGGTCACCATTCGATGCCCGGCATGGCTTTGAGCCCGGCCTGAAAGGCGTGTTTGATGAGCTTCATCTCGGTGACGGTGTCGGCGGCATCGATGAGCTCTTGGGGGGCGGCGCGGCCCGTGATGATGAGATGTTGCAGGGCCGGACGGCGAGCAATCGTTGCTAGAACGGGTGCGGTTTCCAGCCAGCGGTATTTGAAGGCGTAGGTGAATTCGTCGAGGATGACGAGATCGACCGTCGGGTCATTCAGAGCGGCTTCGGCCAGGGCCCAGGCCGCGCGGGCGGCGGCTGCATCGCGGGCATCGTCCTGAGTTTCCCAGGTGAAACCTTCTCCCATGACTCGCCATTCGACTTTCGGGTGGCTGCGGAAAAAGGCTTCTTCGCCGGTGTCCGAGCGGCTTTTGATGAACTGGATGACGACGGCTTTCATGCCGTGGCCCAGCGCACGGGCGAGGACGCCAAAGGCCGCGGAGGATTTGCCCTTGCCGCTGCCGGTGTGGATCAGGAAGAGCCCGCGCTGTTCATGGTTGGCTTCGATCTTTTCGTCGATGTGCGCTTTCTTGCGCTGCATCCGTTCGGTGTGACGGGCGGCTTTGTCGTCGGTGGAATGAGGGAGTTTGCTCATGATGTTCATTCAGGGATGAAGATGTTTTCGACACGCCGAAGGGGGTGGTCGTAAAGGGTGGAGAGTTGCTGGGCGTTGAGTACGTCTTGTGTGGGGCCGACGGTGTGTCGGCTGTCGCCAAAGAGGAGCAGGGCGTGGGTGCATACGCGCAGGGCGAGGCTGGGGTCGTGTAGCACCATGACGATGGCGACCTTTTCTTCTCGCGCACGGCGGGCCAGACGTTCGAGCAGGGCAATCTGGTGATTCAGGTCGAGATGGGTCAGTGGTTCATCGAGCAGATAGAGTTTCGGAGCCTGGGCGAAGAGGGTGGCGATGGCTACGCGCTGGCGTTCGCCGCCGGAAAGGGTGTGGATTTCGCGCGATTCCATATCGTTGAGCCCGAGTTCGGCCAGCGCGGCTCGTGCAATTATTTTGTCTTGTTCGGTTTCCCAGGCCCAGCGGCTCAGGTGGGGGTGGCGTCCGGCCAGTACGGTTTCCAGAACGGTGCTGGCGAAGGGGTCGTCGCGGTGTTGTCCTAGCCAGCCGCGTAAGCGGGCGGCATCGCGCGGGCTGCGCTCGGCATAGGTTTGGCCTTCCAGCAAGAGCTGGCCGCCATCAAAGGGGTGCAGCCCGGCGAAGGTGGCAAGGAGGGTCGATTTGCCTGCGCCGTTGCGGCCCAGGATGCCCAGCACTTGGCCCGCCGCCAGATCGAGGTCGAGATTCATGCAGACCTTGTGCAGGCCGATCCGGACATTGAGTTGTTGGGCCTTGAGAATCATGGCTTGCCGCGCCCGAGCAGATATAGAAAGACGGGCACGCCGATCAGGGCGGTGAGTACACCGACGGGGAGCTGCATGGGGGCGACGACGGTGCGGGCCAGGGTGTCGGCCAGGGTCAGGAGGCTGCCGCCCGCAAGAACGACGGCGGGCAGGAGCAGCCGGTAATCGTTGCCCATGTTGTTACCCACGGCCAGCCGGACGAGGTGGGGCACAATCAGCCCGATGAAGCCAATGGAGCCGGCAGCCGTGACGGCTCCCGCCGTGGCGAGTGAGGCGATGAGGTAGATCAGCAGTCGCAAGCGGGTGACGGACACGCCAAGGGCGTAGGCTTGTTGCTCGCCGCGCGTGAGCAAGTTGAGCTCGCGGGCGTAGGGGAGGGCGGCTAGCAGGCTGATGCCCAGCAGGATCAGGGCGGGTAGGGGGGTGCTGCTTTGGGCAAGATCGCCCATGAGCCAGAAGAGCATGCCCTGGATTTTCTGTTCGGGGGCGATGGTGAGGATGAGGGCGACAACGGCCCCGCAGCCCGCACTGATGACCACACCCGTCAGTAAGAGACGGGTTTGGGTCCAGCTACCATCGCCACGCGCGAGCCCGAAGACGAGGAACATGGCTGCGAGCGCACCCGCGAAAGCCAGGGTCGGGATGAAAACGCCCGCCAGCCCGAGCAGCATGGCCAGCAGGGCTCCGATGCCCGCGCCACCGGAGATGCCGAGAACATAAGGGTCGGCCAGCGGATTACGCAGGAGCACTTGCATGAGCGCACCGGCCAGGGCGAGCAGCCCGCCACAGGCAAAGCCCGCCAGCGCGCGTGGCAGGCGCAGGTCGAGGATGATGCTGCGTGAAGGAGAATCCGCTCCACCGAGAATGGCGAGCGTATCGCTTGGCGGAATGCTCAGGCTCCCCGTGCTAAGGGCGATCATCAGGCTGGCAGCACTCAGGAAAAGCAGCAGGGCCAGGACGATGATGGCACGGTGAAGGGTGGGCATGGATGGGGGGCAGGTGGAAGAGGCTGACCAGGAGGGTTTTGTTCCCGGCCAGCTTCGTTTGAGGTTATTGATCCGGCGCGATGATGATTAGCTTCTGCCGCTACAGACGGCGGTTCATACCTCGTCACACCGGATCAATCTCTTGCCATTCTTGCATTCACTTCGGTGCGTAGCGGATGCCGATGAACAGATTGGCTTCCGGGGCACCGAAATCTTTGACCAGCGTGTATTTCCGGTCAAGAACGTTGTTGGCTCGTGCGTAAATCGACCAATCCTTGTTGAGGTGGTAACGCGCCGTCAGGTTGAGCAGGCTGTAACCGCCGAGTCTCTGGGTGTTGGCGGCGTTGGTGTAACGCTCGCCTGTGGCCTGCCATTCTCCGCCCAGTTCGAATGCACCAAAGCGTCGGTCGATCGCCAGCTTGGCATTTTTCCGGGCGCGATAGACCAGTATCTTGCCCTGAGCCTCGTCCTTGGGGTTGAGCCAGTCGATGCTGCTGCTTAACCCGTAGTCGCCCAGCTTGCCGGCATAAGCCAGCGTCCAGCCGGTTAGCGTGGCTTGGGCAACGTTGCTGGGGGTGAAGCCGGTGCTGGTGATGAAGCTGGGGTCGATGGGAGCCCACTGGATCAAATCCTTGATTTTGTTGCGATAACCGGTGAGCGAGAGGTGTTGGGAGGCGGTTTCGTAATGCAGGGCCAGCTCGTGGTTTTCTGAGGTTTCCGGGCGCAGCTTCGGATTGCTGACGTTGCCCCAGGCATCGGGTGGGTAATAAAGATCATTGAAACTGGGGGCCTTGAAGGCCGTACCCCAGGAGAGATTCCCTCGCCATTCGTTGTTGAACTGGTAGCCGTAGGCGGCCAGGCCGGTGGTCTTGTCGCCAAACTGGCTGTTTTCGTCCTGTCGGACATTCAGCTGGAGATTGTGCGAACCGATACGTCCTCCCCAACCGGCAAGCAGGGAGTTGATGCTGCGCGATGCGGCGGTGTAGCTGTTGTTGGAGTCGATGCGCTGTTCAAGATGCTCGATCCCCAGCAGTGCGTTACCCAGGGGAAGTTTGAGGTCGTTTTGCCATTGATATTGCGTCTGGGTCGAGCGGAAGTTGTCCGTCTGGCGGCCATTGTCGAGATTGCGATTGTCGTCGCTGCTCCGGCTTGCACGCAGGGTGCTTTGCCAGTTATTCGTCCATTGGTTGCGACTGAAGATGTTTACGCTTTTGACGGTTTCCTTCATCTTGTAGTCGTCCGTCGGCGGGGTGCTAAAGCGGCTGCCGGAATCAAAACGGCTCCATCCGTCTGAATAAAGGAAATTCAGGCCGAGCTCGTGTGCTTTGCTGAAGGCGTAGGTGAGGCTGCCGCTGCTGC
>CAZCOS010000026.1:0-26740 GCA_964500605.1 uncultured Sterolibacterium sp.
CTTGTCCATCTGGTAGCGAAAAAGATGGGGATGCCTATGAGGATGAAACACCCCAGCATCGCGTGACGGTTGCTGCGTTTCAACTGGCTAAAACACCGGTTACCCTGGGGCAGTTCAAACGCTTCGCCCGCGAGGCGGGTCGGGAATCCTTGTTGGACGAGCGTTTCCGCAAGGCCAACGAGGGGCAGGGTGATATGACGCCCGTGGTTCGGGTCAGCTGGCAGGATGCCCAGGATTTCATTGACTGGCTGAATCAGACCCGTCCGGCCACGGATCGGGGGCATTACCGTTTGCCCAGCGAGGCCGAGTGGGAGTATGCCGCCCGGGCGGGTACGACAAGCCGCTTTTACTTTGGTGAGGCGGCAGAGAAACGCTTGGGCCTGTACGCCTGGTACGACAAGAATGCCGGAAACCGGCAACGGGTTGTCGGCAGCCGCAAGCCCAATGCCTGGGGGCTTTACGACATGCTGGGCAATGTCTGGGAATGGACGGCAGATTGCTGGAATGAAAGCTATCTGAATGCGCCGACGGATGGACGTGCCTGGCTACAGGGCGATTGCAGCCGCCGGGTCGTTCGAGGGGGCTCCTGGTTCGATGTGCCGCTTTATCTGCGTGTCACGACGCGCTTTGGAGACCGGGCCACGCGGCGCATCAATTACGATGGCTTTCGGGTGGCGCGAACTCTTCCACCTTGAACGATTTTTCTCCTCGTGGCGATTGGCGGTAGAACTGCTCCAGTTGCGCATAGACGTCGGGATATTCTGTGTGCAGCAGACTGGGGCTGGCGAAAAACGCTTCGCTCATGACCGCAAAAAATTCTGCCGGGGCCTCAGCGGCATAAGGATCCAGAGCGGTCTTCTCTCCTTGTTCGAGCCGGTGTCGAAAGTCCTCAAACGCCGTGAGAAACGCCGCTTGCCAGGCTGAACGGGACATCCCGGCATGCAACGGTGGGTAGCCGTCGGCAACGCCGTTACGCATGTCGAGTTTGTGGGCGAATTCGTGAAGCACGACCTGTGCGCCTTCTTCCCGACCCCCATCTCCTTCGTCGAACCAGGAAAGCAGGACAGGGCCGTCTTGCCAGGCCTCGCCCAGAACGATGTCGTCGAATTCATGCACGACGCCGAATTCATCCATTTCTTCCCGGGGAATGATGAAATCACCGGGATAAACGATGATTCCTACCCATCCTTCGTACCATTCCAGCCCGAGATGGAGGATGGGCAGGCAGGCTTGCAGGGCGATCGAAAGCTGCATGGCGGCATTGAGCTCCAGCCCTTGCGCACCATACATTTGCTTGCTGGCAAGGAAAAGGAGAGCCAGGTGGCGCAGACGTTGCCGCTCGGAGGGGGTCAGGTGGGAGAAGAGCCCCAGCCTGGTTTCGATGATCGTCCATTGTTCGGTCGAAATATCCTGTTCCAGGCTTCGGGCCTTGCGTTCTCTTAGGCAATTTTTCAGGGTCTGAAACATGTGGGGCGACGGAAAAATGTGGAAAGCCTGGGAAGGCTGGAAAGGGTGGAGGCTCGGATTATGCGTAATCTGGAATCCATGTGTGACGCCAATCTGGGATAATTCGCGCCATGGTTTCGATTCCCCCCATGCCGCCGAGTAATGCCATGACTGCCGCACCACCTTCCGGGGGAGAGGGCTTTGAGCTCACCCTTCTGGCCGATCTGTCAGAGGGTTTGCCGCAGGAGGGGCAGGATAAACTGAAACAGGCCCTGATCTGGGCGGATCAGCGTTACGACGGCGTCAGGCTGGAGTCTGGCGAGCTGGTCATGGATCATGCCGTGGGCATGGCACGGATTGCTGCCGTATTGGGGCTGGATCTGGATGCGCGGGTGGCAGCTCTTTTTTTTGGCGTGCCCAATCACGGTCGGTCTCGCGAGTCTGTAGCGTTGGTTACAGAAGAACCGGTTGATCGCCGCACCGACCACGAGCGTGCAGGTCAATGGCACAAGGCCATCATCGATACTTTTGGCCCCGCCGTGGTTCAGCTCATCGATGGCATGCACCGGCTCAACCGTCTCCGGCTCCTGTCCTCCGGCAAGAACACGCACAGTCCCACGGAAGATGTCGCTGTACAGGCAGAGGTCATGCGCAAGATGCTGCTGGCCATGGTGGAAGATATCCGTGTCGTGTTGCTGCGTCTGGCCAGCCGGAACCAGACTTTGCGCTATCTGACGGGGCACCCTGGTGCGCAGCGGGTTCGTATTGCTCATGAAAGTCTGGATATTTACGCGCCACTGGCGAATCGTCTGGGGGTCTGGCAGCTGAAGTGGGAAATCGAAGATTTATCTTTCCGCTTTCTGGAACCGGAAACCTACAAGCGGATTGCGAAGATGATCGATGAGCGGCGCGTGGAGCGCGAGCGTTTCATCGAAATGACCATCCAGCGTCTCAAGGCCGAGATGCGTGCCGCCGGGATCGAGGCGGAAGTGCAGGGGCGGCCCAAACACATCTACAGCATCTGGAACAAGATGCGAGCCAAACGGCTGGAGTTCGACGAAGTCTATGATGTTCGGGCACTGCGTATCCTGGTGAAGGAAATCAAGGACTGTTACACGGCATTGAGTATCGTGCATCACCGCTGGCAGCCTGTTCCAGGGGAGTTCGACGATTACATCGCTCAGCCCAAAGGGAATGACTACCGTTCCCTTCATACAGCGGTCATTGCCGAGGACGGTCGGCCCTTCGAGGTGCAGATCCGCACCTACGACATGCATTACCACTCCGAGCTGGGTGTTGCGGCACACTGGCGTTACAAGGAAACCGGGCAGTCGAAAGAATCGAGCCGCAGTGAGCAGGCTTACGACGACAAGATTTCCTATTTGCGCCAGCTGCTTTCCTGGCGCGATGAAATCACGGATAGTGCCGAGTGGGTGGCTCATTTCAAGAAGGCCGAGCTGGACGACACAATCTATGTTCTGACGCCGCAAGGGCGGGTTTTTGATCTGGTTCGCGGTGCGACGCCGGTCGATTTCGCCTATCGGCTACACACCGATCTGGGACATCGATGCCGGGGGGCCAAGGTTGATGGTCAGCTCGTACCGCTCAATACACCGCTGGCAACGGGGCAGCGGGTGGAAATCATCACGGCCCGTCAGGGCGGTCCTTCGCGTGACTGGTTGAGTGCTTCGCAAGGCTATCTGGCCAGCCACCGTGCCCGTCAGAAAGTCCGGCAATGGTTTGCTGCGCAGGAAGACGAAAACCTGCTCACACAAGGCCGTGCACTGGTGAGTCGTGAATTGCAGCGTGACGGCCAGACGCAGGCCAATATCGACCTGCTCGCTCAGAAGCTGAGTTTCAGGAATGCAGAAGAACTCTACCGCGCAGCGGGTCGGGGAGAGTTAGGTGCGCGCACCCTTCAGTCGGCCTGGCGGTCGTCATCCCGGGGGGCGACGGAGCCGGATGAAGCGGCCATTCCCGAGGGGCTCATCGCGCCGCGCAGCCGTGTTCAACCCGGTGGTGGGGTGCTCGTCGTGGGCGTCGATAAGCTCATGACGCAGCTTGCGCGTTGCTGCAAACCCGTTCCTCCCGACCCGATTTCCGGTTTCGTGACGCGCGGCAAAGGCGTGTCGATCCATCGAAGCGATTGCAGGACGTTTCGCCACATTTCAAACCGTCACCCCGAGCGCGTCATTGCAACGGATTGGGGCAAGGAAAGCGATAATGGCCAGAAGCATTATTCAGTGGGGATCGTTGTCGAGGCCCAGGATCGGCAGGGCTTGCTGCGCGACATTTCAGATGTTTTTTCGCGCGAACGCATCAATGTTACGGCCGTCAAGACCCTTTCGCGTGCAGGGCAGGCGCGCATGGCTTTCACCATTGAGCTTTCCAGTACCCGCCAGTTGCAACATCTGATCCGCCTGGTTCGGGACGTGCAGGGCGTCAATGAGGTCTGGCGCGCCTGAACCTGGCGGGTGGATTTTCGACCTCCGGAACCTTCAGTCTTGAATTCAGTATCACGCCGCGTTTCCTTCATTCATCCCAGGAGTCTTTCATGGAAAAAAGCATTGCCCAGGCCGAAGTCATCGTTAATCTGCCGCGTGCAGAAGTCTGGTCCCGCTTGCGTGATTTGAGCAGCCCGCACAAATACGTTCCGGGGCTGCGCGATTGCCGCATGACGACCGACAAGAAAGAAGGGGTTGGGGCCAGCCGCCGGGTTTTCACGACTAGCGGCATGGAAATGGATGAAACCGTCGTGGAATGGAACGAAGGCAAGGGCTTTGTCATCCGTTTGCACGATGGCAGCAAGCCCCCACCCCCGATCTTCACCGAGGCGCGGTTCCATTACCTGCTGGAAGACGCACCCGGTGGCAAGACCCGGTTTCAACCGACGATGACTTACACGCTGAAATTCGGTCCACTGGGCGTCTTGCTCGACCGCCTGCTCATCAACATGATCGTTCGCAGCAATATGAAGAAGGTGGGCGTAGGCTTCAAACAGTTCTACGAAACGGGCAAGCCTTCGAATCCGGCTTACAAGGGATGAGCAGCGCAAGAACTCTGGCGGGTGGATCGCCCTGGCTGATCTGTCCGCCGCCGGGCTTCGGCACACGGCGTTTGCGGCTTTACTGTTTTCCCTATTCGGGCGGCAATGCAGCGAGCTTCGTCCCCTGGCAGCGTGAAATCGATCCTGCCATCGAGCTGTGTGCCATTCAGCTTCCGGGCCGTGGTGCGCGCTTTCGTGAGCCGCCTTGCACATCGTTTTCCGGATTGATCGACACGCTGGCCGAGATCCTGGTACAAAAACAAGCTGAAACTCCACCCCTGCCTTTTGCCTTTTATGGTCACAGTCTTGGAGCTTTGGTGGCCTTCGAACTAGCGCGCCACTGTTGCAGCAAGGGTTTGGGGCAGGTCTTGCCGCAACATTTGATCGTTTCGGGCTGCAATGCGCCTCCGCTTCGGGAGAAATCAAAGCGGCTGCACGAATTGCCAGATGAGGAGCTTATTGACCGATTGCGCGATTACAACGGCACACCCGCTGAAATCCTCGAAAACCGGGAATTGATGCGCCTTTTACTCCCGGCTATCCGCGCCGATTTCGCGCTGGGCGCGGATTATCACTTTCAGGAGGCTTCTCCCTTGCCCATTCCGATCACCGCGCTTTCCGGGCGACGGGATGCGCATGTGCAACCCGATGGAATCCGCCGCTGGTCCGCGTTGACGGCTCTGGGCTATCACGAACACTGGTTTGAAGGCGACCACTTCTTTATCAATGAAGAACGCCCATCCGTGCTGGAATGTCTTGCCTTGACGCTGCTTGGGTGATATCACCAAAGTATGTTTTCTTAGTGTTGTAGAAAGATAAATGCAGGAACCCGTTCAGGAAACGCCATGAAAAAAATGACTGTGCCAGAGGGTGGGATGACGTTGATGGCCAAGCTGCTTTGGGCCACGCTGGCGATGGCTCTTTTGCTACTGGTGTCGACGATCTGGAATGGTGATCGTCTGCGCACGGAAACCCTGGACGAGGCGGGGCTGGCGGCGGCACGCAGTGCCATTCAGTCGGCCAGCGGCGCGCGGGCCTTTTACACCAAGGAGGTCGTGCCCAAGGCGCAGACCAAAGGGGTGGAGGTCGGACACGACTTCGAAGGCAAGGCGGAACGCATCCCTGTTCCTGCAACCCTGATGCGCGCTTTATCCACGCCGGAAAATGGTTTGCGGCTTTATTCCCGTCTGCCTTTCCGTTTTCGGGAGGGAGGTGTTGCGCAACTCGATCGCTTCGAAGAAGAAGCACTGGCCTGGCTGGAAAAGAATCCGGGGGGCGAGTTTTATCGCATCGAGCAGCGCGGCGGGGTTCCGGTCATGCGGCTTGCACGGGCCGACATCATGTCGAACGAATCCTGTGTGAACTGCCATAACGCGCATCCGGATTCACCCAAGCATGACTGGAAGCTTGGCGATGTGCGTGGTGCACTGGAAGTGGCCATTCCCCTGAAGGCAACCGAAGCCAAGATCACGAATCATTTCCTCTGGGCCATGGGGTCGATTCTGGGGAGCCTTTTTATCGCGATTTTCCTGATCTTCTGGGTCGTGCGTGGCGTACAGAAATCCCTGAATGCGGTGGCCGATGCGGCCGAACAAGCCGTTCAAACGCAGGATTTCAGTCTCGATGTTCCGGTTTCGGGAACACGCGAAACCATGAGTGTGGGTCTTTCCATCAATCATCTTTTGCAGAAATTCCGCAGCATCATCATGCAGATGCGCTCTTCAAGTGAAGCCGTCAGCGGGGCTTCGAAATCCCTGACGAGCAATAGTCTTGAAGTCAGCCGGAACACCGCAGCGCAGGTGGATGCCGTGTCCGCCATTGCCGCTTCGGTTGAACAAACCTCGGCCAGCCTGAGCGAGACCGCCAGTAGTGCCATTCGCGCCGCAGAGGAGGTGGAGTCCGCCGGAGTGGTTGTGGAACGAACCTTGTCGGTCATGAAGGAAACCACGTCCAATATTCAGGCTGTGGCAGGCATGATCCAGCAATCCGGTGCAGGAATCGAAGCACTCAACCAAAGCTCCATGCGCATCGGCAATATCGTTCAGGTCATTCGCGAGATTGCCGACCAGACCAATCTGCTTGCACTCAATGCCGCCATTGAAGCCGCACGGGCAGGGGAGCAGGGGCGTGGGTTTGCGGTCGTGGCCGACGAAGTCCGCAATCTGGCCGAGCGCACCTCCACCGCCACACAGGAAATCGTCGGACTCGTGGGGGACATCCGGAATCAGGTGAGCGCGATGGTGAGCGGAATCCATCATGCCAACAAGCAGATGGATGACAATCTGGAACTCGTCGGAAGAACGGAGGCGGCCTTGCACGAGATTGGCGCGCAGTCTGCCCGTGTGGCCGAGCATGTACAAAGTATCGTCCATGCCATTCGTGAGCAGGACGAGGCCATCCGTCATGTTGCGGTCAATATGGAAAGAATCTCCCAGATGACCAGCGAGAATCAGCAAGTCGCTCTTTCCAGCAATCAGATGGCTGTGACGCTGGACGACATGGCAGGCCAGGCCAGCGAGTCAATCACTGAATTCAAGGTTTGACCGGACAAGCGGAAACGGCGAACGTCAATCGCTCGCCGCCTCCGATATCGCATTTTCGGGTAGTTCGGGTCAGTGGCTGATCGGCTTGTAGCGAATGCGCTTGGGTTTCGCACCTTCTTCGCCCAGGCGTTTTTTCTTGTCGGCTTCGTATTCCTGGTAGTTACCGTTGAAGAAGACCCACTGTGAATCGCCTTCGCAAGCGAGGATGTGGGTGGCAATGCGGTCGAGGAACCAGCGGTCGTGCGAGATGACCAGCACGCTGCCGCCGTATTCCAGCAAAGCATCTTCCAGCGCGCGCAGGGTTTCGACGTCCAGGTCGTTGGAGGGTTCGTCGAGCAGGAGCACATTGCCCCCGGCACTGAGCGTCTTGGCCATGTGCAGACGGCCACGCTCCCCACCGGAGAGTTGTCCCACGATCTTTTGCTGATCGCTGCCCTTGAAATTGAAACGCCCCAGATAGGCGCGGGCGGGCGTCTGGTATTTGCCAATCGTTAGCAGATCCGCGCCGCCGGAGAGGGCTTCGAATACCGTTTTGTCGTTATCGAGCGCGTCACGACTTTGGTCGACGTGGGAAATCCTGACGGTCTGGCCGATCTGCACTTCTCCGGAATCGGGCGTTTCCTTGCCGGTGATCATCTTGAACAAGGTCGATTTGCCTGCACCATTCGGCCCGATGATGCCGACGATGGCTCCGGGTGGAATGGTGAAGCTCAGGTTGTCGATGAGCAGACGATCTCCGAAACTTTTGCTGACATTCTTGAATTCGATGACGTCATTGCCAAGGCGTTCGGCCACGGGAATATAAATTTCCTGTGTTTCGTTGCGCTTTTGGTATTCCTCGGAAGAAAGCTCGTTGAAGCGAGCCAGACGTGCCTTGCTCTTGGCCTGTCGCGCTTTGGGATTCTGGCGCACCCATTCGAGCTCCTGTTTCATCGCCTTGATGCGCGCACCTTCCTGTTTGGCCTCGATTTCCAGCCGTTTTTCCTTCTGATCCAGCCAGGAGGAGTAGTTTCCCTTCCAGGGAATGCCCTCACCCCGGTCGAGTTCAAGAATCCATTCGGCGGCGTTGTCCAGGAAGTAACGATCGTGCGTGACGGCGACGACCGTGCCGGGGAAACGGGTCAAAAATTGCTCCAGCCACTCGACCGATTCCGCATCGAGGTGGTTGGTTGGTTCATCCAGCAGGAGCATGTCCGGCTTCGAGAGGAGAAGACGGCACAGGGCGACACGACGCTTTTCTCCACCGGAGAGGACGCCAATTTTCGCGTCCCAGGGGGGCAGACCCAGGGCATCGGCGGCGACTTCGAGTTGGTGTTCGATATCGGCCCCCGCTGCGGCGATGACGTTTTCGTATTTCGCCTGTTCCTCAGCGAGCTTGTCGAAATCGGCATCGGGTTCGGCATAGGCCGCGTAGATTTCCTCGAGCCTGGCCCGGGCTTCGATGAGTGCACCCAACCCGCCTTCAACGGCTTCGCGAACCGTCTGTTCAGGGTCAAGCTGTGGTTCTTGCGGCAGATAGCCGATGGAGATGCCGGGCATGGGCGTGGCTTCGCCGATGATTTCCTTGTCGACGCCCGCCATGATGCGCAGTACCGTCGATTTGCCGGAACCATTGAGTCCTAGCACACCAATTTTTGCGCCGGGAAAGAAGGAAAGGGAAATGTCCTTGAGAATCTGACGCTTCGGCGGGACGATCTTGCCGACGCGATTCATGGTGAAAACGTATTGAGCCATGGCCTACCTTGCTGGAGTCAAACAAAAGTGAAAAGCCTCTAGCTTAACCGACTTGGCTGCCTGCGGGCCAGTTTGTGGGCCACATGTTGTCGGTATGTCGATTTGTCGGTTTGTCGGTTTGACAGGAGCTTGTTCAATCTCCTGATCATGGTGAGTTTCCCCCGAAGCTTGTCCGGTCATTCGGATTTCGCTAGAGGACGCAGTGCATCGGTTTCTAGGTTCAAGGTAAAAAGGTTGGTCTGCGAAGCATATGGCCATCTCGCATGGTCGCCATGAAACTAACCGAGCGAAACTAACCGAGCGGTGACAATATGACGCCGCAAGTCTATACCGAGCACCATCAATTATTTTCGGCTATATGCATTCTGAGGTTGGAAATCGATAATTTCTCAGTCCAGAACGCCTGATTCAGCAAGCTCCACCAAGGTTGGAATGTGCGGCCCGTACTCGACTGTCTCGGTAGTGCTCTTGGTTGGAATCTGCGATTCGGAAGGCTTCGATAGCCTCACGCCACTACCTACTTTTCGGGCATGTTTCGCATAGAGCGTTTTGGCCCGGATGATCTCGTAGCTATACCCGCGCCCCAACCGGTTCGACAGTTTGATCAGGCCATTCAGGCATTCGGTGTAGGCATTGGTGATCTGGCCCGGCGAATCCCAGTAGGCGAAGATGTCTTCATAGTGGTTGTGTACCGTTTTGGCAAGGTCGTGGAATTTCTCAAGCTCGCCTTCTGGCAGGGTGTTTTCCCATGCTTCGAAGGCATGCTGGGCAGATACCTTGTTGGGATCGTCGTAGATGCGGAAGAAGGCTTCCTTGAAGTCGTAGGCTTTGCCCAATTCAGGGATGGCTTGTCGAACCACTGCCAGCGCCTTCAGTTCGTCCGTATTCAGGTTGCCAGGCCGCTTCAGCGTCAGCCAGCGAATCGACTTCTTTACATGGACGCGCTCTTCCTTGCTCAAAGTCGCCTGGTACTTCTTGCGCTCTTCCTCCAGTGCTTCAGAGGCCATTTTGACGACGTGGAACTTGTCGATGACCAAACGGGCATTGGGTAGGTACTGGGCGAAGGATCGTTTGAACGGTCGCCACATGTCCGTGCAGACCCATTCCACACGTTCCCGGTCGGGCAGGTTCTTGAAGAACGGCTTCAGATGATCCTGCGTGCGAAGCTCCAGCATCTGATAGACGTTGTTCGTCGCAAGATTCGTGATGACGCAACGATACTTACCGGCGATGCTTACTTCGTCGATCCCCATGATGACCGGAGTTTCGTACCGCACCGTTCGATCTAACTCTTCAATCAGATCGTGCGCGATATTTTTGATGGTATTGACGGCAAGCCCGGTTTGGTCGGCCAGCGCATGAAACGTCATGTCCAGGCATCGTTCCCGGATTGCGTCGACCAGTCTCTTGGTTGCCCGTCGCTTCTCATCCAGAAACGTCAATTCAGGAGAGAACATCTTGCCGCAGCTATCGCATCGGAAGCGTGGCCGGAAGATTTCAAGGCGCACCGGCTGCATCTGCATCGGGGTGTCGGCAAAGATATTGGATCGCTTACCATGCCGATACATGGCTTTGGAGCAGTCGGGGCATGAAGGCAAATCACCGTCGAGCGCTTCGGCAACGACGGTGAGTCCGCGATTCTGCGAGAAGTAATCCACCGGCTTGACGCCGGGGAGGTTCAAGAGATCAATCACTGGCGCTATCCAGGTCAATGTTTCGCTGCTTGCTGATCAGGTCGTAAATGACATCGGTCAGTGCCGCCATCGCTTGCCGGTCAGACTTCAGCACCAGCGTAGCGAGCTTCTGGTGGCTGGTCAGAGCGCGAACTACGCCTTGCTGCACAGCACCAGGCAGGTTGCCCTTCATGGCCTGATCCCGCGTATTGCTTTCAACCTGCGCCATCACCACATCGTTCTCACGGGCGATGGAAGCGATCTGATTCACGAAGGCTGCTTGGTCACGAAGCGGGGTCGCTTCACCAAATAAGTGATTGAGCTTGTCGATGATTTCCATAAGGAACCGAGGTGCATCACCTGCACCACTGCCACCGCCCGGCCCGATGGGCTTGAGCACAGGCGCATCGCCTTCTTCGCCGGCCGCGTCGTCCTTGCCCTTGATGTCAAAGCCGGTCAGTACCAAGCCTTTCAAATCCACGCTCTCGGGCGTTTCGCCGGACAGGCGCTTTTGCAACAGCTTGGCAAAGGCGGCGAAGTTCTCCAGTTCCGGGTCGCCAAAGTCGATCAACTGGGCCACATAGGCATAGGTGCGGCAGAACCGGCCAAGGCCAGCCTTGAAGGCCATCAGCGTCTTGATTTGGTCTGCATGTTCCTGCCGGTGGTGGTCAGCCGACTTCATCCCTGCCTGATCGCCTTGGCTGTGCGCCTTGTCGAAAGCTGCCTCCCAAGTGGCAATCGCCTCACGCAGCATCTTCAGTCGTTGCTCGAACAGGCGCTTGGGGCCATCGGTCGCGGTATAGAGCGCCTTGTGCTGCGGCTCCTGAGCGTGCGTGATGTCGCGGATGGTCTTGAAACGGGCCTCCTTGAAGGCTTCCAGATCAGAGGCTTCGTACAAGCCTTGGCCGTCAAGCTGCTCCTTGATCTCATAGACCACATTCAGGTCTTGCACGTCGTCGATTTGTGCCCCGTCGTCGTACATGGCAAAGGCGCGACGAACGTTCTCCGGGTCATTCACGAAGTCGATGATGAAGACTTCATCCTTGCCCGGTGCCATCCGGTTGAGACGGGAGAAGGTCTGGACGATTTCGACATCGTTGGCGATCTTCTTGTCGACGTACTGAGCCACCAGCTTGGGCTGGTCGAAGCCGGTCTGGAACTTGTCGGCCACCAGCATCACGCGATACTCCGGGCGATCAAAGGCCAGACGCAAATCTTGCCCCTTAACCTCCGGGTTCATGCTTTCCTCGGTGAATTCCTCGTTCTCATCGACGATGAACACATCCTCCTTGAATTGCTCATCATCGCCATGCATCACTTGCTTGCCGGTCATTTTGCCGGAGAATGCAATCAGGGAATGGATGTAGCTGTATTCGGTGTGCTGGGCGATGTAACGGTCAAACGCCTTCTTGTAGCGGATCGCTGCGGCGCGGGAACTGGTCACGACCATAGCCTTGGCCTTGCCATCCAGCCGGTGCGCCACGTTCTTGCTGAAGTGCTCGATGATGAACTGCACCTTCTGCGTGACGTTGGTCGGGTGCAGCGACATCCATTGCGCCAACGCACGCTTTGCGGCCTTGCCGCTCACACGCTTGTTGTCCTCGATCTGCTTGGCAAGGTTGAAGGCGGTCTTGTACGGCACATAGCCCTTCAGGACATCCAGGATGAAACCTTCCTCAATGGCTTGTCGCATCGAATAGCGATGGAAGGCTTCCGGCAGATTGTCCTTGGAGGGCGGTTGCGAGGGGTCAGGAACGCGGCCAAACAGCATCAACGTCGAATGCTTGGGCGTGCCGGTGAAGGCGAAGTAGCTGATGTTGTCTGGACGGGCACGCGACTTCTGAAGCTGCTCCAGCAGTTCTTCAACGGTCAGCGAAGCCATCTTGCCCTGGCCGCTCATGGCCAGCGCCGTCTGGAGCTTGGCTGCCGTTGTGCCGGTCTGGGAGTTGTGCGCCTCGTCGATGATGACCGCGAAATTCTTCCCCTTCAGGGTCTTGTCGGTCACGATGGCTTCCATCGCATACGGGAAGGTCTGGATGGTCACAACGATGATCGGCGTTTCCGCCAGCAGCGCATCGGCCAGTTGCTGACTCTTCGACTTCGAGGACTTCTGGCGATCAATCGCCGCAATGACGCCGAACTGATGGTCGATCTGCTTCACAGCATCCTGAAGCTGGCCGTCCAGCACATTCCGGTCGGTGACGATGATGACACTACTGAAGATCGAATCGCCGTTGTCGCTGCGCAATTTCACGAGGTCATGGGCTGTCCAGGAAATCGTGCTGGTCTTTCCAGAACCGGCGCTGTGATCGGCCAGATAGACCATGCCGGGGCCGTTCTGCTTGGCATCGGCGATCATTTCATTGACCGCAGACCATTGGTGGAAACGCGGGAAGATCAGCGTCTCCTTCTTCGACCAGTTGCCCTTCAGATCGACAACATCCTTCTTCTCGACATAGACGAAGCTGTGGAAGACACGCAGCCAGGCATCCGGTTGGCAGACAGCTTCCCAGAAGTAGGCAACCGGATATTCACGGGTGCCATCGGCCTTCAACTCGCCTTCCGGGTTGCCAGCATGCCCATCGTTGCCCTTGTTGAACGGCAGGAAGAAGGTATTGTCGCCATCGAGCTTCGTCGCCATCTGGATTTCAGAATCGGACATGGCGAAATGGACAACCGCGCCCCGCTTGAACGTCAGCAATGGCTCGCGGCGCCTGGTCTTCGGATCGTAGGGCAGCCGGTCAGTGCGGTACTGATCCATGGCCGCTTCTGCCGACTGGGTGAAATCGGTCTTGAGTTCGACGGTCGCCACCGGAATGCCGTTAATAAACAGCACCAGATCAATCGCCAGCTTGCGCGACGGGTGATATTGAAGCTGCGGCACCACGCGCAGGATATTGGCAGCATAGCGCTTCAGCACGTCGGCGTTGCGCTTGTCCTCCGGTGCTGCTTCTGAGAGATCGATGTGGCCACACCCGGCAATCGAGAAGCCTTGGCGTAGCACCTGTACCGTACCGTGCGTTTCCAGCGCCTTGGCCAGCCGATCCATCAGCACCTCAAGGGCGCGGTCGCCGTTGTCCTTCTTGAGCTTGGCCCACTTCTCGCCTTGGCCAGAGGCTTCCAGCCAGGCAATGAGGTCATCGGCATATAACGCCCGCTCGGTGTCGTACTTAGTTGTTTCGCCAACCTTCCAACCCTGTGCCTCTAGCTTGGAAACGATGTAGCTCTCGAAGTGCTTTTCTTGGTGTGCGGTGTCGCTCATGCGGACTCCCGGAGGTCGATTTGGCCGGTGACGGCAGCGGTAATGAAGGCAGCGCGGCGTTCTTTGAGAAGGTCGATGCTGCGCTGGGTTTTGGTGATTACAAGGTCGATGCGAGCAGTTTCACTATCGAGGGTTTTTACAATCGCTTTTTGTTCGATCAACGAGGGAAACAGAATAGGAAAAACACGAAAGTGTTCTTGGTCCAAGTCCCATTGGCCGACTCTGATTCCCTTTGATATCGACATGTACCCAGTTATGTATGGACTGGAGCGCATCAGGTGATGGATAAAACGGCCAAACAGAGGCTCTATTGCCTCGTATACAAAATAAGCGGGGCTTACAATGCCTCGATGCTCGCTAACCGCTATCGAGCCTTGCCACGTTTTCATTTTGTTGGTGACAAGATTGTCCGGCTCTACAAGCTGATAGGGACTCAGGTCATCGGATGCGCGATTTCGGTTATCGTCGCGTGAGCTTTTAGGGATGACCCCATAGTCTCTGTAGACGGAAAGTAGTTGCTCGTTTACAAATCCAGTGCGTTTTATTGGCTTGAACACAGACCAAAGGGGCTTGATCTGCCAATGTGCCGGCACCTCCCCAAGCCATTCCACACCTGAATCCTTCATCTTCACGTTCGGATCAAGCCCATTGGTGACCGCATGCGTAATGAGAGCCTGGCGCTTTTCCTTCAAGAGTTCGATGAAGCGGGTTTTCTTGGTGATCAGTGCATCGATGCGGGCGGTTTCGCGGTCGACCAGAGAAACGATCAACTTTTGCTCGGCCGTCGCCGGAAAGGCTGCGAACTCGTTGAGATAGCGCTCCTGATCAAGATTCTGAATGCCGGATGTCTGATTGATTGAATTCGTCGTAATGCGGGCGCAGTAAAGAGCGTGATGCACGTTTCTGACGAACGAAGACGAATGCTCCGGAGCAACCTCAATGCGGGCAATAAAATTAGAGCAAACGGCGGGGTGTTCGTCTTCGTACTGCACAACGCATCCGACAGGTTGTTTTTCACCACCTCCAGATTTTTCAAGCAGCAAATCGCCATACTTGAGAATGCGTCCTTGGCGTTCGCTATCTTTGACCTTTCGCATCGTTGGGTCGTTAAGAACAACCCTCAACTTGTCTCGATCAAAATCAGCAACCCGAACGCACGGGATGTCTTCGGTGGCATTGCCTACAGGATCATCGCCCCATACACCGTTCTTACATGATGCAACCGAGTATTTAAGGCGCTTCACCTCCCAATACTCCGGCACCTGCCCAATCCATTCCACGCCGGAATCCCGATAGGCCGGGTAAGGTTTGTAGTGGCTCATTCCGTTGCTACCTCGGCCAACAGCGCAGCGATTTCCGATTCAACCTGCTTCAACTCAGCGTCGATGTCATGCAGCTTGCGCGGCGGCACATACTGGTAGAAGAAGCGGTTGAAGTTGATCTCGAAACCGACGCGCCCAATTTCCTTATCCTTGTCGTCGCGGAAGGTTTCGTCGATATAGGCATCCGGCAGATGCGGCAGGACTTCTCGGGCCAGGTAGTCGTGGATGTCTTCTGTCAGCGGCACGTTCTCGTAGTCGGTCAAATCAGGATCGGCGACAACTGCACCATCGGCATCGAGCACTGGTTCGCCCTGTGGATCGCGCACGCCGAAGGCGTTGCTCAATGCCTTGACGAAGGCTTTCCCCGCCTTGATGACCTTGCCAGAAGCCAGCGCAGAACGCACTGTTTCATCGGCAAAGGTTTCGGCCCAGCCAAAAGGATGCGTAGCGCCCATGTGCTGCTGCAATGCTCCCAGCCAGACTTGCTGATGCTCCGGCGAGAGCTTCTGCCAAGCCTTTTCGCCTTGCAGTTTGGACAGGCCTGCGTCATCAACAACCAACGACATGCGCAGCGGGCGCAACACCTTGATACGGCGATAGCCGAAGGTGCGGTAATCGATCATCCGCGAGACATCGTTTGTCTCGGCAGCGGCATAGATGTCGACAATCTGGCGACGCTGCTCGTCATCCACGATCCGGCGCTTGTTGCCTTCGTTCTTGATCGACGACCAGAAGCCCGTAGCGTTGATGAGTTGGACGCGCTTCTCCCTGCGCCCATCTTTCTTGTTCGAGAGAATCCAGAGATAAGTACCGATGCCCGTGCGGAAGAAGATTTCCGTGGGCAGCGCCACGATGGCTTCCACCAGATCGTTTTCCAGCAGCCAGCGACGAATCTCAGACTCCCCTGAGCCAGCTCCGCCGTTGAACAACGGCGATCCTGATAGCACGATGGCGGCACGGCCACCACCGTTCTCAGGCAACTCCAGCTTACTGGCCAGATGCATCAAGAAGAGCATCGAGCCATCGTTGATGCGCGGCAAACCAGGGCCAAAGCGCCCGTCGTACTTCTTTTCCTTGTGCTCGGTATTTACGGCGTCCGAATCCTTCTCCCACTTCTTACCGAAGGGAGGATTTGAGAGGCAGTAATGGAAGCGCTCGTTGGCGAACTGGTCATTGGACAGCGTACTACCCAGCCGAATGTTCTTCGACAGGTCGCGCCCAGGATCAGATTCGAGGGTGCGCAGCAACATGCTGGTCAGGCAGACAGCATGAGTTTCCGGTTCGAGTTCTTGTCCATGCGGAACAAGAACGGGCGGCACCATGAAGCGGTTGCCGTACTCGGCAACATGATTCATGGCATCGGTCAAAAAGCCGCCAGTGCCACAAGTCGGGTCGTACAGGGTGCGGATCAGGCCGGGATTCGATTCAAACAGAGCGTCGTCAGGGTCGAGCAACAGGGCCGTGGCCAGATGCACGACATCGCGAGGCGTCATGAAGTCCTCAGCCCCTTCATTAACCTCGGCACCAAATCGGCGGATCAGATGCTCGTAGAGGTTGCTCATCACGCGATCCGGCACCGCCTCCGGATGCAGATCGATACCGGCGAAATTCTTGCAAATCTTGAAGAGAACACCGGCCTTATCGAGACGAATGACGGTATTCGTGAAATCGAACTGCTCGAAGATGATGCGAGCGTTGTCCGAGAAGTGGGCGATGTAGTCTTGGAGGTTCTGGCGGGTCTTGGTGCTGCCCAGTGTGGCCAGCGCGTATTCTGACGTGTTGTAGAACGGGTAGCGTGTGGCCTGCCGGAGCACTAGATCAATATCGATCCCGGCATCCTTGAAGGCGGCATGACTTTCGCGAACGCTTTCGCGGGTGGGTTCCAGTACGCATTCCAAACGACGCAAGAGCGTGAACGGCAGGATGATCTTGCCGAAATCCGTGTGCTTGAAATCACCCCAAAGGTCTTCGGCGTTTTTCCAGATGAAATCCGCCAGCGATGCGCCCGAGCCTGTCTGTTCTGCCATGTGGTTCTCCAACCAAGTTTTGCACAAAACAGAATACCAGACTGACGGAAACTTTCAACCATGTTTTGCACAAAACGGAGAGTTATCACGTTTGGCGTAGCTTCAGGATTCCAACCTTATTTTGCACATAGCCTTATTTTCTACCAAGGAGGCTGCCATGCTTGCTCATACAGGAAAGCGGCTTACCACGAGAATCACTGGCCATGTGCAGGAAAAGCTGCAAGCAGCAGCCGACCTTGTTGGTGCGACGCTGAACCAGTTCGTCGTTCAAGCTGCCCTGGAAAAAGCGGAAAAAGTCATTGAAAGTGAATCAACGATTGTCCTGACTCGTCGGGAATCCTTGAGGTTGCTGGAGATGATTGAGAATCCGCCGCCGCGCAATGAAAAGTTTCTTCAGGCCCAAGCCCGTTATCAGAGGTTATTGAACGATGCTGGTTCAACCGCTTAACAACAGGCATGACAGAAAAAACTTCGATTGCGGTGATGCAGACCTGAATGGCTGGCTGAAACAGACCGCCAGACAACATAAGGAGAAGGGGATTTCTTCTACCTTTGTCGCGGTCGCCAACGAGACGGGCGTCGAAATACTCGGCTTCTACGCGATTAGCTTGGCTGAACTGGTGAATAACAATCTGCCAGTGCAATATGGAAAGCGGTTACCTACCAAGGTGCCCGTGTTTCATCTTGGTCGGCTGGCAACAGCACTAGGCCATCAAGGGAATGGTATTGGAGAGTTCATGCTCTTTGACGCCATTGACCGAGCGACTCGTATTTCCGGTGAAATTGGCAGAATTGGCCTTGTCGTTACTGCGAAGCACTCCACAGTCAATTTCTATCAACGCTATGGTTTTGAGCAGATGGCGGACCATCCCCAAAATCTGTTCTTACCGTTTTGACTGCGTCCCGAAGGTGCTTGAGAATGGGTGCCACGCAAAGTAGAGCCTGCGGCCAATCTCACGCCAATGCCCGCATCGCGGAGAATTCCAACACGTTCAGCGGCAGTGCAGTCACTCCCTGTTCGTTCGCAACCCGATGCGCCATGGGAAGAAGCGGGTCATGATTCACCTCAACGCGTCACGGCTGATTGATTTGTCCAGGCATGACAAACAGAAGGAAATCGAATAGGCTGACCGCCTTGTTTGATGTGCTTTTTGAAGGGTGTTTCCCATGTCGATCAATTTCAGCGAGATTCTCCAGGCTTGTGATGAAGTTCGGCACTACGCCAGCGGCGAGATAATTTTTGCGATGGGAGAGCCGGGTGAGGAAATGTACCTCGTGCTTCAGGGTGAAATCGAAATCCGGGTGGGAGACCGCATTCTCGATACGGCGAAGGCCGGGGATACCTTGGGTGAGATGGCGGTTCTGGATGATTCGGTGCGTAGTGCTTCGGCCATTGCGAGCAAGGATTGCAGGATCGCTATCATCGACAAACCGCGCTTGCTGGAGATCGTTCGTCGTTATCCGCTTTTTGCCATCGAGCTGACTAAATGTATGGTGCGCCGCCTGCGGCTCATGAACCATCTGGCGCAATACGATTTGCTCACCCACTTGCCAAACCGAACTTTGTTCCTTGAATTGTGTCGGGCCGCGCTCGCGCGTTCTGTCCGGAAAGGTGGGCATCTTGGCCTGCTCCATCTGGACATCGATCACTTCGAGGCGATCAATGATTCGCTGGGTTTTTCCTTTGCCGATCAGGTGCTGGCCCAGTTGGCGACTCGTTTGACCAAGGTATTGCATCAGGCCGATGCCCTGGCGCGCCTGGGGGCCGATGAGTTCGTGCTGCTGGTCGAAAGCGTTCATAGCGACACCGAGCTGGCGGGTATTGCACAAGCTTTGCTCGAAGCCTGCGCCGCACCGTTTGAGATCAATGGCAAGACAATCTACATCACGGCCAGCATTGGCATCGCCTGCCACCCGGAGGAAGGGGACGATATTGATGTTTTGTTGAACAACGCTGCGTCCGCGCTGC
This sequence comes from uncultured Sterolibacterium sp., assembly GCA_964500605.1. GTDB lineage: Bacteria > Pseudomonadota > Gammaproteobacteria > Burkholderiales > Rhodocyclaceae > Sterolibacterium. The sequence continues at coordinate 19,023 of CAZCOS010000026.1, forward strand.
ATTCTGCCAAGGCAGCCGGGCGCAATCAGTATGTGTTTTACTCCGCGGAGCTCAATGCCCGGGCACTGGATTTCGTGACGATCAAAAGTGCGTTGCGCGAATCGCTCGATGCCCTCCACGCCGGAGAGTTGAGCCTGCATTATCAGCCCCGGGTGAAGCTCGATTCGGGGCTGATCGAAGGGGTGGAAGCCTTGGTGCGCTGGAAACATCCCGTGCTGGGCAGCATTTCTCCTGCCCGCTTCATTCCGATTGCCGAGGAGGGTGGGTTGATCGACGCACTGGGTGCTTTCGTTTTGCACGAAGGTTGCCGGCAGCGAAAGTTGTGGCTCGATGCCGGGCTGGATGACTTTCGTGTGGCCATCAACCTTTCGGCTTTGCAGATTCGTCAGGATGATCTGGTCGAACAGGTTGAGGCTACCCTGAAGAAAACCGGCTTGCCGGCTCGTTATCTGGAACTGGAAATGACGGAAAGCGCGATGGCAGAAAACCCCGAGCGCGTTATCGAAAAGCTTTCAAAACTGCGTAATCTGGGGATCAAAATTGCACTCGATGATTTCGGAACCGGCTACTCTTCGCTGTCTTATCTGAAGTATTTTCCGCTCGACTGCATGAAAATCGACCAGTCGTTTGTTCGTGGCCTTCCACAAGACAAGGACGACATCGCCATCATCCGGACGATTACGGCACTGGCACGAAATCTGGGGCTGGATGTTGTCATCGAAGGCATCGAGACCCAGGAGCAAATGGATTTTGCCCGTCAGGAAGGTTGTGGGACCTACCAGGGCTATCTATTCAGCCGACCGCTTCCCGCGGAGGCGGCGGCAGACTTGCTGCGCAAGAGCAGGACACGCTGAAACAGGGTATTTCGATGGGGGACAGGCGTCGTCTGTTGGTCCGCCGCGATGAAGATCAAATTTTGTATCTGAACCGCGGCCAGCCGTAAAGGCTGCCCCTACAGGTAGCGGTTCCTTTCCATATCAATGCGCCGGGTCAATAAGGGTGTCGCCCTGATGGCGACTATTCAGTCTTCGCGGGCAGGTGAAATCATCGCAAAATCAAAGTGGCGGCAAGTCTTGGTGTTTTCCGGTTTGGAGCATGGCTTCGTAATCGCTAGAGGAAACGGGGCGGCTGAACAGATAGCCCTGCATTTCGTTGCATTGGTGCTGCCGCAAGAAGTTCATTTGCTCTGGTGTTTCGACTCCCTCTGCAACGACGGTCATTTTCAGGTTGTGCCCCAGTCCGATCACGGCGACGCAGATTGCGGCATCGTCCGGGTCCTGGGTGATGTCGTTCACAAAAGCACGGTCGATCTTTAGGTGGTCGAGGGGGAGACGCTTGAGGTAGGACAGCGAGGAGTAGCCAGTTCCGAAGTCGTCCAGCGAGAGCTTCACGCCAATGGATTTGAGTTCATCCAGAATGGCAATGGCGCGTTCGACGTCCTGCATGGCCGTGCTTTCCGTGACTTCCAGCACCAGCATGGAAGGTTCAAGGCGGTGTCTTTCAAGGATGCTGCGCACCATCTGACAGAGGTTTTCTTGAACAAATTGTCGGGCGGAAAGATTGACGGCGACCGGCGGGGTTTTCAAGCCTGCATCCAGCCAGGCCCGCATTTGCCGACAAGTGTCGTCGATGACCCACTCACCGATGGAGACGATCAGCCCGGTTTCTTCGGCCAGCGGGATGAAATCCACGGGTGAGATCATGCCTAGTTCTGGATGGTGCCAGCGGAGCAAGGCTTCCGCGCCGACGATTTTGCCGGTGTGCAGGCTGACCTTGGGTTGGAACAGAAGCTGCAACTGTTTGAGTTCCACGGCCTGCCGCAAGGCGGCGTCCAGCATCATCCGGCGAGGCAGGTGGCGGTTCATTTCGGTGACATAGACTTGCACTGTGTTGCCGCCGCGCGCTTTTGAGCCGTACATGGCGGCGTAGGCGCATTGCAGCAGGGCTTCGGCGGTTTCTCCGTTTTCCGGGTGCAGGCAGATCCCCGCACTGGCTGTGACGTAGAGCTGCTGTCCAGCAAGAAGTACGGGTTTGGCAATATGGGCAAGCAGTCGTGCCACCATTTCGCTGACTTGAGCAGTGGATGCCGGAGAGGGTACGACGATGCCGAATTCATCGACGGAAAGGCGACCCATGAAGTGATTGGGTTCCAGTGCTTTGGCAAGACGTTGGGACATTTGCTGAACGAGCTGGTCGCCAATGTGGTGTCCGAGGGTGTCGTTGAAGTTCTTGAAGCGGTCGAGATCGACGACAATCACGGCCATCGTGCTACCTGATTCTGGAGACGGGTTGGCCTTGCTGATATTTTGCTCAAGACGTTTCATGAACATGGCGCGATTGGGCAGGCCCGTGCTGCGGTCGAAGTGGGACTGATAGTCGAGCTGTTGTTCGAAGTATTCGCGCTTGTGGATTTCGCGCAGATGTTCGATGCCGTAGGCCAGATTATTGGCCAGTTTTTCGAGGAGGGTGATTTCTGCCGTGTCAAAGGCTTGGGCTTCATGTGCGTAGATCGACAGGGCCCCCATGACCCCCAAACTGTTTGTGAGCGGCAGGGAGATCGTGCTGGCGTAGGCGGCTTGAACATTGCCTTGATCGTGCAGGTCTTGAATGACGACGGGCAGGCCGGTATGGATGGTCGCTCCGGCAGGGCAGTCTGCGGGTATGTTGGCTTCGTGCCACGTTAGCTTGAGCTGGTGAAGTATGGTGTCGTCGCCGCTTTGGGCAACGGGCAGAATGTGTTTGTCGTCATCAATGGCAAAGCCGACCCAGGCCATGGGGTAGCCACCGATTTCGGTAATGTGGCGGCAGATGGCTTCGAGCAGGTCGTGCTCGTTCCGGATGCGCAGCAGGGCTTCGTTTGCCTCTGAAAGTAGTTGCAGGGTGCGATTCAGTTTCTTTTGTTCGGCTTCAGCCTGCTTCCGGTCGGTGATGTCGGCTACGATGCCGATCATGCGAATGGGGCGTTTTTGCTCGTCATAGAGCACCTGGCCTCTGACATTGATCCAGCGCAGCACATTGTCGGCCCGGATGATGCGAATTTCGAGATCATGTTGCCCAGAAACCAGGGCATCGGCATAACGCTGTCGAACAAGGGCTTGATCTTCTGCAGGGACGTGTTTGAAAAATTCACCGGCATCGGCAGTGAGCTGGGGCGTGTCGTAGCCAAAAATCCGGTTGTGCTGGGCCGTGCGGTAAGTCGTTCCGGCAAGTAAGTCGATGTCCCAGGCACCTAGTTTTGCCGATTCAAGCACCAGATTGCGCCAGCTTTCACTTTTTTCGAGGGTGGCGGCCATGTCGTCGATGCTGGCAGCCAGGCGACCGATTTCATCCTGGGTGTGAGGCAGGCCGGTGCGGGCTGAAAAGTCGCCTTCTCCGATGCGACGTGTACTCTGGCGTAGTTTGTCGATAGGTTGGAGTACCCAGCGTTTGTTGGAGTGCCAGATCAGGGCCAGCAAGGCGATGACGGCCAGCAAGGCGAGGGCGGTCGCACTGAGAAACTGACGGATGGCCAGCCAGTAGGGGTTCTGGGTGGGAAGGGTGACCCAGGCGTAGCCCAGATTGGCGTGTTCGGTTTTGATGGGAGCGGCTACGAAGGTGCGTGTTAGGCCGTCAAGCCCCGTCGCTTCAAAGGAAGTGAAGTCGGTAATGCCTGAAATTTTTGAGAAAAGGGCGTGGTCGTGAAGGTCACGGCCCAGCAGACGCTGAGGAGAAAGCACCTTGCCCTGCGGATCGATGAGGACAAATGAAACTTTTCTGGGGGCGGATAGATCGGTGATTCTTTGTTCAAACCAGCTCAGATTGATTTGCGCCACGAGAAGGAGCGTGTCCGGAGCAGACTTTGATTTTTCCTGCCCGGGTGCAAGGGGTTGAATCAGTAGAAGTTTGTTTGGGACTGCAGCGTTGATGTTGGTCAGGCTGCTGTCTGATGAACCAGTTCGGGGGGCGGCAGCCGCCCGACTCAGGGCCTGCTTGAACGAAGCGTCCGCCGTGATGGGCGCACCACGGGCACAAAGAAGATCACCCTTGTTTGTATAGAAGGCCAGCCCCACCAGGGATTCGGGGGCGAAAGGTGCGTTGTAGAGGAGTCGCTGACATTCTGATTGATCGATAAGGCGTAGGCCAACCGTCGAATGGGACAGGGTGTCCAGGTAGCTTTCATTGTGGGTTAGCTGCTCCGCCGTTTGCTGGATCACCAGTCGGGCCAGGTCGTTCAAAAAGCGTTCTTCGCTTTCAATCTGATCCTTGGAATAAAACCAGCTCTGCCCGGCAAACAGCAGGACGATCGGCAGCAGGAGGGCCATGCCAAGAATCAGGAGGCGAATGCGCAAGCCGTAGGATGTGGTCACGGTGTCATCGATACGTTACGGGGTTGGGGTGAGTATAAAGGCATGAGGGTTTTTGTAGGCATTTTTGATTTTTGTATTGGGCGAAAGGATTTTCCTTGCCATCTATTTTTTGTGATCTATAAAGAGATGGCAATTTCGCATTGGCAACGAGTTTGACGACAGAGGAGCCTTTATCGAAGATGCGTACTGACAGGATGTTTTGTTGATTCTCCCGGATCTGCTCAAGCAGACATGAAAGTCGGTGCCGGTCGCACTGACAAAAACGCCGCGTAATGCGGCGTTTTTATTGGATGTGATCGTATTCGTGGTTTTTATCGTGCCGGATGAACTTCAATTTCCCCGCGCAGACTGTTGATGAATAGGATGCGGCTTGCGCGTTTCAGATCGGCGGGTGTCAGGACGCGTTCAATCACACCTTGATTTTCAATCATCTCGCGTCGCAAAACCCCGTCGAGCAGCCCGCAGGCAAGTGGCGGTGTGTAGTGTTGTCCTTCGAGCTCCAGAATGAGGTTGCCTCGGGTGAATTCGGTCAATTCACCTGCTTCATTCAGTAGCAGGACATCGAAAAGATCGGCTTGAATCTTCAAGGCTTCCGCATGGGTGAGGTCGTAATGTTGCCGTTCTTTCGTCTTGTGGTGCAGGAAATGTGGGTGCAAAGGTGAGGGCAGGGGGCGAATCAGGAATGTGGGGTGATGCGGCGTGTGCGGAAAGGGTGCGACAAGAGCGGAAACGGTTCCGTCGGCCATCAGGTCGAGGCGAACACGGTGGCGGCCTGATGGGTTTTTTTGGGCGAGCCGGGTCAGTTCGCTCAGGATGTGTGATCGATCAAGAGGAAAGCCGAAGTAGTCTGCCGAATCGCCCAGCCGCATTAGGTGTCGTTCGAGCCGCCCGTATTGGCCCTCATCCAGACGCAGCGTTTCAAAGAGCCCGGAAGGACGGGCTCTGGCCGTTTCGGGCTCCAGAAAGCGGGCTTTGAGGCGGGCTTCTGCATATTCTTCCTGTGCATTGGAATCCCAAGTGATGCCGCCGCCCACCCCGCAGCAGATTGTTTTGGGGCCCAGGCTGAGGGTGCGGATGGCGACATTGAAGATGGCGTCCCCACCCGGCTTGAGCAGCCCGATCGCACCGCAATATAACCCTCTGGGGCTGTTTTCCAGCTGAGCGATGAGCTCCATGGCTTTGAGTTTGGGGGCACCCGTCACGGAACCGCAGGGAAAAAGTGCAGCAAAAAGTGTGTCCAGAAGCGTTCCGGGAAGACGCCGCGCCCGGATTGTGGAGGTCATCTGCCAGAGGGTAGGGTGACGTTCAAGGGCAAAGAGCGGATCAGCGCGGACGCTGTGTGGCTGGGCGATGCGGGAAAGATCGTTTCTGAGCAGGTCGACAATCATCAGGTTTTCGGCGCGATTCTTTTCGGAATGCAGCAGCCATTGGGCCATTTCCTGATCTTCCTGTGTGTTGCGTCCCCGCCGCGCCGTCCCTTTCATGGGCCGGGTGGTCAGGATTTCGCCATCGCAGCGAAAAAAAAGTTCCGGCGAAAGGGAAAGAATCTGTGCGCCATGCCCTTCTGTTTGCAGATTGATCCAGGCCGCGTAAGCATCGGGCTGTGTGGTGTGTAACTGGGCAAACCAGGAAAGCGTGTCAAAGTGCTCCGGTCGTTGGGCTGTGAGCCGAAAGGTGTGGTTGATCTGATAGGCCTCGCCGGCCTGAATGCGGCTACGCAAGATTTCGATGGTCTGAAGATATTGAGCTTCATTGCAATCCGCCCTCCAAACCAGCTCAGGTGCAGATTCGGTAATGCCGGGCGCATCCAGTACAAAATCGGGCAAAGGCTGGTCGAAAATCGCAAACCAGGCCAAGGGCAAAGATGCCGCATGATCGGTTCCTCCCGGAATGCACATCGTCGTATCAAAGGCGGGGGCCGCGTCGTAACTCACGAATCCCGCAACCCAGTTTCCCTGTCGTGCGTGCTCCTCGGCCTCCCGCAACACGCTGCGGACATCCGAGAGCCTTTCTGCATGCAGAATCCGGTGTGGCGCGCCAAAGGCGAGCCTGCTTTTAGGCCCGCCGTCGGTGAGGGGGAAACTGAAAATGCAGCAAGGGTTCATCAGTGGCTCGTGGTGGAATGACCGTTCTTGGGAGGGTACGTGAAAAACGCGGTAATCCGCGATAATAACGAGCTTTCCAGCAACCTGTTCAGGAGCAGCCCGTTATGAGTGACGTCGATTTTACCCAGGATTCCCCTTTCCCGGCGCAGCAGGCCAGTTTCAAGTCCATGCGCAACGTCAAGGCACAAAACCGCGAAAGCTGGCTGGATCTTTTCGCCGAAGAAGCCGTGTTGCAGGACCCGGTCGGCGTGTCGCCCTTTGACCCCACCGGCCAGGGACACAAAGGCCGCGAGGCCATTGGCGCGTTCTGGGACAACGTCATCATCCAGAACGGTGGCGAAATCCGCATCCGTGAGTCCTACCCGGCGGGCGACGAATGCGCCAATCTGTTGCGCATTACGCGAATGTTGCCTAATGGCAAACCGCTTGAAGTGAATTTCATCGGTGTCTATCGCGTCAATGAAGCGGGGAAGATTGTTTCCCTGAAGGCTTACTGGCAGTTTGAAAAGGCGATGGCCGATTTCGCAGCGGCAATGGCGGAATAAGGGGGGGTTAGTCGGGTATCGCAACGAGCCGGGCAGATTCCTGAATGCGGGCTTGCAGGAAGGCCAGCCCGAGTGCGGGCAGGGCGGCCTGCAGGCGTTCAGGGTGGGCGGTGGATTGCAGCCCGAGTCGGCCTTGATCCGTCGCATCGAGCCGGGTTCGGCGTATGACTTCCCGGGCGACGGCTTCGGCGACTTCAATCAATTCTGCACGGCTTTCCAGCAAGGGCTGGATCAATTCACTGAGAAAGGTGTAATGGGTACAGCCTAAAACGATGCGATCGACCCCTGCATCGAGCAGCGGCGTGATTTTTGCTGCCACTTCGGCGGCAAAAACGGGGTCGGAGAGATCAGCGAGGTGGAGAGTTTCAACACGCGTGGCCCAGCCCGGACAGGCTTCGACATGAACCTCTAACTGCCTGGCGTGAGTGGCGATGAGTTTTTTGAGCCGCGCGCTGCGTGCGGTGGATTCGGTGGCGAGAATGGCGATACGCCCGGTTTTTGTGGTGGTCGCTGCGGGTTTGACACCGGGTTCGACGCCGATGACGGCGATGCCGGGTTGCATTTGGCGCAGGGCTTCGACGGCGGCGGCCGTGGCGGTGTTGCAGGCGACGACGAGGGTGTGGCAGCCTTGACACACGAGGTGTGCACCGATGGCCAGCACACGTTTGCGGATGAAGTCATCCGATTTGTTGCCGTAGGGGACGTTCGCCGTATCCGCCAGG
>CAZCOS010000027.1:0-26691 GCA_964500605.1 uncultured Sterolibacterium sp.
TTGACGACGCTGTCACGCGTGAGATCGGAAATTTCCTTCGGGCCGGTGTATTCCTTGCGCTCCGTGGCTTCCCAGATGTCCGGGAAAACCTTCTGCATCTGCGCATCCATCTTGTCCCACAAGGCCTGAATTTCCTTGGCTTCCGGGTTCGCCGAGCAAACCGTGCCGGAAACGAGCACCTGCTTGCCTTCGGGCGCGGCGTCCGGATCGAAGAACTTGTGGTTGACCATGAACAGGATGACGTCTTCGGGCAAATCACCCTCCTTCATCTTCTTGTAGCGTTCCATGTTGTACCAGGCATCATCCGACCACATGACATACAGACCCGTCTTCATGACCGGCTTGTTCAGGAAATAGCGAACGCTGGTGAAAGCCCAGCCCGGGACCAGACTCTTGACGTAATTCACATAGGATTTATCGAAGTGTTCTTCGCCCACGAGCTTGACGACGGTCGGCTGCAAGCCGGCGTTCGACACCACGACGGGTGCGTGGAAAGTACCTTTGGCGGTTTTAACGCCGGTCACCGCACCGTCTTCAACGATGATCTTTTCCACGCGACAATTATTGATGAGCGTGCCGCCATTCTTCTTGAATTCACGCACCATGACATTCGTCAGCATGGCAAAACCGCCCTTGTACTGCCCGCCGCCACCTTGCAGCATCATGTGCTGCATGATGAGGATCATTTCTGAAGCTGAAACGAGGTCAATCGGCTCAGCCAGCGAGGCGTTCGCCTGAAACCCCAGATAGCTGTACAGCGGTGCGGGAACATCGCGCGTCGAAAGCCATTCTTCCATGGTCACACGATCGAGCTTGGCCAGATCATCTGCGGTCAAGCTGAGCATTTCACCAATCAGCATCATCGACTTTTCCTGCTCCTCGGGAGTGGCCTCCCAGGAATTGAAAAAGCCGGAGGCATCCGTCAGAGCCTGCTTTTGAGTCGTGACCTTGTACTCCTTCCAGCCCGGACGCTTGTAGGCCAGGGTAATCATCTCGCGCTGGTCATCCACATCCAGCGCGGGCTTAAAGTCTTCGGAGCAGCCCAATTCAGCAAAAATCTGCTCGAAAGCATTGCCGCGCGTCGGAACCTGTCCGTGCGGGAAAAGGTCGTAAGCGTAACCGTCAGCATCGACGCTATACATCTTGCCGCCCAGCACCTCATTCTTTTCGAGTATCAGGGTGCGTACACCGCGCTTTTGCAAAAGCGTGGCGCAGGCCAGCCCGCCGGGGCCGCTGCCGATGACGATGACGTCGAACGTATTGTCTGCCATGGTAAGTCTCCTTTTGTTGTCGTTTGTGATGCGAAATGAAGAAACGCGGGGGTTAAAAATTGATACGGGTAAAAACGAGTAAAAACAATGATCAATCGACCTGCTCGGGCTCAATAAAGAGCGTGGCCAGCAATTTTTCAATAAAACCGATCTGACGTTCGATGCGATCGTCCGTAAAAACATCAACACCGAAAGTCTGCTGAATCAAGGGGGCCAGAGCAAAGTGCCCGAAAGACAGATGCCAGAACAATTCAACGATTTGCGGATAATCCTGAGGCTCTAGCTGATGCGCCCTCTGGCTTAGTTGCTGGGTAATCGTTTCGGCAAAAGGCTTGAGCCAGCGACCAACAAGCCATTGCAAACGCCCGCCATCCGCCATGGCTTCCAGATAAATCAGCTGACTAACATGAGGGCGATGTTGAAGCTGGCCAATAATCTGACGAGCCGCATCCCGGATATTTTCCGGTGAATTTTCGGCCTCGGAGGTGCGGCGAACCGTATCGACAATAGGCTGGATACCACGCTCCAGCACCGCCTCGTACAAAGCCTCCTTGTTTTTATAGTAGTTATAGAGCGTCGCCTCATTGACCCCGGCGGCCGCAGCGATTTCACGCACGCGTGTTCCGCGCAAGCCATGTCTCGCAAACAACAACTCGGCGGCATCCAGAATCTGCCCATCCGTAAATGCCGCCCGCTCCGCCAAGGCAGCCGCCCGCGTTGTCACGGGAACGCCCTCGGCACCCTGGGCATCCAGCCGAACCACAGATTGTTCAGAAACAGAAGGCATACCTAGAAGCAAAAAAGTAAATGTTTATTGAATTAAACATTTGTTTATTGACCATGTCAAGCAAACCACAAAATCAGTTCTGACTTTCTGACTCTGACTAATTGTTAGAAATCAATCAAACGTACCCAGAACATGTCATAATTTTCGAAAACCGCCTTTACGAACCCTCCCTCTGCCACGCCACCCCTCTTTTCCCGTCCCCGCACCGCACTCCATGAAACAGAACTGTCGATTCCTTCTCGGCTCTTTCCTGCTGATGCAGTGCATTTTTTCTGGTGTGGGAGCCGGTGCCGCATGGGCTGCAACGGACTTGGTCGTAATCGCCAATCCAGCCAGTGGTGTCGAACGCCTCTCTCGCGATGAAGTCACAGCACTCTTCATGGGGCGTAGCAAAAAACTACCTTCGGGAGTCACCGCCTTACCGATCGATCAAGCGGCAAGCAACCCGGCAAAAGCGAAGTTTTACGAGGAAGTCATCAACAAAGGTCTGCCCGAAGTCAATTCTTACTGGGCCCGTCTGATTTTCTCTGGCCAGGGCTCTCCGCCAAGACAAGCCGACAATGTTGCCGAAGTCATCGAAATTGTCGGCAGCAATAAAGGAGCGATCGGCTATGTGCCCAAAGCATCTGTCGACAAGCGTGTTCGCATCGTACTCGATCTATCCACCCCCTGATTTGCCTCGTTTATCTAACCCATAGACTGTGTCCGTCCTTCGCTTCATGTCCAAGAACTTTCTCCGCCAGACGATTGCCGTGCTCATGAGCCTGGGCTTCATGCTCACCGCTCAAGCCCAGGCAGACGGAAACGAGAGCGACCCCCCGTTGCCCTCATCCGCCATCCGCCTCAGCGGCTTCGGCACTTTGGGTGCTATTCACAATCGCGGAAACGGTGCGGCTGTCGTCCGCGACCTGACCCAACCCAAGGGGGCAGACAATCGTGGCATTTCCTGGATACAAGACAGCCGCTTGGGCCTGCAAGTCAATGCAGACCTTTCCAGTAACCTTGAAGCGGCCACACAGGTCGTCACCCGTTATCGCAGTGAAAACAACTTCGACCCTGAAGTCACTTGGGCTTTCATCAAATACACCCCCTATGACTTCCTGGAAGCACGCGCCGGGCGCATCGGCTTTGACGCCTTCCTGTTTGCGGATTCCCGCGATGTCGGCTACTCCTACCTCTGGGTACGCCCACCGCTCGAATACTTCGGCACCCTCTTCATTCCCTATGAAGATGGCGCAGACATCGTACTTCATACCCCCGTTGCAGATGGCTCAGCCCGTCTGAAGCTCTACTCTGGGCTAAGCCGGCAAACCGTTCCCTCCTTGCTTAGTCAGCACCACTGGGCCGGCAATATAACCACCGGCCCCATCGGTTCGATGGAAGACCTCGAAGGCTCCCGCATTACTGGCGGACACCTCGAATACCAGAATAATCACTGGCTGATTCGTTTGGGTAGGGCTCGCCTTAAGCACCACAAGGATTTTCCTCCCGGCAGTTTCAACCTCAGAGGGTTCATTGCCAATGAGGGAGCCAGCGCACTGACCGGCAATCCGGCCTTGGGCATTGCACCCAACCCGGCTCTTGGCCAGGCAGCACTTCGTTTTGTGAATGACGCCAGCCTGACGAACAAACACCTGACCTTTGACAGCCTGGCACTTGCCTACGAGGATGGCCCCTTGCAAGCCCAGATGGCGGTCAATCGCATGAAAGGCAACGCCCTGCTCTTTCCAAATTCCAGATCAGCCTACGCGACCCTTGGCTACCGTCTCGACCGGATCACGCCCTTTGCCCTGATTTCCTCGATTCGCTCGAAATCCAGCAACCGTGTCAATGAACTCCAACGTCTCGGGGCCTCGGCCACCCTCGTGAATATCGCCAATTTTGCCTTGATGAGTCCGCTCACCTCGCAAACCACCTATTCCCTTGGAATGCGCTACGAGTACTCCGATACCATCGCCCTGAAATTCCAGGCTGATTTCACGCGCAATAAAGACTGCTCGCCCGTTGCCCTGCCCATGACAGCTTATGCCCCTTGCACGCCCCCATTACTCTGGCCCACTGTTCCCGTCGACTGGAATGGCCGAACGCAAACTTATAGCGCGACACTGGATTTCATTTTCTGACGACCTGAGGTAACCTCCCATCAATCTGCACGGATACCGATAAAAGGCCGTCTCTGATGCCCAACCCGCCCACCGGAATATTTCAGCGATTCCATTCAAGCATTGTGCTGCGCAGCACAATGCTGGTGCTCTTACTCTCCGGGCTAGCGGGCTATCTTTTCCTTGCCGTTCTCACCGGGCAAATTGAACCGCGCGTCCAGAAATCGCTTGAAGACCGAGTCACTGGTCTGGTCAAAACCGTCGAAAACACCGCCCGAATCGCCAGTTTTCTAGGTGATCGCGCCTTGGCCGATGAGGTCGCCAAGGGCCTGCTGATGAATGGTGATGTTGAAAGGGTCATCATTAACAACGAGAGCGGGCCGCTCACTGACCTCGACCGCTCCGCCCTCACCCGGATCGACACCCAAAATGCCGGGAAAATTTCTCCCGCACCGCACACCCCCATCACCGACGCCAACCTTCCGCGTGGTGCCAGCATTCGTACCCTTTTCTCGCCCTTCAAACCGGATATCCCCGTGGGCCAGATCATCGTCGTCCGCAATCAGGCTTCCCTGGATGCGCAGGTCAGCGAGGCCATGGACTACATCCGGCTGATCCTCATTCTGCAGACGACGGCCATCATCATCGTAGTCGGACTGATCGCCATCGGTTACATCGGCCACCCCATCCATCAAATCTCGAAACGTCTGGACACCATGTCCGCCGTCGATGGCGACAAAATCTCTCTGCCAAGAGGCCATCGACACAGCGAAATCGGCCGCATGGTACAAGACATCAATGCACTGATTGATCGCCTGGTACAAGGCCTCATGACCGAACGCGATCTGCGCCAGCAGCGCGAAATCGAAGAAAAACGCTTCCGGACCATCTTTGAGAACGCAGAAACCGGCCTGTTCATCACGGATCGCCATGGCATTCTGGAATCGCACAATCCGGCCTTCTGCCGACTAATCTGCCAACACGAATGTAACCCACAGGAGACGAGCTGCACGGATCACCACTCGCTACCGGACATGCTGGGCTCCCAGTCTGACCGGATTCATGCTCTCATCGAAACCTGCCTGACTGAACGACACACCTGCAACAGCGAACTGGTGCTCTCGGAAAACGAAGGCAGCCCGCGCTGGATCAGCATCATTCTCACCCCCATCGAAGACGATCGTCTCCAGGGCGTTATCAACGACATTACGGAAACCAAGGAGCGCGAAGCCCACGCCAACAAGCTCGCCCTGACCGACCCCCTGACAGGACTCGGTAACCGTCTAGGCTTCGATCGCCAAATCGACCAACTCATCCAGGCCTGCAAAGACGATCCCGATCGACACTTCACACTGATGATGATCGATCTGGATCGCTTCAAGGCCGTCAATGATACCCATGGGCACGACGCTGGCGACGCCATCCTCATCCATGTCGCGCGCCAGATCGAACAATCCATCCGGAAATCCGACTTCGCTGCGCGCCTGGGCGGTGATGAATTTGTTGTACTGCTTCCCTTCATTGCCCAGCAAACCGTAGCAGAACGCCTAGCCAGAACACTCATCAACAACATTACCCGCCCGGTTACTCTTCCCAACGCCCAGCAAGCCAGCGTCGGTGCAAGCATCGGGGTTGCCCTGGCCAACCAGGCTGATATCAAGAAAGCGCAAATCATCAAACAAGCGGATATGGCTCTTTACGCCGTCAAAGAAGCAGGCCGGAATGATTATCGAATTTTCAACGGCACCGAAGATTCCGCCAAAACGCACAAACCTTCAGAAGGTCTGGTGCGTAGCTAAAAAAGCACTGAAGAAATGAGCGAGACCCTTGCAGCGCAAGGCGTGCGGCACACGGTGACCAAGACCTATCCGATAAAAAACGATGGAGCGAGCACCATGCAACGCCGCACCCCACGCCACAATGCACCGTCGCAGCCAAATATCCAGCACTTCCCTAAATATCGAAGACTCCCGGATCATCCTGGACGCTTATCACCCTGACATCCTGACACCATGCCAGCCGCCCCCCACCCCGACCATTTCCTAAACCGGGAGCTGGCCGTTCTGGCCTTCAACCGACGTGTCCTTGCCCAAGCCATCGACGCCAGCATGCCCTTGCTCGAACGCCTGCGTTTCATCTGCATTGTTTCGAGCAATCTGGATGAATTTTTCGAAGTCCGGGTGGCCGGGCTTAAGGAACAAATCAAGCTAGGCAGCCTGATTCCAGATGCCGACGGACTTCCTCCAACTGAAGTCCTGCACCGCGTCGGACTCGAAGCGCATACCCTGATCGCCGACCAATACGCCCTGCTCAACAACGAAATCCTTCCCGCCCTAGCCCTGGAAGGTATCCAGTTCATTCGCCGCAACCTCTGGACCCCAGAGCAAGCCGAATGGATACACGATTACTTCGTCCGCGAAGTCATGCCGCTCCTGACACCGATCGGACTAGACCCCGCGCACCCCTTTCCACGCGTTCTCAACAAAAGCCTGAATTTCGCCATCGAGCTCAGTGGCACTGATGCCTTCGGGCGAAGCTCCGGCGCAGCCATCATCCAGGCTCCCCGCGCCCTGCCCCGCGTCATCCGTCTGCCTACCGAGCTCACAGGCGTCGATCACGGCTTCGTTTTCCTTTCCTCGATGCTGCACCAATACGCGGGCAAACTATTTTCCGGCATGGAAGTCTTGGGTTGCCACCAATTCCGCGTTACCCGGAATTCCGATCTTTTCGTTGACGATGAAGAAATCAAAAATCTGCGTACCGCCGTTCAAGGTGAATTGCCACAACGACATTTCGGCGATGCCGTACGGCTCGAAGTCGCCGACAACTGCCCGGAAATCATTGCCGACTTCCTGCTGCAACAGTTCAATCTCAATCGCCCTGATCTCTACCGCGTCCCGGGCATCGTCAATCTGGTACGACTCAATACCGTACCCGACGTCGTCGATCGCCCGGACCTGAAATTTCCGGTCTTCCAACCCAATTTACCCAAGGTATTGACCAAGCGATACGACCTGTTTGCCAGCATCAAAAAGCAGGACATCCTCCTGCATCTTCCCTTTCAATCGTTCACGCCCGTTATCCACTTCCTTCAGCAAGCTGCCGATGACCCACAAGTCGTTGCCATCCGCATGACGGTTTACCGAACAGGTACGGGTTCCGTCCTGATGGAACATCTCTTGCGGGCCGCAAGACAAGGCAAAGAAGTCACCGTCGTCGTCGAACTCATGGCCCGTTTTGACGAAGAAGCCAATCTCGACATTGCCACACGGCTCGAAGAAGTCGGAGTCCACGTCGTCTATGGTGTCTTCGGCTACAAAACCCACGCCAAAATGCTCCAGGTTCTACGGCGCGAAGAAGGAACTTACCGCCGTTACTGCCACCTCGGAACAGGCAACTACCATCCACGCACCTCCCGTTTCTACACCGACTTCGGCCTATTCACCTGCCACGAAGAAATCAACGCTGACGTCAGCGAAGTCTTCAAACAAATCACCGGACTAGGCAAAGCCAACACCCTCAATCATCTCTGGCAAGCCCCTTTTACCCTGCACAGCAACATCATGATGTCCATTCAGGCCGAAACGCTCGCCGCACGCGAAGGCCGCAAAGGGCAGATCATCGCCAAAATGAATGCACTCGTCGAACCTTCCATCATCGAAGCGCTCTACGAAGCCTCGCAAGCCGGCGTCTCGATCGACCTGATCGTGCGAGGGGTCTGCACCCTGCGCCCCGGTGTCAAAGGGCTTTCAGACAACATCCGTCTCCACTCCATCATTGGTCGCTTCCTCGAACACACCCGCATTTTTTACTTCCACGCCAACGGTGAAGAAAAAATTTACCTTTCCAGTGCTGACTGGATGGATCGCAATGTTTTCCGACGTATCGAAATCGCCTTCCCCATCCTCGACCCGAAACTCAAACGCCGCGTAATGAAAGAAGGTCTCAAGCCCTATCTCTCCGACAACACCCAAGCCTGGAAAATGGATGGCGAAGGCCAATACACACTCAAAACCTCACGCCGCACGCCTTACAGCGCGCAACAAACCCTGCTCAATACCCTGGCCTCTCACTGCTGAAAAAAATCTCCGCAAGGGTCTTGCTTTTCCAAGAATGAAGCATTAGATTAATCCCCACATAAGGGCAAAGCTGGTGAAAACCAGCGACGCAAAGCTGCGGGGCTAAATTCCAAGGAATACGCCAGCCGGGCCGCCGACGTGAAGGGATATGAAGGAAGGTTGCACTGTTGCATGATTGCAGAATTGCAGAATTGCACACCTCATCTTCACCTTTCTCGCCGTCAGACGGATGCATCGTTGCCTGCCCTTTCTTTTTAATCTTCAGGAAAGGATCAGCTCATGAATCGCACGACATCCGAAACCTCAGATTACGCATCCAACGATAAGCGTCAGACGCCTCGCGTTGACCACCTCATGCTGACGGAAGCCCGTCAAGACGGCACTGCGCCGCAGGTTGCGCATTCGCTGGACTTCAGCCTGAGCGGTGTTCGGCTTTCCTTACGGCAGCCTGTGGCGGCCGATCGCCCGCTGAATCTGAGCCTGCTCCTTCCCGTCGAAGAAATTGGCCAGCCGACGCGCATTGAACCCCTCGACGTTCAGGCGAGGATCGTCTGGCAACGCAACGAAGCAGGAGTTTTCAGCTGTGGCGCAGAATTTCTCGGTCTGACAGAAAGCCAGAAACGCCGTCTGAGTGAAGCCTTCAGCCTCGCCAAAAAACTATTGGCCACCTCCATCGCCGGGCTGATGCTGCAATCTGCCCCCGCACTGGCCGCCACAAATAGTTCATCAACCCCGGATGCCGTCATCACCATCGGTGGAACTGGTCTTTCTGCCGACATTCAGGCCAGCCAGCGTGCCGTCAATGCCGCCACGGCCAGTCTGCAAGCCAACCTTGGTAAAGCCCTGCAGGATGTCATGAACTTGCAGAAAAATTCGGCGGGTAATAATAGTGCCGCACTGAATCTGATGTACCAGGCCTCGCTAACCGCCAACGTCGCCAAACTCAGTGCGGATGGCGTAGCCTTGAAGAGCGCGACAGAAAAACTGAAAGCTCTCACCGCCAGCACCATTACCGCCAACAACAATGCCCTGCGTGCTGCCACCGCCAGCTATGAGCAAGCCCTCAAGGGAGGCAATAGTGCGTCCATTGCCTCGGCCAAAGCGGCGATGGATCAAGCGGCAGGTAAGGCGAATGCTTACATCAGCTCCGTATTTGGCAGTTTGGCTCCCGGCGTTACCGATAAAGTCCAGAACAGCCTAGGCAAACTGGCAAACAACGCAGTCAATCTAGGCAAAGGCTTGCTGACCAAAAACAATACCCTGGTCGAATCCAGCAAGGCGGCACTATCCGGCAACCTCACCGAATTAGCCACCAACTACATCGAAATGACCCAGCCCAAGCCTGCACCCACTGCCTCGGGTGGCAGTACGGCCCCCGCCAAGCCCAGCGTTCAGGATACCGTCGCCTCGGTGGTTCAATCTCTGGACAAAATCATGATCAAACAGGCTGACGGTAAATCTGTCTCCGCATCCACCATGATCAACTCCTATCTGTCGGGACTTTTGAAATCCCCCACTGCCATGGCAGCCCTCTCTGCCCTGCCCGGGAAGCTCTTTGCCGCACCCAAAACCGCGAAGCTCATGGACGGTACAGAATTCGCCTACATGGATGCGGAAGTCACCAACCCGGCCGACACGCTAGGGATATTTGCCGCTAACCCGGAAACGGCGCAGGACAAACGAATCGGTTACGCCATGCTGACCGACAAACATGGCACGACCACGGCACTGGGTTACGGCCAATCTGCCCAGTATTCCCACGCCAAAGCACTGTATGGCGACGATGATCTGGCCCGCTCCTCCAGCGAAATGGGCGTTGCCAATCTCTCGAATGCGGCCAAGGGCGGGGGAATGTTCGCCTACGGCACACGGATCGGCGAGGACACAAGAGTGGCCGTTTCCTGGAGCAGCACGGCGCAACCGGGTAACCAAGCCGGACTTGTCACGAATCCGGGCATTTCTTCGGCCAAAGGCTCCAGCCTGAACGTCGGCGTGTCCCATCGGGTGGACGAAAACCTCACGCTCGGTGCAAATGTCGGCGTCCTCAACGAAAACCACAGTCTGTTTGGTAACGCCTACGACCCCAACGCGGCACTCAATATGGGAGAAAGCAACCGTACTGTCAGCCTCGGCCTGGCTGCTGCCGTCAATCTTTCTGAAGACAACAAGTTGCTCGCAGAAGCCAATTTTGCAAAAACCCAGGGTGGAAATGCCTCCGGGCTGATTGCCGACACCTCTGACATCCAATCCCGCTCCTGGGGCATGTCGCTCATGAGCAAAAATGTCCTGAGCAAAGGCGACAAACTCAGTGCCTCCATCATCAAACCGCTGCGCGTCAGTTCCGGACAAGTCGCCATTGCACTGGAAGGAACGGATGCCACAGGTGCAACGGTTCGCAGCACACAATGGGTCGGCATCACACCGGACGGCAGCGAAACCAACTATCGCCTGGCTTATGACACTCAGCTCAAAGCCAACCAGAAACTCAGTGTTCAGGCCACAATTCGCAAGGATGCGCAGAATATCGCGGGCAATAACGAAGCCGCCGTCGGCGTATCTTGGAACATGAAGTTCTGAACCCGGCCCTGCTCCACACTTCACAGGCATCTTTCCCTTGCGGAAGATGCCTGTTTTTCATGAGCGGCTCATTTGCAAGGCATGATCCGCAATCGCCTCCACCACTACCTCCACCTCCCCGATAGGCGGGCTGACCTGGAGGCTCAATCCAGGATGGCGCAACCGCGCTGCTTCGATCAAGGCAGGCAGATCGCGCTGGGTGTGGCCTGTTTGGGCCATGAAAATCGGTACGATGACCATTTCCCTGCAAGCCTCCGAGACGAGACGATCAATCGCATCCGGCAGTGAAGGCTCCAGAAACTCCAGAAAAGCACACCGTACCCGCGATTCGGGAGATTTTCTTTGCATGGCCTGTGCAATCGCCTGAATCGGCCTGGCCCACTCTGGCCGCCGCGCACCGTGTGCAAATAAGATGACCGCCTTCATCGTGGAGAAACAGTTGCGGAAGATGGTGAATGCACCCTGTGTGGCTCGTGGGGTTCCCAACCCATCGAGACGAGCAGGACAAAAAATCCCGCAACATAAGCCAGCACGACATGCCAGCCGTGCCGCAACCACAGGGCCGCCGACTTGGCCTCCGGATACATATTGGACAAAGCCACACCCGACGACGAACCAAACCACAACATCGAGCCCCCAAAACCGACCGCGTAGGCCAGGACACCCCAGTCATAACCTCCCTGTTTGAGTGCCAGTGCCGTTAACGGAATGTTGTCGAAAACTGCCGAAACGAAGCCCAGCCCCAGTGCCGTCTGCCACGATGCCGCAGGCAGGCGTTCGACCGGCATCATCGAAGCCGAAGTCACGAGAAAGAGCAGAAAGAGTGCGCCCATCAGACTGCGAGGCAACACCTCCCAATCCGGGCGACGAAAGAAGGAAGAAATCAAAATGACGCTCCAGACCGCCACAGCCAGAAACGGAAAATGATCGGCATACGCCTTGAATTCGCCGTTGACCAGAACATTGGTGGTGACTGCAGCGATCAAAATCGCCAGGACGATCCCCAACCGTAGCCAATCAACATGGGTATGGGCGTGGGCCGTGCGAAGAATGGGCTCATGGGCGTGCTGCTGACGTGCAGCAAACACACCAAAAATCAGCAGAGCCACGACCGCCGCGACATAAGCATGAAGTACATCGAAGGGGCTGACACCATCGAGCCACATCATCGTGGTTGTCGTATCCCCCAGCACACTGCCAGCCCCCCCCGCGTTGGACGCCGCGACAATGGCGGCCAGATAGCCAACATGCACCCTTGCCTTGAAAAGCTGGTGCGCCATCGCCCCACCGATTAATGCAGCCGCAATGTTGTCGAGAAAGGCCGACAATACAAAAACCATCACCAGCAGCGCAAAAGCCCCCGGCCAACCCGAAGGCAGGAATTTCGGCAACAACACCGGCACTCGGCTCTTTTCAAAGTGACGCGACAGCAATTCAAAGCCCAGCAACAAGCCCAGCAGATTGGCCAGAATCACCCATTCGTGCCCCAGATGCGCCAACAAGCCTTCCAGCCCCGGACCTTGACGAAAGCTGGCGAAAGCGAGCTTGTAAGTCGTGATGGCCAGCAACCCGATCAAGGCCACATGAAAGGCATGACGATGCAGCAGCATGACGCCCAGCAAGGTCAGGCCAAACAAAAGGAATTCCATATTCGTCCCCGGTCCGAAACACGAAAAGGCTCGATTCTAGCCGCTCACGCACCCAGAACGTGGTGCTATCCTTGCCCTGAGCTTTCACAGAGGACGCCATCATGCCAGCCACCCGCACTGAACACGACCTGCTCGGAGAACGTGAAATTCCCGCCGATGCCTACTGGGGCATCCACACCCTGCGAGCCCTCGAAAACTTCCCGATCACCGGCAAGACGATCGGAACCTATCCCGACCTGATCCGTGCCCTCGCCCTCGTCAAGCAGGCCGCCGCCCAGGCCAACCGCGATCTGGGTGAGCTCGATGAAGCACGCACACAAGCCATCATCGCGGCCTGCCAGGAAATTTCGGATGGCGCATTACACGATCAATTCATCGTCGACGTCATCCAAGGCGGTGCAGGCACCTCCACCAACATGAACGCCAACGAAGTCATCTGCAACCGTGCTCTGGAACATCTCGGCGCGCAAAAAGGCGATTACACCCGCCTGCACCCCATCAACCACGTCAACATGGCGCAAAGCACCAACGACGTCTACCCCACGGCACTATGCGTTGCCGCCAGTTTTGCCATCCGTGAACTGCTCGATGCCATGGCTGAACTGCGTCTGGCCTTCTCTGCCAAGGCCGATGAATTCCGCGATATCCTCAAAATGGGGCGAACCCAACTGCAAGATGCCGTCCCCATGACGCTCGGGCAGGAATTTTCAACCTACGCCGTCATGCTCGGCGAAGACGAATCACGCCTGCTCGAAGCCATCGGCCTTATCCGGGAAGTCAATCTCGGTGCCACTGCCATTGGCACGGGCATCAACACCGACGCCCGTTACGCCAATCTCGCCGTCCAGCACCTCGCCACACTCAGCGGTCTGCCGCTAGTCCTGGCAGAAAACCTCATCGAGGCCACGCAAGACACCGGTGCTTTTGTCCAGCTTTCCGGCGTACTCAAACGCATCGCCTGCAAACTCTCCAAGACCTGCAACGACCTGCGCCTGCTCTCCAGCGGCCCGCAAGCGGGCTTCAACGAAATCCATCTCCCCCCCCGTGCCGCCGGTTCCAGCATCATGCCAGGCAAGGTTAACCCCATCATCCCGGAAGTCGTCAATCAGATCGCCTTCGAAGTCATCGGCAACGACATCACCATCTCCATGGCCTCGGAAGCCGGACAACTCCAGCTTAACGCCTTCGAGCCCATCATTGCCCACAGCCTTTTCCGCAGCATCCAGTACCTCGCCGCGGGTTGCCGCACCCTCTCGCGCAACTGTGTCGTCGGCATCACGGCCAACACCTCACTGCTCGCCGAACGGGTTCGCACCTCAGCCGGACTCGTCACCGCGCTCAACCCCCACATCGGCTATGAAAACGCCACCCACATCGCCCAGGAAGCCCTGCGTACCGGCCGTGGAGTGGCCGAGCTAGTACTCGAAATGGGCCTATTGGATCAAACCACCCTCGACGAAGTCCTGCGGGTTGAAACCCTGACCCGGCCGCGTCACTGACTGGACACAATCGGTCTTCGACGAGGAACGCGTCCGAAAGAATGAAAACATTCGGACTCTTGATGCCTGCAGCGGGATTACTCCCTCAAAATGCTTCATGCGCTTCAGACCTTTCAGACCGTTTCTTTCGCACCCAGCACCGACCGGACCGCGCAAACGAAATCATCGCAACACTCGACCTTGCCGACCCCTTGCCTCCGGACGAGACCTGCCTTTTCCAGTTTGGCCCGCACCCGCGCATTGGCCTCGCACAGCACCACCCGCACCCCGTTTTTTTGCAGTTTCCCGACCACATCCTCCAACACCTGCAAGCCTGTCATGTCGATGAAAGGCATGGCACGCAGACGGATGACCAGGTCGGCCGGCAGCGTATGTGTTTGTGCGAGTGCCTGCTCAAAATTCGAGACCGCCCCGAAAAACATCGGCCCGCTGATTTCATACACCATCGCCGTTGAAGGCAGCGGGGCCAGTCCGTGCTGCTCCAGTTCGGCTTCCAGACTCTGCCTATCCAATGGATGCGTATCCACGGTCTCAGCCATGCGGCGCAAGAAATGAAGAATGGCCAGGATCACCCCGGCATTCACCGCCACCACCAGATCCACGAACACCGTCAGCAGGAAGGTCATGAGCAGAATCACGCGGTCTGCCCTCGGTGCGTGGCGGAGAATGTGAGTGAAACGATGCACCTCGCTCATGTTCCAGGCCACGACAAAGAGGATCGCCGCCAGTGCCGCCAGCGGAATGTAGGCGGCTAACGGAGCGAGGAAGAGCAAGACCGCCAGCAAGGTGAGGGAATGCGTGATGCCCGCCAGCGGCGAAGTCGCCCCATTGCGAATCCCCGTTGCAGTGCGGGCAATGGCCCCGGTTGCGGCAAAACCACCAAACAGCGGAGCAACGACATTGGCCAGCCCCTGACCAATCAGCTCCTGATTGGCATCATGTCGCGTCCCGGCCATGCCATCGGCCACCACCGCCGAAAGCAAAGATTCAATGGCCCCCAGCATGGCGATGGTGAAGGCCGGCCCGACCAGCATCAATGAATGCGACAAACTCAAATCCGGCACGACAAAATCGGGCAAACCCACCGGCAGGCTTCCAAAGGTCGAGCCGATCGTCGCCACACCGGGAAAGTGCAGCCCCGCCTGTAACAACGTCGCCGCCACCATGGCCAGCAAAGGCCCCGGAACGCGGGCCAAACCAGGAAGACGCGGCCCCCAGAGAGCCAGGGCCAGACTACCCAGCGCAATCATCAACGTAGCCGGGTGAAACTGGGGAAGCACCTCGATCAGATGCCAGAGTTTTTCATGAAAATGATCGCCTCCCACCTTGGGCAGACCGAAAAAATCGTGCCACTGACTCACAAAGATGATGACACCGATCCCTGAGGTGAAGCCGACAATGACAGGAGAAGGAATGAAGCGAACCACCCCGCCCAGCCGGGCCGCTCCCATCAGAATGAGAATGAGGCCCGCCATCAAGGTTGCAACCTGCAAGCCGCCGATACCATATTGGGCCGTGATGCCGGCCAGAATGGCGATGAATGCACCCGTGGGCCCGGCAATCTGCACCCGGCTGCCCCCAAAGGCCGAAACCAGCCCCCCCGCAATGATGGCCGTGTAGATGCCTTGCTCTGGTCGCGCCCCGGAAGCAATGGCAAAAGCCATCGCCAACGGCAGAGCCACGACCCCGACAATCACTCCCGCAACCAGATTCGATACCCAATGCGAGCGAGCCAGCAAACCTGCTTGTCGGGCTTCCAAAAGAGCGATCATGAAACAACTCCCGGTGCAGCAAAGCGGGAATTATCGCGCCGCCAGTGAATGGATGTCACGAATCTGACGCACTCGGGCACCTCGTTCGTGCTTCGTACAGGCAAAGCCAGTACCGACGCCACTTCTCGCACTGACTCTTTTTGCCCTGTTGATCTTCCCCCCCTGCTCCGGTATGTTTCGCGCCCTTGTTTGAACCGTTCTTCCATCACAAACCGGAACCTCGCAACATGCTGCCTCCCATTCCCGAACGCCTTGCCGCCGAACTTGCGGCCCGTCCACAACAAATTGCTGCGGCCATTGCCTTACTGGATGAAGGAGCGACCGTGCCCTTCATTGCGCGCTACCGTAAGGAAGCCACCGGCGGGCTGGATGACACGCAGATGCGGATGCTAGAAGAGCGTCTGGGCTATCTTCGTGAGCTGGAAGAGCGGCGGCTGGCCGTGATTGCCAGCATCGAAGAACAGGGCAAGATGACGTCGGAACTGCATACCGAGATCCTCGATGCCGAAACCAAACAAAGGCTTGAAGACCTTTATCTGCCCTACAAACAGAAACGTCGCACCAAGGCGCAGATTGCCCGCGAGGCAGGGCTGGAGCCACTCGCCGATGCCCTGCTGGCCGACCCCGGCCTGACGCCAGAAGCCGAAGCCGCAAAATACATCGACGCCGACAAGGGCGTGGCCGACACCAAGGCCGCGCTCGATGGCGCGCGCCAGATTCTCATGGAACGCTTCGCCGAAGACGCCACCTTGCTCGGTGAATTGCGCCAGCGACTCAACGACGAAGGCATCCTGACCGCAACCGTCGTCGAAGGCAAGGAAGAGACCGGAGCCAAATTCCGCGATTACTTTGCTTACTCGGAAGCCTTGCGCGACATTCCCTCTCACCGTGCCCTGGCCCTGTTTCGCGGGCGCAACGAGGACGTGCTGCGCCTGGCCCTCAAAATGCCGGAGGAGCTGCAAGACCCGCCGGGGCAAAATCCTTGCGAACGCCGTGTAGCGACCTTCTTCGGTCTTCGGGACGAAAAGCGTCCGGCCGATCGCTGGCTGCTCGAATCGGCCCGATGGGCCTGGATGGTAAAAATTTCGCTGCATCTCGAGCTCGAATTGATGAACGCCCTGCGCGAGCGCGCCGAGGAAGAAGCCATCCGCGTTTTTGCCCGCAACCTGCACGACCTGCTCCTGGCCGCCCCGGCCGGACCACGCGCCACGATGGGGCTGGACCCCGGCATCCGCACGGGCGTGAAGGTTGCCGTAGTCGATGCCACCGGCAAGCTGCTCGACACTGCCACGGTCTATCCGCACGAACCGCGCCGCGACTGGGAAGGCGCGCTGCACACCTTGACGCAGCTTGCAAAAAAACATCATGTCGACCTCATCAGCATCGGCAATGGAACAGCCTCACGCGAAACGGACAAGCTGGCGGGCGACCTGCTCAAGCGGCTTCCCGAACAGAAAATCAGCAAAATCGTCGTTTCCGAAGCTGGGGCTTCCGTTTATTCCGCCTCAGAACTGGCCGCGAAAGAGTTCCCGGAGCTGGATGTTTCTCTGCGCGGCGCGGTCTCCATCGCCCGGCGATTACAGGACCCGCTGGCTGAACTGGTGAAAATCGACCCGAAATCCATCGGCGTGGGTCAATACCAGCACGATGTTTCGCAAACCCATCTGGCACGCGCCCTCGATGCCGTCGTCGAGGATTGTGTGAATGCTGTCGGGGTGGACGTGAATACCGCTTCGGCTCCATTGCTCGCCCGCATTTCCGGGCTCAATGCCGGGTTGGCAACGAATATCATCGCGTATCGCGATGCCAATGGCCCCTTCCCGAATCGCGCCGCGCTAAAGAAGGTCCCGCGGCTGGGCGAAAAAACCTTTGAACAGGCCGCCGGCTTCCTGCGAATCAATGACGGCGACAATCCGCTCGATGCCTCCAGCGTTCACCCCGAAGCCTACCCGGTTGTGGAACGCATCCTGGCCGACATCAAGAAAGGAGTGCGCGACATCATCGGGGACATCGCCCTGCTAAAAAAACTCGATGCGCGCCAATATACCGACGAGAAATTCGGTCTTCCGACCGTTCAGGATATTCTCAAGGAGCTTGAAAAACCGGGCCGCGACCCGCGCCCGGAATTCAAGAGCGCGAGCTTCCGCGACGGCGTCGAAGATATCAAGGACCTCGAACCGGGCATGTTGCTCGAGGGCGTGGTCACCAACGTCGCCAACTTCGGGGCTTTCGTCGACATCGGCGTACACCAAGATGGACTGGTGCACGTTTCTGCCCTGGCCAACCGCTTCGTCAAAGACCCCCATGAAGTCGTCAAGGCTGGTGACGTGGTGAAGGTCAAAGTGATCGAAGTCGACGTCAAACGTCAACGGATCGCGCTGACCATGCGTCTGAGCGACACACCGAAAGAAGCGGAACGTCGTGGCGAAACCGTTTCAGGACAAGATCGAAAGCCTGGAAACACCCGCCCTGCCCCTCGCCCAGTTAACCGGGAACCGGAACCCGCCGGTGCAATGGCCGCTGCATTCGCCAAGCTCAAGCGATAGGCGATCAGCCTTTCCTTCTTCGTCACGACGCTTGTGACGTGGCTTCAGATGCCGTCTCCGTTCATGAAATTCATGACCTCGGTTTCCGTCAAGGGCTTGCTGACCCAATAACCCTGGAGCAGATCACATCGTCGTTCGGTCAGGTATTTTTGCTGCGCTTCGGTTTCCACCCCTTCGGCCACCACGCGTAGCCCCATATCATGAGCCATGGTCAGTGCGGTATCGACGATGATGTTCGAATTTTCTTCATCATCGCGGTCGATCGCTGCAATGATCTCGCGTGAAAGTTTGAGCGTTTGAATCGGCAGGCGTCGTAAATAGCTTAACGAGGACAACATGCGTCCAAAATTGGCAATCGCAAGCTCTACCCCCAGGGATTTCAGTGCCTGCATCTGCAGGATGACATCATCAGGATCGTCGAGAAGAGCCTCCTCCTCAATTTCAAACTCGAATTCACCCGGCCTGATTCCGTGGCGCATCAAGGCAGCCCGGGTTTGTTCCAGCAAAAGTGGAGAACGTAACTGCGAAGCCGTGAGATTGACCGCAACCCGTGCCGCACCCGTATTGGAAGTGCGCCAGCGAACCACCTGACGGCAACTCTCGTCAATGACCCATGCCACAAACGTGGACGACAAACCCAGTTTTTCGATGATGGGAATGAATTTCCCCGGCGCAACCCAGCCATGCTCGGAATGTCGCCAGCGCGCCAGCGCTTCCAGCCGGTAGAGGCGATGATCTCCGGCCATGACCTGCGGCTGGTAATGCAGCTCGAAATCCGTCTCATCGAGCGCATGCTGCAAATCAGCTTCCAATACCTGTCGCTCTGTATTGAGGGCCATCATGGCGGGCTCATAAAAGCGATAGAGACTGCGCCCCGCTTCCTTGGCGTGATACATCGCCATGTCGGCACAACGCATCAGGGTATCGATCTCTTCGCCATGCTCGGGGTAAAGCCCAATGCCAATACTGCTTGAAGACAGAACCAGGTGGCCATCAAGCTCATAGGGCTGAGCCAGACGTTCCGTCACCTTCGCGGCAATCTGGTCGACCGTTTCACGCGCCTGTTCGCCCAGCCCGGTCAATACCATGACGAATTCATCTCCGCCCAGACGGGCAATGATGTCGCTGACGCGGGCGTTGGCGGATAAACGGGCGGCAATCTCGATCAGGAGCAAGTCACCGATATGATGCCCAAGCTCGTCATTGACCCGCTTGAAGCGATCCATGTCAAAGAACAGCACCGCCAGACGGCCTCCTTCCCGCCTCGCACTCTGGACCGCCTGCTCCAGTCGAAGTTGCAGGCTAAACCGGTTGTGCAGCCCGGTCAGCGCATCGTGGTGCGCCAGTCGTTCAATACGCTTTTCAGCCGCTTTACGCTCTGAAATATCCACAAAGCTGGCGACATAATTGATGAGCCGACCACTCGAATCGCGAATGACGGAAATGTTAGCCAGCTTTGGATAAACGCTGCCATCCTTGCGCCGGTCCCAAAGCTCGCCACACCAGCTCCCCACGGTATTCAGCGAACCCCAGAGGGACTCATAAGTCTCGCGGGGCGTGTGACCCGAAGCCAGAACGCGTGGATTACGACCGACCACCTCCTCCGGCACATAGCCCGTCAGGCGCGTAAAGGCCGGATTGACCGTAATAATGTTGTTTTCCGGGCTGGTGATGACGATGGCTTCATTGCTTTGCTCAAAAATATGTGCATAAAGATGCAGGCGTGCCTCGGCCTCATGCAATTGAGTCAGATCGAGCATCGTGCCGACAAAAACCAGTGGCGTTCCGTCGCTGGCGTAACGAAGATTTCCTCGTGCCCGGACATATTTCACCCGACCATCCGGAAACAACAAGCGGTGGTGGCATTCGTAAGGTTGCCGCGTACGCTGGGCGTTTTGGAAAGTGACCGGAATCCGTTCACGATCTTCCGGATGAACACGGGACAAATAAGCCCCCGGCGAAGGACGGGTCAGCGCAGGGTCGAGCTCCAGAATGTGATAAAGCTCCTCCGACCACACCGCAACTGAAGTCCGTAAATCCAATGTCCAACTGCCTACGCTGGCGATTTTCTGGGCCTGAACAAGCTGATCGTGGGCCGTACGCAACAGGGCTTCCTCTTTGCGTCGTTCCGTAAAGACAAGAGAAACCGTTTGCCCAACGAGAATGAGCCGAAGAAGAAAGAAATTCAATGCTACGGCTCCATCCGCGCCTGAAAAAGGCCCAAAACCTTGGCGCGTGACCTGAATCATAAAAAGTGCAAGAACAACGGTGGCAACAGTTGCCCCCAACAAGCCATGACGAATCGCGATGAAGATCATCATGAGCTCAATTAACCAGAGGTCAAGGTTTATTCCAGAAAAAGCAGGCCCCAACAGAACCAGCCCACAGCTCAGCATCGCCAGAACCGCCACTTCGAGCAAATATCTTGGCTTGATTCTGCGCCCCATATCGAGATGGGCGGCGGCAAGAAGGAGCGGCGTCACCATCAGCTGACCAATAGCATTGCCCATCCACCAAGCCAACCAGCTTGCTTCAAGTGCTTCCTGCCCGATGACCCCTCCTGCCCACAAAGCGAACACGCCCCCCGTCGCGCTGAGTGGTTGCAAAACGGCCACGATGATCGCCAGGAGAAGCCCCAGATCACGCAGGGAAGAAAGACTCGGCTGGATTTTCAGACGACGAAACAGGGTCAGCCCCAAGAGGACTTCAAAACTATTGACCCCGGCGATGCCCGCTGAAACGGGCAGGCTCAAACCCTGAGAAGCGGCGAGCAGAAACTGGCCCAGAAAAACCCCCGGCCAGACACGCGGCCCCCAGAGGACCGCCGCTGCGAGGGAAATCCCCTCGGCCAGAAAGACCACCATGGTCACCACACCATGGGAGACGGTGAGGGAAAAACTGAATTTTCCGAACAGGAAATAAAGTGCCGCAAGAAGCAGAACTCGGCCGACCTGCCAATGCAAGGGAACGGATTCGCCTTCTACACCTGGCGCGCGTCTTCCTTCATTCAAGCCGACCATGAGCTCTCCGCAGAAAAGGCCGGAAAAGCCCGGCTCTTATCAACATGCAAACATGCCAACCCACAGACAGGCCAAGGCATCAGCATGCGATCGGAGTATAAGGCCCAAATCCGACATCGCACGGCGCAAATCTCACAGAAAATCTGCCAGGGTATCCGGTCATTCGACCAAAAGCAGGATAACCCTGACAAAAAGTACTCAGCCGCTCAGTTTGGCAAAGGCGTCGATGACTTCCTGCGGGGCCTGAACCAACTCGATCAGCACCCCTTCTCCGGCGATCGGAAATTGCTCATTGGCCTTGGGGTGCAAGAAGGTAATGTCGTAACCTGCGGCTCCCTTACGGATG
This sequence comes from uncultured Sterolibacterium sp., assembly GCA_964500605.1. GTDB lineage: Bacteria > Pseudomonadota > Gammaproteobacteria > Burkholderiales > Rhodocyclaceae > Sterolibacterium. Next base: position 21,649 of record CAZCOS010000027.1, read on the forward strand.
CCGCCGGGTGCGAAACGCACACCTTGCGCGGTCAGCCATTCGACGGCCACCGGGAGGTTATCCACCCACAGACCGACGTGGTTCAGCGGCGGCTCATGCACCGCCGGTTTTTTGGCCGCATCGAGCGGCTGCATCAGATCGACTTCAACCTTGAACGGGCCACTGCCCATGGCGGTGATGTCCTCGTCGACGTTTTCCTTTTCGCTCACGAAGTTGCCTGTGACCGTGAGGCCGAACATATCGACCCACAGGCGGCGCAATCTGTCCTTGGAAGGCCCGCCGACGGCGATCTGCTGGATGCCGAGAATCTTGAAAGGGCGTTGCGTGGTCGTGGATGGATTCATGATTCCTTGCTCCTGCGTAAAAGAAAGAAAAGCCCCAGCAGGATCATCGGCAAACTCAGCCATTGACCCATGCTGACGAGATAGCTGTGACCAAAGATGCCGGCATCCGGCTCTCGGAAGTATTCGCCGATGAAACGGAAAACACCATAACCCAAGAGGAACATGCCGGAAATCTGCCCCGTTCTGCGAGGACGTGCTGCATAAATCCAGAGCAGGAAAAAGAGCAGCAAGCCCTCCATGCCTGACTGATAGAGCTGTGAGGGATGACGCGGCAAGTTGTCGACGTGGGGAAAAATCATCGCCCAGGGCAAGGAAGGATCGGCAGGCCGCCCCCACAATTCCGCATTGATGAAATTACCGATTCGTCCCGCAGCCAGGCCAAGAGGAACCAATGGTGCAATGAAGTCAGTCACCTGAAAAAAAGTCTTCTGCCTGCGTCTTGCAAACAGGGTCATGGCCAGTAGCACCCCAAGAAAGCCCCCATGAAAGCTCATCCCCCCCTTCCAGATCGCCAGGATTTCCTGGGGGTGCGCCAAGAAAAACTGGGGCTCATAAAACAGCACCTGCCCCATACGCCCGCCAAGGATGACCCCAAACACACCGTAAAACAGCATGTCATCCACGTCTTGCGAAGAAAAGCCCAGGGCGGGGAAGCGTTTTGCTCGCCAGGTCCCCAGTGCCAGAAAGGAAAGAAAGGCCACCAGATACATCAGGCCATACCAATGCACGGAAAGTGGGCCGAGCTTAAGGGCAATCGGGTCAAACTGGGGATGAACAAGCATGAAGGGCAGTGGTCTGGGCTAAAATCGCCATTCTAACTGAGCCTTTTCCCGCCCCGCACCGCATCTGGAGATCACCATGCCCGAATACCGTTCCCGTACTTCCACCCACGGCCGCAATATGGCCGGTGCCCGCGCACTCTGGCGTGCCACGGGCGTCAAGGAAAACGATTTCGGCAAGCCCATCATCGCCGTGGTGAACTCCTTCACCCAGTTCGTCCCGGGCCATGTCCATCTGAAAGACCTGGGCCAGCTCGTCGCCCGCGAGATCGAGGCGGCAGGCGGCATCGCCAAGGAATTCAACACCATCGCCGTGGATGACGGCATTGCCATGGGCCATGCCGGGATGCTCTATTCCCTGCCCTCCCGTGAGCTGATTGCCGACTCGGTCGAATACATGGTCAACGCCCACTGCGCCGACGCCATGGTCTGCATTTCCAACTGTGACAAGATCACGCCGGGCATGCTGATGGCGGCCATGCGACTGAACATTCCCACCATTTTCGTCTCCGGCGGCCCCATGGAAGCTGGCAAGGTCAAATGGCACGACCGTTTAATTGCTGTCGATCTGGTCGATGCCATCATCAAAGCAGCAGATGACACCGTGACCGACGAGGAAGTCGACAATTTTGAACGCTCCGCCTGCCCGACCTGCGGTTCCTGCTCGGGCATGTTTACAGCCAATTCGATGAACTGCCTGACCGAAGCCATGGGCCTTTCACTGCCCGGCAACGGCTCATTGCTGGCCACACACGCCGACCGCAAACAGCTCTTTCTCAAGGCAGGCCGAATCATCGTCGATCTGTGCCAGCGTTACTACCAGCAAGATGACGCCAGCGTATTGCCCCGCTCCATCGCCAACTTCAAGGCGTTTGAAAACGCCATCACCCTGGATGTCGCCATGGGCGGCTCAACCAACACCGTGCTGCATCTGCTCGCCGCAGCACGCGAAGCGCAGGTTGATTTCACGATGAAGGACATCGACGCCATCTCCCGCCGTGTGCCCTGTCTGGCCAAGGTTGCCCCGGCCACGCAGGACTACCACATGGAAGACGTCCACCGTGCCGGCGGCATCATGGGCATTCTCGGTGAACTCGACCGGGGAGGCTTGCTCCACACCGATGTCCCCACGGTGCATTCTAAAAACCTCGCCGAAGCCCTGCAAATCTGGGATGTGCTGCGCGCCCACGACAATGCCGTTTTCGATTTCTACCGCGCAGCCCCCGGCGGCATCCCCACCCAGACCGCCTTTTCGCAGGAAAGACGTTTCCCTGAACTCGATCTCGACCGTAGCAAAGGCTGCATCCGGGATGTGCAAAATGCCTACACGAAAGAAGGCGGACTGGCCGTCCTCTTCGGCAACATCGCCGAAAAAGGCTGCATCGTCAAAACGGCGGGCGTCGACGAAAATATCTGGAAATTCACCGGCAAGGCGCGGGTATACGAAAGCCAAGATGACGCCGTCGCCGCCATTCTCGGTGGTCAGGTCCAGCCCGGTGATGTGGTCGTCATCCGCTACGAAGGCCCAAAAGGCGGCCCCGGCATGCAGGAAATGCTCTATCCCACGTCCTATCTGAAATCGAAAGGACTTGGAACGGCCTGTGCCCTGCTGACCGACGGACGTTTCTCAGGAGGAACCTCGGGTCTGTCCATCGGACACGTCTCGCCCGAAGCGGCTGCGGGCGGCGCAATCGGCCTGATCGAGGATGGCGACGAAATCGAAATCGACATCCCGGCACGCCGCATTCACCTCAAACTCACCTACATCGAGCTTTCACAACGTCGGCAGATCATGGAAGAGAAGGGGGCGGCAGCCTGGCGTCCGGCCCACCGTCAACGTCAAGTTTCCGCCGCGCTGCAAGTCTATGCAGCAACCACAACCTGCGCTGACAGCGGTGCGGTGCGCGACGTGACACAACTGACGCAGCTGCAAAAACGCAGCTGAAGAAAAAAGCGAGCCCCGTCTGGTGAACATGGCCACCAGACGGCGCGCTCAATCCCTCGGCACAGTCTCCGAAAACGAAGGCCGCAGCATCAAGCGATCGTAAAGCCGTGCAAGGTTTTCATGCTGTTCGCGCCAATTAATGTCCGGATGGCGGAAAGCCACATAACCCAAGGCGCAGCCCACCGCAATATCCGCCAACGTCATGGCCGTGCCCTGACACCAATCCCCATCAGGCAACTCATTCGACATGGCCTCTAAACCGGCCACCATCTTGTCGCGCTGACGGACGATCCAGGAAGCACTACGTTCCCCCTCCGGCCGACGTGACTCCAGCAGAGCCGCCGCAGCCGCATCGGCAATGCCATCCGCCAGTGCTTCCCAACGCTTGACCTGAATATGATCCCGACCATCTGCCGGAATGAGTCGCTTGTTGGGGGAAATCCGGTCCAGATACTCGACGATGACGCGGGAATCGTAAAGCGTACTCTCGTCCTCCAACAACAGGACAGGAACCTTCCCCAGAGGGTTGTATTTCGTCACCGCGCTGTTTTCCACCCAGGGAGATTCGAGCAGAAACTCACACTCGATCTTCTTTTCCACAAGCACAGCGCGAACCTTGCGAACATAGGGGCTGGTCAATGAACCAATCAGTTTCATTTTCACTTACCAAAATTTAATGCGACGAGCCGGAAATTATGCGGTAACCGCAATACAAGTTCAAGAACATTGCCCAGAACATTGCCCAAGAACAACAGATGAACCGCCGCTTCCCTCAAGCACTCAGCTTTCGCCAACCATGATGTAACAACACGACCGCACCTCCGGCAAGTGCGCCGACCAGGGTCGAAATCAACAGGCCAACAAACGTAGCAAAAAAGCCAGCCTGCGCGGCCCAATGCTCCAATGCCGGAACCGCATGAGACAAAATCCCGCCGCCCACCGCCAGCATGGCGATCGTTCCCAGATAAGAGAGGGCGACAAGAACCTTGGGCATCAAGTTGACCAGCCCCTGTCCCAGTTTCTGCAAGAACGGCTGGCGATGACGCAGACCACGCGCCAGAAGAATCAGCCCCATATCGTCCATTTTCACGATCAGGGCAACCGTTCCATAAACCCCGGCAGTAATCCCCAGTGCAACGACAACCAGCGCAATGGCCTGCTGAAACAATGGCGTTTCCAGCATCGTGCCCAGTGCAATCACCACAATTTCAGCGGAAAGCACAGCGTCGGTGCGAATTGCCGCCCGGACCTTCTCCTTTTCAAGCTCATCCGGGCTGCGAACAGGCTCCGTGACATCCGGAGAATGTGCATGGGGAAAAAACTTTTCCACCAACCCTTCAACACCCTCGAAGCAAAGAAAAAGTCCACCAGCAAACAATAGTGGCGGAATGAGCCAGGCCGCATAAACTGAAAGGGCAAGAGCCAATGGAATCAGGATCGCCTTGTTGATGAGAGAACCCAAGGCAATTCGCGCCACAACTGGTAGCTCACGCGAAGCATGCAATCCCCCCGCATACTGTGGCATGGCCGCCGCATCATCGACCACCACCCCGGCCGATTTCACCGTGGCCGCCTTAGCCATGCTTCCCACATCGTCAAGCGAAGCCGCAGTCATCCGCTGGGCGGAAAGAGCCGCATCATCGAGCGACGCCCCGATAACCTTAAGAATCGCAGCAACGTCATAAGCCATAAAAAATCTCCATCACATCAGGAAAAACGCTTGCAAAGCGTGGGTTGGTGAGATTCTTCCCCGATAAAGAAACGGGCACGATGTTGCCACCGTGCCCGTTTTACGGATAAGCCGTGGTTCAGTTCTTCAAGGCGACCAGTACCTCGTCCAGCATTTTCTTGGCATCGCCGAACAGCATGCGGTTGTTTTCCTTGTAGAACAATGGGTTATCCACACCAGCATAACCCGAAGCCATGCTGCGCTTCATGACGATGGAGGTCTTGGCCTTCCAGACTTCCAGCACCG
>CAZCOS010000028.1:0-25698 GCA_964500605.1 uncultured Sterolibacterium sp.
CTAACTCATGCAGAAAGCCGCCAATTCCCTTGATCTTGACGCTGTACCAGAGCATCAGCAACAACACACCCAGTGACATACCCAGTGTGCCGTTGAGGTCGGCCGAGGGCACAATCCGCAGATAAGCATGAGGATCGCCAGAAGCGGTCTGCCAGATGAGGGGCAACAAGTCGAGCGGCAATAGATCGAGGGCGTTCATGAAGAACACCCAGACAAAAACCGTCAGAGCCAACGGTGCAATAAAGGTACGATCGCCATGCACAATGGACTTGGCCTGGGAATCAACCATTTCCATAACGATTTCCAGTGCGGCCTGCAAACGCCCAGGAACACCGGAAGTGACCTTGCGCGCAACCATCCACATCAGGAGAATGGCCGCTAGGCCCATGGCCAGCGAAAAGACGAAGGTGTCGAGATTGGCCAGCGAGAAGTCGATGATCTTCTGCTGAGGATGACCCGAGCTATTCAGATGGGTCAGGTGGTGAACGATGTATTCGGACGCTGTGGGAGCGGCTGCTTCGTGACCGGTTGCCATATTCTTCAGGTCTTTACCAAGAATGCGAACAGATTCGCCTTAAGTGCCGCAAACAGTCCGATAAGCAAAAACAACCATTGCACATCGACATACCACTGCTGTACGGCCACCAGAATTCCTATTGTTGCGACGACCTTGCCAAACTCACCGACAAGGAAAGTGATGCTGCTTGCCCGGCCGCTGAAGGACGCCGCCTTCAATCTCACGACAAAGACCAGATTGGGGAGCAAATAAGACAATCCGCCCAGCAAAGCGGAAAAAATTCCGCCCTGCCCGGAAAAAATTCCGCCTATCCCTGCCGCCGCGAGCGTCGCTAGTATTTGGAGCACCACTACCTTAAACATCGGGCGCATCCACCTGCTGCGACGTCCTGCCGCTTGAAAAGTGCGTGATTATAAGAACGTTTTGTCGATTAGTCAAAGGAATGCTGCCAATGATTTTTTTAATGGCTCAATTTGCAACGGAGTCTGTGGGGTAATCCATACACTTTTCCTTCCGTAAGCGCTCAAGAATTCCTTCCAGCTGCTCGTAGTTGCTGAAACTGATCGTTAGCTGTCCTTTACCTTTTTTATTGGCTGCGACCTTGACGGCCGCCCCCAAGCTATCGGCCAGCTCTTCTTGTAATCGCAGCAAGTCACGATCGACCTTCCGCTCCGTCTTTTCCCTTTCTGGAACCGGATGCAATTCTCGCTGAACAAGCCTTTCTGTTTCACGAACAGACAATCCTTTATGAACCACGAGTGCTGCCCAGCGCGCCTGGTCGGCCTTGCCCAGCGGAAGGAGGGCCCGTGCGTGACCCATGTCCAGCTCACCTGCGAAGAGGCACTCTTGCACGGGTTTTGCTAATTGAAGCAAACGGAGCAAATTAGATGCTGCCGGGCGTGATCGCCCCACGGCATCAGCCGCTTCCTGGTGGCTCATTCCAAATTCGTCGACGAGTCGCTGGATTCCTGCGGCCTCCTCCAGAGGATTCAGATTTTCCCGCTGTATGTTTTCGATGAGCGACATGGCCAGCGTCGCTTCATCCGGAATTTCCCGCACAAGCACGGGTACTTCGCTAATTCCGGCTAATTGAGCAGCACGCCAACGGCGTTCCCCTGCAATGATCTCGAAGCGGTCATCCTCGATCGGTCGGACCAGAATCGGCTGCATGATGCCCTGTACCTTGATCGAGGCTGCCAGTTCATTCAGAGAATCCGCATCCATCCTGGTCCGGGGCTGGTATTTGCCGGGCTGTAATCGGGTCACGGGCAAGGTGTCCTGACGCGTATTTTCCGGCCCGGTATGGGCATCAAGCAACGCACCCAGCCCGCGACCCAGTCCTTTTTTCTTTGGGGGATTCAAGTCATTTCTCCTTGTTGGACTTGCCGGAATTACATCGTCTTCACACGTTCGATCATCTCCGCGGCGAATGCCGTATAGGCTTGTGCGCCTTTCGATGATTTATCAAATAGAACTCCCGGTATCCCGTAGCTGGGTGCCTCGGCCAGCCGAACATTTCGAGGCACGACCGTCTTGAATACCTTGTCGCCGAAATGCTGTTCCAGCTCTGCAGAAACCTGGTGCCCCAGGGTGGCCCGGCTATCAAACATCACGCGCAGAAGACCAATAATTTTTAAGTCGTTATTCAGATTGGCATGCACCTTCTTGATTGTATTAACCAGATCTGACAATCCTTCCAGCGCGTAGTATTCGCATTGCATAGGAATGACTACGCCATGCGCAGCGCAAAGGCCGTTGAGGGTCAGCATCGAAAGTGATGGCGGACAATCGATCAGTACAAAATCATATTCATCCGCGTATTGCGCCAGCGCATCTTTCAGCCGCGTTTCGCGCCGCTCCAGTTCAACCATTTCGACTTCGGCACCTGCCAGATCTCGGTTGGCCGGAAGCAAGTCGAATTTAGCATCGCAAGTCACCCGCACTTCCGCCAGACTGGCCATGCCCAGCAGCAGGTGATAAACCGACTTTTGCAAAGCGCGCTTATCAACCCCGCTTCCCATCGTGGCATTTCCCTGCGGGTCCAGGTCAACGAGCAAAGTGCGCTGACCCTTTGCTGCCAGTGCTGCGGCCAGATTGACCGTTGTTGTTGTTTTACCAACTCCGCCTTTCTGGTTGGCAATAGCAAAGATGTGCATGGGTTTTCCTTTTTTACGATTTTAATTTTTCCAGCACGATCAAGTGTCGTTGGGCTTCAAGGCCAGGCACATGAATTTCTTCACAGCGTGCCACGCGCCAATCTTCGGGTAATGCTGCAATTTCTTCATCTGGCAGCAAGCCTTTCATGGCCAAAAGAGGGGCTCCGACATCCGCAAGATGGCCGGCCACTTGAACGAATAGGGCCAGATCAGAAAATGCACGAGAAATGACGGCTGCGAAAGGCTTTGAAGGCTTGCAGCTTTCAACCCGCCCACAGTAGACGCTGACATGGGTAAGATTCAGCTCGATTTTGACCTGCTGTAAAAAGCTGGCTTTTTTCTGGTTGGCTTCAATCAGCGTCACGGCCAGATCGGGACGGGCAATGGCTAGTGGAATGCCGGGTAAGCCACCCCCGCTGCCGACATCGGCCAGCGTCGACATATCCTGAACAAAGGGAAGCATCGCCAGAGAATCCAGCAAATGATGGCTGACCATCTGGCGAATGTCGCGTACCGCCGTGAGGTTATAAACCCGGTTCCATTTGTCGAGCAAGGCCAGATAGGCCAGAAGTTTTTCTTCTGATTCCGGCCCTGGCCGGACCGGCACATCAAGCAAACCGATACCTTCATGCAGCAACGGGTAGAGCGCGGCAATCGCTGTAGGAAGAGCCGACGAATTCATTCTCGCTTTTCCTTCAGGCTGTGACGTTTGAGATGAACCAGCAAAAGCGATATGGCCGCTGGCGTCACGCCTTGAATACGGGAAGCCTGGCCCAAAGTTTCGGGCCGATGTTGATTCAGGCGTTGGCGAACCTCAATCGACAAACCATGCACTGCCGCATAATCGAGGTCTGCCGGAATCTTGAGATTTTCGCTGGACTGACTGCGTTGCACGTCTTCCTGTTGCCGGTCAATATAGCCTTGGTATTTCGCCTGGATTTCGAGCTGTTCCATTTCCGTTGCGTCTAGCGGTAAAGCCTGACCAAAGCCTGGGAGAGTCGACAAGCTTGCGTAATTCACCTGAGGTCTGCGCAGCAGATCGAACAAGCGATACTCCCGCTCCAGGGCCTGTCCCAGCACCCGTTCTGCATCGGCCTGACCAACGATTTTCGGGTTGACCCAACTGGTTTTCAGCCTTTCGGTTTCCGCCGCAATTGCATCACGCTTTCGGTTGAAAGCCGCCCAACGTTCATCCCCTACCAAACCGAAACGACGCCCGATCTCTGTCAAACGAAGATCAGCATTATCTTCCCTCAGGCTCAGGCGATATTCGGCACGACTGGTAAACATCCGGTAAGGCTCGCTGACACCTCGCGTAATCAGATCATCCACCAACACCCCCAGGTAAGCCTGATCCCTTCGCGGCACCCAGACTTCACCCCTTCCCTGCCCTTGCAAGGCGGCGTTCATCCCCGCCAACAAGCCCTGTGCGGCAGCTTCCTCGTAACCCGTCGTTCCATTGATCTGCCCTGCAAAAAAGAGGCCCTGGATGGATTTCGTCTCTAACGAGGATTTCAGATAGCGTGGATCAAAATAGTCGTACTCAATGGCATAGCCTGGACGCAAAATATGTGCATTCTCCAGCCCCTTCAAGCTGCGTACCAAAGCCAGCTGCACATCGAAAGGAAGGCTGGTGGACACGCCCTGCGGATAGATTTCGTGTGTTGTCAGCCCCTCTGGTTCCAGAAAAATTTGATGGCTATCCTTTCCGGCGAATCGGTGGATCTTGTCTTCAATGGAAGGACAATAACGTGGGCCAACACCCTCGATCACCCCCGTAAACATCGGCGAGCGATCCAGTCCCGCACGAATGATGTCGTGAGTTTGAGTATTGGTATGAGTAATCCAGCAAGGTCGTTGTTGAGGATGCTGTGAGCGGTGCCCCAGGAACGAGAACACTGGAACGGGATCGTCGCCTGGTTGCATCTGACAAACTGAATAATCGATAGTCCTTCCGTCGATTCTCGGTGGTGTTCCAGTCTTAAGCCTTCCCACTGGTAATTTCAGTTCCCGCAAACGCTGCGAAAGTGAAATTGCAGGCGGGTCCCCTGCCCGGCCAGCCGGATAATGGCTTAAACCCACATGGATTAAGCCATTTAGAAAGGTTCCGGCCGTCAGGACCACCGTATTAGCCTCGAAGCGGATGCCCAGTTGCGTCACGACCCCGGTGACACGGTCAGCGGATAGAGTTAGGTCATCCACCGCCTGCTGAAAGAGGGTGAGATTAGATTGATTTTCAACCCGACTCCGGATCGCTGCCTTGTATAACAAGCGATCAACCTGAGCGCGGGTCGCACGAACAGCCGGGCCCTTGCTGGCATTGAGTATGCGAAACTGAATACCTGATTCATCTGTCGCGGCCGCCACGGCCCCTCCCAAGGCATCGACTTCCTTGACGAGATGCCCCTTTCCGATCCCACCAATCGAGGGGTTACAGGACATTTGACCCAAAGTTTCGATGTTATGCGTGAGCAGCAAGGTTTGCGCACCCATGCGTGCAGCAGCTAAGGCGGCTTCTACTCCCGCGTGACCTCCCCCCACCACAATGACATCAAAACGCTTTGAAAACAGCATTGTCGCTTCTGTATAAAAAAGAGGCGCAATGATACGCTATCCCACCCTGCACACCAAATCGAAATTCACTCAATTTCGCATTTACGGCTACTTCAACGTGTTTCACGTGAAACAAGACAGACTGAATACGAGGACTGTTTCACGTGAAACAAGTCGTTATTTGCCGATGCAAAATCTTGAAAAAATGGCTCCCAACAAATCGTCAGCAGTAAATTCACCGGTTATTTCACACAAAGCCATCTGAGATTTCCGTAAATCCTCTGCCATCAACTCCAGTTGTGTCGTATTGAGCTGTGCATCTCGAAGTGCATCCAGTGCGAGCTGAAGGGCGGCAAGATGTCGCTCTCGTGCAAGGATGATGTCCTCGCCATGCTCCTCCCAGCCTGCAATACGGAGCAATTCCTCTTGGAGGATTGAAAGTCCCTCACCAGAAAGAGCGGATAGTCGAAGATGAACCCGGCCTCCCTCCTCTGTTCGAGCCATGGCTTCGCCTGTGAGGTCAGCCTTGTTGTGAAGGACAAGACGAGTGAGGTGCTCTGGAAATTGTTGTGCGAGAAACTGATCCTCTTGGGTATAACCCTGTCGAGCATCAATCAGCTGGAGGATGACATCGGCTCTTTCTATTTCACGCCAACTCCGTTCGATGCCTAGCTTTTCGACGGTATCTTCTGTTTGACGCAAACCCGCCGTGTCGATGATGTGCAGAGGCACGCCCTCGATCTGGATCATTTCACGAAGGGCATCACGCGTTGTTCCGGCAATATCGGTCACAATGGCCCGCTCCTCTCCGGCCAGGCGATTCAGGAGGGATGATTTTCCGACATTGGGCGGGCCGACTAGAACGACCTGCAAACCGCGGCGCAAGAGACTACCTTGTTGTGCACGCTTCTGAAGCGAAATAATACTTGTAAGGAGATGCTCAATCCGGGCCGGGATGTTGTATTTACGCAAGAGCGTTTCGGCTTCGATCTCTTCTTCTGGAAAATCGAGGGTGGCCTCGATCAACATGCGAAGTTCAATTAACAGGTCAACTATTTGATGGAGGTGTTTTGAAAACTCACCTGAAAGTGAACGCACCGCAGAGCGGGCAGCTTGAACACTTGACGCATCGATCAAATCAGCAACGGCCTCGGCTTGAGCCAGATCGAGTTTGTCATTGAGAAAAGCACGCTGAGTGAATTCACCCGGCTGCGCCAACCGGGCACCCAGTTCGAGGCATCGTTGTAAAAGAAGCTGCATGACGACCGGACCGCCATGGCCTTGCAGCTCCAGAACGTCTTCACCCGTGAAAGAATGCGGCCCGGGAAAGTAAAGAAGGATGCCCTGATCGATGCTTCCCCCCGCTGCATCCCGAAAAGTACTTAGATGTGCCCGGCGCGGTTCAGGGGGTTTCCCACATAACTGGGAAGCCAATGAAAATAGATTCGGGCCGGAGACTCGGACAACACCGATTCCTCCCCGGCCGGGTGCAGTGGCAATCGCGGCGATGGCCTCCTTGCCATCAAGCGGCTTTCTTGCCACCTTCGATCACGCGGTTGATCTGCCACTGCTGTGCAATGGACAGGACGTTATTGACAATCCAATAGAGCACTAGACCCGAAGGGAAAAAGAGGAACATGCCAGTGAACATAATGGGCATGAACATCATCACCTTGGCTTGAATGGGATCCGGTGGTGCGGGATTAAGTTTGGTCTGGAGCACCATGGTCAGTCCCATGATGATCGGCAGAATGAAATAGGGGTCCTTTGCAGAAAGGTCATCGATATAGCCGATAAAGGGTGCGTAACGCATTTCCACTGTACCCAGCAGAACCCAGTAAAGCGCGATAAAAACGGGGATTTGCACCAGCACGGGCAAACAACCACCCAGTGGATTGATTTTTTCGCGCTTGTATAAATCCATCATTTCCTGGTTCAGACGTGCACGATCATCGCCATAGGTTTCCTTTAGACGGGTCAGCTTGGGTGCGACAACCTTCATTTTCGCCATCGACTTGTAACTTGCCGCCGAAAGAGGGAAGAAAAGAAGTTTGAGCAAAACCGTCAGAACGATGATTGCCCAACCCCAGTTCCCTACCATTTTATGAATCATTTCAAGCACCCAGAAAAGCGGTGCAGCAACGACAGTCAACCAGCCGTAATCGACCACTAGATCAAGGCCCGGCGCAATTTTTGCCAGATTAGTCTGTTCCTGTGGTCCGGCGTAAAGTCCTACGTTGATCGAAGCCGTATTACCCGGTGCAATGGTGCTCATTGGCAGAATAACGCCCGCGCTATAAAGGTCTTCGCCAAGTTTTCGGATGAAAAACTCACGCTCCACATTTCCTTGTGGCAACCAGGCAGAAACAAAATAGTGCTGAACCATGGCTATCCAGCCGTTGTCTGCCTTCAGCGGAAATTTCGCTTTACCTTCAGCAACATCGTTAAAACTGACCTTATGGTATTTGTCCTGCTCGGTATAAACCGCCGGCCCGGTGAAAACATTGACACCCATCATGCCATCCATCGTCCCTTCGGGCGGGCGACCGTCACGCAGCGTCTGGAAGTAAGTATGTGGCGTTAGCGGTGCCTGCCCCATATTCGTCACTTCTTCTTTGATATCAATCAGATAACTACCGCGTTGAAAGCGGTAGGTCTTGATGACCCGCGCCTGCTCAGAAAGATTTTCAAGCCGTACCAGCAGCTCTTGCTGACCCTGTGCAAGGGTTTGTTCAGTCGAAATGAACTGATAAAGCGTTTTATGATTTGGCAAACCGTTTCCAATCAAACCGCTCTGGGCTTGATAAACATGCTTTTCACCATTATCAAAAAGGACAAAGGTCTTGTTTTTATCTTCTGTGGAATGATGCTGGAGCAATTCAAGCCGCGTAATATCTCCGCCCTGTGCCGAAATTTCAGCCTGAAAAAGATCTGTGCGGATAATTTGTCGCGGCGCGGATGACGTAGCAAGCGGCTGTGCCGAAGAAAGAGCAGCCTCACCTACGCTGGCAGCAGAACCCGTCGGCTGAGCCGATGCGGCCGGAGAAGGCACGGGCACACTGGCATCCCCATTGACTTTGGATTGTTGTGTGACTGCTGTATCAGCATGCGCTACGTCTGGGTGGCCCTGCCGCTGCCAGGACTCCCAGAGCATGATGATGGAAAATGAAAATACCAGCAGCAGTATCAGACGTTGGTTATCCATCGATGAAAGACTTTCTACTAGGGCACAGGGTCATGACCACCCGGATGCCAGGGATGACAGCGAGCCACCCGACGCGCGGTCAGCCATGAGCCACGCAACGCGCCATGACGATGCAAAGCCTCGTCAGCGTATTCGGAACAACTCGGAAAAAAACGACAACGGCTTCCCAACCATGGGCTGAGAAAATATTTATAAAAGCGAATGAGATAGATCAGCGGAAGTGCCAGCAAGGATCTCACAACTTTATATCCTCTTGCCCTCTTGACGAAGAATTGCGAGGCGGACGAGGACGTACTTCTCGTACTCCCCGTTCAGCCAGACGTATCAGCAAACTATCGACATCCGCACGCCAGAGGAGGCGCAACGCAGCTGCAGATTGCTGCGGACGAAGCGGGGGCCGAGCAAGACGAAGTATCAGGTCGCAAGGAGGCAGCTTCCAGCGTGCATGACGGAAAGCTTCACGCGCAAGGCGTTTCAACAAATTTCGCAGCACCGCTCGACGCGCCAGTTTTTTGGCCATCACCAAACCGATCCGGGGCGATACAAAATCAATGGATTTCTCGAGAGGCTTGAATCGATCAAAACCTTTAGCCTGGCCGTTCTGCCTAACCGGATTTAACGAATCGGAATAAAACAGATAATGCAAATCAAAGTATTCACCGCTCAGCTTTCGCCTCGCGGTGAATACCCGAGAAAAATCCGCAGCGGTGTGCAATCTGAATTCCCCCGAAAAACAGTAATCCAATTTTTCAGGTTCCAAAGACACCACACCGCTTTCATCGCTCATCCGGAAATTCCAGCTGATCGAGTGACCCGATCTGGCCAAAGGCTTATGAAAACACCACGACATGCACTGCCGTGGTAACAATCAACACAATGACCCGCAGATAAACTGATCAAACGCCCAGACGACTACGACCTTTGGCACGACGAGCACGAATCACGGCACGGCCGCCTTTCGTACGCATCCGCACAAGGAAGCCGTGAGTACGCTTGCGACGTACGACCGAAGGCTGATAAGTGCGTTTCATGACGATATTCCTTTGAAAAAGAACCAGCAATTACATAATTTAGCATCCATTTTGTCAAGTGGTTTATTTCGACTCTCTACAGTGAAGTTGCTTCAAACGAGCTAAAATGGACGGTTATCCGTCATCGAACTTGCTTCGAGCATGACGATGGATAATCAAAAGTTTTTTTGAATCAGTATGTTGAATCATTGATACAACAGGTTATCCGTGACATCCATGAACGAATTCTGGTCATCCTGTCTGAGCCGTTTCGAAAAAGAACTGCCCGCTCAGCAGTACAACACCTGGATCAAATCCTTGCGCATCGAAGCAAGTTCTTCGGATGAAACAGGGGTTGTGGCGACCTCAAATGAGCAGGCGCAGCACGATACGGCGGATTCCGTCCCCCGACAGATTCAGTTGCTCGCTCCGAACCGTTTCGTGCTGCAATGGGTTCGGGAGCGTTATCTGGGTCAGATTCAGACACTCAGTCGGGAATATTTCGGTGCCCCTGTCGAAATCACCCTCATCCTGTCCGAAAAAGGTAGCACCCCACCTCCAACAGGAAAGTCTGAAAACAAGGAGATATCCCCTGTTTCGATCTCTGCTTCCGCCTCGAATACACAAACAACACCCAGCGTCATCAATACCCTGAGCAACAGTCGTAGCGAAGACAGCATTTACGAAAAATCCAGGCTTAATCCGAATTTCACATTCGATAACCTCGTGACCGGTCGAGCAAACGATCTGGCTCGAGCGGCAGCACAACAAGTTGCCCAAAATCCAGGAGCGTCCTACAACCCTCTGTTCATCTACGGCGGTGTCGGCCTGGGTAAAACTCACTTGATCCACGCACTGGGCAATGAAGTGTGGCGACAGAATCCCAATTCCGTCATCCGTTATGTGCACGCTGAAGATTATTTTGCCGATGTCGTTCGAGCCTACCAGCAAAAATCATTCGACGTTTTCAAACGTTACTACCGCTCGCTGGATTTACTGCTGATCGACGATATTCAGTTTTTCAACAATAAAACCCGTACACAGGAAGAATTTTTCTACGCATTCAACGCACTGGTCGAAGCACGCAAACAGATTGTCATCACCTGCGACACCTATCCCAAGGATATTACCGGTCTTGAAGAACGTCTGGTATCGCGCTTTGACTGGGGACTCACCGTTCAGATCGAGCCTCCAGAACTGGAAATGCGGGTGGCCATCCTGAAAAAAAAGGCCGAAGCAAGCCGCATCGATCTGAGCGACGACGTGGCCTTTCTCATTGCCAAAAATCTCCGTTCCAACGTACGAGAGCTGGAAGGTGCGCTGAACAAAGTTCTGGCCTACGCGCGTTTTCACGGAAAACAGATCAGCATCGAAATCGCCAAAGAAGCCTTGAAAGATATTTTTGGCGCGACCAACCGTCAGCTCACGCTAGAATTAATCCAGAAAACCGTGGCCGATTACTACAAAATCAAGGTTGCGGAAATGCACTCCAAAAAACGCAGTCGCGCGATCGTCCGACCACGACAAGCCGCCATGTGGCTGGCAAGAGAACTCACCCAGCACAGCCTTCCGGAAATCGGTGAAGCCTTCGGCGGAAGGGATCATACAACTGTCCTACACGCATGTCGTACAATCAACGAGTTACGAACAAAAGATACAACACTCGGCAATGATCTGCATGTCCTCATGCAAACCCTGAAAGGCTAAGCAAATCGCATTGAACAAGCTCTGTAAAAACCGGGGACGGCTTGTGGATAAGCAGCGATAATTCCTCAAACGACCCATTCATACACAACCGCCCACATCATTTTCAAGTACTTTTCAAGAGCTTTATCATCAAGATAAGTCGATGAATTTATTATTGTTTACCTTGTTTTCCACAAATTCAGGGTTAGCATAATAGTTTTAGGAGGTTTATATATAATGCTTTTATACAAAGGCTCATGCGAAAAGCTGCTGGCTTCCTTGCAGTCGGTCTGCGGCATTGTCGAAAAACGCAATACCCTTCCCATCCTGGCCAATGTATATCTTGAGAAGGAAGGGGATCGACTGACCCTCCTTGGCTCGGATATTGATATCCAGATCACGACGCATGTCACGACGGAATCCAGCGAGCATGTCACGCTGACCGTCGCTGCAAGAAAGTTACAGGATGTTTTACGATCTTTGCCAGCGGGCGAAGTCAATCTGACATTCGAAGATAACCGTCTGCAAATTCGCATGGGGCGAAGCCGCTTCAACCTTCAAACCACGGAGGCAGAAACCTTTCCGCGCATGCTGTTGGCCAACGGAGAGCAAACCAGCCTCAAACTGGGCCAAGGTACTTTCAAACGGTTGCTTGCCCAGGTTCAATATGCCATGGCTGTGCAGGACATTCGTTATTACCTAAATGGCATGTTGCTGGTTGTACGGAATAACGAAATCTGCACCGTCGCGACCGATGGACATCGTTTGGCTTTTGTGCGTGAAACACTCGAAGAAAATCTACCCAATATCGAAGTCATTCTTCCGCGCAAGACCGTGCTGGAACTTTCACGGCAGTTATCGGAAAACGATGATCCTCTCGAAATTGCTTTGACCCAAACTCAAGCACAGTTCCGTTTTAGCGGTGTTGAATTAATTTCGAAGATTATCGATGGGAAATTCCCTGATTATCAAAGAGTCATTCCGACGGGTAATGATAAATGCGTTGTTCTGAATAGTCAGACCTTCATTCAATCCCTGCAGCGTGTAAAAATTTTAACGGTTGAAAAAACACCCGGCATTCGACTGATTTTCGCAAATGACAGTCTGCGGATCATCGGAAACAATATCGAACGTGAAGAAGCCCAAGAAGAAATTGAAATCACATACACCTATCCCGAAATTGATGTTGGCTTCAACATCAATTATCTACTGGACTTGCTCAATAACATCCATAGTGATGAATTCGAGTGCTTCCTTGGCAATGCCAGCAGTAGTGCATTGTTCAAGTTGAAGGACAATGAAAACTTCAAATACGTCGTGATGCCGATGCGTGTTTAAGAAGGTACTGATAAGGAATCGCTGTTAAATAAAATCCGTTCGGCCAGAGCTTTGCCAAAATGAATACACCATCAGGGCGAACGGAATAAATCATCGTTTCCATGGACTCATCAAATGAATTCAATCAGTGCTTCCCTGAAAGTTTGGAAATGACATGACCGAAAATACCCCTCCTCAAGCCGACAACGATAGTTATAACGAAGATTCTATCCAGCAACTCGAAGGTCTCGAGGCCGTTCGCAAAAGGCCGGGAATGTACATCGGCGACACCTCTGACGGCACGGGGCTGCATCACATGGTGTTCGAAGTCGTGGATAACGCGATTGACGAGGCCCTGGCCGGGTATTGCGACGATATTGTCATTACCATTCATTCAGACAACTCGATTTCCGTCATCGACAACGGGCGCGGGATTCCGGTCGGCATCAAGTTTAACGACAAGCACGAACCTCGGCGTTCGGCGGCTGAAATCGCCTTGACGGGTCTGCACTCCGGCGGAAAGTTCAATCAGAATTCTTACAAAGTTTCCGGCGGTCTGCATGGTGTTGGGGTTTCCTGCGTCAATGCCTTGTCAAAATGGTTGCGTCTAACCATCCGCCGGGAGGGTCAAAAACATTTCATCGAATTCAATCAGGGACAAGTGATCGATCGCGTCATCGAAATCCGTGATGGCGTTGAAATTTCGCCGCTCAAAGTACTGGGTGAAGCCAAAGGCCATGGCACGGAAGTTCATTTTCTGGCCGATGAAAGCATATTCGGCAATATCGAATTCCATTACGATATCCTTGCAAAGCGTTTGAGAGAGCTGTCTTTTCTCAATAATGGTGTCAAGATCAAGCTGATCGACCAGCGTGCAGGAAGGGAAGAAGATTTCGCCTTTTCCGGTGGGGTTAAAGGCTTTGTCGATTACATCAATCGCAGCAAGACCATCCTGCATCCCACGGTTTTCTATGCTAGTGGTGAATCAAATTTGCCAAACGGAGGCAGCATCGGCGTTGAAGTCGCCATGCAATGGAACGACGCTTACTCCGAACAAGTGTTGTGCTTCACCAATAATATTCCGCAGGCGGATGGTGGAACGCACATGACCGGGCTTCGGCAGGCCATGACACGCGTCATCAACAAATACATCGAAGAAAACGAAATTGCCAAGAAAGCCAAGGTGGAAATCAGCGGCGATGACATGCGCGAAGGACTGGCCTGTGTGCTGTCCGTCAAAATGCCGGATCCAAAATTCGCTTCACAAACCAAGATGAAGCTGGTTTCCTCCGAAGCACAGCCAGCTGTTCAGGAAGTGGTTGCGGCCAAGCTGGCCGAATTCCTGCTTGAACGGCCAGGGGACGCCAAGATCATAACCGGCAAGATCGTCGAAGCTGCCCGTGCGCGGGAAGCAGCCCGCAAGGCGCGCGAGCTCACCCGCCGCAAAGGGGTGCTCGACAACATCGGTTTGCCAGGCAAACTGGCAGACTGCCAGGAAAAAGACCCGGCCTTGTGCGAGCTGTATATCGTCGAAGGAGATTCCGCCGGCGGTTCAGCCAAACAAGGGCGTGATCGCAAATTCCAGGCCATTCTTCCGCTGCGTGGCAAAGTGCTCAACGTGGAAAAAGCGCGTTTCGACAAGCTCATCTCCAGCGAACAGATCGTCACCCTCGTCACTGCCTTGGGGACGAGTATTGGCGCACAGGAATTCGACATTGCGAAGCTACGGTACCACCGCATCATTATCATGACCGATGCGGACGTCGACGGCGCGCATATTCGCACCCTGCTGCTCACTTTCTTCTATCGTCAGATGCCCGAACTTGTCGAACGGGGGCACATTTACATCGCTCAACCGCCGCTTTACAAGATCAAGCATGGCAAGAACGAGCTGTACATCAAAGACGATCAGGCATTAAGTCAGCACATGCTCACTCTTGCGCTGGATGGCGCACAGCTTACGCCAAAAGCCGGTGCATCCGGCATTGAAGGCAATGCGCTGAACGAACTGGCCCGAAGCTATCTCTTGTCCGAAGCCGTGGTGCGACGCGTGGGTGATTTCATCGACGGTGAAGTCTTGCAGATCATGCTGGCACATAATCTTTCGGTCGATATCCACAACGAAGCAGCCGCCAATGAATCCGTCGAACGGCTCGCACCTTACCTTCCGCCAGAAATCAGGGTCGTGGCCCGTTTGAATGAAAAAACGGAACGCTGGCAACTGGATATCGAACGTATGCGCCACGGAAATTTGCGACTGGGGACCATCGATGAAGAATTCCTTCATTCTGGTGATTACCAGCAGATACGCCGTAGCGCATCCATGATTGCCGGGCTCATTGGAGAAGGTGCAAGCATCCGTCGGGGTGAAAAATCACAAGCCGTCACCAGCTTTGCGGCGGCCATCAACTGGCTGTTTGCTGAAGCGGATCGGGGTTTGAGCAAGCAGCGTTATAAAGGTCTGGGTGAAATGAATCCCGAGCAGCTTTGGGAAACCACCATGGATCCTGCAGTGCGCCGTTTGCTCAAAGTACAGATCGACGACGCGATTGCCGCAGATGAAATTTTCACGACTCTCATGGGCGATGAAGTAGAACCGCGCAGGGCATTTATTGAAACTCATGCTCTCCAAGCCAGGAACATTGACGTTTGAAACACACGCAAAAGCTTTGAAAATTCACATGGGCTCAGAAAAATTACAGGGCCGGAAATTCTCCGTGCAATAATCAACCGGCTTATCCCTCATTGAGCAATTCAATGAGGGACGATTCGAACAATTTTGGAGGTAAGCTTCAAATGGCAGGCGATTTCAACAAAACAACCGATCTGGGCCATGTTCTGGTGACCGGAGGTTCAGGATTCGTCGGGTGCAATTTCGTCAAGACCCTACTTGCAAAGGGTTACAAAGTTCGCAGTTTTGATCTCGCACCTTCTCCCTTGCCAGCTCAGGATAATCTGGAAGTCATTCAGGGCAATATTTGCGATCAAGCCCTCGTTAAGAAAGCCGTTGAAGGTATCGACACCATCTTTCACACGGCTGCCATCATTGAATTGAAGGGGGGGAGTGCCGTCACTCAGGAATATCGTGACCGTTCCTACGCTATCAATGTTGAAGCAACCAAATACCTTCTTCAAACGAGCCGTGCTACTGGCACGAAACGTTTTGTCTATACGGCCAGCAACAGCGTCGTAATTGGCGGGCAACCCATCGTCAATGGCGATGAAACCCTCCCCTACACGGACCGTTTCAACGATCTTTACACCGAAACCAAGGTTGTGGCTGAAAAATGGGTTCTGGAACAAAATGGTCAGCAAGGCATGTTGACTTGCTCCATTCGCCCCAGCGGAATCTGGGGGCCGGGTGATCAAACCATGTTCCGCCACATGTTCAACCAGATGATCGCCGGTCTGCTGCAAGCCCAGGTGGGCTCCGGAAAAGCACGTCTGGACAATAGTTACGTCCATAACCTTGTACATGGTCAAATCCTCGCGGCGCAACATCTCGTCGAGGGCGGAACCTCTCCTGGCCAGGCTTATTTCATCAATGACGGCGAGCCGATCAATATGTTTGCCTTCTCCAAGCCTATTATCGAAGCCGTCGGCTACCCTTTCCCGAAGATGCGAGTTCCCGCCGCTTTGGTCAAGGCCATCATGGCATTCTGGCAAATGCTGCATTTCAAGTTTGGCATCCAGGAGCCTCCGGTTCCTCCTCTTGCGGTCGAACGGATTGCCATCGACAACTTTTTCAGCATCGCCAAAGCCCGGCGTGAGCTGGGTTATGAACCGCTCTACAACACCGAGCAGGGAATGAAGGAATGCATCCCCTACTACCAGGAAATGTATAAGAAGATGAAACAAGCGGCTGGAAAATAAGAAGTCAGCAAGCCACCAAAACTGCCACGATCCTGCTCCGGAGAAATCCCATCATGTTCGGACGAAAAACCAGACTCGCCCTTTTGGCCGCACAAGAAGAAAACACCCGCCTCAAACAGCGTCTACAGGAGCTCGAAGAGCAGTTAAGCAGTAGTCAACGCACCATCGAGATCACGCGTGAAGATTGCAATCACTGTTCCAGCAAGAAGAGTTTGCTGGAAGGCGTTGTCGCCAATCTCGAACATTTCAGCGAAAGCATTTCAGGCATTCAAACCTCCTTTTCAAAGCTCTCCCATCATCTGGCCGATGACCGTACCTCGGCCCAGACTGCTGCAGACGAATCGAGCAGCAACCGGGATGCACTCAACAAGATTGCCAGCAATTTTGAGCTCATGTCAGGTCGCATTCGTGCGGCTGGCGAAAGTGTCGCAGGGCTCTCCCGACGTGCTGGTGAAATTGGCGGCATCGTTCAGCTCATTCGTGAAATCGCGGAACAAACCAATCTTCTGGCCCTGAACGCCGCAATCGAAGCCGCACGGGCGGGTGAAACGGGCCGAGGTTTTGCCGTGGTGGCGGACGAAGTCCGAAAATTGGCCGAGCGAACCGCCAAAGCGACGGCCGAGATTGGTCAGCTCGTCAGCGGCATTCAGGAAGAAACCGGCAAGGCCAGCGAAATCATGGAACTGGGTGCGGGGGATGCCGCCTCTCACAGCAGCGATAGTGCTGACGCTGTTCAAGGGATGGAGCGACTGCTCGATCTGGCTGGAAAAATGCAAACCAGCATTCTTTCATCTTCCCATCTGGCCAATGTTGAAGTTGCCAACCTTCAGGAGCTTTGGCTGAAACTGGAGGTGTACAAGGTACTGCTGGGTATTTCCGATCTTCGTGTGGAAGATATTCCAACAGAAACCCAGTGTCTGCTGGGACAGTGGTATTACGGCGGAGAAGGCCAGGAAAAATTTTCTCGGTTGGCTGGTTTCCGCGAAATGGAAACACCACACAAAGCCGTGCACGATTACGCACGTCGGGCTGTGAGCAGTTATCGTCAGGGGGATAACGCTGCTGCCCTGGAGGCCCTGACGCAAATGGAACTCTCCAACATCAAGGTCATGCGTGGCCTGTCTCAGATGCTTGATCTTTACGCAGAAAAAAATTCCTGAATATTTCCTGCCCAGAAGGGATGAAAATGGCTTCATCCTTCTGGCTGGAAAATAAACCGACGGGTAGTCTTGGCAGACTCACATCCAGCCGCGATCCCGCAGTTTCGACAGGACGAAATCGGCCATCAGACTGTGGGTATAAGGCGTCGGATGGACCGTGTCGGCAAAGGCATAACGGCTGACATCCCCGGCAACGACATTCGCGGGGCTACAGGTGATGGAAGAACCCAGCAGATTCGGAACGGGTCGGGTCAGATCGCAGGCCGTATCCGTGAAATTGCTGAATCCGTAAGCAGAGGGATTGGCCGCCCAAGATCCAAACAGGCCAAACACATCCACCAGCATGACCGAATCCGCAGAAGCTGCACTCAAACCGGCGGAAAGCTGATTGTTGAAAGCAGTGACCATACTGCTTGCCGCATTTTGAATCACCGCGGAGCGGCCCTTCATCGAAGGCGATTTACTCACATCCGGCAGATTCAGTACAACAACACGTTTTGCCCCCTTATTGACGATTTGCTGATGGACCAATGCGGCCAGCTCCCGTCCTGCCTGCTCCATCGCCGCCACACGCGCAGGTGCCAGGCGTGTCACCGCATGATCGATGGCTCCGGGAATACAGTTTCCGGCGGTTTCATCCACTGGAATACAAGCACCGCTGGCAATATCCGTTGCAATCTGCTGCCGCAGGTTAGCGGCGACTTCTGCCGTCATGGCATCGCTTTGCCAGAGCAGATCGTTTCCACCGGCAAAGACAAAGACGATTTCCTGGCCGGAAAAATGGCCATTAGTACGTTGCAGGTGTCGGCTGATCTGGGATGCAACCGGAACCGTCAGATAGCCCAGCTCAGGTTCAATGGCTTTATTGTGCGGGCCGACGGGATCCGTGACGCGTGAGCCGCCTTGTGCGTAATTGGTGCAGGCCAGATGATCGGTCAGGGGGGCAGAAAGACCTTGGGCAGGGTCACCTTCCAGACCGGTTTGGGCCGGACAAGGCGCGGGCAAGGATAAGCCGATGGCAACGCGTTCGGCCCAGGTCTGGGGGCTGGCTGGCACACTATTGACTGTGAATTTACCGCCATGGGCAGCCGCAATGGCTCCGACGGCATAGCTGCCGGAATCGGAAAGACTGTCGCCGAAAACCACTTGCTGACGGTAGGAAATCGGCCCTGAATCATCGTCACCCAGACAGCCGCTCAAGAGGCTGGCGGCGAAAATACAGGATGCGAATTGCAGGGGACGCGAAATCCGACGAAAAGGAAGGGCGGTGTGGAGCGAGGGAGAAAGACCGCGATACATGAGGACACTCCTTGAAGTTTTATAGGAAAATACTGTAAAAACCACGTTAATAACGAAAGTTAGTCCTTGCCCACATTGATAAAGGGGATGGTGCCGCCCGTGACATTGGGCAATACGCCGTTCCATTTTTCGATGGCTTTGCGCTGATTTTCGATTTCGCGCAGACGGATCAGCTCCGCCGTGACCTGTTGCTTTTGCAAGGCCAGAGATTCTGCTTCCGCCTTGGCTGAGGCGACTTTTTGTTCCGCTTCTACCTTGATGCGGGCCAGATCGCGTTCCGCCTTGAGTTTCAGTTGTTCGGCGGTCGTCTTGGCTTCGATGGCCTCGTTGAAGCTCTTGGAGAAGGAGAAATTGATGATGGAAAATTCATCAACCGTGACACCATGCTTCATCAAGCGTTCTGACAGTAAGGATTTGATGCGGTCGCGAACTTCGGGGCGTTTTGAAATCAGCTCTTCCGCCGTGTATTGTGCCGTTGCCGCCTTCACGGCTTCCTGCACGGCTGGAAGGATGATGCGATCGCCCACCGACTGCCCCAGCTCGCGGAAAACCGTCACGACCTGATCGGGCTGGATGTGGTAATTCAGGGCAACCGTGGTGTGCACGGATTGCATGTCTTTCGAAGCCGCATCGCCGTTGCCTTCGCCCTTCTGGATACGGACATCCATCAGATGCATGGTCTGGATCGCCGGGAGGACGAAGTGAATCCCCTCGCCATAAACCTCGTCGGAAATTTTGCCGAAGGTGGTCAGAACGCCTCTCGTGCCTGGCTCGACGATGGCGAATGGCGCGAGCCAGTACAGAAAGATCAAAAAAGCGATGGCCAGAAAAGTCTTGCGGCCAAAGCCGCCCGATGTCGCCGCATTGACTGCAGAAATATTGATCGCCATGGTGTTTCCTCTCAAGAACCCGGGGCGGCCATATTAGCACCTGCCATGCTCAGGGCATGATCTCCACATAGTCATACACCTCGCAATCCGTGATCTGACGGCGCAGGGGCAGCGGCAAGCGCGAAAACCAGTCCAGCGGCTGATGCCGGTCGATTTCCTGACCCATGAAGCGCACCAGCTCGCAGATGGGGTCGGTGACCAGACGGCGATATTTCTCGTCATTTTTGACATAAGCCAGATAAAGATTCTTCATGCAGTTGCCGCGACACCAGCTGTGCGCCTCGCATGTGCCACAAGGCATGTCGGCTGTCGGCTGCAGCGGGCTGGGCTTGAGCCAGTTGGCCTGAATGTCGCCTTGCAGCATTTCGGGCAGGTGCATCATGTCCGGGCAGGGATAAATTTTTCCGTCCGGCATGATGTTGAGAATGTGGGTGGAAACGCGGCACTGGGTTTTGCCGTCGTAAAGTTCCTGGGCCCGGCCGGGCATGACCTTGTTACGTACCGTCCCCATCAGCGGAATGATGGGGTAGAGCGTGTCGGTCGATGCAAAAAAACGGTCGATGAGCTGCTTTAGCACCGCCTTGCGCTTTTCCATGCCCTCCGGCGTGTAGGCTTCGCCGGCGACAAACTGGAAATAGACGTAGTCGAATGTTTTCGTCAGCTCGTCGATCTCCTCGAAACAGATGTCGTCATTGCTCCAGGTCATGCGGGCCGTCAGGCTGCCGCCGACGCGCCCCCGTACCTTGTCCAGATTTTTCAGCACCTGACGATAAATCCCACGGCCGCGATAACCATCCGTCGTCTTCTCGCCGCCATCGATGGATACCAGAATGTTGGACAGGCGCGAGAGCACGGTGTCCGGCAGATCATCGAGCAAGGTGCCATTCGTCTGCAGCTGGAAGCGGAACTGCGGATGGCGCGCCATCACCGCCTCCATGAAAGGGCGGTTGAGCGTCGGTTCGCCGCCATAGAAGGTCACATAAGTATCCAGCCCGGCCAGATGCTTCTGGATGAAGGCATCGAGCGTGTCCAGATCGTAGCTGACATTCCCCTGTGAGCCCAGCACCTCGCCCTCGGCGATGGAACAGT
Organism: uncultured Sterolibacterium sp.; assembly: GCA_964500605.1. GTDB lineage: Bacteria > Pseudomonadota > Gammaproteobacteria > Burkholderiales > Rhodocyclaceae > Sterolibacterium. The sequence continues at coordinate 20,756 of CAZCOS010000028.1, forward strand.
AAGTGCATTTGAGATTGCAGCGCAGGGTGGTCAACAGCTGCAGCTCGACCCGCTGGCCAATGATGGCAGGCGTTTGTGTCCTGATCGACGGCGTATGCGTTGCGGCAGATTGGCGTGGGGCGGCAGTATGAAATGTGACAGTCGCTTCCATGAAGTATCCCGTTGAAAAGCTTTAAGTTTGAAGTATTCCCCATAATGGGTAATAGCAGCGGATTATCGCAGGGTTTTTGTTGTGGTTTTGTGTGAGGCCATTCCGTGCAGGATGATTTCTTTGGAGTGACTGGATCGAATCTCATTGCGCAGTGTCGATAAGATAGCGGTTTCGTCTGCCCGCTCCCCACTCCCCGCTGCCTGCCATGACCGCTCCTGCCGCCTCCCCTCCTCCTCCACCCTCCTCGACCAATTTCGCCGTTCTCCGGCAACTGGGACGTTTTCTGTTGCCTTATCGCGGGCGGCTGGCTTTGGCGATGGTCGTGCTGGTGGTGGCGGCGGCTTCGGCCCTGGTGCTGCCGCTGGCGGTGCGTCAGGTGATCGACCTGGGGTTCTCGAAAGAAAACGCCGCGCATATCGACCACTGGTTCGCTCTGCTCTTCGCCGTGGCTCTGGTGCTGGGGCTTTTTACCGCGCTGCGTTTTTATCTCGTTTCGTGGCTGGGCGAGCGCGTGGTGGCGGATGTTCGCAATGCGGTGTATCGCCACATCCTCGGCATGAGTCCGGCTTTTTTCGAGACCATGCGGACAGGTGAAGTCCTTTCGCGGCTGACGACGGACACCACGCTGATCCAGGTCGTTGTGGGTACGAGCATTTCCATGGCACTACGCAACGCGCTTTTGCTGGTGGGAGCACTGGTGATGATGGGGATCAGCAGCCCGCGTCTGACGGCCTATACCCTGCTGATGCTGCTGGCGGTGGTGTTGCCCATTACTGTTTTCGGTCGCGCCGTGCGCCGCCTTTCCCGTGCGAGCCAGGACCGTGTGGCCGATGCAAGTGCCCTGGCCGGTGAAAAACTCAATGCCATCGTGACGGTGCAGTCCTTCGGGCAGGAAGCGCGTGAAATCCGGACATTTGAAGGTTCGGTGGAAAACGCCTTTCTCACGGCCTTGCGCCGCATCCGTGCCCGCACGGCCCTGACGGCCATCATCATCGTGATGGCTTTCGGGGCGGTCGTGTTCGTCCTCTGGCTGGGCGCGCATGATGTCGTAGAAGGCGCGATGACAGCCGGGCAACTCGGGCAGTTCATTCTTTACACCGTCATGGTCGCCGGGAGTATCGGCGCGCTGGCCGAGGTCTGGGGCGATGTCCAGCGGGCAGCGGGGGCGACGGAACGGCTGATGGAGCTCCTCGCGGCACGCCCTGCCATTCATACGCCCGCCGTGCCCTTGCCCCTGCCTGCCCCGCGAGGAGAAATCAGCATTGAATCGCTCACCTTTCACTACCCTTCCCGTCCGGATCGCGCCGCCTTGAGCCAGATCGACCTGCACATCCGACCAGGAGAGACCGTGGCACTGGTCGGGCCTTCCGGAGCCGGGAAAAGCACTTTGTTTCAGTTACTCCTGCGTTTTTACGACCCTCAGCAGGGGCGCATTCTTTTTGACGGCGTGGATATCGTCCAGGCTGCACCCGAAGCCGTGCGTGCGCGCATCGGCATCGTGCCGCAGGATACGGTCATCTTTTCGGCCAGCGCGATGGAAAACATCCGATATGGCCGTCCTGATGCGACGGATGAAGAAGTCAAGGCGGCTGCGCGTGCGGCGGTGGCGGATGAATTCATCGAAAGACTGCCCGAAGGCTGGAAGAGTTATCTGGGTGAGCGCGGCGTGCGACTTTCTGGTGGGCAACGCCAGCGTATCGCCATCGCCCGGGCCATTCTCAAGGATCCACCGCTGCTGCTGCTGGACGAGGCCACCAGTGCGCTGGACGCCGAAAGTGAACGGCTGGTTCAGACGGCACTCGCGCATCTGACGGAAAACCGGACGACATTGGTGATTGCCCATCGCCTCGCCACGGTTCGCAAGGCAGACCGGATCATCGTCCTGGATCAGGGAAAAGTGGTCGCCACCGGAAGCCATGAAACCCTGAGCCGGGAGGGAGGGCTCTATGGCCGTCTGGCTGCCTTGCAGTTTGATGCCCAGAGCTTTTGAACCCGGAGTAGCACGTTTCTCCCCCGTTTGAGGCTTGCGACGGGGGGCATAAACCGCTATCGTTGCGGGTTTATTGTCGGGAGGTTTTCTCGGGTTTTCTCGTGTTTTTTAGTGCTTTCTTGTTTTGGTCGACGTTTTTCCTAGCGTCCAGATTGATGAACGACCCCGGGTTCTCCTCTCTTCCCTGCGTTTTTTCCTGAGTCTCGCCGATGTATTCCATTTCTGCCATCAACTACATCTTTCTCACCCTTCTACTGATCGCTTCGCTCGTCAGTCTGGGCATCGGGCTACGCAAATACTGGCAAGCCATCTCGCAGGGGCAGGCTTTTTTCACCACCGGCGAACCGATCACCCGCGAGGCCATTCTGGCCAAGGTGAACTGGCGGACGTTCGTCGAACGTGGCCTGCTGCTTTCGCGACTCAAGAAACGCCCCGCTTCCGGGCTCGCCCACAATCTCCTGTTTTTCGGTGCAGTCATCGAAATTCTCGGCCATAGCCTTTACGCCCTCTCCTTCGTCGGCGTCGATATTTATCATGGCTGGTTCGGGCTTTATTTCATGGAACTCGCGCGCGAATTGGGTGGCCTCATGATGCTGGCGGGTGTGGCCTTCTTCATTGCCCGGCGACTGGCTCCGCCCGAGCGGCTCACCGCAGGTGGCAAGACGCGCAAGGGCTTCCTGCCCATGGAAATCCTGCTTCTGGCCGTCATCCTGCTGGGTTTCACGGCCGAAACCTTCCGGCTCACCAATCCGGAAGTCACGTCACAATTCGAATTCGTCGGCAAAACCTTTGCGGCGGTGCTCTCTGGTGTGGACATCCGCGCACTGGCGACGGGCAACCTGCTCATCTGGTGGCTGCACATGCTGGCCGGTGTCGCCTTTATCGCCCTGATCGCGCATACCCCGATGTCGCACATGGTACTGGGCCTGGCCAATAGCGGTCTGGCGAAAAAGCGTTCCGGCATCACGCTAACGCCCATCGACTTCGAGGCCGACGAGGAAGAGGGCAAGGAACTGTTGCTGGGTGCGACCAAGCTCTCCCAGCTCTCACAAAAATACCTGATGGATTTCTCTACCTGCCTGTGGTGCGGCCGCTGTCATGAAGTCTGCCCGGCAGCGCAAACCGGCAAGGCCCTCTCGCCCAAATCCATCATGGCGACTTGCGCCGAATACATGGCGCAAGGAAAGATCGACGACGATTCCCTGATTGACACCATCGGCCAGGAGGCGGTTTTCAACTGCACGACCTGCGGGGCCTGCATCGAACAGTGCCCGGTCAGCAACAGCCCGGCCGAAGTCGTACTGGAATTGCGCCGCAATTTCGTCATGGAACGCTCGGAAATGCCCGACACCATGGCGGCGGCCAATGCCAATCTCGAAAAGCGCGGCCACCCCTTCGTCGGCACATCCGCCAATGTGGACGACTGGAAGAAAGGCCTGCCCTTTGACGTTCCCCTGTTCGAGCCGGGTGAAACCGAATACCTGCTCTGGCTGGGTTGCGCTGTGACTTACGAAGAACGTGCCCAGAACATCGCCCGCGCCACGGCGCAACTGCTCACTGCCGCTGGCCTCTCCTGGGGCGTGCTGGAAGGTTCGCGCTGCACGGGGGATCCGGCGAAGATGATGGGCAACGAAATGCAGTTCGTCGAAATCGCCCAGGGCAACATCGAAGAATTCCAGGAGATGAAGATACAGAAAGTCATCACCATGTGCGCCCACTGCTTCAATAGCTTCGACCGCTACTATCCGGAGCTGGGCGGGCAGTGGCAGACCATCCCGCACGCCGTGCTGATCGACGGACTCATCAAGGACGGCCGGCTGAAAGTGAAGAAGGACAACGAGAAAATCACCTTCCACGACCCCTGCTATCTCGCCCGCCACAACGACATCGTCGACGAAACACGCGGCGTGGTCTCCGCCATCGGCCAGCTCGTCGAAATGCCCCGCAATGGCAAGGACAGCTTCTGCTGCGGCGCGGGCGGGGGCAACTACTGGGGCGGCCAGGGTGGCACGGCGCGCATCAATGATGTCCGTGCCCAGGAAGCCTTCGACACCGGCGCGGACAAGATCGCGACCTCCTGCCCCTTCTGTAACCTGATGCTCACCTCCAGTGCCGCCAAGCACACCGAAGAACGCAAGGTCTTCGACGTGGCCGAGCTGGTGCTGCAGAAGCTGGAAAACAAACCCTCCAATTCTTCCCAACCTTCCCTATCGGCCTGAGCCTGATTTCCACAGACTCACGCCGGATTTTCAACCTCCGTTTCACATTGTTCATGAGGATTCCCGATGAGCCGCGCACTTGACGACGTCATCGTACTGGACCTGACCCGACAATTCTGTTCCTCCCTGTCGGGTGCGTTTCTAGCCGACTTCGGCGCGCGCGTGATCCGCCTGGATCTGCTGCCCGAAGCCAAAAATAAACCTGCGACGGATCGAGGCGGTGCGTGGAATCACGAAGCCGACCTGATCCACCGCAACAAGGAAAGCCTCGCACTCAACCCGAATCTGCCCGAGGGCGCGGCCCTGCTGAAGGATGTGCTCGGCCGGGTGGATGTCATCATCACCGACTGGCAGCGCGAAGAACTCGCTACCCTCGGCCTCGACTACGCCAGTGTCACCAAGCTGCGCGGCGACATCATCTTTGGTCGTCTTTCCGGTTTCGGCCCGGTCGGCCCTGATGCCGGGCTGCCCGCCATCGACGAACTCGCCGCCGCGCGCACCGGCATGATGCCCATCCTGCCCCAGCCCGGCCAGCCGCCGGTCTACACCGGCTCGGGGGCCATGCACGCCGCCGTCATGCTGG
>CAZCOS010000029.1:0-25570 GCA_964500605.1 uncultured Sterolibacterium sp.
CCGCGACGATTCCGCTGGGGCGCATGGGCGAAGGCGAGGATATCGCCAATGCCTGTCTCTTCATGGCCTCGCCTTACGCGGCTTATGTCAGCGGGACGAATCTGCTGGTGCACGGCGGCGGCGAAAAACCGGCGTTTCTGGATGCGGCGAACGTCAATAAGGATTGAGCCTTTTTCGGGAATCGGTCAGTTTTCGATTCCCGGTTGCAGGAATCTTCGAACGATACTCGGCATTCCATTTGACGATATAGAATGAAACATGGGTTCGGTCTGGGTTGGTTATTGCAGGCCGGTTCGTGGGTCATTTCAAGCGTCTAGGAGTAGCCATGCGTTGCCATCCATTCCCTTTCCGAGTTGCTCTTTTGCTTGGCGTTTTGCTGCCCATGTCGGGGGCCGCCACCGCCGATGGAGCTCTGGGATCGCTGTTTTACAACCCGGGTCAGCGTCAGGCCATCGAACGGGCTCGTGTGAGTGAGGAACCCGTTCAGGATACACTGCCGGAAACGGTCTCACTCAATGGATGGGTCAAGCGGGCCGAAGGGAAAGGAACAGTCTGGATCAACGGTGAGCCTTGGGCAGAAGGTAACCAGGGTTTTCTACCGCGGCCGCCTGCCATCACATCGCGTGGCATCGTCCTGCAGGGACAAACCCTGCAAATGGGTGAGAGTCTGGATCTGACCAGCGGGGTGCGTTCGGATAGCGTGCCAACCGGTGCGGTGAGTACAAACAGGCCCATCTCGACGGCGGCGGCTTTCACCAGGACAGGAAGATGAACTCCGCCGCTTCCCGGCAGCGCGGCGCGGCCCTGTTGGTGATTCTGCTGGGGATCGGCCTTTTGGCGGCTTATTTTGCGGTACGCGCGCTGAATCATTCTTCACCCTTGACACGACAGCGCGTTAGCATGGATGCGCTTGTTCAGGCGAAGGATGCGTTGATCGGGTTTGCAGCCACTTATCGCGATACGCATTTGACGGAAAGTCTGGGCCGCCTGCCTTGTCCGGATATGACGCAGACCTTGCCTGCGGGCATGGGGGGGCAGGCGAGTGTGGCCCCACAGTGTCCGAACAGCGGGATTTCTGCGCTGGGCCGTTTGCCCTGGCAGACTTTGGGCTTGCCGCCTTTGCGGGATCAGGCCGGGGAGTGTCTTTGGTATGCCGTTTCGGGGAGCGCGAAGTCCATCAATCCGGTCACGCCTTATAACTGGGACACGCTGGGGCAGTTCATCATTCGCGATGCAGGGGGAGCAGTGCTGGCCGGTGAGCCTCTTTCGCCGCATTCACGCGCGCTGGCTGTTTTGATTTCACCCGGCCTGGCTTTGTCCGGCCCGGGTCAGACGCATCCGACGGCAGGCAGCCCGCCGCCCGAGTGTGGGGGGACGGCGGGCAGCAATAATTTCACGGCCTATCTTGAAGGTGCGCCCACGCCCTGGCCGCCAGCGGCGAATGCGGTGTCGACGTTGACGGTGGCCAGTGCGGCCAGTGCTTCGGCCGGAACCAATAATGATCTGGCCGTTTGGGTCACGCCGCAGATGATCTTTGACCGCGCCATGCGACGTAGCGACTTCCGTTTCGATATCGACACGATGTTGAGCAATATCGCGGCCTGTATCAGCAGCCAGCCGACCATTTCCAGCAGTTTCCCCGAAAACAAGGGCTTGGGGCGGCGAACCGCTCCGGTTCCGCCGAATAATCTGCTGGATGATTTCACATTGAATTGTCCACCCGCAGGCCGTCAGGTGGACCTGCTGAAGCAGTGGCAGAACAATCTGCTCTACACGAACCCGGGCGCGTCTTCCACGCTCGTGCAAAACGGGGTGACGTACTCGAACTGTACGGCCATCCTGCTGTTTTCAGGGGCGCGGACAGCCAGCCAGGTCCGTGCCACCCCTGCGCAAGTCGGGAGTGATACGAATCCGGGTGACAAGAATCAGTACCTCGAAGGAGCGACGGCAACCCTCTTTCCGGCGGCCGGGGCGTATGTGACCGAGCCGGGTTTCAATCCGGCGAATCCGACCGCCGATATTGGTCGTTGCATCCGGCCTTTTACGGGGCATCAGGCTTCGTTCGAAAACAATTTCGGCAGCTTTACACCCGCAGGCGTTGGGGTGACGACGGGGACCACCAATGGCACAACGCCGCCGGGGGCTCCCGGCGGTTTGAATGCGGTGACCCTTGCCAATGCTGCCGGGCCGAATGGGGGCTGCTTCTGGTATCCAAACAATCTGCAGCTTGCGGGCCGGGTATTGCGGGCGTATTACGACTTCTGGTTTACGACTTCCGATCCTGTAGGCGGGGCAGACAGGGGGAATGGTCTGACGCTTCAGCTCGTTCGGGGGGATATGGGGCCACCTGGAAATTGTGGGACACAAGCCAATATGGGGGTGCTTGATTTCAGCGATCCGCGCGGCAGCCTTTCTTACATCATTGAAACCGATGTGCATCAGGATGCGGCGCATAACGATCCGGCGGGCAATCATACGGCCATCCTTTATGCCGGGAATCTCACGCATTCTCCGACGAACGGCAATGTCACGGCGGCTTGTAACGGCAGTGCTGCAGGTTGTCTGGCCAATCCGCCAGACCGTTTCGAGGAGTCCATTCCCGTCGCCTCGCCACCGCCTGCAACCCAACCCGCTGCACATCGCCAGCGTGTCGAGATTCACACCGGCTGTAACGCGGCTTGTACCAGTTGCAATCCTGCTTCTCCGCCACCGGGTAGTCGAACGCGAATCAGCGTCTGGGTCGATTGTGAGGCATGCAGCGATGTCGTCGCGGACATCAATCGTATCGCCCAGCCACCGACGATCAATCGTTGCATTGTGCCTCCTGCAGCGATGAATTCGGTTTATGTGGGTTTGACGGGCGGCTTTCGTTCCGGGGCGAGCCAGCAGGGCGTGACGATCTGGAATTTCAATGTACGAACCGAATGATGCCGGGGAGAAAAACATGAAATGGAATCGGATCCAGCGTGGCTTTTCGCTTGTCGAAATGGCCATCGTCCTGCTCATCGTTGGCCTGTTGCTAGGCGGCGGGCTTTCCGTGCTGGGGGCGCAGGCCGATCAGCAGCGCATCCGCGATACCCAGCAGCTGCTGAGCGAGGCTCGCGAAGCCTTGCTGGGCTACGCGGCCAGCCATATCGATGCGAGTGGCCGGCCCTATCTGCCCTGCCCCGATACGAATAACGATGGGCTGGAAAACCGCAATGTGGCAACCGGCGTTTGTACCGCAAGACAGGGGAATTTCCCCTGGGCCACCCTGGGTATGGGGGAGGCCGACCCCTGGGGGAACCGCTTACGCTACGATGTGACCCCGGCTTTTTCCAATAGTCTGACGGGCATGACATTGACGACGCTTGGCGACATCAATATCAATAACGCAGCAGGGGCCTCATTAGCCGCCGCCGCTACCGTGCCCGCCGTCATCCTTTCGCATGGAAAAAACGGCTTCGGGGCGCGCAATACGGCGGGAGGAACGAATCTTGCCCCTACGGGGGCGAATGAAATCACCAATGCGAATCCGACCACGACGGTGGTCAGCAATCAGCCCGTTGGCGCGGGGGGAACAGGCGGGGAATTCGACGATCTCGTGGTCTGGTTACCCACTTCCGTGATTTTCAACCGCATGATCCAGGCCGGGCGGCTGTAAGCAATGGGCGCAACGAAATGAGCGATTTCCTCCAGGATTCCAGCAATCCGCACGATCAGCGCATGCTGGCCAGCCGTCAGCGGCATCGGCGGCGGCGCATTCAGCGATTTCTGGGCTTCGTTATTCTGCTGGCAGGTTATGCGGTGCTGGCCATCAAACCGGAAACGCCGACGGAATGGGTTTTGCTGCGGGTCGTGTTCGGATTTGCCCTGCTGCTGGCGGGGTTTGCGCTCTCCATCGTTCCCCTCTTGACTCACCATATCCAGAATGACGAACGCGACGACTGAATCCCGTTTGCTCATCGTCGAAGATGACCCCGCGCTGGCCGACTATCTGGCCAGTGCGCTGGTGCAGGAGGGCTATGAAGTTTGCCTGGCCCATGACCGGCAGCAGGCTCGTGCCGTGCTGGAATCCTGTGCGGCCCAAGCCCCTGCCCTCGTGTTGCTGGACCTGGGCCTGCCGCCGCAGCCTTCGGTGATGACGGAAGGATTGCTCACGCTGGATGAAATCCTGCAACGGGTTCCGCAGGCGAAGATCATCGTGCTGACCGGGCAGGATGAAAATGCGGCGGCACTTGAGGCCATACGGCGGGGGGCGTTTGATTTTCTGGTCAAGCCCGCGCCTTTCGGTGTCATCCTGCAGGCTTTGAAACGGGCCCGGCTCTTTGTGCGTGAGGAAGTGCGGCTCGCACAAGCGGGAGAAACCCGCCTGCATCTGACCGCACGTCTGGAAGAAGGCCCCAAGGAAGTCGCCGCTGCCGCGGAAGAACAGCTTATGCGCCGGGTATTGATGGACAGTGGCTACAACGTCACCGAAACCGCGCGGCGACTGGGCATGGCCCGTGAGCATGTGTATTACTACCTGAATAAATATGGCATTCAGCGACCTGCATAGCCTCCCGATCGTTTTCATCGTGGCCGGGCTGGTGCTGCTGGCGACAAGCCTTTATCTGACGCATCAGGCCCGTGCCTGGCGACAGACCATCCATCGTCTGCTCCGGCTTGCAGGCAAGCCGCTGGAACCCCTCGAATTACCGGCTGCCGCCTGGCCTGATCTGAGCAGTAGCGGCTGGTGTTGTCTGCAATGGCAGGGAAGCTGGTTCGGGCAGCCGATTTCAGGCTTGCTGGGGACTCTCCCTGCAAAGACAGGGCGGCGCAGCTCGCCCCTGAATTTCGATCTGCGTAGCGGCGAGGACGTCCAGTTGCAACTCGTCTTTACCCATTGTGCCGCGAGTGGCGGTGAACGCCTCTTTGCCGAACACCTGGCGCGGATTTTCATTCTGATGCTGGAATCCCGTCTGTTGATTCGCACAGAGGCCCTTTCCGCCGCCATGGCCGAGCGTGCCCACCTTTCGCTCTATCTTCAACATGACATGCGCAATCTCGCACAGTGGGTGGATTGGGTGGGCGCGGATTTTTCGTCTTGCACGACTTCAGAAGCCCTTCTTTCAGCCGCCGAACGCCTGCGGGCGAATGCACCACTGGCTCAGGAACGCGCCCGACGGCTCTTCAATGCACTGGGCCAGCGTCCCGCCAACGAGCATCCGGAATGGATCGATCTGCGCCCCGCTTTGATTCAGGCCGCCCGGATGTGCGGACTGGAGCCTCAGATCGAAGGCGAAGCAAGAGCCTGGGTTGCGCGTGGACTGCTGGCGCGTGCGCTCGATAACCTGTTCGGGAACCTGGCCGTGGTCTGGCGTGAAAACCTGACCGCGCAACCGGAACTGGTCTTGCGCACCACTTCTGATCCAGGTTTCGCCGCCTGTGCGTTGAGCTTCCACTGCCCCTGGCCTACTGGCTTACCCCCCCTGCCCGCGGAAAAACTGTTCGAGCCTTTTGCCAGTGGCCGACCTGGCGGGCTGGGGCTGGGGCTCTATCAAGCCCGAAAAAGCCTTCGGGAAGCACACGGCGACCTTCTGGCACGCCCCACGGAAAGCGGCATTGACTTCACGCTACGTCTCCCGCTCTCTCCCCTGTAAGCCCCTTGCCTGGTCGACCGTAAAATTTTCTGACTCCTGTCCACGAGGGAAAGTGCGTAAAAAAGATGGCGTGGCGAGGATTTTCTGCCTCGTCCAGAACACTTTGAACCACTTCCAAGGAGATTTTCATGAAACAGCAAATGCTTTCCCGCCAGTCGGGTTTCACCCTCGTTGAAATCGCTATTGTCCTCGTCATCATCGGCCTCTTACTGGGCGGCGTGCTGAAAGGGCAGGAAATGATCGAAAACTCGAAGGTGAAAAACGCCATCAATGACATGAACGGCGTCTCGGCGGCCTATAACAGCTATGTCGACCGCTTCCGCAGAATTCCGGGGGATGATGGGAACGTCGCCACCTTACAGGCTCGTGGTGGCAGTTGGGCAACGATTACGGTTGCCGGGAACAACAATGGCGCACTGGCCGTGGCGCAAGCCCAGGTCTTTAACGGCGGCGGCGAAGGTGCTGCATTCTGGCAACATCTCAAAGCAGCCGGTTTCATCAGCGGCAACCCGGCCGATGCAGGCGTCAACGCTCTGCCGCGTAATGCTTTCAATGGCCTGATCGGTGTCGGTGCTGGTGTGACCGGCATGACCGGCACGGCGGTTTGTCTGGGCCAGGTTCCCGGCAAATCAGCCCGCCAGATCGACACGCAGCTCGATGATGGTGTGAGCAATACCGGCAGCATTCGTGCAACACAAGGTGCAGCCGGTGTTAACACGGTGCCCGGTGCGGCTGCAGGACCCTACGATGACGCCAACGTTTATACGGTCTGCCGCACGCTGTAAGACCTGAAGCACCGAGAGGGGAGCGGGGCGAATCATCCTTCGCCCCGCTCCCCTCTTCATTTTTGCCCCACGAACAAACATGCCCCCCCCTTTTCCCCGTCGCCAGCCTTTTCGTCTACCGGCTTACGACTCCACAATAACCTGGGCTTATTTTGTGACGCTTTGTACTCGCCAGCACCCATGCCTGTTCGGTGAAATCAGGGGTTTTCGTTCTCGCTCAATGTTTCATGCGTCAAAGAGCGCGTAGTGAAAACAAGTGGTCAGCTGCGCTTTTCCGGATAACGCGCCCTGTTCTCTTTTGCATCATGCACCAGTCGCAGGTGGCTGGGTGCGAGATCAACAGGGAGTGCGTAAATGGTACGGGGACGCATCAGGCCATTCAGCAGGAATTCTCCCAGCTTCAGTAATCTGCCGGAATTCTTTGGGTCACGACAGGTGGCGGCAGCATTGGCACCGACGAGAATGGGGTAGGCTAATTCACTGGTCAGGGCCTGCAAGCGGGTGGCCACAGTGACGGCTTCCCCAAGGACGGTGTGAGTCCGCCGCGCCGCCGGGCCAAAGGAGCCAATGAGGATATTGCCGGTTTCGATACCAATGCCAAGATCAAGCGGGGGAACCTCTGGAGAGTCGATGTGGGGGAGTTGTGGGGCACAGGCTCGCCAGAGTGCTTCGGCGGTTTCGAGCGCGCGAGCACTGTGTTCGGCACAGGGAAGTGAGCCATTCCAGACGGCAAGCAGGCTGTCCCCTACCATTTGTTCGACGACGCCGCCGTGTTCTTCAACGATACGACTGGCGGTAGTGAAAAAGAGGTGAAGGACCATAGCCGTTTCTTCCGGTGGTCGACCTTCGCAATAGGCCGAGAAATTGCGAAGGTCAGCATGAAGGACGGTAGCTTCACGTCGGGTGGCACAGACGCGAGCGTCGGGTTCGCGGGTGGCGATTTCTCGTGCTACAGGCTCGGGCAAATAGCTGGCGAGGTTACGATAGAGGAGTTCGCGCTCGAAGCGGATACGGGCAAACTCGAGCATGCCCAATAGGGCTGCCGTAAGAAGAATGAAGAGCCCCGGGGTGATCCAGCCAAGCCAGAGGTGGGTTTTGAGCAGTAGCGCAGCACTGGTGGCGAAGGTTGCAGCGAGGGCAAGCAGGGCGACAGCGGGCAGGGTAAGGTAGGGCGTGCGCGGTGCAAGCCGTAAGGCAGCAAGGAGGAAGAGCGCGCCGATACCGCCAATCAGCCAGTTCCAGAGGGAGACGCCCTGTGGCGTGTAGGGAGTGCGCCCATCAAGCATGGCAGACAGAACCTGTGCGTGGACTTCGACTCCGCTGACCGCGCGGCCGAGGGGGGTCGGGACAACATCGTGTGCGCCAAAAGCCGTTGCGCCGATGAGAACCCATGCGCCCTGAAGGAGCTCGGCGGGGACTTTGCCATTGAGGACATCGACAGCGGAAATGGAGATGAATCCTGCCCGAGGCATTTGGTAGGAGACGCGCAGATGACCCACCGAATCGAGCGGCAGCCGTGCTGCACCGAGCTCCAGCCACCATTCCGGTGCCAGCATTGAGTTGTCACGCCGAAGAATGGGTTGTGCGTCAGTGGCAGCTAGGAGGCCCGCTACGGCAAGCGTGGCATAAGTGCGGCCTTCATGGCAGATCAGGGTGGGGATTTGTCGTATTGTGCCGTCGGGGTCGACCAGGGGGGTAATGTGGCCGGTATGCACCGGGGCGGCTCGTGGGTTGCGTGGGAGATCACTGGCCATGTAGCCGTAGGATTTTTCGGTCGGTTGCGGACAGACGCTTCCGAACGGTAGTGCGCCAGCGAGTTGGCCGCTGCGTATCGTGGTCTGAGGATCGAGCGAGAATAGCTGGGCTTGAACAGTCGGGACACGGCTTTCGAGAGCTCGCGCAAGACGGGTGTCGTCGCGCGTCCCCCCTTCGAAGAGGATGTCCAGCATTTTCAGACCAACACCGGCTTCGTCGAGTTTTTCCAGCAGTTCGGCCTGGCGGGAGCGCGGCCAGGGCCAGGGGCCAATGGCCTGGATGCTGCGTTCGTCGATATCCACGATCACCATGCGACGTTCGACACGGCTCTGGTCGGCAAGACTCCAGGTGAGATTGGCGGATTGTTCGTCCCATTGGGCGAGCTTTGGGCCGATGAGACTGACTACGAGCATTGTCAGCAGCAAAGCAACGAAGGGAACAACCCATCGCAAACGCGAGATTTTGCTGAACAGACGAGCAGCCAAGCCCCGCTGTGCCGGATTACCCACTGCTGAATCGTTGGGGGTATGGATAGGTGGCTGGGCAGGAGAAGCCATCGTGTTCGATAATCGCTTAGCGGTTCCAGAGAGTGGCACCGTAAATGGCACCGACCCCGACGGCTTTGTTGAAGAAGTACCCAGCCTGGTTGGCATCCAGCGAAACAGCCCCGGCCACACGCGCCGCTTTGTCGCCAGGATCGCCTAGAAAAATCCCGGTGTTGCGGTCGATGCTGCCACTGGCGGCCATGGTTTCATTGATACTGCCTGGCACACTGACGTTGATCTGGGTCGTGAAGGTGTTACGGGTGAAATCAATACCGAGTGTGCCTTTGTCGATACTGGCTGCGACGACGACGTTGGAGGGCGCGCGGTACTGTGCGGCCCCGCCCTGAAGGCGGAAATTGACAAGACCACTCGCTCCCGCCAGCAGATTGGGCGTGTTTTCGTTGCGGAATAAAAAGTAATAGCCATCCCCAACCGTGACGCGCCGACCGTCCAGGGCTTGAGAGAAGGGGATCGTGAGATCGTCTCCCGGTACGGTGTTCTTCGCCCATCGCCCCCAAACAAGATTGTTGCTCGGCTTGAGGATGTTCAGGACATTCTCCGGGTTACGGACATCCGTCGCGACATCAGCCAGCCCGGGGTCGCTGCCGGGTTTGTGCTGCAACATTGGGGTCGCACGCTCCATACCCTTGAGTGATTGCACGGGCTGAAGCACAGGCTCGGGGGCGGACTGGCGGTAAATCAGGGCGACGCCCCCCATGGTGTCGGCCAACTCGCGCGAACGCGGCGTTTGACAGGGGCCAAAGCTGCTGGCGGAACAGGCTCCATCCAGCGGGGTGAGGACGATGGCCCCCTGATTGACGAAGACAGCCGTGCTGTTTTCGGTCACCTGAGTAACGAAGTCAGTGCCACGCACGCCAATGGCCACCAGCGGGGTGTTCAGACGAAAGCGTTCCTTGACCAGTTGGGCTGCACGGCCGGAGATTTCACGGACAGTGCCGGTTTCGAGGTAGAACTTGACCAGAGATTCGGCTGGACGGCTGGCATCGTAGCGATACTCTTCCACATGCAGCACGGACTGCGGCCTGACGCTGACGAGGGCACCATCAACGAAACGGATATGGACGTGCCCGCTACCGGAGGTACGAATCACGTCCCCGGGGAAGATGTCGCTGCCTTTGCCAACGGGAACTGACCGGGCCTGTCCGTCACGACGAATCTCGCTGGTGCCAATACTGAGCGTGACTTCCCCGACGCGCTCCGTGCCATTCACACTGACCGAGAGTGAGGGGGCTGGTTCCGCCTGTGCGAGGCCATTGACTCCCGTGCCCCACACGGATGCAAGCGCGATCAACAAGCACTGAAACCAGCGTCTGTTTTGTCGGTGAGCATTGGGCATCGCTGTTCCTTTCTCTACATTCCACATCAGGGGGACGCGGAAATCCTGCCATACGCCACAAAAAAAACGTCAAGATTCGATGGAAATTCGGCAATGCCTGCAACGGTATTCCACCCGAAGGGGTTTTTGGCAGTCTTTGAATTTTAGGCTTTTTGTCTGAAACTTTTTGTGAGCTGGATCACATTCGCCGGACCCCGGGGAGCGTATGGTTCGTCCCGTTGCATCGTGGCGCAGGCGCAGACCCGGTTCGCTTTATCCTGCCCCCTTATCTTGCTCACTTGTCCTGCACATTGACGCGACAAGAGTATATTTCCCTCGGTTATCGTCGGCCACCACGGTGGGTGCGCCTTTTTTCTGCTCATGCCCCTTGCTCCGGAAGAATTAATAAAACTCGAACTCCTGCGTGATCTGCCATTGCCGCAGGTCGAGCGGCTTTCCGGACTGATGACAGAACGTTCTTATGCTCGCCGGGAAATTGTTTTCAACAAGGGAGAGCCGGGGCAGTTTTTATGTTTTTTGCTGGAGGGGCGTCTCCAAGGGGTCGATTTCACGCTGGACGGACGGGAGGTTGGTCTGTATTTCGTTGATCCATTGAGCTATTTCGGGGAAATGTCGGTGCTTGACGGTTTGCCACGACCCGATTTTGTGATCGCCGTTGCGCGGTCGCGAGTCTTGTTTTTACCCGCCGAGGAAGCGCGCAATCTGATCATTCAACTACCCGGCATTGCGGAAAAGGTGTTGCTGCGACTATCCCGACGTCTGCGTGCCGTGTCAGCACAACGGACTTTGCTGGGCATTCCCAATCCGTCACAGCGTGTTTGCGCCCAATTGATGCAGCTGCTCGATGATGATGCGGCGGACGACAGCGCGCGCGTGACGATCCGCAATGCGCCAACCCATCAGGAAATCGCCATCATGATCAATACCAGCAGGGAAACCGTGACCCGGGTGTTTCAAGTGCTTCAGGCACGGGGCATCGTGGCGCGCGAGGGGGGGAATCTCGATATCGCCAATCTTCGCTATCTGCGCGATGTTGCAGAAGGATTGGTTGATCCACCAAAAACCGCATGATGGGTTTTGGCCATGCATGGGGCGAGAAAGTGGCCCACCCCCAGGCATACAGGTACAATTCCGGGCTTTTGATCGGCAAATATCCATTGGCAACATGAATTCAAGCACGAGCCACTCTGGCGGCCTGACGACCATGCTCGCCACACCATGGAAACATCGGCATTTGCTGGCTCAGATGGTGCTTCGCGAGGTGCTTGGCCGTTACCGTGGCTCGCTTTTCGGTTTGCTGTGGTCATTCGCCAATCCAGTCTTGATGCTGATGGTTTATACCTTTGTTTTCAGCGTGATTTTCAAGGCTCGCTGGGCGGGAATGGAAACAGGTAGCCGATTTGAATTTGCGCTGTTGCTGTTTTCCGGACTGATCGTTTTCAATCTTTTTGCCGAGTGTTTGTCGCAAGCCCCCAGTTTGATCCTGAACCACACAAGCTATGTCAAACGGGTGGTCTTTCCACTGGAAATCCTGCCCTGGGTCACACTCGGTTCGGCGTTGTTTCATGCTGGAGTCAGCCTGTTTGTATTGCTTGCTGCTTTCTGGCTGGCCGGTTTGCCCGTGGGTTTGTCGGCTCTGTGGTTGTTCCCGGTGATCTTTCCATTGCTCTTGCTGACTCTGGGCCTGTGCTGGTGGCTGGCTTCAATCGGGGTTTTCCTGCGGGACATCGGCCAGGTAGTCAGCATGCTACTGGCAGTGCTGATGTTCCTGAGCCCGATTTTTTATCCGGCTTCGGCTTTGCCCGATTCAGCCAAAGACTGGCTTTTTCTGAATCCCCTAGCCTTTGTCATCGAACAGGTCCGTCAGGTATTGATCGCCCATCAGCCGCCGGCCTGGCCATCGCTGGGTCTCTACGCGACCATCGCTCTGGCGGTGGCGTGGTCTGGGTTTTTCTGGTTCCAGAAGACGCGCAAGGGGTTTGCTGATGTCGTCTGAAGCGGTGATTATCGCCCGAGGGGTGGGCAAGTGTTATCAGCTTTATGCACAACCACAAGACCGCCTGAAGCAGTTCCTTTGGCGCGGGCGGCGGCGTTTTTTCCGTGAGTTCTGGGCGTTGCATGCGGCCAGCTTCGAAATCCACCCCGGGGAAGTGGTGGGAATCGTGGGGCGCAATGGTTCGGGCAAGTCGACCTTGCTGCAACTCGTCTGCGGCACCCTGACGCCAACAATCGGGGAGGTTGCGGTCAAAGGGCGAGTGGCAGCCCTGCTGGAATTGGGGGCCGGTTTCAACCCAGAGTTTACCGGCCGCGAGAATGTGCGGATGAATGCGGCCATCCTTGGCCTCACCCCTGAGGATATCGCGGCCCGGTTTGAGGCCATCGTCGATTTTTCCGGGGTGAGAGATTACATCGATCAACCCGTCAAGACCTATTCGAGCGGGATGTTCGTTCGTCTTGCCTTTGCCGTGGCGGTGAGCGTCGATCCGGATATTCTGGTGATCGACGAGGCTTTGTCGGTGGGGGATGGTGAATTTGCACGAAAATCCTTTGAGCGCATCATGGCACTCAAGGAGGCGGGGAAAACCATTCTCTTTTGCTCCCATTCGCTGTATCAAATTGAGGCGATCTGTAATCGGGCCATCTGGTTGAAGGAAGGGCGCATCGCGCTCTCCGGCCCTCCGGCGGCAGTGGTTAGCGCGTACAACGATTACCTTGCCGGCTTGAACACTCACGCCCTGCCTTCGGGTTCGCCCGCCGATGTCCGCGCCAACCCTACCGACTCCACCGGGGCGGTCGCCCCGCCGCGCGCCGCACCAGGTACTGCACGGATCGAAGCGGTCTGCGCCAGCGTGGATGGCGTCGCAGGCCGCGAACTCAGTGCGACCTGTGGTCAAAACACACTATCGCTGCGCGTCAGTTTTGTCAGCGATCCTGCCTTGCCAACCCCCAGTGTGGCGGCCTGCCTGCTCCATCACAGCGGGATGACCGTGGCCAGTGCCGGTACCCATAACGACGGGGTGACGCTCCGGCGTGATGCGGGCGGAGCGGGAACGGTAAGCCTCTTGTTCCCAGCTCTGCCCTTACTAAAAGGGGAGTATTCCCTGGACGTTTATTTGATGTGCGAACGGGGCATTCATGTTTATGAACATGCGGCGTCTGTTGCACGGCTGCAAATGTCGCAAAATGGCTTGGAGCTGGGGCTGGTCAGCCTGCCGCATCATTGGGAGGTGGCGTAAGGATGACGCAAACCTGCGATTTCGCTTTTCCACTGAATGTCTACGCACGTCTGCTTGAACTAGAAGATGGACCGGCACGCTATCTGCATTATGGACTTTTCGACGAGAACAACCTCAAAGCGTCCGAAGCCCAGCAGTGTGCGTCAGACCTGCTGTGGCAACATTTGCCCGCGCCATGCAAACTGCTGGATGTCGGTCTGGGATTAGGCACCACATTGCAACAACTAACGGCTGCCGGATTTGCCGCAACCGGTATTACGCCGGATGCCCAACAGATTGCTTTCGCCCTGGCACGTCATGGTCCCGGCCTGTCGATGCTCCCTGTGCGGTTCGAGGATTTTGATACGGATGCGGGCCAATGGCAGGCCATTCTGTTTCAGGAGAGTAGCCAATACATCGACGATATTGACCTTTTCGAACACTGCCATCATCTGCTTGCCGAGGATGGTGAAATCATCGTCATGGATGAGTTTGTGCGCCGCTGGGACAGTGCGTCAGGTGTCCGGAATCTGCATGATCTCGATCATTTCCTGCGACTGGCCGAACGCTTTGGCTTTGAAATCATTTCACACCTGGACCTTTCCGCCCGCGCCGCACCCACAGTCGACTGGTTATTGGCCGGCACGAAACGTCATGCTGAACAATTAGAACAAGAGTTGGGGGTCAGTACCACGCAGCTGCAGGCACTGGATGCGTCCAATATCGCTTATCGCAAACATTACGCGGAGGGGCGATATGGATATTTTTTATTACGGCTCAAACGCAGCAAACGACCCCGATGGTTGCCCGGCCGGATGAATGCGGCGAATCAGAACGAGATGCGGGCACTCTTTGCCACAGTATTCGGCCACGCGATGAGTGAGGCACACTGGCGATGGAAATATGGTGATGGCCGGGGCAGGGGAATCGGCGTCTGGACGCAAACGGGTATGGCCACCGATGCGCCCCAACTGGTTGCACACTACGGCGGGCTAACCCGTGAGATTCTCTACTTCGGCCAGCCTGCCCGCGCCCTGCAATGTGTCGATGTGATGGTCGCAAAAATGGAACGGGGCACGCTGTCGCGCCGTGGGCCGATGTTTCTGGCGACGGCAACTTGTCTCGAACATGACCTTGGCGACGGCACGCCGCATTGTGTCGGTTTTGGCTTCCCTAATCTGCGTGCCTTTCAACTACCCGAAAAACTGGGTTTGTATGCGCTGGTCGGCCGTCTGGTTGAAGTGCGTTGGCCGACACAATCGACGCGCCCCTCCCTCCAGCTGGCGGTCAGACCATTGCGCCAGGATGCTCCTGACGCTGATGACAAGATGAATGCCTGCTGGTCTGCCATGCAAAGCAGCCTGGGCCAGGATTTCATCATTGGTGTACGTGACGCACGCTATCTGCGTCACCGCTATTTCTCGCACCCGGACAAGTCCTATTCGCTGTATGTCGTTCAGCACCGTTTCGGCGGCAAGCCACTAGGGCTGCTGGTGTTGCGGGTCATCGATGATCCCGGCTCTTCCGGGCGACGCTGTGAATTACTAGACGTTGTTTGTTCCTTGCCCGACTTGCCGCTCATGCTGCATCACGCTCGCCGCATTGCCCATGGGTTTCAGTGTGACATGCTTTTCTCCTGGTGTTCGGACAACCTGATTCCCCTCCTTTCCTTACCCGCTGATGCAGATGTTCTGGACCTTGAAATCTGCATCCCCGCCAATCGCTGGACCACAGGGCCAGCGATTGAGGCGCAGCGAGGAAAATGGTGGCTGACCGGTGGCGATACCGATTTCCGTTGAGCACCCGAATTCAAACTTTCCTGACGGCCTGATGCCACCATGATCATCGCCAACGAACAACAATTACTGTCCTTCGTATCAACCGAATTGCCGTCCGTGCAAAATGTTCTGGTCCTGGCCCCGCACCCGGATGATGAGGTCTTTGGTTGCTGCGGTGTGCTTGTACGACTGAAGCAATCCGGCGCGAAGATTACCGTCGTCATCCTGACGGACGGCGCGCTTGGGGGCGATAACAATGATGGCTGCCTACCACGCCGCCGCGCCGAGGAGTCATGTGCTGCGGCAAAAATATTGGAGCTAAATGCGCCCAGTTTCTGGGGTTTGCCCGATCGTGGCATCGTTTACGGTGAATCCCTGATCGAACGTCTTGCCAAAACCATGGATGAAACCGGGGCAGAACTGGTTTTTCTGCCTTCGCCAGCAGATTGGCACCCGGATCACCAGACCCTGGCCTTCGCCGGAGCCGAAGCCGCAAGACGCTTGGGGAAAGGCTTGCAAATCGCGTTTTATGAAATCAGTGACCCCCTGCCTTGCCCGAGCCTTCTGCTCGATATCAGCCAGGTCACTGCTCTCAAGAAACAGGCCATGCAATGCTTTGTTTCGCAGTTTGGGGAACAGCCTTATCTGGAACGTATCGAGGGAATCAATCGCTTTCGTGCGACCCATCTTGGCCCGACGGTGGAAAGTGCAGAAGCTTTTCTTCTCCTGCCGGCAGCCGAACTCGAAAAGGGCTTGCCGCAACTGCTGGAAGGTCCACTGAGTCGACGTCGTATGCTGGGCTTTGCGGGCGGTGCACATGACCTGCCACTGGTGAGCGTGATCGTGCGCAGCATGGATCGCCCGACCCTCGACAAGGCACTCGATTCGATCATGTATCAGACCTGGCCGAACATCGAGATCGTGCTGGTCAATGCCAAAGGCCCTGGTCATCGTCCAATGCCAGCAACATGGGGCCGATTGCCGTTGCGTATCGTTGGTACGGGTGCGCAGCTTGGCCGCACACGGGCCGCCAACCTGGGGCTGGATGCAGCGCGTGGCGAATACCTGATGTTTCTGGATGACGATGATTGGTTCGATGCAGACCATGTTGCAAAACTGCTCGAAGCACTTCGGCGGCAACCGGCATTCCGCCTGGCCTACACCGGCACACGTTGCATCGACGAACAGAGCCAGCTCTTACCTGAAACACTGTGTCATCCCTATGACGAAATCCGGCTGCTGGCAGGCAATCTGATACCCATCCACGCTGCACTATTCAGCAAGACCTTGCTGGCGAACGGTTGTCGGTTTGATGAATCTTTCGATCTTTACGAGGATTGGGATTTCTGGTTGCAAGTATCGGAACAGACGGCTTTCCTGCAGGTCGACGGTTGCAGTGCGGTGTATCGCATTGACCGGAAAGCCGGCTCCGGGGTTCACGCCAAGGATGCCGCTGTGCACCAGGCCACACTGGCCGTGTTCCGAAAGTGGTTCAACCACATGGATGATGCCCGTCGCCTGAAGATGATCGATGCCTTGCAGCAGGGGTATGCCCAAAAGCTGCGTCTGGCAGCACTAGAACCTCGTTTAGTCGAACGCGATAAGCACATCGCTCACCTGACACAGACTCTAGAAACGCTTGAAGCCCAAAAGACGCAAGCGTTGAACGCCTATGTTGTGCAGCTCGACCAGCTGCAACTCACGCTGTCCGAACGCGATCATCAGATCAACCAGTTACAGCAAACACTAACATCCCATGACATACAACGGGCTGAACAGCAACGTCTGGCCGAAGAGCGACAGACCGTGCTCGTTCAAACGCAGTCTGCCCTGGCGCAAACCTCGCATGCGTTGCACTCGCTTGAGGCACGTCTTGCAAAAACTGACAAGGAAATGGAGCGCATCCTGAACAGCCATTCGTTCAAGCTGACCCGACCGTTACGCCTGCTGCGCCGCCGGATACAGCAAGCCCAGCATGTCAGCCAGCTGGCACAACGCTATGTCGATCGCCGCGGGGGCTGGTTACGCGGCGCACCGAAGCTCGTTGCGCGCTCATGGGAAATCCTTGCGCGAGGCGGGGTCAGCGGTTTCGCGGGGAGGCTCAAAGACTACGCCCGCATTTCGACGCAGGCCTCTTATGCAAGCTCGACACCGACCGGCACCGGGCACTTGACCCGCCTGCCGAAATCGCCCGGCCAGTTACCGGAAATTCAGCCCGTCGACTACCGTTTCTGGAAATCGTACGTCTTACCCTGCACGGTGGATGTTGTCGTCTGTGTGCACAATGCGCTCGAGGATGTGCAACGCTGCCTGTCGTCGGTGATCCAGCATTCTGCTCATTGCCGCCTGATCCTCGTCGATGACGGCAGCCGTGAAGATACGCGCGATTTCCTGCGTGAATTTGCCAATGACCAGGGAGCCACGCTACTACGAAACGAAACCGCCGGAGGCTACACACGGGCCGCCAACCAGGGTTTACGGGCTTCCACCGGTGGTTATGTCGTGCTGCTCAACAGCGACACCATTGTGACCCCCGGCTGGATCGAAAAACTGGTGGTCTGTGCCGAATCCAATCCAAGGATTGGTCTGGTCGGCCCCTTGAGCAATACCGCTTCCTGGCAATCCATTCCGGAGCTCGAAGAAGAGGGGGACTGGGCAACCAACCCCCTCCCTGACGGGATCAGCGTGACCGAGTTCAGTGGTCTGGTGGCCAAACATTCGGCACACAGCTATCCGCACATGGCCTTCCTCAATGGTTTCTGCCTGATGATCCGCCGCGCGCTCATCGACGACATCGGTATTTTTGACGAGGAAGCCTTCGGCCGCGGTTACGGTGAGGAAAACGACTATTGCCTGCGTGCCCGTGCCGCCGGATGGCAACTGGCCCTGGCCGACAATGCCTATGTCTTTCACGCCCAGTCGAAGAGCTATAGTCACGAGAAACGCAAACTGCTTGCCGAGCGTGCTGGAGAACAGCTTGCCGCCAAGCATGGCAGTGCCGTCATTATCGACGGTGTCGAGCAATGCCGCTGGGATCGCCAACTGCTAGCCCTTCGCTCACATGCCAGAGTAATGCTGGAACGCGAACGAACAATCGCACAAGCGTGCAGATATTGGGAAGGGCGTCGCATTTTGTTCGTTCTTCCGATCATGCATGCCGGTGGGGGGGGGAATGTCATCATCACAGAAGCGCGGGCAATGATGCGCATGGGTGTGGCCGTCACCCTGGCCAACCTGTCTGTACATAAACAGGCTTTTGAAAAAAGCTACCCTGACCTCGATATTCCTGTCCGTTATCTGGATTCTTCCTGTGAAGTCGTCACGCTGGGGCTGGATTTTGATGCGGTGATTGCAACAGCCTATCATTCGGTGGAATGGATTGCGCCACTGGCCGCAGTCTCCGAAGGACCTGTGCTGGGCTACTATGTGCAGGATTTCGAGCCGTATTTTTTCGCGCCAGGTACCCACAGCCATGAGGCCGCCTATCGCTCGTATTCGCTGGTTCCCGGGATTCGCTTGTTCACAAAGACCCAATGGAATAGGGATTTGGTATTCCAGGAAACTGGAATGCAGGCTGAAATCGTTGGCCCAAGCGTGGATATTGATCTCTTTTTCCCGCAGGTATCATTGCCAGTACAACGCAATCATCGGGTCAAAGTGGTCGCAATGGTCCGCCCAAGCACCCCGCGTCGTAATCCGGAAGGAACGATTACGGTTCTCGGCCGACTCCGGCAGATTTTCAATGACCGCATTGATATTGAAATTTTTGGCCCTGAAGATGAGGGAGAACCCCTGCCCGCCGGTGCTGAAAATTTGAATCTGGTCAACCACGGCCAATTAAGACCCGCACAAACAGCCTATCTGCTCGGCAGTGCAGACATTTTCATCGACATGTCCCATTTTCAGGCAATGGGCCTGACCGCCATGGAATCCATGGCCTGCGGGGCCATTCCAGTGATTCCTTGTGCAGGCGGGGCATCAAGCTTCGCCCAGCATGATTCGAATGCAGTCATTGTTGACACGAGGAACACGGAGAGCGTCGTCGATACAGTTTCAGCATTGATCAATGATTTCGACAAGCGACGCACTCTCCAGTTTGAAGCATTGAATACCATCGTTCAGCATTATCCCGAAAAGGCGGCATTCGCCATTTTGCGTTGCCTATTTCCTCGGCAGGAGATGTCATGATCGTCAATGTCCTGTTCGAACATGATGACCGCGGCAACCCCCACGGCTGTTCCCATATCCGCCTGCTCCGGCCACTGGCATACCCCACCCTTAAGAATCGCCTGAAGATGTTGGCCAGCAGGGATTTAGCAGCAGAACGTGCTGATGTGGTCGTGGTGGAACGCTGGTGGCTGCCGGCCTGTGACGAAGCCCAGGCACACCGACTGGTTCGCGATGTCCGTGCACGCGGTAGTACGCTGATCTATACCCTCGACGACAATCTTCTGGATATTGATCTTGATGAAGAAGGCTCGGCTGTAACCGAAGTCCGCAAGCGCATCACCCGATACTTTATCCGCGAGGCTGACGGCGTGATCGTGTCGACACCAGCACTGGCGCAACGCCTGAGTCATTTGAATTCGCGTATCCGGGTAGTACCCAATGCGCTGGATGAGCAGCTGTTTCTTACCGATGGATTCGATCCCTTATTGTCGCCCCCTCGACCCGCAGAAGCCCCTGTGGTGCTGGGATATATGGGCACACTCACCCATGCTGCCGATCTGGCATTGATGATCGGGCCCCTCCGAAAATTGATGGCGCGCTACGGTGCGCGGGTACAACTCGAAATCATTGGTGTGAGTCAAAACGTAAACCGTATGCAGGCTTTATTCGGTAACCGGGTTCGCATGCTTGACCCGGGTGACGCCGTACACTACGAACAATTCGCCCACTGGTTTAGCCGCAATGCCCACTGGGACATTGGTCTAGCTCCACTGACCGATCGAGCGTTCAATCGTTGCAAGTCCGATATCAAATTCCTCGACTATGGCATTCTGGGTATCCCCGGCATCTTTTCCCGCGTCGGCCCTTACGCCGATAGTGTCGTCCATGAGCAGAACGGGCTGCTGGTCGACAATGCCCCCCAGGATTGGTACGCCGCATTATCGCGTCTGGTTGACGACCCGTCCTTGCGCCAACGTCTGGGACGAGGAGCTGCGGAGTATGTACGCTCACAACGGGTACTGAATGTCCGTGCGACAGACTGGCTCGCAGCCATCGAAGCACTGCACAACCAGGCATTGGTAACACATCAAAATGAGAGGAGCTGAAACGGCCATCCCCTGCATTGGGGTCTCCATCGTTGCCTATCTACCGGATACAGAGGCCTTGTCCAACCTGCTGACTTCACTGCAGGAACAGCTGGGCGATGCGCCCATCCTGATCATAGACAACGGCGGCGCAGCCTCGGCGTTACCTACCGCCTTGCCCAAAAACATCAAGCTATTGAACCCGGGCAGCAACGTTGGCGTAGCTCAAGGACACAACCTGGCTCTCCGGCAACTCTATGCCAATGGATGCAGCCATGCCTTGCTGTTCGATCAGGACAGTGTGCCGCTCCCCGGAATGATTTCCTCCCTGCTGAACGCCGAGCAAACGCTACGCGCCGCTGGCTTGGCCGTAGCTGCCGTGGGGCCGGACACCCATGCAAAAGCAGGAGCACCTACAACGGGTTTTGTCCGGCTCCACGGTTGTCTCGCCCGGGTTTCCTCCCTCTCCGATGAAGGCTTGCCCGTCGCGGCCAGACGCTGTGATTTCCTGATTACATCAGGTACGCTGCTGCGAGACGAGGTTTTTGCCGCAGTCGGTGACTTTGATAAGACGCTCTTCATCGACAATGTAGACGTTGAATGGTGCTACCGTGCAGCGCATCGCGGCCATATCTGCTACGGTGTAATAAACGCACACATGCAGCACCGTTTGGGAGACCAGAACCGATCTCTGCCATTTAGCCGACGCCGACTGGTTATCCACAGCCCCCTGCGTATCTATTACATGACCCGCAACCGCTTGTTGCTGTACTGGAAAAGACACGTCCCCCTTGGCTGGAAATTGGCCGATGTTCCACGTCTTTGTGCCAAGCTACTTTTGTTCGTGATACTGGTCAGGCCACGACGACGATATTTATACGCGGGGGTGATCGGATTGCTGGATGGTTTGAGACGCCGCGGTGGGATGACGCATCGAAATTTCTAAACTTCGAGGCATCATCCCGTCACAACAAAGCTGTTACAGCCCCGCATCCGCCTTCAACGCAGCCGCCTTGTCGGTGTTTTCCCAGGAGAACTCGGGTTCGTCACGGCCGAAATGGCCGTAGGCGGCGGTTTTGCTGTAAATGGGGCGGAGGAGGTCGAGGGACTGGATGATGCCCTTGGGGCGCAGGTCGAAATGCGCACGGATCAGATCGACGATTTTTTCGTCGGCGACCTTGCCTGTGCCGAAGGTGTTGACCATCAAGGATACGGGCTTGGCCACGCCGATGGCGTAGGCGACTTGTACTTCGCAGCGTTCGGCCAGACCGGCGGCGACGATGTTTTTGGCGACGTATCGACCCGCGTAGGCGGCAGAACGGTCGACCTTGGAAGGGTCCTTGCCAGAGAACGCTCCGCCACCGTGACGGGCTGCGCCGCCGTAGGTGTCAACGATGATCTTTCGGCCGGTCAGACCGCAGTCACCGTGCGGGCCGCCGACGACGAAACGGCCCGTCGGGTTGATGAGGTAGCGCGTATTCCCCGTGAGCATGTGCTTGGGCAGGACGGGCTTGATGACTTCTTCGATGACGGCTTCGGAAAGCTGGGCGTGGGAGACATCTGGATTGTGCTGGGTGGAAACGACAACGGTGTCGATATTTGCGGGTTTGCCATCGACATAACGCACAGTGAGCTGGCTCTTGGCATCCGGGCGCAGCCAGGGGAGCCGCCCGTCTTTTCGGACTTCGGCCTGACGCTGCATGATGCGATGAGCATAATAAATGGGCAGGGGCATGAGACTGGGGGTTTCGTTGCAGGCGTAGCCGAACATGAGTCCCTGGTCGCCCGCGCCCTGATCGAGATCGATGCCCTGCCCTTCGTTGACGCCTTGGGCGATGTCAGGGGACTGGCGGTTGATGGCCGTCAGGACGGCACAGGATTTGTAGTCGAAACCGATATCGGAGTCGTCGTAACCAATGCGGCGCACGACATCACGGGCGATTTCCATGTAATTGATGTGGGCCGTTGTGGTAATTTCGCCGGAGATAACGACTAAACCAGTGGAAACGAGGGTTTCGCAGGCGACGCGACCTTTGGTGTCGGTGGTGAGGATGGCGTCGAGGACAGCGTCTGAAATCTGATCCGCGACTTTGTCGGGATGGCCTTCGGATACGGATTCGGACGAGAAGAGGTAGTCTTGCGACATGTGCGTGGCTCCTTTGAATTTCCCCGGATTCAGCAAATGAGAATGGGCTTCGCGGTAGGTTCCGGGGGGAGACCAGGCGACGCTTTAGCAGTATTTTGGCTGGTTTGTACCAGCTCCCGCCCTGCAAGTTGTCCTGATTAACTCGGCGGAGATGCGAATCCTATCAATTTTTGACCTGTTTGGTCAATTTCAATCTAGAAACCGCTGTTGACCGCTGAATTCCAGTATGAAGCCCTTGTTTTCCGAAGCATTCTTGCTCTTCCTGCGGTTTCTAGGTTGAAGCAGGCTGTTCCGTGTGGGTCTCCAGGGCTTCAAGAAATCGGGCCCTTGCTTCAGTTTCGAGGAGGTCGATCTGAGTGACTTCCAGGCGAATGCGGCTACCCTCCGGAAGGGTGGGTAGGTCGTGCATACGAAGGACGAGGGGGAGTTTGTCGATCCGAACGAGGTTTTCGCGGATGATTTGGGCGGTGAGGTCGTGCTTTTCTTCTTGTTGAAGCCAGCGCAGACACCAGTAGCGTTCCATATTGCGCTGAAAATCGGCATAGGCGGCGTAGGTGAGTTCGAAATCTCGCAGGGCGGAGAGGAAGTCTGCTGATTTTGCGGTGAATTTCGGCGTTTCACCTCGTAAGTGCGCGAGAAGTTGCCATTGATTGAGGAGATCGACATAACGTCGAAGCGGAGAGGTGAGCCAGGTGTAGCATTCCACGCCCAGTCCTTCGTGAGGCGCGGCAACGGTGGTCATGCGGACTTTTCCACCTGTTTGAGCACGGTAGAGTGCGGCGACGCCGGCCTGCGCCAGTTCCTTGCCCCATCCGGCGTTGGCAACGATCATGAGCTCGCTCACAAGTTTGTCGATCGGTGAGCCGCGACGGCGTTGTTCGATGTGGATACGCCCCGGTTCATTGGTATGGGCGGGGTGGGCGGCTTGCGACCAGTCCACCGTGAAGTTGTAGTCGTTCTGATTCTGGGCTTGTCCGGCCTTGCCGCGCTCGGCCTCGAGAACATTGGCGTAATCCCAGAGCAGACGGAGTTCTTCGGCGTACGGAAAGGCGGGAAGACCTTGAAGCAAGGTTGTTTCATTAAAGAGGGGTTCGAGATCGTGAAGACGCAAATTGGCGACAACATTCACGAATTCAATGCGGCTTTCGCGCTGACGAAGACGAAAATCGTTGTCCAGATCAAGGTATACAGATAAGGCAGGGGTTTCACGTCCGCTAAGGAGGGTGAACTGCTGGATGACCGCCTCTGGAAACATGGTGATCTTGCGCCCGGGCATGTAGACCGTGGAAAGGCGATTCCTGGCGATGCTGCCCAAGGGGTCATCATGACTTAGCCCCAATGCGGGGGCTGCGATATGGATTCCGATGCGCCAACCGCCTCCAGCTAATGGGGTGACGGAGAAGGCGTCGTCGATTTCAGTCGTCTGCGCGTCATCAATGCTGAACGCCGCCACACGAGCACGGGGCAGGTCATCAGAGAAAACAGGAACGGAGTAATCCCCAAAAGAGGGGCCTTGCGGAAAATATTCGAACAGGAAACGATCGAAATGATAGTCGTGCGTAGAAGGGAGTGCGCCGCATTGCAGCAGGAGGCGGGCCGACGGCAGGTTTGTTTCCTGACTGGCCAGCTCAAGGGCTTTGGTCTCCGGGCGATTACGGTCAGGCTTGTAGAGTAGTTGCCGTAACTGAGGTCGAAATTCAGAGGGTAAGACACCGGAGCGAAGCTCCTGGCTCATCCGGTCGATCAGGAGCTGCTGCTGACGTTTCTTTTCGAGCCCGGCTAAGGCCGCTTCGAGAATTTCCGGTGGAGCTTTCCGAAAGTGCCCCTTGCCCTTGCGATGAAAATGGATGGGTGAAGATTGTAGAGCCAGTAAAAGGCTCGTCGCTTCAACCGCTGAAGGGCTATGTCCGAAGTATTCCTGCGCCAAGGTCTGAAAATCAATTTCACCGTCTGGACAAATTTCCCACAGGAAGGCGATATCCATCGTAGCCGATTCGGGTTCGGCCAAGAATAAAAGCTCAGCCGCCCGGGGGGTCTCGAATCGAAGGAGTACATTGCTGCTCTTGATTTTGCTGCGCTTGCCAGAAGGTAATTCGACCTGCAAGGAAGTGTTGTTATCTGTCAGCAGCGTTGCGGCCTTGAAAGCACCGTCTTCTTCGAAAAGGATATTCATGATGAGAATTAGTGGACGGCCCAGCTCACCCAGCCCATTTTCCAGGTCAAAAGAACGACACCGCCAAACAAGATGCGATACCAGGCAAAAGGGGTGAAGTCATGCGAGCTGATGAATCGTAACAACCAGCGGACGCATAGAAAGGCTGAAACAAAAGAGGCGATGAATCCAACAGAAAAGAGGCCGATATCCGAAGTGGAGAGTAAGGCTCGCTCTTTATACAGCTCATAGAACGTCGCTGCGGTTAGCGTGGGGATGGCCAGGAAAAAAGAAAATTCCGTTGCCGCTTTACGGGAAAGTCCGAAAAGTAATCCGCCAACAATGGTCGCCCCGGAACGTGAAGTCCCAGGAATCAAGGCCAGACATTGGGCCAGACCGACTTTAAGGGCATCGCGATGGGATAGCGAATCAATGGTTTGCACGCGGATGACGTGCTGGCGTTTTTCAGCCCAGAGGATGAGAAACCCGCCCACTATAAACGCAAGAGCCACAGGAACCGGCTGAAAAAGGTGAGCTTTGATGATGCGATTGAACAAAAGACCAAATACAGCGGCAGGAAGAAAGGCAATCAGGAGATTAAAAACAAAACGTCGAGATGCGGGGTCGCGCCTGAAACCGCCCAAGACGGAGGTAATACGCTGTCGATATTCCCAAATTACAGCAAGAATCGCACCGAACTGGATGACGATCTCAAAAACTTTCCCCTTATCGTCATTGAAATGCAGAAGATCACCTACAAGGATGAGATGCCCTGTGCTTGAAATCGGCAAGAACTCCGTCAGTCCTTCGACAATGCCAAGAATCAAGGCGTGAAGCAGGGGAATAATGTCCATTGAGATAACCTGGAAAACGCTCGTTGGAGCAACAAAGCAAGATTTGTCGGAAGCGCGTATGCCCTGTAAAAACGCCAAAGCCCTCTTTCGAGGGCTTTGGTGAGGTA
>CAZCOS010000030.1:0-25208 GCA_964500605.1 uncultured Sterolibacterium sp.
TGCTTGAAGTTGATGATTGAAGCTCGTAAACAGGGGGACTCTAGCACAGCCCCCCGACGCCACTCCTCATCCAGACGGACTACAGACCGGACGACAGGCCGACACCATAACAACGATGCAGGCCAGGCAAACGCACCGGACGCATCATTCGGGCGAATGATGCTCGGGCCCACTTCAAAATGTTAGTGTTCACTATCAATATGAACCGCATAAACACTTAACATTATTATTCGGTAATGATAAGAGGCGGCCGATCAGGGAAGCTCAGGGTGCGCTTGATTTCGATCGTTTCATACACCCGCCGCAAATCGGGCGGAAAAGCAGAAAAAGGCGCGCTCAATTCGATCAGTCGACGGGCCGCCTCGTCAACCTCCCGACTCCCGCTACTCTTGAGAACATGCACCTCAACCAGACTGCCATCGCTACGGAGCGTGACGGAAACCACCAACGAGCCATAAGCTCGATGGCGGGAAAGTGAAGGGTAATTGACCTTCGACAAACGCTCGACCTTCTGCACCCAGCCGTCACTGTAGAAAGCACGCTGCACCTCAGCCGGATTCCGTCCGGGCAACACACGACGCGCCCCCTGCGCCAGGCTGTCGGCCTCGGCAGGCGGCTTCTGCGGCAAACCACTTTTCGCCATGGCCAAAGCCTGCTCCGCCAAAGAACGGCCGCTCGAAGCCGCGCTTCCCACCGTCCCACTACCTCTTGACGCCTCGGCTCGAACAAAGAGGGAAGACTCTCCCGGACGCGCATTCAAACTGGCCAGCCGCTTTTCTTCAGCCAGGGCGGCCTCCCTCTCACGAAGACGCGCCTCCCGGGCCGCCGCCTCAGCACGCACTTGAGCTTGAGCTTGTTCCTGCGCGCGCGCTGCGGCCTCCTGTTCAGCCTGAGCACGGGCCATTTCAGCTTGTTGTTGCTGCTCTGCCAGCCGCTGTGCCTCGGCCCGCTGCTTCTCCTGCGCCTGCTGCAAAGCCCTCGCCTGTGCTTCACGACGCGCCGCTTCTTCCAGCAAAGCCTGTTGCCGCTTTTCTTCCTCGGCCGCCTGCTGTTGTAATAACTGGGCGCGAGCCCATGCCTTGGCCTCTTGCTCACGCCGCAGCACCTCCTCCTCGGCCGCCAAACGGGCCAAAGCATCGCGCTCGGCCTTTCGACGCACCGCCTCGGCCTGCGCCCGAGCCAAAGCCTCCTCCTCCCGCGCCTTCTGCAAAGCCTGAGCGGCCACCCGCTCCGCCTCCGCCTCTTCAGCCTGCTGACGCTGCATCTTCAACGCAGCCTCCTGCGCCACCAGCAGCGTTTTGCGCGCATCCTCGGCAGAATCGGTCTTCGCAAGCAAGGGCTGAGACTGGGGTTGGGGATGAGGGGATTCTTTGGGTAATTCAGGTAACTCGGCTATTTCGGAAACTGGAGGGGCCGAACTTTCAGACGCGGAAGACAAAATCGCATCCTGTTTTACCTGTGCCCGATGATCATCCGCCTCATGCCCTTGGGTGAGCTCCGAAGCCGCGATGCGCCAGGCTTCAGGCGTAGCCTTTTTTCGAACACTCAAAACAGGGCGACCCGCCCCATCGTGACGACGCGAAGCCGGGCGCGCCTTGCGCGAAGGCGGGGCCGGCCGAGGCTTGATCTGCTCGGGCGGCAAGGACCGCTTCAGCGTCTGCACCACAAACCCCTTCAAAGCCGAAACTTCAACGGGAGGGCTCGAAAAAGAAGGGCTCGGGCTTGCCGTCATCGGAGCAGGAGAAACCGTCGCTGGCAAAACAGAAGTCGGTGCGGCCTTCGTTTCCACGGGTGCGGCACGCAACTCCACATGCAAGCTAGCCGATGGCGCACTCGCACTACGCGCCCCCCAGAGCCAACCCGAAGACGGCTGCCCCTTGCCCGATACCCCAAATTGCAGGGTAAGCAAAGCCGCGTGCAGCAAAACGCTGACCACCAATGCCCGAAAAATCGGAAAGTTTTGCCGATGCCACAAAGCCCGTCGCACCGGGCCCGGATAAAAAATTCTCAAACGCCGCCGCCAGAATTGCCCAAAGAAAAGCCCCTGAGACAAACCAGAGGCTAAAGGGAGTGTACTACCGAACCGCCAGGCACAGACTCATCCGGACATCCAGGGAGGAATTGGATGTCCGCGACGAATCCCGGCAGCGTAGAAGAAGAAGCCGCACATCGAAGCATCGCGCGAAGGGAGTTCGGAGCGAATGACCATTCAGGCCGAATAATGAAGGAAGCCTCCCCATTGCCCGGACCGGGAAATGGAAAGGGGACGCGAGGATCAGGAATCACCCCGGCGAGCGGCCCGCCCAGCGTGGCCGCAGATCGTTTTCGATGTCGAACTGGTCGAGCACCCGGCTGATTCCCTGGTGAATGACATCCATCAGGGTTTGCGGCTGATCGTAGAAAGAAGGCATGGGCGGGAGGATAACCGCCCCCAAGTCGGCGGCTCGCACCATGAGCTCAAGGTGGCCCTTGTGCAAGGGCGTTTCGCGCACCATCAAGACCAGCGAGCGTCGCTCCTTGAGCGTCACGTCAGCAGCACGCGCAATCAACGTGCTGGAATGGGAATGGGCAATGGCGGAAAGCGTTTTGATGCTGCAAGGCGCGACCACCATCCCCCGTGTGCGGAAAGAACCGCTCGCCACGGCCGCGCCGATATCTTTATTGGAATAAACCACCTCGGCCAAGGCACGCACTTCATCCGGCGTATACGGTGTTTCAAGTGACAAGGTCATGAGTGCCGCCTCGCTCATGACCAGATGCGCCGGCTGGCCCAGTCGCTTCAATACGCGCAACAACTCGACGCCATAAATGACACCGGTTGCACCCGTCATAGCCACCAGCAATGGACGGGATGCACTCATGCCGATATTGCGGGCATCACTTCGCCCCACCCGTTCTGGCCAGCACCTCGTCACGCAAGGCACGCCGCAGGATTTTGCCGACATTGGTCTTGGGCAATTCAGTGCGGAACTCGATGCGATGCGGCACCTTGTAACCCGTCAGCAGATGCTTGCAATGTGCAACGAGGGCCTCGGGCGTCAGGGCCGGGTCTTTCTTCACCACAAAAATCATCACCGCCTCTCCCGACTTTTCGTCCGGCACACCGATGGCAGCGACTTCCAGCACACCCGGATGCGTGGCGACGGCATCCTCGACCTCGTTC
The DNA here is from genome assembly GCA_964500605.1 of uncultured Sterolibacterium sp. GTDB lineage: Bacteria > Pseudomonadota > Gammaproteobacteria > Burkholderiales > Rhodocyclaceae > Sterolibacterium. The sequence continues at coordinate 3,164 of CAZCOS010000030.1, forward strand.
GGGTACACATTGAAGCCGGAGACCAGAATCATGTCCTTCTTGCGATCCACGATGCGGACAAAGCCCTTTTCGTCCATGATCCCCACATCGCCTGTCAGCAGGAAACCGTCGGGCAGCAGCACCTTCGCCGTTTCCTCCGGACGATTCCAATAACCCTTCATCACTTGCGGCCCGCGCACACAGATTTCTCCCGCCTCGCCCACGCCAAGATAACGGCCATCGTCTGCGCGAATCGCCACTTCCGTCGAAGGCACGGGCAACCCGATCGAACCGTTGTACTCCGGCAGGTTGAGCGGATTGATCGTCGCGGCGGGTGAAGTTTCCGTCAGACCATACGCCTCGATGAGCGGGTGCCCCGTGACCTGCTTCCACTTTTCAGCCACAGCCTTTTGCACCGCCATACCGCCGCCCAGCGTCACCTTTAGCGGTTTGAAATCCAGCCCCGCAAAATCGGGATTGTTCAACAAGGCATTGAACAAAGTATTCACCCCCGTCAGACAGGTAAAACGATGTTTCGACAACTCCTTCACAAAACCGGGAATATCGCGCGGGTTGGTAATCAGCACATTCGCCGCGCCGACCTTCAGGAAGGTCAGACAATTCGCCGTCAAAGCGAAGATGTGATACAGCGGCAGGGCCGTTACGATGACCTCCTGCCCATCTGCCTGCAAAACCGGTTTGAGCCAGGCATGAGCCTGCTGAAGGTTGGCGACGATATTGCCATGCGTGAGCATCGCCCCCTTGGCCACCCCCGTCGTCCCGCCGGTGTATTGAAGAAAAGCGATGTCCTCGTGAGCCAGAGAAACCGGTTCCAGCTTCGCCGCAGCACCTTGCGAAAGCACCTTGCCGAAAGGAACCGCGCCAGGCAAAGACCAGGGCGGCACCATCTTCTTGAGGTAGCGGACGGCAAAATTGACAATCGGCCCCTTCGGAAAGCCCAGCATATCGCCCAATGCCGTCACGACCACATGCTTGAGATTCAGGTGCGGAAGGACTTCCTGCAAGACATGGGCAAAGTTCTCAACGATGACGATGGCCTGCGCACCAGAATCCTTCAACTGATGCTCCAGCTCGCGTGGCGTATAGAGCGGATTGCAATTCACCACCACATAACCCGCACGCAAGGCCCCGAAGAGGCAAATCGGGTATTGCAGCAGATTGGGCATCATCAAAGCCACCCGTGCCCCGCGCGGCAACTTCAACACAGACTGGAGATAAGCCGCAAAATCGCGTGAAAGGCGGTCAAGCTCTCCATAACTCAGCGCGCGCCCCATGTTGAGATAAGCCGTGCGCGAAGCAAATTTTCCGACGCTTTGTTCAAACAGGGCCACCAGCGAATCGAATTCATCGACATCGATCTGCGCCGGAACACCGGGCATATAGCTCTTGAGCCAGACCTTTTCCATGCTTGCCTCCTCTCCAGTCAAACCAAAACGCCCCCGGGTTTCATGAGGGCCGGGAAACGCCGGAAACCTGAATCCGCAAACTCAACGCTGCAGCTTGTCGAACTTGTCCGTCACCTTCGCCCACTCCTCCGCATCCGGCAAGGAATCCTTGCGTTCGATGATGGGCTTCCAGAGTTTCGACAATTCTGCATTCAATGGCGTGAAATGTTCCTGACCTGCGGGCACATCATCTTCGGCAAAAATCGCCTCCACCGGACATTCCGCCACACACAGCGTGCAATCAATGCACTCATCCGGATCGATCACCAGAAAATTCGGCCCCTCGCGAAAAGCATCCACCGGGCAGACATCCACGCAATCCGTATATTTGCACTGAATGCAGGATTCAGTCACCACATAAGTCATGTCGCACTCCCTCAACAAAACAGACCGGCCGATTATATGTCACGCATCCGACATCGCAGCCAGAAGCAGTTTCCCACACAGCAGGATCGAATCGGCATGTCTTCGAAGCGAAGAGGATTCGGGGCGAATAATGATTCGCCCCTACAGAGCGGGAAGCATCTGTTGCCCGAAGGAAGCAGAATGGGAATGCGCCTCCCCACCCGCTAAAATTCCAAAATTCCCCATCCCGCATCCGCCATGTCCTCTCCGCGCCCCGCACCCCGCAGACCGTTCGAGCCGCTCGAACCGCTTGAACTCCTCGCCCCGGCGAAAAATCTCGAATACGGCATTGCCGCCTTCGACCACGGCGCGGATGCCGTCTACATCGGCGGCCCGGCCTTTGGCGCGCGTGCGGGGGCCGGTAACAGCATTGCCGACATCGAACGGCTCGCCACCTATGCCCACCGCTTCGACGCCCGGGTGCTCGTCGCCTTGAACACCATCCTCACGGACGAAGAAATCGAAGAAGCCCGCACGCTCATTCACCAGATATACGATGCCGGAGCCGACGCGCTCATCGTGCAGGACATGGGCCTGCTCGAACTCGACCTCCCACCCATCCAGCTCCACGCCAGCACCCAGTGCGACATCCGCACCCCGGCCAAGGCGCGCTTTCTTCAGGACGCGGGCTTTTCACAGATCGTTCTTGCCCGCGAGCTCACCCTCAAGCAGATCGAGGCCATCGCCACCCAAACCGATGTCATCCTCGAATTCTTCATCCACGGCGCGCTATGTGTCGCTTTCAGCGGCCAGTGCTACATCAGCCACGCCCACACCGGCCGCAGTGCGAACCGGGGCGAATGCTCACAAGCCTGCCGCCTACCCTACACCCTTCAGGGCCCACAAGGTGAAATCATCGCCAGCGACAAACACCTGCTCTCGATGAAAGACAACGACCAGAGCGAGAACCTGCGCGCACTGATCGACGCAGGCATTACCTCCTTCAAGATCGAAGGGCGGCTCAAAGACCTCTCCTACGTCAAGAACATCACCGCCCACTACCGGCAGCTTCTCGACGGCATTCTGGAAACACTCCCGGCAGAATACGCCTGCCGCCGCGCTTCGCTCGGGCACAGCACCTACACCTTCACCCCCCGCCCCGCCAAAACCTTCAACCGGGGGGCGACGGATTACTTCGTGCAAGGCCGAAAAACTGACATCGGTGCTTTCGACACCCCCAAGTTCGCGGGGCGGCCCATCGGCACAGTCACCGCGCTGGGCGAGCGTCGCTTCGAAGTCGCGCTTGATGCCGACGAAGACGAAGGCAGCCAGGAAACACTCCACAATGGCGACGGCCTCAGCTACTACGATGCCGACGGAAAGCTAGGCGGCCTGCGCGTCAATCGCGTCGATGGCAACACCATCCACCCCGCCGAAGCCACTCCCGGCCTGACCATCGGCACAACGCTCTACCGCAACCGGGATCAAGCCTTTGAGCGGCTGCTCGAAAAACCCTCTGCCGAACGACGCATCGCCCTACGCATGGCCCTCACGGCCCTGCCCGAGAACAAAGGGCTACGGCTCACCCTGACCGACGAATCCGGCCTGCAAGCCTTTACGGAATACTGCGGCCCAATGGAGCCCGCCCGCGACCCGGCCCGTGCCCTTGAAGCCCTGCGCAGTGGGCTAGGCAAACTCGGCGGCACGAATTACCGGCTCACCCGCCCCGAAGACCTGCACATCGCGCACGACACCCCCTGCTTCCTTCCCGCCGCCACCATCAACGCCCTGCGCCGCGATGCCCTGGAAGCCCTCGACGCCGCCCGACGGAACGCCTGGAAACGCCCGCCCCGCGCGCGCACTATCCAGCCCCCCGTTCCCTACCCGGAAAACGAACTCAGCTACCTCGCCAATGTCCTCAATCGCCACGCCCGCGCCTTCTACACCCGCCACGGCGTCACCCTCATCGATGCCGCTTATGAAGCGGGCGAAGAAAACGGCGAAGTCTCGCTGATGATTACCAAACACTGCCTGCGCTACAGCTACAACCTCTGCCCCAAGCAAGTCAAAGGCATCCGCCCCGAACCCATGACGCTCATCAACGGCAAGGAACGCCTCACCCTCCGCTTCGATTGCAAGCCCTGCGAAATGCACGTCATCGGCCAGCGCAAAACCCCGCGCGTCATCCGCATCCAACCCACCCCCGCCGACAAAACCCCGTAGGGGCAGCCTTCACGGCTGCCCTGCCTTCGCCCCCCATCCTCCAGGCAATCCCAACCCCGGGCAACCGTAAAGGTTGCCCCTACGCACACAACGGGCCTGGCGTCGCCCTCATCCCCATCCGCTCCCAATCCAGCGCGGCTTCCAGTGCATCGGCCAGGCGATCAAGGTCGGCCTCCCGTCTGGCGCAAAGATCGAATTTTTCCGCCCCCGAAAACCCAGCCCAATCCAGCAAGGCGGCGAGTGCGTCGGGTTCGTCGAAGAGACCATGCACATAACTCCCGATGATCTGCCCGTCTTCCGAAACCGCACCTTCCGGGGTGTTTTCCCCGCCCTCCCCTTCAAGGTGCAGCAACGGCGCAGCCAGTGCGGGGCCGGCAGACACACCCATGTGGATTTCATAGCCTCTCACCGCCGCGCCACCCTGCACGAGCCGGCCACACACATTCGCCAGCCACTTCTCACGCGCCAGCGTCGTTTCCATCGCCAGCCAGCCCAGCCCCGCCACGCTACCGGCCTGCCCTTCCAGCCCCAGCGGGTCATGCAGCTTTTCACCAAGCATCTGAAAGCCACCGCAAAGCCCGATCACCTTCCCGCCATAGCGCAGATGCCGCCGGATGGCTGCCTCCCAGCCCTGCGCCCGCAGCCAGGCAAGGTCGGACTGCACCGCCTTGCTGCCCGGCAACACGATCAGATCCGCCGGAGGAATCGGCTCGTTCGGGCCGATGAAGCGAAAGGCGACTTGCGGATGCAGGCGCAGCGGATCGCAATCCGTCGCGTTACTGATGCGCGGCAAGGCCGGGGCGATCACCCGCAGACGACTCCCGGCCCCGCCCGTCCCCTCGCGCGGCAGGGCATCTTCCGCATCCAGATGCAAGCCATGCAAATAGGGCAAAACACCCAGCACCGGCTTGCCCGTGCGCTGCTCCAGCCACGCGATACCCGGTTGAAGCAAACTCATGTCGCCCCGGAAACGGTTGATGACAAAGCCCCGCACCCGCGCCTGTTCCGAATCGGAAAGCAGGGCCAGCGTGCCGACCAGATGGGCAAACACCCCGCCCCGGTCGATGTCGGCAATCAACACCACCGGGCAATCGACCGCCTCGGCAAAACCCATGTTCGCAATGTCCCGGTCACGCAGATTGATCTCCGCCGGACTGCCCGCCCCTTCGACGATGACCTGCTCGAATTCCGCCACCAGCCGCCCGAAGGATTCCAGCACCGCCGCCATCGCGCGGGGCTTGTAATCGTGATAATCACGGGCATTCATGTCGAGCCGCGCCCGGCCATGGATGATGACCTGCGCGCCGATGTCCGAAGAAGGCTTGAGCAGCACCGGGTTGAAATCCACCCGGGGCGAAAGCCCCGCCGCCTGCGCCTGTAAAGCCTGCGCCCGGCCGATTTCCCCGCCGTCCACCGTCACCGCGCTGTTCAAGGCCATGTTCTGCGGCTTGAACGGCGCGACCCGCACCCCGCGCCGTTTAAGCACCCGGCAAAGCCCCGCCACGAGCAGACTCTTGCCCGCATCCGAAGTCGTGCCCTGCACCATCAAGGTATCTCGCCGCATCCTGCCCACCTGCTTTCCGAAAAAATCGCCCATCCGATTCAAACAAGACTCAAAATTCAAACAATAGTTTGAATTTTGAAACCAATCTGGATAACATGACCCAAAAAAACCGTGACAAAACGAAAACACGCCTCCCCCGGTAAAAACGCCCCGCTCATTCTGCAGGGACAAACGGGGGGCTCATTCTTCCGGGAGAGCGATGATCTCCCGAAAACGCCGGATTCTATTGGAGAGAGAGGATTCGCCATGCCCCGCCTTGCCTGCCTTGCCCCATCGACCGCTTCTTTTCCAGCAACACCCGCCGTCCGAAAATGGCTCTTTGGCGGCTTGCTCGGCCTGAGCCTGGCCCTCCTCGCTGCCTGCAATGGCGGCTCCGATAGCCACTCTGCTGCCTCCACCTCCCCTGTCCGCCCGGAAATCGCCCCGCCCACCTACCCCGGCCCACTTTCCGCCACGGGCCCGAGCACCACACTCGGCACACGGCAGCTCACTGCCCAAAACAACCCGTCCATCACTCAAAACGCCAACGCCCGCTGGCGCAACTACACTCGCCCTGCCGAATACGCCGGGGTGCTCACCTACCCCCTCCAATTCATCTCCACCCGCAACGGCAAACGGCTAGGCGTTCTCGTCTCCGTCCCTACTGACAACAGCGGCAATGCCGCACGGGGCCGCTTTCCCGTCGTCCTCACCCAGAACGCCTACCGCATCGACCTAGGCAACCTTCTCTCCAACCTCCTCCCCCCGGCAAGCACGCTGGGGATTGGTGGAGCCGACCGCTACATGATCCGGCGCGGCTATGTTTCCGTCACCGTCGACTCCCTCGGCTCCGGCGTTTCCGAAGGGCAGCTCGACCTCTTTGGCCCCGCCGAACAAGCCACCTACGCCGATGTCGTCGACTGGGTCGTCCAGCAACCCTGGTCAAACGGAAAGATTGGCGTGGCCGGGACATCCTACCTCGGCATCACCTCACTCTTTACCGCCGCACAAGGCCACCCCGCCGTCCAGGCCGCCTTCGTCAACATCCCCATGGGCGACCCCTGGCGCGACACCCTGGGCACCGGCGGACTACTCAACGCCTGGTTCATCTCCAACTGGCTGCCGCTTACCCAAGCCCTGAGCACCTTCAACGGCGTAGCCATTGCCCAACACCCCCACTACGCCGACCAGATCCGTGCCGCCACCGCAGAGCACATCGCAGCCATCGACGACTTCCTCCTCCCCATCATCCGCAACGCACTCAACGGCGTCCCCGGCTACGCCACCGACGATGGCACATTCTGGAGCGACCGCTCCCCCATCGAACAAGCCAAAAACATCCGCATCCCCACCTTCGTCATCGGCTCCAACAACGACATCTTCCAGCGCAACGAACCGCTCGTCTATGAACAGCTCAAGCGCAACACCTCCGCCAAACTGCTCATCGTCCCCGGCGCACACGCCGAATCCATCCTCTCCACCCTCCTCAACCACAACAACCCGCTCGAAGACGGCGCCCCCGCCGCCACGGGCCTGCTGCTCCAGTGGTTCGACAAATACCTCAAGGGCATCGACAGCGGCGCGGAACGCCAGCCCAACGTTACCCAGTTCGTCAATGGCCTAGGCAATGGACTGCCGCAATACCTTACCGCCACCGACTGGCCCCATCCCCAAGCCATGCCCCAACGCCTCTACCTACGCGGCAATCTCACCCTCACCACCGACGCCCCCACAACGGAAGAAGCCACCCACACCCTCAACGAACCGCCTGCCCCCACCATCAAACTCGGCACCAACCGCGCCGAAACCCTCCTGCGCGCCTGGGTCATCCCCAGCGACGGCAGCGAAAAATCCATCAGCTGGCTCCAATGGAGCCTCGGCTTCGTCCTGCCCCTCTTTGACTGGTACAGGGAAAGCGACACCGTCGAAACCCTGCAAAACGCCATCAACTACGAAACCGGCCTCATGACAGAAGATTACTACCTCAACGGCCCCATCCAGGCCGACATCTGGCTCTCCTCCACCGCCCCCGAAGCCGCCATCAACGTCCGTGTCGATGACGTCGGCACGGATGGTGTGGCCCGCCCGCTCACCAACGGACTCATGTCCGCCAGCTTCCGCGCCGTAGACCCCAGCCGCTCACGCACCCTCAAAGGCGTCATGATCCAACCCTGGCACCCCTACACCCTGGCCTCGAAACAAGCCCTCAACCCCGGCGAAATCGTCAAAGTTCCCGTAGAAATCTTCCCCACCGCCGCCGTCATCAAGCCCGGCCACCGCCTACGCATCTCCATCAGTGCCAGCAACCAGGCCCAAGGCGTCTGGAGCACCCCCGACCAAGCCCGCGCCAACGGCGGCATCACCACGATATACAACGATGCCACCTACCCCTCCAGCGTCGTCCTGCCGGTCTTACCCAACAACCTCCTTTAACCCCGCCATTACGGACCCGACCCGCAATCTCCTCACCCCAACCCCAACCCGTCATTGCGGGCTCGACCCGCAATCTCCTCACCCCAACCCCCAACCCGTCATTGCGGGCTCGACCCGCAATCTCCTCACCCCAACCCCCCAACCCGTCATTGCGGGCTCGACCCGCAATCTCCTCACCCCCAAACCCTTCGCCCAAAACAAAAACCGCACCCCGATTCACCATCGGCAGTGCGGTTTCCTGGAAACGCAGAAGGAACTGCCGAGAACGGCTGCCCGGTCTTAAATTTGGCTTCTTCTCTTACTTCCCGCTGTTAATACCGTTGGTAATGGCGGCAATGGACGTGAGTTGTTGCGTGAGGTAGCTGGCAGTCTGGCTCATGCTCGACATCATGGTATCGAGTGCAGTGAACTGAGCTCGGTAGCGGTTTTCGATCTCCGTCATTTTGACGGCAAGAGCCGTTCGCTGCTTGCCAATGTCGAGAATCGAACTATTGATGCCCTCAGTCCGGTTACCAATCGTTCCGGATGAACCGACGATACCGTTCAATGCATCGTTCAAACGCTTTCCTATCCCCAAATTCCCAGGTGTAACCGAGGTAAATAATCCGACGATGTCTTTGTTGGGGTCATCCAATGCCGCCTGTAACTTCGCACCTGTCACACTCAACGAACCATCTTTCTGTACTGCAACACCGATATCGGACAACGTGGAAATCCCTCCACTCAAACCCGTAACCGAAGCACCAATGATGGAACTCAGCTGTGATCGTATGTTACGAACCGTTCCATCACCGGTTAACGTAGAAGCCTTGCCAGTACTGGCGTTGTAAGCGGAAACATCATGCAGCATTTTGTTTGCATCGTTATAGGCCTTGACAAATTCACTCAATGCATTCGAAACCGCCGAAGTGTCCCGCTTAACCGTCACATCTGTGCTACCAACTTTGCTCAGATTGAGGGTAACTCCCCCGATGACATCGTTGATGGTATTACTTGAGCGAGTAATAGTCAGGCTGTTAACACTTAACTGTGCATCGTCGCCTGTTTGCAGCCGTAGCGTCTGACCCGATACACCTGCCCCCCCGGCATAGGCTAGATCAGCCAAAGCATGCGTACCACCAGAACCGTCGTCAGTCACCGCGACTGTAAATGCACCGCTGCTACCGGTATTTTTAGCAGTCAGTACGAGGCGATTGGTCGTCCCATCATTAACAATGCTGGCCGTCACACCGGCATCACTTGCATTGATGGCCGAGCGAATGCCGTCGAGTGTATTGTTGCTCCCATCGATGGCAACCGTTTTTGTGCTTGCACCCACCGTGATGGACAACGAACCGGTGCTGAAGGTGTCGGTCGTTGCGGCATAAGCCGCATCGCTGCGGATTGCAAGATTCTTGGCCAGCTGCGTCACGACGACGTTGTAGCTACCGGTTGTAGCAGAATTGGCCGCGCTGGCAGAAAGAACCGTTGCATCCGCCACGGCAGCCGAACGGCTGGTAAAAGTGCTGGAAGAAGTCAGTTTACCGACCGCTGTCTGAAGAGACGACAGCGTCCCCTTCAGCGTACCAAAGGCAGACAGCTTCGCCTGCAAACCTGCTTCCTTGGCGTTCAAAGCCGTCAACGGCTGTTTTTCCACTGCCATGAGTTTGCTAATTAGCGAATTGACGTCAAGCCCTGAACCGAGACCTGGAGATGAAATCGCAGCCATGTTATGAACCTCCCATCAAAATTGAGCCGCTAATCCTCATGCCTGCATTATCGACCATTCAAGGCAAAACTGAAGGATGCTGGATAAAACCCAAAATGCGGAATCATCCAAACCAAACCCGGATGCAGATTCTGCATACACGGCATCCAACGCTCTGCTTCGAAGACAATGTATTCTTTCAAGCCTTGTCTTTTAGCAAGAGACCCTGGAATTGTTCGATCTGCCGGGCAAGCTCGAGCATTTCCTTCGAGGGAATCTGGCGAATCATTTCACCTGTCTGAGAATCAGTTAGCTTGACAACCGTGCGGCCCGAATCCTGATCAACCGAAAATTCCAGATTGCTCGCCATGGTTTGAACGATTTCTTGAACCGACTGAGCAGCCTGTTTCACTTCAATCGTTGTAGGTTCAGCCGTCGTCGCCCGCTGCGCAGGATTCATCGCATCACCTCTGATCTGTGATGACGCCGGGGTCTGCGATGCATTGACACTTTCTGTAGCAACGCCAACACGGTTAGCCAAAGTTGCAATGCTACCGAGATTCTGGATGTTCATGATCGATCCTCCATATAGATGCGCAAAGGGTGAAACACCCATTTCGGTGTCTCACCCCCTGCTACCAAAGCCCTCGCCGTCGATTATTTCAGCAGGCTCAACACCGATTGCGGCAGGGAGTTCGCCTGAGCCAGCATGGCCGTACCAGCTTGTTGCAGAATCTGGGCACGCGACATGTTGGCCGTTTCCGCCGCGAAGTCGGTATCCATAATCCGGCTACGGGAAGCCGAAAGGTTTTCAGCCGTGGTCTGCAGGTTCGTCACCACCGAACTGAAGCGGTTCTGATAAGCACCGAGTGCAGCACGCGAACTGTTGATCTGCGAAAGTGCCGAATCAATGACACCAAGAGCATTGGAAGCACCAGAGGCGGTCGTCAGATCCAGTGCCGAAACACCCGATGAAGCACTCAGCGTCGCCGCCGTAATCCCAACAGTCAAGCCGCTGGAAGCCGCCGCAGTCCCCGCCACGTCTGAAACCGTTAGTCCGCTGCTGCTGGTCGTGCTCAGATTGACTGAAGAGTAATAGGTCACAGTCCGATCACCGACAGCCATATCGGTCAGACCGAAGTTGGCCGCGTTCGTCGCAGCCGACACACCGGAAGCCACTAATGCCCCTCTCAACTGGATTTCAATCTGGCTACCGTTGGCTGAGCTCAGCGAATAGCCAGTACCCGCACCATTGATAGTGGCAGTAACGCCGGTCTTGCTGGTCACGGAATTGATGGCGGTGACCAGAGCCGTGGTTTGCGCCGCTGGACTACCGCCGGCGGTCACCGCACCGATGCTGTGACCATTGATCAACAGATCGCCGGCAGTGATGCCAACGGCGTTGGCGGAGATGGTGGCAGAGTTCCAGCCGCTGTTGACCTTCTGGTCGAGCGTCGTGTTAGTGGTCACATCGGAACCGAATCCCAATCCAGAGATTGCCCTTGTAACAGCAGCACCGTTGTACACAGAGATATTGCGGCCATCGGCGGCCGTGAGCGAAACAGCACCGGTGGTGTTGTCGAACGTCGCGGTGACGCCCGTTAGACCGGTCTTGGCATTGATGGCGGCAGTCATCTGACCACCGCGCTCAACGGCACTACCAGCAGCAGCAATCGCGCCGATATCAATGTCGTTGATCTTGACCGTGCCCACCGTGATGCCAGTGGCAAAGCCGGTGGCGGCAGTACCAGTCAGGGTGTTGGCTTGAGCTGTCGCCGTGACGCCGGTGTTGGCGGCATTGATCGCATTGGCCACGGCAATCGCGCTGGTGCGGCCACCGAAGGACGAGACGCCGTCGGAGGTAGTCGCACCGACGCTGACACCATTTAATGCCAGAGCACCCGCATTAAGCCCCGTACCATTGACCCGTGCCCCTGTAGATTTTGCCGAAGCACTCATGACAGAACCTACACCCAGCGCATCCGTCTTGGCACTGGCGATCTTGTCGATGCTGATGGTCTGGCCAGAGTTCGCGCCAACCTGGAAGGCTTGGGCGGTAAATGTACCGTCGAGCAGATTCACACCGTTGAAGCTGGTCGTGGTGGCCACACGCTGGATTTCAGCGACCAACTGGCTGGCTTCGTTGTTCAACGCGGCACGGTCGGAAGCACTGTTGCTGGCGTTGGCGGCTTGGACAGCCAGCTCGCGGATACGCTGGAGGTTGTCGGAAACGGCATTCAGAGCACCTTCTGCCGTCTGCGCCAGGGAGATACCGTCGTTCGCGTTACGTGCAGCCTGATTCAGACCATTGATCTGGGTGGTCATGCGCGAGGAAATCGCCATACCGGCAGCGTCGTCCTTGGCACTATTGATGCGCAGCCCCGAGGACAAGCGCTGCAAGGACGTCGCCAGAGAATTCTGGGATGTGGTCAGGTTGCGTTGTGCATTCAGCGACGCAATGTTGGTATTGATGACGGAGGCCATTTTGATTCTCCTTTATGGATCAGTACGTTACGAAGGAAAGGCGCAATGTCTTCGCCGCCTTTGGTTCAGGTAACGGCCCGGTCTTTTGAAACTTTAGTGGTTTTGATGAAAATCTTTGTGGGAGCGGAAGATGCGAGCGCAATCGGGCTTGGCTTTTGATTCTCTCCCTGTGACTGAAGGGAGTCCCTGGCGGGGATGGCGGGGGGGCCGAAGAGGATTTACTTTGGTCATTGCAGCCCAAGTCCACAGTGACACGCAATGGCACGCCTCTTACAAATACCCCAGGGGGATCGCCCATAGGTTCTCGCCAAAGGGCACGGCCTGTATTCCGTCATAAAGAACCATGCCCGTCAGAAAGGTTGCCCCGCAGTGGTCACGCAGGCGGCGCAAGCCTTTGAAGTCTGCTGAATTCACGGAGGCTGCAGCTTTGACCTCGATGCCGATCAAGTGGCGCAACGGGGACTCAAGCACGAAGTCGACCTCAATCTGGTCTTTGTCACGGTAGTGAGAAATAAACCAGGGCTCGGAGGACAGGCTCAGAATCTTGAGCAGCTCTCCATACACCCAGCTTTCGAGGATTGGGCCGAAACGACTGCGTCCTGATTCGATCAAGATGGGTGTCGCGCGCAGCAAGGTGGCGTGTAGCCCGGCATCCAAGAGGTGTATCTTCGGAGTTTTGACCAAACGGGTCAGTTCGTTGCGCTGCCAGGCGGGCAAGCGTCTGACCAGATAAAGTTTTTCCAGGATGCCTATGTATTTTTCAGCCGTCTGAAGACTCAGCCCGAGCTGCCCACCCACCTGACTGAGATTGAGTAGTTGCCCGGACATCACAGCGAGGATGGCCATGAGCTGCGGGAGGCGCGTTGTTTCGTCGATGCGCGCAACGTCCCGAATGTCACGCTCAATCAACGTGGTTATATAGGATTGTGCCCAGGCTTGTCGTCGTCGAGGTGTTGCGCGGTTGCGCATTTCCGGGTAACCACCGGCCATGAGATGTGTCACCAGTGCATCTGACGTGAGCGGCGGAATGTCGCTTTGTTGGCAAGACCAGTCTTGTGCCATGGCACGATCAAGAAAATCGTTGGGACGATTGGCGATTTCAGCGTTTGATAGCGGCAAAAGGGTGTGGATTTCGATGCGCCCAGCCAAGCTATCCGCGATGGTCGGAAGGCTCATGACATTGGCCGAACCCGTCAGCAGGAATCGCCCAGGGCGACGGTCGTTGTCGATGGATTGCTTGAGGGCCAGGAGAAGTTCCGGCGCACGCTGGATTTCATCAATGACAGCCCGGTCGAGCCGACGAACGAACCCGGTAGGGTCACTCTTCACGGCGGCAAGCTGGGTGGCGTCGTCCAGAGAAATGTAGGGCAGGTTCGCTGCGCACTGCCGAACCAAGGTGGTCTTCCCGGATTGTCGCGGCCCGTTGACCAGCACCGCTGGCGTATCGAGCAAGGCTTCCTGTAGCAAGGGGCCCAAGTGGCGGCAAATCAACGGAGACAGTGCGACAGATTCAGATTGTTCATTCATCGGTAGTTTGATTGGCAAGTGATCGTCCAAAGTGTATCGGATTTTCGTCCAATATGAACTTACATACCGTCCAATCTGAAGTGTTGCAAAGAAAAAGGGTTACAGAAAAAGGGGTTAGGTCTTGCATTTACAGAAAAAGGGGTTAGGTCTTGCATTCAAGCATATTCATCGTTCATTGGGCTAGGATTTTGCTGCGCCCACCACGAAATGTGTTTGTGCAAGACCTGACCCCTTTTTGTGCTTTTTGTTTTTCTTTTTGTTTTTTTGCTTGACCCCTTTTTGTTCTTTCCCCGCCCCCCATTCCTTGTCATTGCGGGCTTGACCCGCAATCCCAAACCCCGTGTGAAAGATTGCGGGTCTGACTCGCAATGACGGGTTGGGTTGTGTGGGGTTGGGGGTGAGGAGATTGCGGGTCAAGCCCGCAATGACAGGCTGAGGGGGCGTGGGGAGATTGCGGGTCGAGCCCGCAATGACAGGTTGTGGGGGTTGAATTGGGGCGAAAGATTGCGGGTCGGGCCCTCAATGACGGGTTGGGATTGAACGGTTGTTTTCCGTCGCCTGTATCGAAGTTTGGCGGTCGTTCATTGGCGGACTGACCGCCATTCTCGGGGATTACGAGAGGCTGGCGAGGCCAAATTGCACAGCCTTCGCGTAGAGCCAGGCGAAGGTGGCGTTGCTGAGTGCGAGTGGAAGCCAAAGCTGCCGAAGCTCGATGCCGAGCCAGCGCAAGGCGACGAGGATGGGTTCCTGCCCGACCAGGGCGTTGCCGATGGTGAGCCCGCCCCAGATGCCCCATCGCTGGGCAAGGGCTTGATTCTTTGGGCTGCGCATCCGTTCGATCCATCGGTGGATGAAGCCGAGCTGGGTGCTTTTTCCGGCCAGCCAGGCGACGATCAGGCCCTCTGTGAAACTAGCAAGGGCAACGACGGGGAGCAGGAAGGACAGGGGAATCTTCGCTTCCATGCCCACGAATACGGCTGCAGAGGGGCCGAGGATGAGGTTGGGGGTCATCGAGAGCAGGATGATGCTCGCCCAGGTTCCGGCGGTGGTCATGGTGTGCTCCTGATCTGCTGGATGGATTTTTATGGGTCGGGCGCGATGAAGGTGAATCTTGCATCCGAACTGCGGGCGGCCGCAAGGGCTGCCCCTACAGGTGGCGGTTCATGGATCAATGCGTCGAGTCGTTATCTGAGCAGGCCGAAAGTCTTTCGGGCGAGGCGGCCTGCGGCTTCGATGGGGTTCTGGCGGATGGCGCGTTCTTCTTCGGCAATGAGGGTGTAGAGGCCGTCCAGTGTTTTCCGGGTGACGTAGGCATCGAGATGTTCGTCTTCTTCGATCAGGCCCAGCTTCGCGCCTCGCGAGACGAATTGGTCATATTTTTCCGCAACACGGACTTTGGCGACGGCTTTCTGGACGATGGGTTTGAAGCGGGCGGTGAGTGGTTCTGCGGTGACACGCCGGAAATACTGGGTTGCGGCATCGTCGCCGCCCGTCAGGATGCCTTTGACATCTTCGACGCTCATTTGTTTGACGGCGTTGACGAGGAGTGTTTTGGCTTCGGGCACGGCGGCTTCGGCGGCGCGGTTCATGGCGAGGATGAGTTCATCGGCCTGTTTGCCCATGCCGACCTTACGCAGCAATCCTTCCGCCTTCGCCAGATTTTCAGGCAGGGGAATCCGGACTTTTGGGTTGTTGAGGAAGCCATCGGACTGGCCCAGCGTGCCGACGGCTTTTTGTACGCCTTGGGTCAGGGCTTCCTTGAGCCCGCCTTGTGCGTCTTTGTTGCTGAGGCTTTCAAGCGTCAGCGCGTGGGCCGTGGCGGTGAGGAAAAAGAGAAAAAGGGATAGCAGTACGCGTCGGGTGATCATCATGATGTTCTCCTGTTTCGGTTTCTTTTTTTCGATCGATGGATGTGTCGTCGCCTGTAGGGGCAGCCCTTGCGGCTGCCCGTGATCCAGATACAAAATTTAAGCCGGATCAATAGGTTACTTTTCAGTTTCCATGTCCCACCGCGCGGCGGACGGCTTCGGCGAGGTGTTCGGCCCAGTGTTTGACTTCTTCTGCGCGCTCGCCTTCGACCATGACGCGCAGTAATGGCTCGGTTCCGGAGGGGCGCAGGAGAATGCGGCCACGACCTTCCAGCGCGGATTGCACCGCCTGATTTGCCGCTTCGATGCTGGGATCGCTGCGCCAGTCGAAGCCTTGGGGCAGGCGGACGTTGATGAGCCGTTGCGGGTACATGGTGAGATCCGCGCAGGCTTCGGCCAGGGTCTGGTTCTGCCGACGCAAGGCAGCGAGGACTTGCAAGGCGGCGACGATGCCATCTCCGGTGGTGTGGCGGTCGAGGCAGATGATGTGGCCGGAGTTTTCGCCTCCGAGGGTCCATCCACGCGCTTGCAGCATTTCGAGGACGTAACGGTCGCCTACCTTGGCCCGTTCGAATGTGATGCCGCGCCGGGCGAGGGCGTGTTCAAAGCCCAGATTGCTCATGAGCGTGCCGACCACGCCTTCACCCGGTTTGAAACTGCGGGCTTGGGCGATGATGTAAAGAAGCTGGTCGCCGTCGTAGAGTGTGCCGCGGGCGTCTGACATCAGCAGGCGGTCTGCGTCGCCATCGAGCGCGATCCCCAGATCAGCCTGGTTTTCCAGCACGGCCCGGCGCAGGCTTTCTCCGGAAGTCGCTCCGACGCCGTCGTTGATGTTCAGTCCGTTGGGACAGACCCCCACGGGGACGACTTCCGCACCGAGTTCGTGAAACACGCTGGGGGCGACGATGTAGCCCGCACCGTGGGCGCAATCGACGGCAATCTTGAGTCCGCGCAGGTTGAGTTCGTTCGGGAAGGTGCTTTTGCAGAATTCGATGTAGCGGCCCTGGGCATCGGTGATGCGGCGCGCGCGCCCAAGGTGGGCGGAATCCTTGCAGCCCATGGGTTGATCGAGCCGTTCTTCGATTTTTTGTTCCATTGCGTCCGGGAGCTTGTTGCCTTCTCCGGAAAAGAATTTGATGCCGTTGTCGTGGTAAGGGTTGTGGGAGGCAGAGATGACCACACCGGCCTGAAGCCGCAGGGCGCGGGTGAGGTAGGCCACGGCGGGCGTTGGCATTGGGCCGGAGAGCATGACATCGACCCCGGCGGCGGAAAACCCGGCTTCGAGCGCGCCTTCGAGCAGGTAGCCGGAAACGCGGGTGTCCTTGCCGATCAGGACGGTGGGGCGTTCGACCCCGCCCGCTTCGCTGCGCCAGTCGTGTTCCATCAGGACGGTTCCGGCGGCGTAGCCCAACCGCATGACGAAATCCGGCGTGATCGGCATCTGGCCCACCAGACCGCGCACACCATCGGTTCCAAAGTATTTACGGCTCATGATGAGTTTCCTTGTTTTCTAAGGCTTGAAGTAGGGTTAGCACGTCGCGTGTGGCGGCGACATCATGCACCCGCACGATGGCCGCTCCATTTTTCACAGCCAGCAGGGCTGCCGCGAGGCTGGCGGGCAGACGGGCTTCGGGTGGGCGGCCCGTGAGTTGTCCGAGCATGGATTTTCGTGAAAGCCCAACCAGTAAGGGATAGCCTTTCAGTTCATCCACGACAAGCTGCGCCAGACCTCGCAGAAGGGTAAGGTTGTGTTCGAGCGTTTTGCCAAAACCAAAACCGGGGTCGATCAAAATTCTGTTCTTGTCGATCCCGGCGGCGCGCGCCACCGTGACCCGTTGGGCAAGAAAATCCCGGACTTCGCCCAGGACGTCGGTGTAATGCGGGGCCTGCTGCATGGTGCGAGGCTCGCCCTGCATGTGCATGAGGCAGAGGGCGCAGCGGCTTTGCGCCACGGCCTCCAGCGCACCGGGGTTTTGCAAGGCGGCGATGTCGTTGATCATGTCGGCCCCTGCGTCCAGGGCGGCCTGCATCACGGCGGGCTTCAGGGTGTCGACGGAAAGGGGAACACCACAATCACGCAGCCCTTCGAGTACGGGGATGACTCTTGCGAGTTCCTGTTCGAGGCTGACGGGTTCAGCCCCCGGCCGGGAGGATTCGCCGCCGATGTCGAGCATGTCGGCTCCTTCTTCGACAAGACGCCGACCGTGGGCAATGGCGCGGGCGGTATCCGCACCCAGGCCGTCACCGGAAACGGAGTCGTCGGTGAGATTGACGATGCCCATGATCCGGGGGCGGGTCAGGTCAATCTCGAAGCGGCCGCAGCGAAGGAGGTAGGAGGGCACGATGAAAAAAGGCCGCGCATCGCACGGCCCGGGAGGAGGAGGGGCTTTTCAGGCGGATGCCGTGGTTGAGGTTGCCGCCGGGGTAGCACCGGGGGCATCATCCGAGGAGCGGCGGTTGGGCGGAGCGGAAGGCTTGGGCGGGCGGGGCGGCTTGCCCGTCATGATGTCGTCGATCTGTTCGGCGTCCAGCGTTTCCCATTCCAGCAGGGCGTTGGCCATGATGTCCATTTTGTCCCGGCTGTCTTCGATCAGCTTGCGCGCGACGGCGTATTGCTGGTCGATGATGGCGCGGATTTCGGCGTCGACCTTTTGCATGGTTGCTTCCGACACATTTTTGTGTGTCGTCACTGAGCGCCCAAGGAAAACTTCGCCTTCGTTTTCGCCGTAGACCATGGGGCCCAGCGCATCGGACATGCCCCATTGCGTCACCATGCGGCGGGCAATGTCCGTCGCACGTTCGAAGTCGTTGGATGCGCCGGTCGTCATCTGCTGCATGAAGATTTCTTCGGCAATGCGCCCGCCGAACAGGACGGATATGGTCTGCAGCAGGCGTTCCTTGTCCTGGCTGTAGCGGTCTGTTTCCGGCAACTGCATGGTCACGCCCAGGGCGCGGCCGCGCGGGATGATGGTGACCTTATGCACCGGGTCGGTCTTGGTCAGCAGCTTGGCGACGACGACGTGGCCGGATTCGTGATACGCCGTGTTTTTGCGCTCCTCCTCGGGCATCACGATGGCCTTGCGGGCCGCCCCCATGATGATTTTGTCCTTGGCATCTTCGAAGTCCTCCATGTCGACGACGCGCTTGTTCTGGCGAGCGGCAAAAAGCGCAGCTTCGTTGACGAGATTGGCCAGGTCCGCCCCTGAAAAACCGGGGGTTCCCCGCGCGATGATGTCGGCCTTGACGTCCGGTGCGATGGGAACCTTGCGCATGTGAACGGTGAGAATCTGCTCGCGACCCCGGATGTCCGGCAGGGGAACGACGACCTGACGGTCGAACCGCCCCGGGCGCAGAAGGGCTGGATCCAGCACGTCCGGGCGGTTGGTCGCTGCGATGACGATCACGCCCGACGTGCCTTCAAAACCGTCCATTTCGACGAGTAGCTGGTTCAGCGTCTGTTCGCGTTCGTCATTTCCACCACCCAAACCCGCCCCGCGCTGGCGACCGACGGCGTCGATTTCGTCGATAAAGATGATGCAGGGGGCGTTTTTCTTGGCGTTCTCGAACATGTCGCGCACACGCGCCGCGCCGACGCCGACGAACATTTCGACGAAGTCGGAGCCGGAAATCGAGAAGAAGGGAACCTTGGCCTCGCCCGCAATGGCTTTGGCCAATAGCGTTTTACCCGTGCCGGGGCTGCCGACCATCAGAACACCGCGGGGAATGCGCCCGCCAAGTTTCTGGAATTTGGAAGGGTCGCGCAGGAAGTCGACGAGCTCCGCCACGTCTTCCTTGGCTTCGTCGCAGCCGGCGACATCGGCAAAGGTGACGGGGTTGGCGTTTTCATCGAGCAGGCGCGCGCGGCTTTTGCCGAAGGAGAACGCGCCGCCCTTGCCGCCGCCTTGCATCTGGCGCATGAAGAAGACCCATACGCCGATCAAAAGCAGCATCGGGAACCAGGAAACAAACAGGTTCAGCAGGAAGGATTGTTCTTCCTCGGCCTTGGCCACAACTTTGACGTTGTATTTGAGCAGGTCGCTGACCATCCACAAATCTGGTGGCGCGTAGCTGGTGACTTTGCGGTTATCCGTGGTCGTGGCATCCAGCGTTCGCCCCTGGATGACAACCTTGGTGATGTGGCCCTGTTTCACTTCATCGAGAAACTGGGAGTAGTCGATGATCTGCTGGTTGGGTTGGTGCGCCCCAAACTGGTTGAACACCGTCATCAGGACAACGCCCACCACCAGCCAGACGGCCAGACTCTTGAACATATTATTCATGCTGTTCCTTCCGGCAAGATGCCGAAGCCTTCATAAGCAAACGATGATTGTAGAGCCCTTCGATAAGCGGTGCAATGAAGCCCGCCTGCGGATTATTTTGATGCGGTTTTTGTTGCGGTTTTTGTACGCTTTTGCCTTCGTTGAAACTTTTGTTCAGCAGTTCAGCGGCGTTTGCGCCTTGCCAGCAGGAAGTTTTCCGCGCTGCGGTCGCGCGAGGCTTCCGGCTTGCGAACCTGTATGACTTCAAACACTTCGCGCAAGGCTTCGCGCAATTCCATATATCCCGCCCCCTGAAAAACCTTGACCAGCAAATCGCCCCCGGGTTTGAGATGAGCCCGGGCAAACTCGAGTGTGAGCTCGGCCAGACCCATCACGCGCGACTGGTCGACGAGCTGTACTCCCGACATATTGGGGGCCATGTCGGATAAAACAAGGTCGACTTCGCGCCCTTCGAGCCCGGCTTCGAGTTGATGCAGCACGTCGTCTTCCCGAAAGTCGCCTTGAAGGAAGCGCACGCCTTCCAGAGGCTCGATCGGCAGCAGATCGAGCGCGAACAGGCGGCCATGCGGCTGGATGCGGCGGATGGCGTATTGCGACCAGCTCCCCGGTGCTGCACCCAGGTCGACAACAGTCATACCAGGCTTGAGTAGATGGTCTTTTTCGTCGATTTCCTTGAGTTTGAACACCGCCCGGGAACGCCAGCCTTCGGCCTTGGCACGTTGAACGAAGGGGTCGGTGACATGCTCATGCAGCCAGGCTTTATTACTTTTGTGCTTTTTCACGGTGAGATGAGGACTCGGGGGAGGCAGAGCATCTGGGAGTCCATTAGAATACGCGGATGAATACGATCACGAATGATACCCGGCTCGACGAGGCCACCCAACCCGCCCCCTCCTTCCTGTCTCCCGCACAGCGCAGCACATTGCGCGCGGCAGCTCACGCGCTCAAACCGGTCGTGACCATCAGTCAGAAGGGTCTGAGCCCGACGGTGCTGGGGGAGATCGAGCGTTGCCTGAAAGCCCATGAGCTCATCAAGATTCGTGTCTTTGAAGATGAGCGTGAAGCGCGTGATGCCTTGCTCGACGAAATTTGCGCGACACTCGGTGCCGCCCCGGTGCAGCATATCGGCAAGCTGCTCGTGATCTGGCGAGAAAAACCCGCCGAAGCCGCCCCGCTCTCTGTGTCCTCTGCACCCTCCCGCCCCCGCCGCAATCCGCCGCGTCTGACCAAGAAAGCTGCCGCCGCGAAAACCGACAAGGCTGCGCGGGCACGCCCGCTGGAAAAAGGTAAACCCAGAAGGCCAACACGGACACGCTGAAAAAAGTGTGAAGAAAACATGCCGCCTTGCTCCGGAATAACGAGAACCGGAGCCGGGCTGGAAGTTGTACCGTGGGTGTGCTCAGAGGTATTTAACGTCGATGACTTCGTATTCCCGAACGCCACCGGGGGTGTTGACTTCGGCCACATCGCCCGCGAATTTTCCGATGAGCGCGCGTGCCACGGGAGAATTGACGGAAACTTTGCCGGCCTTGATGTCCGCTTCGTCGTCGCCCACGATCTGGTAGCAGACCACTTTGCCTTCTTCGAGGTCTTCGAGCTCGACGGTTGCGCCGAACACCACACGGCCATCGGCATCGAGCAATTTGGGGTCGATGATCTGGGCGTTGGAGAGCTTGCCTTCAACTTCCTTGATGCGGCCTTCGATGAAGCCTTGCCGTTCCTTGGCGGCGTCGTATTCCGCATTTTCGGAAAGATCGCCGTGCGAACGGGCTTCGGCAATGGCGGCAATGACGCCGGGGCGGTCGACGGTTTTCAAGCGATGTAACTCGGCGCGCAGTAATTCAGCACCGTTGAGTGTGATGGGAAACTTGTTCATGACAGCCTGCTTTAGTTCAATTCGGCGTGCAGCGATTGCAGCGCATAGGTTTCAGGGTCGGCAATGTGGCGCATACCTGCACAGGCCGCGCGCGCGCCTTCGATGGTGGTGAAAAGTGTGATACGGGCAGCCAGCGCACTGACCCGGATCGAGCGGGAGTCGGCAATGGCAGCGCGTTTTTCTTCGACGCTATTGACGATCAGGCTGATCTCGCCGTTTTTGATCATGTCGACGATGTGCGGACGGCCTTCGGCGACTTTATGGACGAAGGTCACGGGGATGTCGGCTGCCTGGATCGCGGAGCCCGTGCCGCGTGTGGCGACGACGGTAAAGC
>CAZCOS010000031.1:0-23852 GCA_964500605.1 uncultured Sterolibacterium sp.
TACGCCTGATTTCGAGTCAGGTACATTCGACCACTCTGCCACCTCTCCGAACCGGCGATTATAGCAACAAACCCGGCCATTTGAACGCATCCAAAGAAGAATTCATTGGCCCGGGCTTGCATGGCCATAAAGGCTCTGTTCCGGCAAAACGCAAAAACGCGCCGAAGCATCACTCCGAAAAAATTTCCGGATTTTATTTCGGTGCGACGAATCCGGCGACCTGATCCGCTCCCTGACCGAAAAAATGCTTCTGCATTTGTTCAGCCAGATATTTACGGGCATGGGCATCCGTCATGTTGAGGCGGTTTTCGTTAATCAACATGGTCTGGAGTTTGATCCACTGCTGCCAGGCTTCTTTGGAAACGCTTTCAAAAATGCGCTTGCCCATCTCACCCGGGAGCGGCGGAAAATCCAGCCCTTCGGCCTCACGGCCCAATTTGATGCAATTCACCATGCGTGTCATGACGTGTCCTTTCCGTAAATCGGCATGAAAAATGGAGGATTGTAACGCGACAATGCAAGCGTGCGGTTCTGGCACACTTACAGGGGTTTGAACAAGACCTTGGAGCGTCGCTGATAGTTATATAGCTCGCGCTTGCCCTCCGGTAGTGCGCTGACATCACCTTCGGCAAATCCGCGTTCGATAAACCAATGCGCTGTCCGGGTCGTCAGGACGAACAGTTTCTTCAACTTGTGCTTCTTCGCACGGGCTTCGATATGTTTGCGTAACTGGTCGCCGTAACCACAGTGCCGGTAGTCGGCCATCACCGCCAGGCAAGCCAACTCGCCAACCGGCTCGCCTTTTCGGGCCTTAAAGGGATAAAGTGCCGCGCAGCCGACAACGAGGCCGTCATCTTCCAGCAGGGAAAAATGGCCGATTTCCATTTCGATGCGCTCGCGGCCACGCTTAACCAGCGTCCCATCCGCTTCCAGCGGGGCAATCAGGGCCAGAATGGCACCGACATCGTCCACGGTGGCTTCACGCAGATTAACCAGCGTGGACCGGGCCAGCATCGTTCCAACCCCCGCACGCGTGAAGAATTCCATGAGCATGGCCCCATCGGCCATGCGATCCAGAAAATGCACCCGATCCACACCGGCCCGGCAAGCGCGCACTGCCTCGGCCAGCACGCGCTCAATTTCCGGAGCCTGCTTGACACTTCGAGCCAGCAAGGCCTCTGCCTCATCCACCGTCACGCTTTCGAGTAACGCGCCTTTCCGATCGAGCACACCCGGAGCATCGCACAGGAAAATGAGCTTGTCCGCCTGCAAGGCCACCGCTACGGCCTCGGCGACTTCTTCCGTTGCCAAATTGAAAATCTCGCCACTGGGTGACACGCCCAGGGGTGAAATCAGAACCACGTTCTGCTGATCGAGATCTGCCGTGATTTCCTCGGCAATGACCTTGCGCACGGCTCCGGTGTAAAGATGATCGACGCCATCCAGCACGCCGACGGGTTTGGCCGTGATGAAATTCCCCCCCGTGATGCGCATCCATGCACCCGCCATGGGGGTATTGGGAAGCCCTTGCGAGAGCAGCGCCTCAATCTCGATACGCGCCACACCCATCGCACTTTTGACGCACTCCAGTGCCTCGGCATCGGTAATCCGCAATCCCTTGTGAAAGTTCATCGGCAGGCCGCGTCGCTGCATTTCGGCATCAATCTGCGGCCGGGCACCGTGCACAAGAACGAGACGGATCCCCAGACTCGCCAGCAAATTGAGGTCCTGTGCCAGGGCCTGCGCCTTGTCCGTCCCCAGGACTTCGCCGCCAAAGGCGATGACAAAAGTGCGCCCCCGAAAGGAATGAATGTAAGGTGCGGCCTGTCGCACCCAGGCGACCAGTGCCGCCTCAACCTGTTTTTCTGCCTCATTGGCCATATACGCTCACCTGCTCCCTTTCAACTTCACATCAATCCCTTTTCTGCCCCTTCAAAGCCGCGCTCAAGCGTTCGCAGACGGTGCGCAGGATTTTCACCCGGGCGAAATTCTTATCATTGGCCTCAACCAGAGTCCAGGGTGCGCTGCCTGTGCTGGTGCGTTCTACCATGTCACAAACGGCGGCTTGATAAGCGTCCCACTTGTCGCGGTTACGCCAGTCCTCCTCCGTGATCTTGAACCGTTTGAACTCGATTTTTTCTCGCTCTTTGAAGCGTTTGAGCTGCTCGTCACGGCTGGTTTGCAACCAGAATTTGACCACCACAGCCCCGGCCTCCCAAAGCTCGTGTTCGAAATCATTGATCTCGGCATAAGCCCGTTGCCAGTCTGCTTCGCTGCAAAAGCCTTCGACCCGTTCAACCAGCACCCGGCCATACCATGAGCGATCAAAAATCGTCACGCGCCCCTGCCGGGGAATGTGCCGCCAGAACCGCCACAGATAAGGCTGCGCACGCTCTTCTTCAGTGGGTGCGGCAATCGGCACGATCTGGTAATCACGCGCGTCAAGTGCCGAAACCAGACGTCGGATGCTACCGCCCTTCCCGGCTGCGTCCGCCCCTTCAAAGACACAGACCAGAGAATGCCTCTTGAATCGCGGATCGCGGGTCAATTCGGCCAGGCGACCCTGCCAGCGGGCCAGCTCATCTTCATACGCTTTTTTGGCAAGTTTTTGGGTCAGATCGAGCGTCGAAAGGACATCGCGCCCATCCAGATTCGTGCGCAAAGCCGAAGTCATAGGCGCGACCGGCGTCACCGCTACTGCTTCCCCGGCCAACCTGCGCTTCAAGGCATCCAGCAGAATAGTGCCCGCCGTCAGGGAACGATAACGATCCTCCGCACCCTCGATGACGATCCAGGGAGCCCAGGCGGTATTACTCATCCGTAGCACATGCCCTGCGACATCCTGCAGCTTGTCGTAGGTCTTCAGGCGATCCCAGTTCCATTTAGTCACGCGCCAGGCGGTACGCGGGTCTTTTTCCAAAGCCTTGAGACGCTTTTTTTGTGCATCCTTGGTCAGATGAAACCAGAATTTCAGCACCAGCGCGCCCTCATTGACCAGCATGGATTCGAAACGGTTGATTTCATCGATCCGCTGATCCATCTGTGCCCGGCTCATCTTGCCCTCGAGATGATCGTGAATCGGCCCGGAATACCAGGAGCCCGCGAAAATCCCGATCCGCCCCTTGGGAGGCAAGGCTCGCCAGTAACGCCACATGAAAGGCCGTGTTGCTTCTTCATCGGTCGGTGCAGAAAAGGCCAGCGTGGAGATGTAACGCGGATCCATCCATTCGTAAAACAGATTGATGGTCTCCCCCTTGCCCGCGCCGTCCTGCCCACTGACGAGCACGACAACCGGAAAGCGTGATTGCTCCTTCAACCCGTATTGCGCCTCCAGCAAGGCCGCGCGCAATGCGGGCACAGCCTGACGGTAGGTTTCCTTGTCGATCTCATGCCCCAGCTCCGCTGATTCAAACATGTGCCTCTCCACACCTCGCTCAGAAATCACCCCATAAAGCCATCGCAGCTGCCAACGTCGCCAGACCCGCCGTCTCCGTCCGCAACACCCTTGGACCCAACCGGGCCGCTTGAAAGCCTGCCATGCGGATTTGCGCCACCTCGTCCTCTTCAAAACCACCTTCCGGGCCGATCAACAAGACCAGCCCCGATTTCGATTCCGATTCCGGAAAATCGGACAAACGCTGCCCCTCATGCGGCGAAAGAAATAGATGTAAGGCTTCTGCCGAAGACGTCCTGGTGAGCCAGAAAGATAAATCCATCAAGGGCTGCAACACCGGCGGCCTGTTCCGGCCAGATTGCTCGCAAGCAGCCACAGCAACCTGTTGCCAATGATCTGCCCGTCGCACCGCTCGCTCTGCATTCAATCGCACCACGCTGCGCACGGAGGCCAGTGGCTGGATGGCCGACACCCCCAGCTCAACGGCTTTTTGCACCACCCAATCCATTTTGTCTCCCGAAGGCAGGCATTGCGCCAGCGTCACCTTCAAGGAAGACTCGCGCTCGATGTCTCGCCATGCCAGCACACTGGCCCGTACCCGACGTCTTGTTTCAAGCAAGGTAGCGTCATATTCTCCACCTCGCCCATCAAACAAAACCAAAGAGGCCCCCTCACGCAGACGCAACACTTTCAAAGCATGGTGTGCAACGTTTTCCGGCAAAGTCACGACAACGCCGGGTGCCAGCGGCGATTCAGTATCAGGACAATAAAAGCGCGGTATCATCGCCCGATTATAGGAGAGAAAGGTCTTGTTCCATGGTCAGTGTTTCACCGCCTATCTGTGAATTTGGCTGGCCCGCCACCCCCTTTGATCTACCCGGTGTCGATGGTCGGCAACACACGCTGAAGACTGCCTCTGGCCCTCGCGGTCTGCTCGTGATGTTTCTGTGCAATCACTGTCCCTATGTTCAGGCCATCCTGCCAAGGCTTCTGCACGACACGCGTGCCCTCGCTGCGCTGGGCATCGGCAGTATCGCCATCATGAGCAATGACCCAACCGATTATCCGGAAGACAGCTGGGACAACATGAAGCGCGTCGCGCAGGAACTCGATTTTCCCTTTCCCTACGTTCTTGATGCCACCCAGGATGTCGCCCGCCGCTACGGTGCAGTGTGTACGCCCGATTTTTTCGGCTTCAATGCCGATCTTCACCTGCAATACCGGGGACGGTTTGACGCTTCACGCAAGGAAGCGGCTCCCGAAGGGACACCGCGTGAGCTCTTCAAGGCCATGGAACTAATCGCCCTCACAGGGCAAGGCCCGCGCGAACAAACTCCCGGCATCGGCTGTTCAATCAAATGGCGAAATGCCTGAGCTGCAGGACGAAAGGGTTACGCCACCTTTTCAGGCCAGGAACGGTTTCATCGCGGCGAGCCCTCCCCCTCGGCTCCCCAGCCTTCTTCCGGAGACGACAAGGGTGAAACCCGCTGCATACTCGCCAGCGAACGGCGAGCCAGAGCCTGATAAGTCTGCGTCCCCTTACGCTTGGCGGCGATCTCCTCCTCGCTCAAGGCCCGCACCACCCGAGCCGGAACACCCGCCACCAGCACACGAGCTGGAACGATCCAGTCTGATTTCACGAAAGCACTGGCGGCGATGATGGACGCCTCACCCACCTCGGCCCGGTCCATGATGACGGCGTTCATGCCCACCATGGCATCCCGCCTCACGATACAGCCGTGCAAGACGGAACCATGACCGATATGGCCGTTTTCCTCCACCACGGTGTCCGTTTCCGGATAACCATGCATGACACAGCCATCCTGAACATTCGCCCCGGCACGAACGATCAAACGACCAAAATCGCCCCGTAAAGAAGCACAAGGGCCAATGAAAACACCTGGTCCGATCAAAACCTTGCCGATCAATACGGCTGAGGGATGAACAAAAGCCGAAGGATCAACAACCGGAATCACACCCTCGAAGGAATAAACCTGCAAACGCATTCATCACCCCGGCTGTCTGTCCCACAAATGCTATTGCACGACGTTCGGAACATCTTCCTTGAGCTCTTCCAGATCGCCCTCGCTCACGCCCAGACAATCCAGTACGGGCCCAGAAAGCCGCTTCCATTGAAGGTTGTCCCGCATGCGAAGCACCGTATCGCTGAGGTATTCCGCCAGATAATTGATTGCGATGAGCGTGCGCACCCCGGCCGCTGCCGTATCATCCCGTTCGAAAATGAGCGGGTCGTGGTGACGCAGCAAAGCCTGCGTGAGCGTCTCGGGCAACCCCCAGGTACGCGCCACCATGAAGCCCACCACAGCATGATTCGTCCCGTGACGTTCATCTTCCAGGAGCACCATGGGTCGCTCATCAATCGCGGCCAGTTTCAGCGTTTCCATATATTCCGGAAATCGCTGCATCAACAGCGGAATACCGCATTCTCGAAATAAACCCATCGTGTAAGCCTCGTCACGCGGCGCGCGCGGCAGGGTTGAAGCCACATAAGCCGAAATTCGGGCCACCTTTTCCGAGCTGTCCCAGAAACGCTCGAAAGTCACCCCTTTTCCGCCCATGGCCGCCTTGAGTAGCAGACCCGTCACGATACTCTTTACGTTCTGGATACCCAGTAACTGAACCGCCATGGAAATCGACCCCACCTTGGAGCGCAGGCCAAAATAGGGGGAATTAATGATCTTCAACACCGCCGCCGAAACGCCGACATCCGCTGCAATTCGCGCCGAAAGGCGGTTGATGTCCGGCGTCTGTTTCCGCAATTCATCATTGATTTCCGTCAGCAAGGCGGGCCTGGGAGGAATGGCGATGCCTTTAATCGCTTTTTCGGCCTCTTCTAGGCTGATATCCGCCATCATGATTACATTTTTCCTTCTTCAAAATCTTGTATGGATACGCACCCCCGAGGATAACATTTCAGCATCTCCCAACAAAACCGGCGATACAATTCTCACCCCGCTCCAGCCTCGCAAGACCAACGTCTGCCATGAACAGATTGCGCATCGCCATCGCCCAAATCAACTGCATCGTCGGCGATCTTTCCGGTAATATCGAACGCATCCTCGAAGCAGCCCATCGCGCCCATACACAAGGTGCCGACCTGCTGCTGACGCCCGAGCTGGCCTTGTGTGGCTACCCACCGGAAGACCTGCTGCTGCGCCCCGATTTTTACCGCCAGTCCGCGCAGGCCCTGCAAGATCTGGCCACCCGTTCCCAAGCTCTGGCTCCCGGTCTCACCCTGCTTGTCGGCCACCCTGAAGAAGCTGAAGGCGCGCGTTACAACGCCGCCTCTTTCCTGCAAAACGGACAATGCCGGGCAAGCTACCGGAAACACTGCCTGCCCAATTACGATGTCTTCGATGAGCGACGCTACTTCGATGCAGGTGCTCAGCCCTGCGTTCTAACGATCCAAGGTGTTTGCTGCGGCATCAATATCTGTGCAGACCTCTGGGAACCCGGGGCCGCCGAAGCCGCTCGTGATGCTGGGGCCGAAATACTGCTGACCCTTAACGCCTCCCCCTTCCACCTCGACAAGCAGGCGCGCCGCCACGCCATGTTGCGTGAACGCGTCGCCGCCACCGGCCTCCCGATGCTCTACGCCAATCTCGTCGGTGGGCAGGATGAACTGATCTTCGATGGTTCCTCTTTCGTTCTCGACGCACAAGGAAATCTGACGCACCAACTCCCCGCCTTTGAAGAAGCCCTAGAAATCGTCGAATTCATTGACGGAAAAATCACGCCCGGCCAGGTGGCCCCGGCACTTGAAGCCGAAGCCTCCGCCTACGCGGCCCTCAAACTAGGGGTGCACGACTATCTCGGCAAGAATGGTTTCCCCGGTGCGATCATCGGCATGTCCGGCGGTGTCGATTCCGCACTCACCCTGGCCATTGCGGTTGACGCGCTAGGAGCGGACAAAGTCCGCGCGGTCATGATGCCCTCCCCTTACACCGCGTCGATGAGTCTCGACGATTCGCGCGACATGGTGCGTCGTCTGGGCGTGCGCTACGACGAAATCCCCATCGAACCGGCCATGAACTGCTTTACCGACCTCCTCGCCCCGCAGTTCACCGGCTTAGCTGCCGATACCACCGAGGAAAACCTTCAGGCCCGCATTCGCGGCATGATCCTGATGGCACTCTCCAACAAAACTGGAGCCATTGTTCTCACCACTGGCAACAAAAGCGAAATGGCCGTCGGCTACGCCACCCTTTACGGCGACATGGCAGGCGGCTTTGCCGTCCTCAAGGACATTTACAAAACCTTCGTCTATCGTCTGTGCGCCTATCGCAATCAACTGCATGACGACATCCCCGAAAACATCCTGACCCGCGCACCTTCTGCCGAGCTCAAGCCGAACCAGAAAGACCAGGACTCCCTTCCGGAATACCCCGTCCTCGACGCCATCATCGAAGCCTATATGGAACAAGACCTGAGCCCCAAGGAAATCATGGCGCAAGGCTATAACGAAGAAGAAGTTCGTCGCGTAGTCAGCCTGCTCAAACGCAACGAATACAAACGTCGTCAGTCCCCCACTGGCATCCGTATCACCCGCAGGGCCTTTGGCAAGGACTGGCGTTACCCCATCACCGCCCGTTATCACGACGAGTGGTAACCCCCCTTTTCTCCGGAGCTCCCATGAAAAAAATCGAAGCCATCATCAAACCCTTCAAGCTCGACGAAGTCCGCGAAGCCCTCTCCGAAATCGGCATCTCCGGCCTCACCGTCACGGAGGTCAAAGGCTTTGGCCGCCAGAAAGGACATACTGAGCTGTATCGCGGTGCGGAATACGTCGTCGACTTCCTCCCGAAGATCAAAGTGGAAATTGTCGTCGCCGACGCAAGCGTCGACGTCGTCCTAGAAGCCATCATCAAAGCCGCCCGAACCGGCAAGATCGGTGACGGAAAAATTTTCGTCTCCACCGTCGAACAGGTCATCCGCATCCGGACCGGTGAAACGGACGAAGCCGCGGTTTAGGCTTGAGGCGTAATCGCTCACCGCCGACAAAAGAACGCCGCACGAACCCACCCTTCAAACAGCCGGAGCATGATCGCTCCGATACATTTCATCCTTCACTTATCACACAACCTCAACCATACTCTCTGCACAACGCCCGCTCGATGCTTTCGCCCTGAAAAGAAAGGAGGAGGTCATCTCATTCTTTGACGATCTCAAGCTCAGAAACAAGCTGATGCTTAATTTTCTCCTGAGCGGCAGCATTCTGGTATTGGCCGTTTTGTTTTGTCTTTTTCAAATTTCCGAAATCCGGGGCAATATCGACCAACTGACGCACGAAAGCGTGCCTTCCCTGCGTACAGCTGGTGAAATCAGCCAGCTTCGGCTGCGCTACCGGGTTCGCAGTCTTGAATACATCCAGGCCCAGACTGACGAGCGTCCGGCCATGCAGAAATCGCTCGACGAACTGGATGCCAAGCTGAATGACGCCCTCAAACGCTACGAACCCCTCATCACCAGCAAGGAAGAAAAACAGACCTACCTGGAAGCCTTACAGGCCGCCGAGGATTATCGAAGCACGGTCACAGAAGTCATTGCCCTGCTCAAGCAGGACAGGACAGAAGAAGCCCAAACGCTGCGCAAGACGCGCTGGGTTGAAGTCGCCAACCGTTTCCGAGATCAAACGGATGCCTTGGTCAAAATCAATAGCGATGAGGCCAGTCGAGCCTCCTCCGCTGCCAATGAAGCTTCAAAATCCGCGATCCTAGGTGGAACAGCAGCCTTGATCGGCAGCATCCTTCTAGCCGTTCTGATTGCCGCCTACATCGCCTCCCGCGTTTCCGCTCGATTGAATGAAGCCGTCCGAATAGCCGAAAACATTGCGGCGGGCGCGTTACAGGAAATCCAGACCCGTCCTTCCCGCGACGAAATCGGCGAGCTCATCGAAGCCATGCAGCGGATGCGCGCCGCACTGTACTCGGCCATCACCAACCTGCGTCAAAGCGCGGAGACCCTGGCCGATGAGTCCGACCACCTTGCGCTGGCCTCGGGCTCGATGAAAAGCAGTACGGACATTCAAAGCGACTCGGCCACAGCCATTGCCGCCAATATCGAAGAGCTTACCGTTTCAATCAACCACATTGCCGACATCACCAAGGAAAGCGCGACCATTGCCACAGATTCGGATAGCCAGGCCAATCTGGGACGCGACACGATTGACCATCTCAAACATCAGATGGGCCAGATTGCAGGTGTAATCGATACCACCTCACAACAAATCGGTATGCTCGAAGCCGAATCTGAAAAAATCGCACAGATCGTCAATGTCATCCGCGAAATTGCGGAGCAGACCAATCTTCTTGCACTCAATGCCGCCATCGAAGCCGCACGCGCTGGGGAAACAGGACGCGGCTTTGCTGTTGTTGCCGACGAAGTCAGAAAACTCTCCGAACGAACCGCCAATTCGACCCAGGAAATCACAGCGATGGTCACCGCTGTCCGACAGGCGATTCAGCGTGTGGTTTCAGAAGTTCAGCAGGGCGTAACACTCAGTAACGAAGGTGTCAGCGAAGCCAATCGCACCGGCGAAGTCATCGCCCAGATGCAGGAGATGTCACACAAGGTCAGCGCACTGGCGAAAGACGTTGACTGGGCCTTGCGCGAACAATCCACGGCTGCCACCGACGTCGCTCAAAAGGTCGAACGCATCTCGATTCAGGCACAAGAAACCAGTACGGCAGGGCAAATGCTATCCGGTGCTGCCGACAAACTGAACCACCTGGCCCAACAAATGCGCAGTGCGGTGGGGAGCTTCAAAACCTGAGCATCAAACTACCCCAAAAAAGCCGGGAAGAACGATCAGGAGGCCACCAGCAACACCAGCAGCGCGCCGCTGCCCCCGTTCGGGCCGGGGGCCTGACAAAAGGCCAGGACTTCGCGACGACGCTGCAGCCAATGGCGCACCCGGTTTTTCAAGACCGGCTCGCGCCCGGGGGAACCCAAGCCCTTGCCGTGGATGATCCGCAAACAGCGCAGGCCGTGAAAAAGGCAGCGGGCTAGAAAATCCGCCACCCTTTCCTGGGCCTCATCGCGGTTATAGCCGTGCAAATCCAGTTCGGCCTGGACAACCCACCGCCCTCGTCGCAAATCTTTCAGTACACGACGGGGAAGCCCGGCCCTCAACCAGGTCGGTTCGTCCCCCCCTTCAAGAAGCAGGTCCAGTGAAGGTGCGTGCAAGGACTCAAGCAATGCTTCCATTTCATCGCGCTCGCGAAGACGCGCAATGGCGGGTGGCGGCGTCGTTTCAAGGAGTACCCTGTCACAAACCAGCGGCATGACTCCTTTCATCGCCGCACGAAAAAGGGCGCGGTCGTCTTCACTCACCCCGTCGAGACGAGTACGACGACGCGCCACGGTTTTTCGAATCAGCCCAAGCGTTCCAGGTAACGTTCGGCATCCAACGCGGCCTGACAGCCCGTCGCTGCGCTGGTAATGGCCTGACGATAGACGTGATCCTGCACATCCCCTGCGGCAAAAACACCCGGCAGGCTGGTGGCCGTCGCGTCGCCATTGCGCGAACCTTGGGTCACGATGTAGCCCCCCTCCATCTCGATCTGACCGGTGAAAAGGTCGGTGTTGGGCTTGTGGCCAATGGCGATGAACACCCCTTGCACGGCGACTTCTTCCGTCGCCCCGGTCTTGACGTTCTTCAGCCGCAGACCGGTTACACCACTCTGGTCGCCGAGCACTTCGTCGAGCGCGCACTCCCACTTGATGGTGACCTTGCCTGCTTTTTCCTTTTCAAACAGCTTGTCCTGCATGATTTTTTCGGCACGGAACTTATCGCGTCGATGGATGACCGTGACATGGCTGGCGATGTTCGACAGATAAAGAGCTTCCTCGATGGCGGTGTTTCCGCCACCGACGACGGCCACGCGCTGGTTTTTGTAAAAAAAGCCGTCGCAGGTGGCGCAAGCCGAAACGCCACGCCCGGAAAAGGCTTCCTCCGAAGGCAGGCCGAGATATTGCGCCGAAGCCCCTGTGGCAATGATGAGCGCGTCACAAGTGTAAGTTCCCGAGTCGCCGATCAGGGTCATGGGTTTTTCGGTCAGTCGGGCGGTATGGATGTGATCGAAGATGATCTGCGTATTGAAGCGTTCGGCGTGTTTCTGGAAACGCGCCATGAGCTCGGGGCCTTGCACACCGTCGGCATCGGCGGGCCAGTTGTCGACTTCGGTGGTGGTCATCAGCTGACCGCCTTGCGCAAGGCCGGTCACCAGCACGGGTTGCAGATTGGCGCGGGCGGCATAAACCGCAGCGGTGTATCCAGCTGGGCCGGAACCCAGGATCAGCAGGCGGGCGTGTTGCGTCGTCATGTTCGCTTCCTTGAAGTGATGGCTCAGCGGGCGATTATACTGTGCAGCTTCAACGTAAATTGATGCCTTCCCTGGCTCACCGTCTACCACCCATTCACGGGAGAACCCCACCCATGCGTTCTGCAACGCCTGTTTCGATTGCCGCTCTTCGAACCTTGCCTGCCTTCGAGACGCTCAGTAACGAACGCCTGGAGGAGATTGCTCGCTACGCCCGCTTGCGTCATGTCACACGCGGCACGGTGGTCGTTCATGCCGGAGACATCACCGAAGACATTTTTGTGGTACTGACCGGTCTTCTTAAAGTCCAGATGAGCGACCAGGACGGTCGCGAAGTCATTTTGTCCCAACTGACCCAGGGCGACATGTTCGGCGAAATGGGCGCGATCGACGACCACCCCCGCTCCGCCACAGTCGTCGCCCTCAAGTCCTGCGATCTGGTCGTCATTGCCAAGGATGATTTCAAACGCTGTCTGGCGAGCAATTTCGACGTTTCGCTCTACATCATTCGCAGCCTCATCAAGCGACTGCGTTCAGCCGACCGCAAGATTGAAAGCCTGGCTCTGGCCGACGTTTTCGGGCGGGTCGCCCATCTGCTGCTGGACATGGCTGAAAATGTGGACGGACAACTCGTTGTCACCCAGCGCATCACCCGTCAGGACATCGCAAAGAACATTGGTGCATCACGCGAGATGGTCAGTCGCGTCATGCGTGATTTGCAACAGCAAGGGCTGATCGAAGAAACCCACGATGGCAGCATCTGGCTGCGTGCCGACATCGCCGCAACGAATACCCAGGGAAAGGCTTGAGATGAATCTCGCCGAATACATCGCCCAACCCGCTCAACCGGGTGAAAACGGAACCACCCTTCAACCCTTTCTCGACACCCCGATTTTTTTCAATCCATCACCAGACCATCCTGACAAACCGCTGTCCAGCGGCAAGGACGTGGACTGGCCGCTGGAGGCGAAGCGGATCGGGGAACGGGTCACCCTCGTTTTTTACACTCACCCGGAGCACCGGCGGCTTGAATCGCCCTGTGCCACACTGCCGCTGCGCGAATGTCTGCAACTGAGTTTCGACTTCCCCGGCGCGGATGCCATTGCGCTGGTCAATCCTGACATGAGCTGGAAATCCTTCGACAAGGAACAAATCGAACGCCTGCTCGTTGTCGTGCCCGCGGGCGGCTATCGCTGACTTTCCCGGAATCAAACCAACGTGGCCAAGCTGGAAACCCAAACACCCCAACCCCTGCCGGAGCGCATTGTCTTTCTGTTACAGGAAGCGCGATGGCTGCTGCTGGGAGTCATGGCCATTTATCTGGGCCTGATCCTCGGTAGCTTTTCGCCTTCTGACCCGGGCTGGTCGCATGCAGAAACCACACCGACCATCCTCAACGCCGGTGGAAGAATGGGGGCCTGGCTGGCCGATCTGCTTCTTTATCTTTTTGGCATTTCCGCCTGGTGGCTGGTCCTGTTGATGGTGTTCGGCATTACTTGGGGCTACCGACGGCTCGATAGCCTCATCAATCTGCCACGCGGTGACCGGCGACCCCTTCTCATCGCATTGATCGGCTTCGGCGTCCTGATGATCGGCAGCTGTGGCCTCGAAGCCATGCGCTTTTACAGCCTCAAACTCGCATTGCCGCTGGCTCCTGGCGGGATGCTGGGCCACGAAATCGCCCGCCTGGTTTCCGATCAACTCGGATTCAGCGGCGGCACATTGATTCTCATGGCCTGCTTCGCCATCGGGGTCACCCTCTTCACCGGGCTGTCGTGGTTAAAAATTGCTGAAGGCACGGGCTTGCTGCTGGAACTCGCCCTTCTAAGCCTGCTGGGTCTTTGGCGAACCTGGCAGGATCGCCGCATTGGCCGTAACGTCGCACAAAAACGCGAAGCCATTGTCGAAGAAAACCGCAAAATTGCCCCGCCCCTCCCCATCAAGATCGAACCAGCCGCACTGGAAATTCCCCGCGCCCCGAAGATCGAGCAGCGCATCGAAAAAGAACGCCAGGCTCCCCTGTTCTTCGACGACACCCCGGGTAGCATTTTGCCCCCCCTGCATCTGCTCGACGAGCCTTCGCACGACCCTTTGGCCGTACCGGACCACGACACACTGGAATTCACGTCCCGCCTCATCGAACGAAAGCTCGCCGATTTCGGCGTCACGGTTCAAGTGCTGGCGGCCTATCCTGGCCCAGTCATCACCCGTTTCGAAATTGAACCCGCCGTCGGTGTCAAGGGCAGCCAGATTGTCAATCTCGCCAAAGATTTGGCACGCGCGCTCTCGCTGGTCAGCATTCGCGTTGTTGAAACCGTGCCGGGCAAATCCTGCATGGCACTGGAATTGCCCAATACCAAACGTCAAACGGTCCGACTGACTGAAATCATTGGTTCCAAAAACTACAACAGCATCGCATCTCCTCTCGCCTTGGCCATCGGCAAGGACATCGGTGGTCAACCCGCCGTCGCGGACCTCGCCAAGATGCCCCATCTGCTCGTTGCCGGGACGACCGGTTCTGGAAAATCCGTAGGGATCAACGCGATGATCCTTTCCCTACTCTACAAATCCGAGCCCAAGGATGTCCGCCTGATTCTCGTCGACCCCAAAATGTTGGAATTGTCGGTCTATGAAGGCATCCCCCATCTCCTTGCTCCCGTCGTCACCGACATGAGCAAGGCGCACAACGCCTTGCACTGGTGCGTGGGCGAAATGGAAAAGCGTTACAAGCTGATGTCCGCCATGGGCGTTCGCAACCTGAGTGGCTTCAACAACAAGCTCCGCGAAGCGGAAAAGGAAGAACGCCTCATCCCCAACCCCTTCTCGCTCACGCCTGAAACCCCCGAGCCGCTCACGCCCTTACCCCATATTGTCGTCGTCATCGACGAACTGGCTGATCTCATGATGGTGGTCGGAAAGAAAGTGGAAGAACTCATCGCACGCCTGGCCCAGAAGGCCCGGGCCTCGGGCATTCACCTCATCCTCGCCACGCAGCGTCCCAGCGTGGATGTCATCACCGGCCTCATCAAGGCCAATATCCCGACCCGTATCTCCTTTCAGGTTTCCACCAAGATCGACTCGCGTACCATCCTCGACCAAATGGGTGCGGAAGCCCTGCTGGGCCAGGGCGACATGCTCTATCTTGCCCCCGGAACCGGCTTGCCCCAGCGGATCCATTGCGCCTTTGTCGCTGATGATGAAGTGCATCGCGTCGTCGAATACCTGAAAAAAGTCGCCGAACCTGATTACATCGACGGCATTCTCGATGCCCCGCCTGGCGAAGGTGGAGGCGAATCGACGGAAGGCGATGGCGAATCCATGGAAGCTGACCCGATGTACGACCAGGCCGTCGAAGTCGTTCTCAAGAACCGTCGCCCCTCCATCTCACTCGTGCAGCGTCACCTTCGCATCGGCTATAACCGCGCGGCCCGCATGATCGAACAGATGGAACGGGCTGGTCTGGTCTCCCCGATGAATGCCACAGGCAACCGCGAAGTCCTCGTGCCGGAGCGTAGCGAATGAAAACGATCCAACCACTCCTGCTGGCCGGTTTGTTCGCACTTTCCGGGCTGGCGTCGGCTTCCGGGCCGGAACAATTCAAGGCTTTCCTCGCCAGCACACACAGCGCACGGGCAAGCTTTCAGCAGACTGTTACCGCTGCTTCCGGGCGCAAACCGCAGCTTTCACAAGGCACGCTGGCTTTCTCGCGACCCGGCCGCTTCCGCTGGGTTTATGAAAAGCCTTACGAACAGCTCCTCGTCGGTGACGGCACGCGTTTGTGGATTTTTGACCGCGACCTCAATCAAGTCACGGTCAAGACACTGGGACAAGCCCTGGGTGCCAGCCCGGCCGCCTTGCTCGCAGGTGACAATGCCATCGACAAGAACTTCATCATCACCGATGCAGGCAGTACAGACGGACTGGAATACATCGAAGCCATACCGCGTAACAAGGAAGAAGGCAGCTTCGATCTGGTTCGCATCGGCTTATCGGGCAATCTCCCGAAACGCATGATCGTCCTTGACAATTTCGGACAGAAAACAACGCTGGTCTTCAACCAGTTCGAGCGCAACCCCATACTTTCTGCCGACCAATTCCGTTTCAGCCCACCCCAGGGTGCCGATGTCGTCGGCGAATGATCTGCTGGGCAAGACCGGATCGGATACCTCGGCCTACGCGCCGCTGGCCGAGCGTCTGCGTCCGAAAACGCTGGATGAAATCATCGGACAATCCCATCTGCTCGGGGAAGGCAAACCGCTGAGGCTCGCCTTCCAGTCCGGCAAGCCTCACGCCATGATCTTCTGGGGGCCGCCGGGTGTTGGAAAGACCACCTTGGCCCGCTTGACTGCCACGGCTTTTGATTGTGCCTTCATTGCCCTTTCAGCCGTCTTTTCAGGCGTCAAAGACATCCGGGCGGCAATGGAAGAAGCCCAGGCGAATCTCATCCGGGGACAACACACCCTCCTCTTCGTGGATGAAATACACCGCTTCAACAAATCCCAACAAGATGCCTTGCTGCCTTACACCGAAAGCGGCTTGGTCACTTTCATCGGTGCAACGACTGAAAATCCGTCTTTCGAAGTCAATGCCGCCCTGCTCTCACGGGCACAGGTTTATGTCCTGAAATCATTGACCAACGAAGAACTGAAGCAACTGTTTTCCCGTGCCCATGAGCTGGCTTTTCCGGAACTGCGCTTTGAGGAGGCCGCTTGCAATACGCTCGTCGGCCATGCCGACGGCGATGCGCGTCGCCTCCTGAATCTACTGGAGCAATGCAAAACGGCGGCGGATGCAACCGGCAGGACAACGATAGATGCGGCTTTCGTACAGGACGCCTTGACGCTGAACAGCCGACGTTTCGACAAGGGCGGTGACTTTTTTTATGACCAGATTTCCGCGCTGCACAAATCGGTACGCGGATCCCATCCGGATGCGGCCTTGTACTGGCTGACCCGAATGCTGGATGGCGGGGCAGACCCTCGCTACCTTTCCAGAAGAATCATCCGCATGGCTTGGGAAGATATCGGGCTGGCCGACCCAAGAGCCCTGCAAATTGCCAACGATGCGGCGTCGACTTACGAACGGCTGGGCAGTCCGGAGGGCGAGCTGGCCCTGGCGCAAGCTGTGATCTATCTGGCTGTGGCTGCCAAGAGTAATGCAGGATACAAGGCCTACAACGCCGCCCGCGCCTTCGTGAAACAGGACAAAAGTCAGGAAGTTCCCGTTCATCTTCGCAACGCCCCCACGAAGCTCATGAAGGAATTGGGCTACGGACATGAATACCGCTACGCCCACGATGAACCAAACGCCTACGCGGCAGGCGAAACCTATCTACCTGAAGGCATGAAGGAACCTGCGTGGTATCAGCCCAGCCCCAGAGGGCTGGAAATCCAGATTTCTGAAAAATTGAAGCAGTTGAAACAATGGGACGAAGAAACGACCCGGAAATGATCCGCTACACCGACCTAAGTCGGCATAGGCCAGGCTCCGGAAAAGATCTTGTCGGCCCAAAGCAGGGCGGTAATCGTCTTGGCATCAGTGATTTCACCATCGCGCACGGCCAGTAGCGCGTCCTGCAGGCTCAACTCGATCACCTCCAGAAACTCGCCCTGGTCGCGTGCGTGGCCCACGAAGGTGAGACCATGAGCGAGGAAAATTTCAATGCGTTCGTTGGAATAGCCGATGCAGGGGTGCATCACACCGAGGTAACGCCAGTGGCGGGCCTTGTAGCCGGTTTCCTCTCGGAGTTCACGCCGGGCGGTATCTAGCGGTGGTTCGCCCTGGTCGATCTTTCCGGCGGGCAATTCGAGAAAGACTTGCCCAACGGGATAGCGGAACTGACGTTCAAAGAGCAGCTTGCCGTTATCGAGCGTGGCCAACATAACGACCGCACCGGGGTGGGCGATGTGTTCGCGAATGGCCTCGCGACCATTCGGCAGGCGAACCACATCGGAGTGCACCTTGAGCAGGCAACCGTCATAGACCTGCTCTGTCGCCAGCCGTGTTTCGATGAGCAGCTGATCCTGCCGTGTTTGCCGGGCAAGGCTGTCCGCAGTATCGGTCATGAACGGTTTCGCACAGGGCCGAAGCAGGCGGAGCCTTCGTCGGGAGTTAGAGAGAACGCAAGAGGCTCAGCGTGCCCAGATACATCGAAATCTGCGGGAACATGCCCAGTGCAGCGATGGACAGACCGTTGATCGTGAGCAACAAACGCATGTCAAACGGCGCGCGGATCGGAGACTTGTCTTCCGGCGCGTCGAAGTACATGAGTTTGACGATGCGCAGATAGTAGAAAGCTCCGAAGAGAGAAAAGATGACCGCAAAAATGGCGAGCCAGAGCATACCTGCGTCGATGACCGCCAGCAGGACCAGGAACTTTGCCCAGAAGCCGACAAAGAAAGGGATGCCTGCCATGGAGAACATAACGATGGCCATCATGGCCGCGTACCAAGGACTGCGATGGTTGAGCCCCTTGAAGTCTTCGATTTCTTCAGCTTCGTGTCCGGCGCGGGAGAGGAGCAGAATCATGCCAAACGCACCGAGCGACATCAGGACATAAACAATGACGTAGTACAAGGATGCGCTGTAAGCCGCAATAGCGCGGTTGGGGTCAACATTGCCTCCCACGACACCCGAAAGGAGTCCTAGGAGAACAAAACCCATGTGAGAAATAGTCGAGTAGGCCAGCATGCGCTTGAGGTTAGTCTGGGCAATGGCGGCCAGGTTACCGATGGCGATGGAGAGCACGGCCATGATGAGCAGCATGAGCTGCCACTGGCTGGCCAGGTCAAACAGGCCGTAGACCAGAAGACGCATGGCCATGGCAAAAGCTGCAAGTTTAGGCGCAGAGCCAATAAGCAGGGCGATGGGAGTGGGGGCACCGTGATACACATCGGGTATCCACATGTGGAAGGGGGCGACACCGAGCTTGAAGGCCAGTCCGGCAACCAGGAAGACCAGGCCAAAAAGTAGCACGCTCTTGTTGGCTGTGCCTTGGTACATGGCTTGAGCGATGCTGCCGATTTCAAGACTGCCTGTCGCGCCGTAGATCATGGACATGCCATAGAGAAGCAGACCGGAGGCCAAGGCACCGAGCACAAAATACTTCATTGCGGCTTCGGTGGCGCGGGCTGATTCACGATCCAGTGCGACGAGTGCATAAAGGGACAAGGAGAGTAGTTCGAGTCCGAGATAGACGCTGACCAAGTGGCTGGCAGAAATCAGCACCATCATACCTAGTGTCGCGGAGAGCGTCAGGGCGTAATACTCTGTTTTCTCAAGGCCGCGAGCAAGAAGATAGCTGCGGTTATAGGTCACCACGAACATGACAGCGATGGCTGTCAAGAGCTTGAGAAGGCTACCCAGCGAATCGCTAACGAACATATTGCTGAAAGTCAGCACGACCTGTCCGTCAATGAGCATGACGTAGGAAATCAACGCACACCCCACGAGCGTCGCTTGAGTCAGGAAGGCGATGAGCCAACGCTTTGCAGGCGGTAGAACAAGGTCAATCAGCAGGATGGCACAGAGCATGATGAGCAGGAAAATCTCTGCCGCTGCCGGGTAAAAATCAGGGATGACAAAATTCAGCATAGTTGCGTCTCGAAGGCCGGGCCGTTTTCAGTGGTCTTGATCAAAGTAGTTTGCTGATCGCGACATGCTTGAGCAGATGATCGACCGAGGCGTGCATCACTTCGGTAAAGGGCAGCGGATACAGGCCCATTCCAAGCACGCACAAGGCCAGAATTGCAAGAATAAGGAATTCACGGGAGTTGATGTCCTTCATCTGGGCGACATGGGTATTGCCAATCGCACCGAAGGCCACACGTTTATACATCCAGAGCGTGTAAGCCGCGCCAAAGATGAGACTGGTTGCTGCAATAAATCCGATCCAGAAATTCACCTTGACCGCCGCCAGAATCACCATGAATTCGCCCACAAAACCCGAGGTCGCAGGCAAACCTGCATTGGCCATGGAGAAGAGCAGGAAGAAAGCGGCGAACTTCGGCATGACATTAACCAGTCCGCCGTAATCGGCAATCTGACGACTATGCAGGCGGTCATACATGACCCCGATGCACAGGAACATTGCGCCGGAAACGAAGCCATGGGAAATCATCTGCACCAGCGCGCCTTCGAGGCCAATCTGGTTGAAGAGGAAGAAGCCCAGCGTGACGAAGCCCATGTGGGAAATGGAAGAATAAGCAACAAGCTTCTTCATGTCGGCCTGTACCAGGGCGATGAAGTAGATGTAGACCACGGCGACAAGCGAAAGCGTAATCATCAGGCCGGAGAGCATCTGGCTGGCGTCAGGCAGGATGGGCATGGAAAACCGCAGGAAGCCATAAGCACCGAGCTTGAGCATGATGGCAGCCAGCACAACCGAGCCCCCCGTCGGAGCTTCGACGTGGGCATCCGGCAACCAGGTGTGCACCGGCCACATCGGCACTTTGACGGCAAAGGCCACGAGGAAGGCGACGAAAAGCCAGATCTGCGGGGTTAGCCCCAGCGGAAGGGTATGCCAGTCAAGGATATTGAAGCTACCGGACTGCAAGAACAGGTAGATGAGCGAAAGCAGCATCAACAAAGAACCGGCCAGCGTGTAAAGGAAGAATTTGAAGGCCGCATAGACGCGGTTCGGCCCGCCCCAGACACCGATGATGATGTACATCGGGATCAGCGAGGCTTCAAAGAAGACGTAGAACAGCACGCCATCCAGTGCGCAGAAAATGCCGTTCATGAGGCCGGACATAACGAGGAAGGCGGCCATGTACTGGGCTGTTTTCTTTTCGATGATCTGCCAACCAGCCAGCACGACCAGGATGGTGATGAAACTGTTGAGCAGAATGAAGAGAACCGATATGCCGTCCACGCCCAGGAAGTAATGGATGTTGTATTGAGCAATCCACGGAGCCTGTTCGACGAATTGCATCGCACTGCTCGTGCGGTCAAAACGGAAGTAAAGCGGCAGGGTAACCAGGAAACCGGCGATGGCCGAG
Organism: uncultured Sterolibacterium sp.; assembly: GCA_964500605.1. Taxonomy (GTDB): domain Bacteria; phylum Pseudomonadota; class Gammaproteobacteria; order Burkholderiales; family Rhodocyclaceae; genus Sterolibacterium. The sequence goes on from CAZCOS010000031.1 coordinate 20,736, forward strand.
AGAAGGGCCAGCACACGCGCCAGACCGGCATTACGATCCGATCCGGTGGAAAGCACGATAAGAGCCCCGATGATGGGAACCCAGATCGACAGGCTAAGCAGATTGGTAGACATCATTTCTTCAAGTTCCAGAGGGCTTCCGGTGCGTGAGTCTTGGTTGGAAGATTCATTTTTCGATCAAGCAGGCTAGGCCCGTCACTCACATTCTGAAAACCCAGAGCGTTAGCAGAATGAAAATGCCAAAGATCATCATGAAAGCGTATTGATAAATGTGGCCGGTCTGCAGCAATCGGGCTAGTGAGGCAATGAATGCGACCAGCTTGGCCGAGCCATTGACCAGCAGTCCGTCGATCAGGAACTGATCGCCTCCCTTCCACAGATTACGACCCAGTGCGCGCGAACCTCCGGCAAAGACGACTTCGTTGATCTTGTCGAAATAGTATTTGTTTTCAAGAAGGATATAGAGAGGCTTGAATCGAACCATGATGGCCGCGGGGATGTCCGGACGCTTCAGATAGAAGAACCAGGCGACAAGCACTCCAGCCACGGCCAGGAAGAAGGGCAACTGGGTCATCCCGTGGAAGGCCATGGCGACCGCACCATGGAATTCTTGCTTCATGTGCGCCATGGCGTGGTGCGATGTCGAAACCTCGATGGCGGAGCCAAAGAAATCGCCATATAACATGGGCTCGATGGCGATGAAACCGATGAGCAGGGACGGAATGGCCAGAAGAACAAGTGGGAGCGTCACGACCCAGGGGGTTTCGTGCGGCTTGCCGCCGTGATGGCCGTGGTCATCATGATGATGATCGTCGTGTGAGGCCTGGTCATATCGTTCTTCGCCGTGGAAGACGAGGAAGTACATCCGGAAGGAGTAGAAAGCCGTCACAAACACGCCCGCCACGACGGCGAAGTAAGCAAATCCGGAGCCTGGCAAATGAGACAGGGCCACGGCTTCGATGATGGAATCCTTGGAATAGAAACCAGAGAGGAAGGGCAGACCAATCAGGGCGAGCGATCCGATGAGGGAGGTCATCCAGGTGATCTTCATGTGCTTCCAGAGTCCGCCCATGTAGCGGATGTCCTGGTTGTGGTGGCAACCCATGATGACGGAACCTGCGGCAAGGAAAAGCAGTGCTTTGAAGAAGGCGTGAGTCATCAGGTGAAACACGGCAACAGAATAGGCCGAAGCTCCCAGAGCAACGGTCATGTAGCCGAGTTGCGAAAGCGTCGAATAGGCCACGACGCGCTTGATGTCGTTCTGGATGATGCCGAGGAAACCCATGAAGAGCGCGGTGATGGCTCCGATGACCATGATGCAGGAGAGCGCGGTGTCGGAAAGCTCGAACAGCGGCGACATACGCGTAACCATGAAGATACCGGCCGTCACCATGGTGGCGGCGTGGATCAGGGCGGAAATCGGGGTCGGACCTTCCATGGAATCCGGCAGCCAGACGTGCAGAGGGAACTGGGCCGATTTACCCATCGCGCCCACGAAGAGGCACAGACAGATGACGGTGATCAGCATCCAGGGCGTGCCGGCAAAGAGCTCGATATTCTGGGCAGCCAGCATCTCGCGCTGGGCAAAGACCTGGGCGTAGTCGAGTGTGCCAGCGTAAGCCGCGATCAGGCCGATCCCGAGCAGAAAACCGAAGTCGCCGACACGATTGACCAGGAAGGCCTTGAGGTTGGCATAAATCGCCGTTGGACGGGTGTACCAGAAACCGATCAGCAGGTAGGAAACAAGGCCCACCGCTTCCCAGCCGAAGAAGAGCTGGAGGAAGTTGTTGGACATGACCAGCATCAGCATCGAGAAAGTAAACAACGAGATATAGCTGAAGAAACGCTGATACCCTGGGTCTTCGTGCATGTAGCCGATGGTGTAGATGTGCACCATCAGCGAAACGAAGGTGACGACCAGCATCATCATGGTGGTTAGGGAGTCAATCAGGAAGCCGACTTCGAGATTGAGCCCGCCCGTGTTCATCCAGTGATACACCGTGCCATTGAAGGTATTCCCGGCGCGAACGTCCTGGAAGATCACCACCGAGACGATGAAAGAAACCGCCACACCGAGGATAGTGACGACGTGCGACCCCGTGCGGCCAATCTGCTTGCCGAACAGGCCGGCGAGAATGGCTCCGAAGAGAGGAGCCAGGGGGACGATCAGATAAAGCGTTTGCATGTCCATCGCGCGGGTCTATCCCTTGAGGCTGTCGAGATCGTCGACGTGGATGGTGGAAAGGTTGCGGAACAAAGCCACGAGAATCGCCAAGCCAATGGCCGATTCAGCGGCAGCGACCGCCAGGATAAAGAAAACGAAGAGCTGACCGTTGGCATCGCCCAGATAATGAGAGAAGGCCACGAAGTTCATGTTCACCGCCAGCAGCATCAGTTCGATGGCCATCAGCAGCACGATCAGATTCTTGCGATTCAGGAAGATGCCGACGATGCTGATCGCAAACAGAATGGCACCCAGAATCAGGTAGTGAGAGAGTGAGAGCGTTTCCATCATCAGGGCCTCATTTCTGGTTTGCTGCCGGTTCGACAGCAGGCTCATCCTTTTCAGCGGGCATGCTGACGATGCGCAAACGCTGATCCTTCTTCACAGCAACCTGAGCAGGAACGCTCTGCGATTTGTTATCGCTGCGACGACGCTGATTGATGAGAATGGCGGCAACAATGGCAACCAACAGGACGACCGAGGCCAGCTCAAAGGGATAGACGTAGTCCGTAAAGAGAAGGCGGCCCAGCTCTTTGGTATTACTGTATCCGGCTCCCGGATCCGCCGGAGCGGGCATGATATCGGTTGAAAAGTAACGCCCACCAAGAACAAAAGCCATTTCCAGAACCATGAAAAAGCCGATCGCAGCCCCCAGTGGCAAGTAATTCCAGAAACCTTCGCGCATCCGGGCGATATCCACATCGAGCATCATCACCACGAAAAGGAAAAGGACCATCACCGCCCCGACATACACCATGACGAGGGCGATGGCGAGAAACTCGGCTTGCAGCAGCATCCAGATTCCGCTGGCGTTGAAGAAAGCCAGAACAAGAAAAAGTACGGCATGCACCGGATTGCGCGCCGTAATCACACGGACAGACGCAAAAAGCATGA
>CAZCOS010000032.1:0-23827 GCA_964500605.1 uncultured Sterolibacterium sp.
CGCCGTCCACCCCTCCATAGAGGGGAATTATCCGAGGTTGCTGTATGAGTGTTCTTTCTACGGAGGGGAATTTATTCGAGCTTGCTGCGTGAGCGTTCTCTCAATGGTGGTGAATGATTTGAGGCCACTCACGGGAAAAAACCACTCGCAATCGCTCACGCAGAGGGATGATCGAAGTCCGTACATAAATTCCCCTCTGTGGAGGGGTGGCCCGGAGGGCCGGGGTGGTGCTTTTATGGCTCACCCTATTCATCCGAAAATCAGGATTTGATGGCTGGATCTATAAAACACCACCCCGTCCGGCTTCGCCGTCCACCCCTCCATAGAGGGGAATTATCCGAGGTTGCTGTATGAGTGTTCTCTCTACGGAGGGGATTATTTGAGGTTGCTGCGTGAGCGTTTTCTTCACGGAGGGGAATGGTTTGAGGTCGCTCATGGGAAGCGATCAATTCCGCTCCGTCATGCCTCCAGGAGCTCTCATCACGGAAAAGCCCCCTTTTCACCCCGTTATTCAAACGAACAAACACGCAAAAAAATCATCACTTGTGATTGCAATCACAGAAAGGGGGGGTCTTTTACAGCAGAATCTCATCTTATGGGTCATTCATGGTTGTTGCAGGCTGCATCACGAGTGTAGTAAAACTGCAACAATCCCTGAAACAAAGCAGAAAATCGCAAAAAATAAAAACCCAAAGTCGGCAAGATTGGCAAAATGGATGTTCGTCAGGCTAGAATGGTGGATACGCTATCAGTAGTGTCACCCCATGTAGCAAGGCTGTAGCAAGGTAATCGCTTCAAATGCAGCACAATGTCGTACCGATTCATTGTTGTCATGTTTCAATGTTTGGCTGTTGCAACGCAGTAAAAGGCAATACCTGTTGCAGGCGGCATGTGGTTCATGCCGTTGTCACTGGTCAAAGTGCTTTGTTGCAGAGTGCTTTTTCGAGTGTCAGCGTCTGACCTCGGCTTTCTGCAGAAAGTTAGATTTTTTTCAACCTGAAGAAAAAGGAACCCTTAGATGGCTATCTCTTTAAGTTCAACCAAAGTTGTTCGTTTTGCCGGTGCGCTTTATGGCGTCGCCCTGAACAGCAACACCTACAGCGCTGCAATGCAAGAAATCGCCCTGCGCGGTTTTGATGCTGTAGCCAATGATGTTTACGCTGCTGACTTCGGCACGCAATCCACCTCCGTTGTGGCCAACATCATCGTCACCAACCTGGGCCTGACCGGCCAGGCTGCCACTGATGGCGCCGCTTTTATCACCGCTCAGCTCAACGGCGCAGCTGCTGCAAGCCGTGGCGCAACGGTTTCCAGCATTCTGAGCCAGTTCGCTGGTCTGGGTGCTGATCCCACGTTCGGCACCTTTGCTGCTGCCTTCGAAGGCCGTGTTGACAACGCCCTGCTGTACAGCCAGTCGGCCAACAACGCCTACCACAGCCCGTTTGGCACGCTCGCCAGCGGCCTGCAGTACAACCTCTCCACCGGTTTTGACAACATCACCGGCACCTCGGGCGGCGACACCTTCTACGCCTACTCGCAAAACAACACCAACACCCTGCAAGACGGCGACGTCGTCAATGGCGGTGCAGGTACTGACACCCTGATCGCTGACGTCACCAGCCAAACGCTGGCGACCGGTGCCATCACTCCCCGCACCAACAGCGTTGAAAAGGCTGTTTTCCGCGTTCAGCACGACCAAGTTGACAGCGGCGACAACAACATCGCTGGCAAGGGCATCATCGACGCAGAGCGTCTCGTTGGCATCAAGGTCATCGAAGACAACAACTCCCGCGCTGATCTCGTGGTGGAAGACGTCCGCATTCAGCCGACCGAAATCACCAAAGACATCACCATCGTCATGCGTGATACCGATCCGGGCAATGTCGACTACGCCGTTTATTTCGACCAAAACTCCCTGCGCAACGTCAGCACGGGTACCACCTCCGTTTCCATCAAGCTGATGGACACCGGTGCAGCCGGCAACGCACTGACCGCCGCCACCCCGCTGCTGAACAACCCCTATGACCAGTTCAAGATTGGCGTCAACGGCGTGTTGACCACCATCCAGCTGGACAAGACCGCTGTTGCTGCCGCTGACACCTACGCACAACTGCTCGCCGTGTTCCAAACCGCACTCGCCGGTTCGGGCATCACTGTGGCACTGTCGGATTCCTTCACCATCACCGATCCGATCTCCAACACCTCGGTTACAGGTCAGTCCATCGTCCTGACGGGTGGCTCGGGCATTGCCATCTCCTCCGTCACGGGTTCGGGCTGGTTCAACACCACGGGTGCTTCGGTTCCCCCGACCTCCAACATCTACACCACCTACACGACCAGCGCCACCAGCAACACCGAGCTCGTCACCTCCACCGTGACCCTCGACAACGTCGGCCGTGGCTCGAATGGCGGCAGCCTGATCATTGGTGGCCTGTCGGTTGGTGCTACCTCCGACTCCAAGGGCGTGCAGCAATTCGACATCACCGTTGAAGACACCAGCCGTCTCTATCAAGTTCAGTCCACCAACAACACCCTGCGTGTGGTGAACATCAAGAACGGCACCACCGATGTCCAGACGGACGCCTATCGTCAGCACCCCGCCAACGCCGGCGACCTCTTCGTGATGGGCAACTCCGTCACGCCGAATGCCGGTAACAGCGATCTGCCCGCTGCTGAAAACGACGGCTTCGGCTTCACCGACGTGCAAACCATCAATGCCTCCTCCATGGTCGGCAGCGTCAACTTCAACGCCAACGTCACCACGGCTTCCATCGGCAAGTACCTGAACCTGACCGACACCGGCAGCGTTCATACCGCCGATAACGTCGCCTTCGTGTACACCGGCGGCACCAACAACGACAGCATGAGCGTCACGCTCGACTCCGCAGTCGTTGGCGCCACCAACACCCTCAGTGGCCGTGAAGACTTCACCTTCGCCATCGATGGCGGCTCCGGCAACGACGCCCTCTCCGTCACCATCGGTGGTAACCAGACCGCGGCTTGGTATGCTGACCAGAAGCAAAACGCCAACGTCACCGTCACGGGCGCCGCAGGCAACGACACCATCCGCACCATTGGTGCAGGTGACTTCATCGTCAATGCCGGTGATGGCAACGACACCGTCTACATCGACAACAGCGGCACCATCGGTGCCAAGTGGGTCGTGGGTGCTTCCAATGCCGTTCTGTCCGATCTGCAAACCGCAGGCCTGAACCCCGGCTTCCTCTGGAAGGGCAAGCTCACGGTTTCGCTCGTCGGCCCGAACGCCGCTGCCAGCGTCACCTCCACTGCTGGTGCAGACAGCGTGTCCAACACCTACGACAACGGTTTTGAAGTCGTGGTGGACATCCCCACAGGCACCAACAGCACGGTCACGCAGCTCTACATCAACCAGGCCATCAAGAACGCCATCAACAACGACGCAGTGCTCAGCAAGCTGGCTCTGGCCCAAGACGGTCCCGCCAGCACCCTGGTCATCAGCTCGCTGATTGACGGTGCCTTCAACGCCAACGACCTGCGCATCACCGTCAGCTCCACTGATCTCACCACCCTCTCGGTGTCCGATCAGTCCGCTGCGCTGGCTGCGTACAAGTACTACGCCCACAACTCCCAAGCCACCATCGCCATGGCACAAACCGCCAATGCCGCAGCAGTCACGGCATCCAACGGCATGAACGGCATGGACGCCACCCCGAACCTCGCAGCTAACGGCACCAACAGCGCCGCACGCAGCGACAGCACCATCGATCTGGCCACGGGTACCGACGTTCTCGTCATGGGCACGGGTGCAAGCAGCCACGACACCCTGGTGTTCAATGGCTACGACCTGGGCGACAAGACCGTGGTGAACTTCTCTGATGTCGCTTCCGCAGCAGGCAACAACGGCGACAACCTGAACTTCTCCAGCTACCTCACCGGCAAGTTCCGTGCCGCAGGTTCCGGCTCGGTCGAGTCCGAAAACCTGATTGGCTTCACCGTCAATGGTGACAGCACCACGGAAGCCAACTCGGTCACCGTGCTGTCGGGTCTTTCCTTCAACACCACCACGGCCACCTTCGCCAGCCTCAGCGCATCGACCCTGAAGGCCGCCATCAACAGCACCAACGTTGGCCTCTCCAACTACGCCGGCATCACTGCTGCTAGCCTGGATGCCGCACACGCCTATACCGATGGCGTGGGTGCTACCCTGGTCGGCGGAACGGGCAAGGCTGTGGTCATGGTTGAAAACAACCTCAACCGTGGCGAATACAAGGTCTTCGAACTCACCTTCAACGGCCTCTCCACCAACGCCACGGGCGACTACACCGATGTCAAGCAGATCGCCAAGGTCGACTTCGGTCACCAGATCGCTGTCAACGGCAACATGCTCGTCAACACGGCAGCCAGCATGTCCGGCGCCGGCGGTGGCGGCGGTGCAGGCGGCGGCGGTGCAGGCGGTGGCGGCGGTGCAGTGGCACAAACCATTGCAGTGGCCGCAGCAGGCAGCGTAACGGAAACCGCAGCGACCAACACCACGTTCAACGTCACCAACGGCACCTACACCTACAACATCGCTGGCTTCGGCTCAGGCGACAAGCTGGTGTTCCCGACAGCCAGTCTGGCAACGGTCAACAACACTGACTTTACCGATGGCATCGTCGATGTGGTGTACGCCGACGCAGGTAACACGGTCACCATCCATCTGACGGGGATTGCCGCTGCGACCGATGCCACCATCTTCGGTGCAAGCAGCTTCAACACCGCCTTCGGTGCTGGTTCGCTGAACTGATCCATCGTTATCGTTTCTCAACCTTTAATCGCTTCATAGCGTCAACCGCCCGGATGTTCCGGGCGGAGACAACACTCTCAGGAGATCATTAGCATGGCTAAGGTATATCTGGATGCAAACGACACCTTCACCCTGTCCAACGCCGCAACGGTGTATGGTCGGGCAGGAGGCTCAGAAAAGGTCATCATCAACTCCGGCACGACCGGCGTGACGCTGGATTCCAATGTGGATCGTGTGGATCTGGCCGGGAATGTGGCCGATTTCACCTTCAAGCAGTCAGGGATCACCCTGCTGGTCTACAAGGCCGGCGTACTGGTCAGCACCTCCACGGTGCAAGAAGACAGCAACGGTTCCCAGCTCGTCTTTGCTGACGGCTCAGTGGACGTCAAAATGGTGACTGGTGGTACGATGACCCTCGGCGGCACGACGGTGAACGCCACCACGGCAGCCGCTGTGGTGCCGGTGACCAAGGATGCTACTACGACGAGTGGTGCGGGGACGGGGAGCACGGGGGGCGGTTCGACGGGCGGTACGGGGCAGACGTCTGTACTCACTACGAGTATTGATGCTGTCACCGGTACCAGCGGTGACGATACCTTTCTGGGTCTGTACAACGTCAATGGCTCGACCTCAACCTTTGGCTCTGCTGACGTGATCAACGGTGGTGCTGGCACTGACACCCTGTCGGTTGTGGTTGAGAACGCCTCTGCCGCCGCGACCTTCCCCTCGGCTACCGTCTCCAATATTGAGAACGTTGATGTCCGCAACGTTTCTGGCCAGGCTCTGACCATTGATACCTCCGTGCTGGGTTCTTCCCTGGCAACGGTTGCTGCTGATCGCTCCACTGCCACCACTACGCTGACCAACCTGGCTTCCGGTGTTGCTGTTACTGTCAAGGGCGATGGCTCTGCAGTGAATGAAGAAGTGCTGGCGCAGTTCAAGACCGCTTCGGGCGCGACTGCGCTGACCCTGAACCTCTCCGGTGGTACCAACCAAACCGCGACTGGCAAGGCCATCAACGTCGATACCACCAACGCCACCACTCTGGCGACGGTCAATATCAACAGCACTGGCGCTGCCAACAAGTTCGGTGGTATCGATCTGAATGCTACCGGTCTGGGTGGTAACGACGGTACCGCTACGGTGACCACGGTCAACATCGCTGCTGCAACCAACCTTGATGTCTCCACCGACGGCATCACCGGCCTGAAGGCTGCAAACGCCAACACCATCAACGTTTCGGGTGCGGCTACCGACGTCAAGCTGGGCACGCTGGAAAATACCGTCAAGACCCTGGATGCTTCTGGTCTGACCGCCGGCGGCGTGACGGCTGCCATCGGTACCGACGTGACCCAGACCGTCAAGGGCGGCGCTGGCAACGACACCATCACCAGCAACGGTATCGTGCTGACCACCGGTTCCGTGGATGCAGGCGCAGGTACGGGCGACAAGCTCATCCTGACGACCGCGATTGCCACCGACACGGCTGGTAAAGCTGCTGCTGCGCTGTACAAGAACTTTGAAGTGATTCAGGTTAACCAAGGTGGCGCCGACATCAGCCAGGACGTTTCGATCTTCACCGGTATCACCGGTGTTGTGATCAATGATACTAGCCATAACAACACTACCGCCGTCACCAACCTGTCCGCCGCTCAGGCTGCCAACGTCACCGTGCTCGCCGCTCACTCCACGGGTGCTGTGACCATCGGCGTCAAGGACGCGACGACTCCGGGTCAAATCGACACCGTCAAGATCCTGGCCAAGCCGGTTGCCACCGCTCCGAACACTGCCATCGACCTGACCGGTCTGACGATGGCAGGCGTTGAGAAGCTCGAACTGACCGCTAGCACGGGTACCGCAACCACCACGCTGACCATGACAGGTTCCACCGATCTGGATAGCGTCAAGTTGTTTGGCGCCTCTCCGGTTGATGTTGCCACTGGCGCGATTGCCCAGAAGATCAACCTGGCAATCGATGCTTCCGGTATGACCGCTCAAGCAACTGGCACCACGACTGCCACCCTGAGCGCAGCCGCTGCTACCGGTACCAACGGTATCGCGCTGACCGGTTCTGCTGGCGACGACATCATCCGTGATTCGTCGGGCGGTAACGATGTGATCGTGGGTGGTGCTGGTAACGACCAGATCTTCTTCACGGGCGGTACTGACATCATCACCGGTGGTGCAGGTGCTGACATCATCAACGCAGGCAGCACCACCTCCTCGGCTTCTTCTGCAAACACCTTCACCCTGAAGTTTGCTGCAGGTGATTCCGTTTCGAAGGCTGGCGCGGCCAACGGCTACGATGCAACCGTGACCGACAGCGTGATCGCTATCGACAACGCAGGCGTCTTCTCTTCTGGCTCCGGTAACAAGTTCACCATCGACACCGCTGACAGCGCTGCCGCAGTGACCTTCGGTACTGCCGCAATCACCCTGGGTACCACCACGGTGACCAACGCCTACGACTTCCACGTGTACTACGACGCAGCTGCCTCTGCTGCTTATGTGTACCAGGATACCGACGGTGACAAGGTGCTCGAGGCTGGCGAATTCTCCGTCAAGCTGGTGGGTACGGCTGCTGACTTCGCCACCGGCGAATTCACGGTCGCCAGCGGCAACCTGGTGTTCACCTCGGCCTAATTGCTGCACAAAAACGCCGGGGGGTCACACCCCCCGGATGTTTACGAAAACGGGCGATTTATTCGCCCGTTTTTTTTAGGATGTCACGAATGCAAGTAACTGATTTGTTTGATGAGGCAGTAAAACATCACATGGAAGGCGCAGTCGACGCGGCGCGCTCACTCTATGTGCGGGTGCTGTCTCATGAGCCAAATCACTCTGGGGCACTCGGTAATCTGGCGGTACTGGAAAAAGGTGCGGGCAATTTCGAAGAAGCAGAAAAGCTTCTGCATCGATCCCTAGCGGTAAATCCGCGCAACACTGCCGCACTCACGACGCTCGCCAACCTGCATCTCAATCGAAAGCGCTACGACTTGGCCTTTGAATATGCGAGCAAGGCACTGGAGATTAATCCTGAGCACGCCAACGCCTTGGTCAATTTAGGCGTGGCGCTTGTTCATAGAAAGCGCGTTGATCTGGCTGAAGAGGCCTTCAGCAAGGCATTAGCGCTGGCTCCTGAGGACACCAACGCACGTTTGAATCTGGCCAACTGCCGCTGGCTGCTGCGCAAGGATGTTGAACAGGCACAGAAGGAAATGGAGGCGGTTGTGGCTGCCGATCCGGACAATCACGTAGCCCTCAATTGTCTGGCCATTTCCTATCGAGAATCTAAACGCCCTCACCGCGCTTTGGCGCTGGTGTCGAGAGCCTGTAGCCTCTTTCCGGATGAGGACTACTTATCTAACCTCGGTAACATTCTGATCGATTTTGGCGACTTTGCCGAGGGCGCCAAAGCCTATCGTAAAGCACTCGCCCTAGAGCCACACTGCTGGTCAGCTTATGACAATTTGCTGTTTGCATTGAACTACGATGATCGGCTGAGTGCGGAGCAGGTGTATCGGGAATATGAGGCCTATGGTGTGGCGGTGCGCACAGCGACTGCGCGTCGATTCGATCACACGGGCCGCACACCCATCAGCGGCCGACGCATTCGGATCGGCTACTCCTCGCCTGATTTTCGTGGTCACGCCTGTCGGTTCTTCATGGAGCCGATTTTCCGCAATCACGACCGCAACCAGTTTGAACTGTTCGCCTACGCCAACACGGCGGAGCCTGATCATCACACCGAGCGCTTGAAGGGCTACTTCGATCACTGGGTGGATGTGCTACGGCTGAGCGACGAAGAAATGGCCCAGCGCATCTACAACGACCAGATCGACATTCTGATCGATCTGGCGGGTCATACGGGCGGCAATCGACTGCTGGCGTTCGCGATGCGTCCGGCACCGATCCAGGCCAGTTATCTGGGCTACGGCTACACCACCGGACTCAAGGAAGTCGATTACTTCATCGGCGACGAGAACCTGACTCCAGTGGGCAGTGAGGCGTATTTCAGCGAACAGTTGTGGCGTATCCCGGCCCCCAACTACACCTACGAGCCGCCGCGCGAAATCACGCCTGAAGTTACTGAGCTGCCTGCGTTGCGCAAGGGCTACGTGACTTTTGGCAGTCTGTCGCGGACGGTGCGGCTGAATGATCCCTTGCTGCGAGTTTGGAAAGCGGTTCTGGATCGGGTGCCGGGCAGCCGGTTGCGTCTCGATCAGAAGCCCTTCTTTGAAGAAGAGACGCGGGAGTTGTTCTGGCAGCGGCTGGAGAGAATTGGTATCTCGCGTGAGCGAGTGGAGCTGACCTACAGCCACCCCCACTGGGCGGCGTACCACGACATCGACATCACGCTGGACTGCTGGCCGCACAACGCGGGGACGACGACGCTGGAATCCTTGTGGATGGGGGTGCCGGTCCTGTCGAAGATCGACCGACCCTCGGTGGGCTGCGTGGGTGTGTCGCTGCTCAAGCCGGTGGGCCTAGAAGACTGGGTGGTCAAAGACGAAGCAGCGTACATCGAAAAAGCGGTGGCGTTTGCAGCCGACCTCGGCGGGCTGGCCGAGTTGCGCGCCAGTTTGCGCCAGCGACTGGAAAGTAGCCCACTGATGAACGCCGTTGAACTGACCCAAAAACTCGAAAACGCCTATCGGCAGATGCTCAGTACGGAAAGCAAAGCCGCCTCCTTGGATTCATCTCAGATCAATATGCAGTTGGCAGCTGCTTTCGAGTGCTGGCGCAAGGGTGATGCCTTGGCCGCACAGCAGCAGGTCCATGCCATTCTGCTTGCAATGCCAGAGCAGCCTGACGCCTGGCATCTTAAAGGACTGATTGCCTTGGCCTCCGGCGATCTAGATACTTCTTGGGAGTGCCTTGCCAGGGCCATCACACTGCAACCGCGATTTGCCGAGTTTCACGTCTCCCTGGCGCGTTGGCACATTGCACGCAACGATGCTGTATCAGCACTGGAATCTCTGGAGTCCGCGCTGCAGCTTGATCCCAATAAACAGGTTGCCCTTCAGCTCAAGGCCGCATTGCAAGAGCGGTTGCAGCAGGTGCAGTCGGTAGCTCACTCCGACGTGGCAAACACGTCCAAGCGTATCTCTCCAAAGCAAGAAGGACGACTGGGGCAACTGGTGCAGACTGCACTGCGAGCACATCAGTCCGGAAAACTCAAAGAAGCCGAGCAAGGCTATCGAAAAGCACTGGGGCTGAATCCTCAATACTTTCCGGCAATGAAGTTGCTGGGAACCTGTTTGTTGCAACAGGGCAACGCAAAGAGCGCGCGTGAACTGTTGCAAGCGGCCGCCGCTGTTTATGACCAGGATGCTGAAGTATTCGATCATCTCGGGACGAGTCATGCAAGTCTGGGTGACAAAGAAGCTGCTTTACAGGCCTACTTGCGTGCAACCGCATTGAATCCGGCATTCGATGCACCCTGGAATAATCTGGGAATGCTGTACAAGGACTTGGGCAAGAGCGAACAGGCCGAGCAATGTTACCAGAAGGCTCTGCTTGCCAACCCCAAGATGGTCGAAGCTTTGAACAATTACGGTAATCTGTTGCTGGATCAGAAACGGGACGCCGAAGCAGAGACGATGTACGAGCGCGTCATTGCAATTCAGCCTTCTTATCCGTACCCGTATTTAAATTTGGGCAATTTACGCAAGAATCAGGAGAGATTCGTAGAGGCCGAGTCGCTTTACCGGAAGGCACTCGGGTTAAAAAAGGATCTGCTTGAGGGTTGGTTGAACCTGGCCATTGTTCTGAGTTCCCTGAAAAAACCCTTCGAGGCTAAGCAGTCAGCCATCAGTGCATTGAAAATCAAGGGGAATTATGCAAGAGCATTGAACCAACTGGGTGTCATCGAGCAGGAACTCGGGAACGAGCAACTTGCTGAAGGGCATTACCGTGCGGCGATTGACTCTGATCCTGCATACGCGGAGGCGTACAACAACCTGGGAACCATCCTGGGTAATCAGAAACGCTGGAAAGAGAGTCGTGAAGCCTACCTGAAGGCCCTTGAGTTACGGCCGGATTATGCGATTGCCTGGTGCAATTTGGGCGGCATGGCAAGCCGCTGGAAGCGGCAGCACGAAGCCATCGCCTATTTTAACAAGGCGCTGGAAGTTCAGCCGGACTATCCGGAGGCGGTGAGCAATCTGGCCACCGTCTATCAAGATCTGGCGGAGTTGCCCAAGGCAATCGAGACCTTCAAAAAGGCGATTGCCGTCGGACCGCAGCACTGGCACATCCGCGACAATTTACTATTTGCCTTGAACTACGATGATCGTCTGAGTGCGGCAGAGGTATATCGGGAATACGAGGCCTATGGCGAGGTGGTGCGCGCAGCGACGACACGTCGATTTGATCACGCCGACCGCGTGCCGGTGAGCGGCCAGCGCATTCGTATCGGCTACTCCTCGCCTGATTTTCGAGGCCATGCCTGTCGGTTCTTCATGGAGCCAATCTTCCGTAACCACGACCGCAACCAGTTTGAACTATTCGCCTACGCCAACACGACGGAGCCCGATCATCACACCGAGCGTTTGAAGGGCTATTTTGATCACTGGGTGGATGTGCTACGACTGAGCGACGAAGAAATGGCCCAGCGCATCTTTGATGACCAGATCGACATCCTGATTGATCTGGCGGGTCATACGGGCGGCAACCGGCTGCTGGCGTTCGCGATGCGTCCGGCACCAATCCAGGCCAGTTACCTGGGCTATGGCTACACGACCGGACTCAAGGAAGTCGATTACTTCATCGGCGACGAGAACCTGACACCGGTGGGCTGTGAAGCTTATTTCAGCGAACAACTATGGCGTATCCCTGCCCCCAACTACACCTACGAGCCGCCGCGTGAAATCACCCCTGAGATAAATGAACTGCCTGCGTTGCACAAGGGCTACGTGACTTTTGGCAGCCTGTCGCGGACGGTGCGGCTGAATGATCCCTTGCTGCGCGTCTGGAAAGAGATTCTGGATCGGGTGCCGGGCAGCCGGTTGCGTCTCGATCAGAAACCCTTCTTTGAAGAAGAGACGCGGGAGGTGTTCTGGCAACGCTTGGAGCGGATTGGCATCCCGCGTGAGCGGGTGGAACTGACCTACAGCCATCCCCACTGGGCGGCGTACCACGACATCGACATCACGCTGGACTGCTGGCCGCACAACGCGGGGACGACGACACTGGAGTCCTTATGGATGGGGGTGCCGGTTCTGTCGAAGATCGACCGACCCTCGGTGGGCTGCGTGGGAGCCTCGTTGCTCAAGCCGCTGGGGTTGGAAGACTGGGTGGTCGCAGACGAAGCCGCGTACATCGAAAAAGCGGTGGCGTTTGCAGCCGACCTTGGCAGGCTGGCCGAGTTGCGCGCCAGTTTGCGCCAGCGGCTGGAAAGCAGCCCACTGATGAACGCCGCTGAACTGACCCAAAAACTCGAAAATGCCTATCGGCAGATGGTAAAAATAGAAGGGGCTAAATCTTGAAAGCTGTCATCCTGGCAGGGGGGCTTGGAACTCGAATCTCCGAAGAAACCCACCTGAAACCCAAGCCGATGATCGAAATCGGCGGCAAGCCGATTCTCTGGCACATCATGAAAAGCTATTCCGCTCACGGCGTGAATGACTTTGTGATCTGCTGTGGCTACAAGGGTTATCTTATCAAGGAATATTTCGCCAACTACTTCCTGCACATGTCGGACGTGACCTTTGACATGGTGCACAACCGCATGGAAGTGCATGAGCAGAAGGCAGAGCCCTGGCGCGTGACCCTGGTGGACACCGGCGAAGACACCATGACCGGCGGGCGTTTGCGGCGGGTGAGGGAGTACCTCAAGGACGAGGAGGCCTTCTGCTTCACGTATGGCGATGGGGTGGCCGATGTCGATATCGCCGCTTCGATTGCCTTTCACCAGGCCCACGGCAAGCTGGCGACGGTCACCGCCGTGTTGCCACCCGGCCGCTTCGGCGCCTTGGCTCGTGAGGGCGATGCCGTTCGCGGCTTCATCGAAAAACCGCGCGGTGACGGCGGCTGGATCAATGGGGGATTCTTTGTGTTGTCGCCCAAGGTGATTGACTACATCGCTGCGGACTCTACCAGTTGGGAACTGGAGCCTATGGCCAGGCTCGCCGCTGAAAACCAGTTGCACGCTTTTGAGCACAACGGCTTTTGGCAGCCGATGGACACCTTGCGTGAAAAGAATTTGCTCGAGGATTTGTGGGCTTCCGGTGAGGCTCCATGGAAGAAGTGGTGATGATGAGCGCGGCTTTCTGGCGCGGCAAGCGTGTCCTTGTTACCGGGCATACCGGTTTCAAGGGCGGCTGGCTGGTGCTCTGGCTCCAGCAGCTTGGGGCGCACGTCTGCGGCATTGCCTTGCCACCTTCGACGACGCCGAGTCTGTTCGATCTGGCGCGAGTAGCAGAAGGTATCGACAGCCATTTCTGCGATATCCGTGACGCTGAACGCTTGGCCGCTTTGGTACGCGCTTTCCGACCGGAGATTGTCTTGCACCTGGCTGCACAGCCCTTGGTGCGGGCGAGTTATCGTGATCCGTTGGGGACTTTTTCCAGCAATATCATGGGTACTGCCCATGTGCTGGATGCCTTGCGCGGTCTGGATTCGGTGCGCGTGGCGGTGATGGTGACCACCGACAAGGTTTATCGCAATCTGGAGCAGCCCTATCCGTACCGAGAAGATGATGCCTTGGGCGGACATGATCCTTATAGCGCGAGCAAGGCGGCGAGCGAGATCGTGATCACCAGTTATCGTGATGCGTTTTTGCAGGAGCAAGGCGTGGCGGTGGCCTCGGCCCGCGCCGGCAACGTAATTGGCGGTGGCGATTGGTCGGAAGACCGCTTGATCCCTGATGCAGTGCGCGCTTGGCAGGCCGGGGAAACTCTGGACATCCGTCGTCCGCAGGCGATACGCCCTTGGCAGCATGTGCTGGAGCCACTGTCCGGTTATCTGTCTCTGGCCGAAAAACTCTGGCATCAACCGGAACTGGTGGGTGCTTACAACTTCGGTCCGCATACGCATGAAGCGGCGACGGTGAAAGAGGTGGTCGAGCTTGCACGCATGGCTTATGACCAAGGCGATGTGCGTTACGGCGACGGTAGCGAGGGTCCGCACGAAGCTGGCTGGCTCGCTCTGGAAACCGCCAAGGCGCGGGTGACACTGGGCGTACAGCCCCGGTGGAATCTGGCCGAGACGGTGACGCGCACCATGGCCTGGTACCAAGCCCAGCACGCTGGCGCCGACGCACGTGAACTGTGCCTGGCAGAAATTGAACAGTACGATGCCAAAGAAGCGCGTGAGGCTCAGCCATGAGCCGCTTCACGATCACAGATTTACCGCTGGCGGGTCTGAAGCGCGTGCAACGCCAGCGCTTGGGCGATAACCGGGGCTTTCTGGCACGCATGTTCTGTGCAGAGGAGCTCGCGGCGGCCGGCTGGATCCGGCCGATTGCCCAGATCAACCACACCTATACCGCCAAGCAGGGGACGGTGCGGGGGATGCATTTCCAGCGTTCGCCCCATGCCGAGATGAAACTGGTGTCCTGTATACGGGGGGATGTGTGGGATGTGGCGGTTGATTTGCGCGTTGGCTCGCCAACTTTTTTGTACTGGCACGCCGAACGACTCTCGGCGGAGAATGGCTGTGCCCTGCTGATTCCCGAGGGCTTTGCCCATGGTTTTCAGGCGCTGACCGATGACGTGGAGTTGCTTTACTGTCATTCAGCCGCCTACGCCGCCCAAGCTGAGGGCGGCTTGCATCCTAACGATCCGCGCCTTGGGATCACCTGGCCGCTTGCCATTGCCGAGTTGTCCGCGCGTGACGCCGAACACGCACTGATCACCGCAGACTTTGAAGGAGTACGGGTTTGAAATGCCGTCACTGTGGCAGCGAATTGCACCTGCCGTTTCTCGATCTGGGTAATGCCCCGCCCTCGAATGCTTATCTGACTCAAGATGCCGTTCGTGCCCCTGAAATCTGGTTTCCCTTGCGTATCCTGGTTTGCGAAAGCTGCTGGCTGGTGCAGACGGAAGATCACGCGGGACGTGAAGCACTTTTCACGCAGGACTATGCTTACTTCAGCTCGTTTTCTACGACTTGGCTGGCGCACGCGCAACGTTACGTTGAACAGATAGTTGCGCGTTTCAGCCTGAACGCCAATAGCTGCGTGGTCGAAGTAGCCGCCAACGATGGTTATCTGCTGCAGTATGTGCAGCAGACCGGCATTCCCTGCTACGGCATTGAACCCACCACCAGCACCGCCAGCGCTGCGCGCGACAAAGGTATCGACATCGTCGAACGCTTCTTTGGCGTGGAGCTGGCTGAGGAATTGGTGCTGGCGGGCAAGCAGGCCGACTTGATGGTCGCCAACAACGTGCTGGCTCATGTACCGGATATCAACGACTTCGTTTCCGGCTTCACCCGCCTGCTCAAGCCCCAGGGCGTGGTTACCTTCGAGTTTCCCCATCTGCTGCGCATGGTGCAAGAAAACCAGTTCGACACCGCCTATCACGAGCATTATTCCTACCTCTCACTGACGGCCGTGCAGCGCATTTTTGCCGCTAATGGGCTGACCGTGTTCGATGTTGAGGAATTGCCGACCCATGGTGGGAGCTTGCGTGTCTTTGCACAGCGCACTGATACGGGTATTCATGAGTACAGCTCTGCGGTGGCTGGTTTGCTGGAAACGGAAGCCCAAGCAGGCATGACCACTTCGGCGTTCTACCAGGCATTCCAATTCCAGGCCGAAAAGGTCAAAGATGATCTGGTGCTGTTTTTGATCGATGCCAAGCGACGCGGACTGAAAGTGGGTGCCTATGGTGCAGCCGCAAAGGGCAACACCCTGTTGAATTTCGCAGGCATCCGCCCTGATCTGTTGCCCTATGTGGTCGACAAGAATCCAGCCAAACAGAACAAGTGCATGCCGGGCAGCCGGATTCCGATTGTGGACGAAGCCCATCTCAAGGCCGATCGGCCAGATCTCATCCTGATCCTCCCGTGGAATTTGCGCGAGGAAGTGATGGCGCAGTTGGCATATGTGCAGGCTTGGGGTGGCCAATTCGTCACCGCTGTCCCAGCACTTGAAGTGTCAAAGGCGAAGATCGCATGAGGGTGTTGCTGACGGGTGCCAGTGGTTTCATTGGCCGCTATGTTCTCCGTGCCTTGCAACACCATGGAATCGAGGTGGTCACAGTCGGCCGCGCCCGAGCGCAGCCTTCCGTGCCGTTTATCGAAGCTGATCTGCTGAGCGTCACCGATTTTGGCCCGCTGATGCAGCAAGCTCAGGCGACCCATTTGCTGCACTTGGCTTGGTATGCCGAGCATGGCAAGTATTGGACTTCAGCCTTGAATTTGCGTTGGGCTGAAGCGACAACGCGGCTGGTGGAGGCGTTTTGTGCAGCCGGTGGCCAGCAGGTGGTGATCGCCGGTACCTGCGCTGAATACGATTGGGCGCAAGGCTATTGCCGGGAAGACAGCACACCACTGAAACCGGCCACCCTTTACGGTGCTGCCAAGGATGCGACCCGTCGCTTGGTGATGGCAGTGTGTGCGCAGCATCAAGTGCCTTGTGCCTGGGGGCGGATTTTTTTGCCATACGGGCAAGGTGAATCCGCCAGCCGCTTGATTCCTTCGTTGATCGACGTCTTTCGAGGGGGGCGTGAACCTTTCGGGGTGAATGCGACGGCCTACCGGGATTTTCTGCACGCTTCTGATGTAGCCGAGGGCTTCGTCCGGCTACTTACCACTGGCGCCAGCGGCGCGTACAACGTTTGCTCAGGCGAGCCTGTGCGCTTGACCGAGGTCGTGATGACTTTGGCTACCTTGCTGGACGCTGACCCAGAGCCTGTACTGGCTTTGGTCACGGAGCGGCTCGGGGAGCCTCCTTTGCTCGTCGGTGAGAACCTGAAACTCAAGGCACTCGGATGGCATCCCGCGCTCACCCTAGCGCAAGGCCTTGAACGCGCGCTCCACGGGGAGAAATCATGAAGACACATCGCTGCCCAGTATGCGAGCACGCGCGACTTAAATCGTTCTTGCAGCGTTCCCAAGTCCCCGTGCACCAGAATCTGGTGGTGCCCCGTCAGGATGCCGCCCGCACGGTGACGCGCGGGGAATTGGATTTGGTTGTTTGCGAAGCCTGTGGCTTTGTCTTCAACCAAGCCTTTGACTTATCGCGCCTGAGTTACGGCGAGGATTATGACAACACCCAGTCGTGTTCCGCCTACTTCGATGCCTATCTCGATGGCTTGGTGCAGGACATGGTGGAACGCCAAGGCGTTCGTAACTGCACGATTGTGGAGGTTGGCTGCGGCAAGGGGCATTTCCTCAAGAAGCTGGTCAACTACCCGGGCGCCAACAACACCGGCTTTGGATTCGATCCCAGCTATGTGGGGGCGCTGAGCGACTTGAACGGTCGCTTGCAGTTTCGGACTTGTTACTACGATCAAAGCTGCACGGACATCGCGGCCGATGTGGTGGTCTGTCGCCATGTGATCGAGCACGTCCCTGAGCCCTTGGATATTCTGCGTTCGGTGCGTGCGGCCCTGGCATCGTCGCCGAAAGCCCGGGTGTTTTTCGAGACACCCTGTGTCGAGTGGATTTTGCGCCATCGGGTGATCTGGGATTTTTTCTACGAGCACTGCTCGCTCTTTACCGCAGTCTCTCTGGGACTTGCCTTCCGGCGCACCGGCTTTGCCGTGGAGCGTGTTGAGCACATCTTTGGTGGGCAGTATCTATGGTTGGAAGCTCGTGTGGCAGATGTTGAAGAAACTTTGCCTGCGACCGTGGAGACTGTGCAGTTGGCAACGGCTTATGCGGCTGATGAACGGACGCTCAGAGAAGCTTGGTTGGCGCGCCTGCGTGATCTGGGGCAGAGCGGGAAAGTGGCCTTGTGGGGCGCCGGTGCAAAAGGTGCGACCTTTGCAAATCTGGTCGATCCCGACGGTACACTGATTGATTGCGTCGTCGATCTGAATCCGAACAAACAGGGCCGCTTCATTCCCGGCACAGGCCATCCGATCGTTGCACCCGCCGATCTGCCTGTTCGTGGCGCGTGCAACGCGGTGCTGATGAACCCGAATTACCGACAGGAAAACTTACAACTGCTGGCCGAGGCCGGCATTGAACTGAATTTGATTGACTGGAGCGAATGATGAAATTGATTCTGGATACAGAAGCCAAGACTTTGACGATGGATGATGCAGGCCAAACCAAGGTGCTTGACCTCTATTCGAAAGCCGCCTTCGAGGCGATCTCCCGCGAATGGGTGCGCGTGGGCTGGAACCAAAAATATCAGTACACCTTCAGTTGGATGGGGCGGCCGGTCATCCAGTTGCCCGACGACATGATCCGTATGCAGGAGGCAATCTTCCAGATCAAGCCGGATGTGATCATCGAAACCGGTGTGGCGCACGGCGGTTCACTGATTTTTTACTCCAGCCTGTGCAAGGCCATGGAGAAGGGGCGTGTGATCGGCATCGATATCGAGATTCGCCTGCACAACCGCGCAGCCATCGAGGCGCACCCGTTGAGTGACCGCATCACGCTGATCGAGGGCAGCTCCACTGCGCCAGAAATCGTCGCGCAGGTGAAGTCCTTGGTAAAGCCGGGCGAGACTGTGTTGGTGATTCTGGACTCGAACCACTCCTACGCGCACGTTGCCGATGAACTGGAAGCCTATGCTGATTTGGTGACTCCAGGCTCGTACATCGTAGCGACCGACGCATCATGCATGACTTGGCGGACGTACCACGCGGCACTCCGGAATGGGCGACCGACAACCCGACTTGGGCTGCTCGCGACTTTGCAGCAAAGCACCCAGAGTTTGTGATTGAACAACCGGCTTGGCCGTTCAATGAGAGCGATTTGAATCAGAACATCACGCATTGGCCGGAGGCATGGCTAAAGCGGTGTTGATTCTTGGCCTGCAGTGCGAGCTACAAGAACTCGCCGCCATCGAGGCTGAATCCATCGGCTGGCTGCCGTTGGGGGACGGCGCTTACCTGCACTTGGGCGAACCGGGCGAAGAAGAGGTCGTGATCACCGTCGTGGGCGTGCCGGAGCCGGGGATGGCCGGGATGAATGTGCTGGCTGGTGGGGTGAAAAATGAGCAGTAGCGAACTGTCCCAAGAGTACCTCCGCATACTGCGGTATCGGTTGGCGCACACTGCCATCGGTCCCTCGACCGCTCGGAAAATGGGGCCGCCGGGTACGATTGACAGGGTGCGCAGCTTTCTGCAGCAGGTTGCTTTAGAAGATTTTGTCGCTAAAGACGCAAGCACTTTCCGTGAGCACGTCGATCGGCAAACGGCTGTACTGCAGGAACGAGCAGGAGTGGCCTGGGGGGCAGCCCGGAAATTTCTGAACATCTTTCTGCGTGACGCGCTGTACAACCGCTGGATATATGCAGAGTTCGGTCTGGGCAAGATTGAGCATTGGCTGGAGCTGCCCTTGGATAGCCATACGGCAAAAGGCCTGCGTCAGGCGATGGATGATCATCCTGAGATAGATCAGCAATTGCCGCGCTGGCCCGGCGTAGTCAACCTCACTCCAGAAAAGAGCAATCAGTATCAGCACCTTGCAAGTGATGTGGCAGCGCTCAAGCAGCTTGCGCGCGTTCACCTGGACATCCTCTACTGGCGGCAGATGGAGTATTCCAATCCGCGTGAGTAAAAGAAAAACAATGGGGTCACCCATTAGCCACTCCCGTCAAGGAAAATAATAGGGAAAATAATAGGGGTAATAATAGGGGTCAGACCACGGTTTTCCGGTTCAGCCCCTAGCCCTCAGAGCAGCGAGGGCGCAACACAAACCCAGCCCCATCTCGCCACAAGCGGGGTGGGGTTTTCTACGTCTACGATGCCTTGCTCTGCACTTCCTTCGGTCGCCGCCAGCGCCGATTTTTGTGTGCGGCATTAATGTGATATGATATGGGTTCATTTTTCTGCTAATATGAGCGCATGAAACCGAACTACAAGCGTCCTTTCGCCCAGTACGTCAAGAAGGCACACAAACCCTTGCAGTTGGCGATTGAGGATGCAGTGGCGTTGGTCTGCGGCTCACCGGACATTGGCGAACCCAAGGTCGGCGATCTGGCGGGGATACGGGTTTACAAGTTTCGTTTCAATCAGCAGGAGTATTTGCTGGCATACCGCCTCCCGGTCGAGGATTTGCCCCTTGAGTTTTTGATCATTGATTTCTACCAGGTGGGCTCACATGAAAACTTCTACGCCGACTTGAAACGCTACTTGCGGCAGGAAAGCAACAAAGGAGAGCCGAAATGAACCACACCATGAACCAGCCCCTGACGGCTGAAGACCTGTTTTCTGAAATGAAGCGCATGCCCGCGATGGAGCGCGTTCGTTTTTTTTCATTGCTGACCGGCAATGCTTTCCGCGACGATGATTTCACCCACGAACAGGTGTTTGGCCATCTTCAGCAGGAACCGTTTTCAGCTGCGGAAGCGGCGGAGTACCTTGAAATTTCCCTGCCGACCCTGCGGCGCTATGTGCAGTCTGGTAAGTTGATGCCGAGCCACGTCGTCGGCCGCAACCAGATGTTTTCTGCCCAGACCTTGCGGGCATTCAAGCGCAATGATAATAGGGGACGATAATAGGGGACAGACCACGGTTTTCTGGTTCAGCCCCTAGCCCTCAGCTCATCGAGGGTGCAACACAAACCCAACCCCATCTCGCCATAAGCGGGGTGGGGTTTTCTATTTCAATCATAAAAGGACAACCACCTTGTGGTTGATAACATATTTGTTATAATGTGTTTTATGTCCTACACTATTCACTACTACAGCGAGGCTGTGCAGACTGACATCATGACTTTGCCAGCCACGCTACAGGCGCGGTATGTCACGCTGACTCGACGGATGTTGGAGGTAGGCTCGAATCTTGGCGAGCCACACACTAAGCCATTTGGCGGTGGTTTGTTTGAGTTGCGGCTCAAAGGCGCTGAAGGCATTGCCCGTGTGTTTTATTGCACATTGGTGGGTCGGCAGATCATAGTGCTGCACAGTTTTGTGAAAAAAACGGGCAAAACGCCGCCAGCAGAACGTCGGATTGCAGAAACAAGATTGAAGGAGATCAAAAATGCTCACGCATGACCAGATGATCGAAAAAATGATGCAAAACCCCGCCGTGCGGACGGAATGCGAGCGCATTGAGCGTGAGGAAATGCCCATGCTCGATGCCATTCTCAAAGCACGCACGGAGGCAGGCTTGACGCAAGCACAGGTGGCCGAGCGCATGGGTACCAAGGCATCCGCTGTAGCACGACTGGAAAGTGCGTTGCTGACAGGCAAACACTCACCCTCGGTGGCAACACTCCGTAAATATGCGGCAGCGCTGGGCAAGCGACTGGAAGTGCGGTTTGTTTGAAAACGCAATAAAAAAATAATAGAAAAAAATCTTAGGGGTCAGGTCTTGCATTGCCACATTTCAACTGGCTACCTGCCAATACAACAGGTGCCAAACTACAGGACACCCACTTTGTTTGGCCAGAGGTGGGGATGGCCGGGATGAATGTGCTGGCTGGTGGGGCGAGACTATTGCTGCCAGACAGCTCGCTGCTGCCATCCTTCGGGGAAGCCCAGTCGGTCAAGACGCACTCTCGGGTGTTGCGCAAGCAACTCAGCCAATCGCTCGCCCCATCGGCTGCCAGGTGCGACCACGCGAAGCAGGGTCGCGATCATGACGGCCTGGGCATAAAAGCGCGTTGTGTCCTGAAGATCATCCGCCAAGTGCCGGGCGGCGATTGGTTTGATGGTGTAGACGCGATTCCATAGCCGCTGGTGATGCGCGGCCAGATTGCGTACATAAGACAGCGCATGCAGCCACGAGCCAAGCACAGCGCCGTCGAGGTTGAAGGCCTTGGCGATGGGTTTTTGGTTCTGGCGTGTCAGGTTTTTGAACGCCTGTGAAACGGTACCGAACGACAGCGTTTCGAAGACCATCCACGAGGGCGGCAGTTCTGGCTCACCGTACTTGTCGTAGTAGTGCTTGATGAAAGTCTGGCGCATGGCGGCACGCGCGCTGTCGTGGCCAATGTCATCTTTCACTCGGCTGATGAACTGGGTATGCTGAAAGCTGGGCACAAAATGCGCCGAATCCATGAACCAGTGCGGCCCATGGAGTTCGCTCATCGTTTGCGAGAGCAGCGCCCGAACAGCGACCTCGATGCGTTCGACTGCATCCATCACGGCCAGACGCAGCTTGCGGTCAAAAACGTAAAGATCAAGCACGTCGTCGAACGTGGTGCCAGCGAGAAAGCGGTGCAAACCGTCGGTGTTGTAATTCACCTGCAGCGGCAGCGCGTAACCGGCCAGCCGGTAGTAACCCACGAAACGCAGGTAGTGTCGGGCAATCTCATCGTCGGCGATCGCCAACCCACGTTGCTTGAGCAGCGTGATCTGTGCGTCGACATCGATGGCAGGTTTGGTAAATTCCATAAGCAATAAAAAACCCGCCGGGGTGCGCTTGCATGCAGAGGCGTGGCGGGTGTTGTTGGGAGGTAAGTATACGGAGATTCAGTGCTTCGTCAAGCTCATTACAGTAGATGGCCACCATTTATGACCCGATCGTAACTATCATAGGGGACAGACCACGGTTTTCCGGTTCAGCCCCTAGCCCTCAGAGCATCGAGGGTGCAACACAAACCCAACCCCATCGCGTCACAAGCGGGGTGGGGTTTTCTACGTCTGCGCTGCCTTGCTCTCCCCTTTTTTCATGCTGATAGGGTGATCTACCGTCTGATTGGGTCGTGTGCTGGCATTCTTATTCCTATATGGGTATGATTCGCTGATGCCAAGCCCAACCAAACTCCTGCGCTGGGTCGCATCCAGCAAAAAAGACCTCATGGCCATGCCTGAAGTGGTGCAGGACACCTTTGGATATGCGCTGCATTTGGCCCAGGTTGGGCAGAAACATTCTGATGCTAAGCCGCTGAAAGGCTTTGGTGGTGCAGGCGTCGTGGAGGTGGTGGAAGATTTTCAGGGCGATGCGTACCGTGCTGTTTATACCGTGCGCTATGCCGAGGCAGTGTATGTCGTGCATTGTTTTCAGAAGAAATCCACGCAGGGCATTGCCACGCCCAAGCCGGATGTGGAGTTGATCAAGTCACGCTTGAAGGCCATTGAGGTCAGTTTAGGAGTTCAGAAATGATCGAAATCGAAGAAAGCAGCGGCAATGTCTACGCTGATTTGCAAACCCCTGATGCGCAGGCGATGTATGTGAAGGCACAGTTAGCCAGCAAGATTGGCGACATCATTGGCCATCGCCACCTGACACAACAACAGGCTGCCGAGATTTTGGGCATTACGCAGCCGAAACTCTCGGGGCTCCTGCGCGGCCAGTTCCGTGGCATTAGCGAAGCAAAGATGATCGAGTGCCTGAACAGGCTTGGGCGTGACGTGGAAATCGTGGTGCGCAAGGCGCCACGCAGCCATCCGCAGGGGCATACGCAAGTCGTGTTTGTTTAGTCAGAGGAATAATAGGGGACAGACCACGGTTTTCTTGGTAGAAGGATGCTCACTATAGCCTTGCAGGCTGCGCAGGGTGGTGCCGGGCGGCTCCGATGAGCACCAGCATTGCTACTTATTTTCTGCCATAGGTGGCAATTAAAGGGGTCCAATTAAAGCAATTAAAGGGGTCAGGGTCAATAAAATCCCAATAAAATCCGTTACAATGCTGATACCGAACTAGCGGAGCGTGCTCCAGGTCTTGCTTTATAGCATTTCGGTGGCACGACCAATCCCCTCTGTGCCGCCGAGCGGAACCATCGTCAAACGGGGTTTTCCGGTTTCGTTGTTCGAGCGTAGCGAGTTTAGAAACCGGCCAAACTATAGGACACCCACTTTGTTCACATAACATCCCTTATGTGCAATACAACCAATGGCCGGCTACTTTATCTGCTCTCTCGGTCCAAACCCCGCTTCAGTCTTTTAATCAGCAAATAGGCAGATTAGCCGTTGAAGGGGCATTTTCTTTCCTGATTAGCAATGAACGTCAGCCAAGCTCATCTGGTGAGCCTCGCGGAGCG
>CAZCOS010000033.1:0-22801 GCA_964500605.1 uncultured Sterolibacterium sp.
CTGCAATTCGGGAGAAACGATGTCATTCATGAGAAAACACGGCAAAGACCGGGGCGGGCGAAAAACGGGGCAGTATCGTAACACCGAAATTCCGTGCGATTTCAAGGATGCTAGCCCAAGTCCAGCGATTGATTCTGCATAGAGATTGAAAAAGCCCCGCCACGCGGGCGATCCGATAGAGTTGAGGTTATTGAGGCACTCACCTATTGGGAGACGAAAGGAGGCGGGGCGATGGGGACTTTGGCACAAACGGTGCTGCCGTTCAAGCTTGAGGCGACGGAAGACCTGCGTATGCTCAAGAGCGACACGGCACTGGCGACAGTGCTCAAGTGCGGCACGGTGCCCAGCACCGATGCGGTTGGCGATTGGCTTCACCGCACGGGGAAGGAAGCCGGGCTGACCGGGCTTTCGCGGAAACCCTGCACAGCATGAACGGGACAACGAAAGCGTTCCGTCTGATCGTCGTCAAACACAAGCACCAGACCGATCTGTTCGACGACGACGCTCCCCGGTATCACGTCATTGCCAGCAACCGGGTCGAATCGACCGAGGCCACCCTGATTTGGTATCGCCAGCGTGGCAACGCCACACGGTCGCTACTGTACGCTGGCGTCTATTCCATCTGCCGGGCAGGGTGATTCGTCATGCCGGAGCGTGGGTGTTGAAGGTGGCGACCGAAGTGCTCGACCTGTTCCGGTCCATCCGTTCCCGGAGCTTCACACTGGCACAAGCGGTCTTTCCGTAACCAGGGCGCGCCCAGATTCGGTATCGGCACGGCGCACCGTGCCACGGGGCGTGTCGAGCAAAATTCGCCCGATGGCACCATCCAGCACGATTTCCACCCGTGCTAGTTCATTCTCGACCGCCGGGAGCCGTCAAGTTGCTCCGGTTCCCGCTCAAACGCGCCAAAATTCCTCGTCCACCAGCCTGTGGGAATTTCAATCGCGGAATTTGGGTACGATTGCCCTGTTGCCGCCCTCTTCCCGACCCGGCATAATTCCGCCCCATCGCAGGGAGAGAGTGAATCGCTTCACCGCCGAAGGCGTAATCCCGTAACCGCTCAGGCAAACGAACCGGCGACGCAGGAAAAATCTGGAGAGTGGTGAGTCCGGCTCACCCACCGAAGGGGCACACACCGCAGTGCGCGTCGAACACATGGAATATCTGGAACACGTCGAACGCGTTTAACACACTGGGTGCAATCTCTCAGGTATCAAGGACAGATGGGGCGAAAGGGTCAGACCCGCTCGCCCTTTTTCTTTGAACTTCCATCGCCCCGGACAAAACCATGAATTCTCCCATGCCAGCCCACGTCTCACGCATGACCCCTCTCCACCCGTGCCATGTGGAAATCGGCGCGAAGATGGTCGACTTTTCGGGTTGGGACATGCCCCTCCATTACGGCTCGCAAATCGAAGAACATCAGGTGGTGCGCACGGATGCAGGCATGTTCGATGTTTCACACATGCTCACCATCGACCTCACCGGCCCCGACGCCACCCCCTGGCTACGCCGCTTGCTGGCCAATGACGTTGCAAAACTGAAGCAGCCCGGGAAGGCCCTGTATTCCTGCATGCTGAATGAAACGGGCGGCATTCTGGATGATCTCATCGTTTATTTCTTTGACTCTAGGCAATTCCGGATCGTCGTCAACGCCGGAACGGCCGACAAGGATCTGGCCTGGATGCAACAGCAAACCCAACGCTTTGAAGTCCAGCTCACCCCCCGGCGCGATCTAGCCATGATCGCGGTTCAAGGCCCCAAAGCGCGTGAAAAATTCTGGCAGGCTTGCCCGGGCAGCCGCCCCGCCAGTGAGAATCTTGCCCCCTTTCAGGCTGCTTTCGATGGCGACTGGCTGATTGCGCGCACGGGCTACACGGGCGAAGAGGGCTTTGAAATCGCACTCCCCGCCGAACAAGCCCCCCTGCTCTGGGAGCAACTCAACACGGCCGGCGTCCGCCCCTGCGGTTTAGGTGCGCGTGACACCTTGCGTCTTGAAGCCGGAATGAATCTTTACGGCCAGGACATGAACGAAAACATTTCCCCGCTGGAAGCTGGCCTGGCCTGGACGCTGGCCCTGAAAGACGAGCGTGATTTCATCGGCAAGGCGGCCCTTCTGTCTCATAAACCAACTCGCCAGTTTCATGGCTTATTGCTGCTCGAACGCGGCGTGCCGCGTGCCCATCAGACTGTCAAAACGGAACACGGTGACGGTGAAATCACCAGTGGCACGTTTTCCCCCACCTTGCAACAGGGCATTGCTCTGGCTCGCCTGCCTTCAGGCACGGCCATCGGCGATGTCGTTTCGGTCGATATCCGGGGCAAATTGCTCCAGGCCAGAGTCGTCACCCCCCCTTTCGTGCGCCACGGCCAATCCCTCGTTTCCTGATTTTTTCAATCATTTTTTTTTCCGGAGAACCCCATGAACGTTCCTGCCCAACTCAAGTACGCCCCCTCTCACGAATGGAGCCGCCTCGAAGCGGACGGCACCGTCACCGTTGGCATTACCGACCACGCCCAGGAAGCTCTGGGTGACATCGTCTTCATCGAACTCCCCAAACCCGGCGCGACGTTCAAAGCGGGCAAGGAGTGCGCCGTCGTCGAATCCGTCAAGGCAGCCTCCGACATCTACGCGCCAATCAGTGGTGAGATTCTTGAAGTCAACACTTCCGTCGTCGACACTCCGGAACTCGTCAATCAGGATGCTTATGCAAACTGGCTGTTCCGCATCAAACCCTCGAACGTAGCCGAACTCGACACCCTGCTCGACGCAGCGGCCTACACTCATATTGCTGAAAACGAGTAAACGTAATTCATCATGCCGCACACCCCTGCCCTGCACGAACTCGAACAGCGCGACGACTTCATTGGCCGCCACATTGGCCCTGCTGAAGCCGAAGTCGTGGCGATGCTGAATGCCATTGGACTCCAGACGCTGGATCAGCTAATCGAGCAAACCGTCCCTCCTGCCATCCGTCTGCCGGGGCCGCTGGCCCTGCCGGAGGCTGTTCCCGAACACGAGGCTTTGGACCAGCTCAAGACTCTGGCCCGCCGGAACGTTCTTGCAAAGTCGTTCATCGGTATGGGGTATCACGACACGCGCATGCCTGCCGTCATCCAGCGCAACCTGCTTGAAAATCCGGGTTGGTACACCGCCTATACGCCCTACCAGGCTGAAATTGCCCAAGGGCGACTGGAAGCCCTGCTCAATTTTCAGCAGATGGTGATCGACCTCACCGGGCTTGCGCTGGCCAATGCTTCGCTGCTGGACGAAGCCACGGCCGCTGCCGAAGCCATGGCCATGGCCCGCCGCATTTCATCGGTTGAAAGCACCTGTTTTTTCGTTGATGAAGCCTGCTTTCCGCAGACCCTCGACGTCCTGAAAACACGCGCTCACTTTTTCGGTTTTACGCTCGTGTGCGGCCCGGTCAAAGAGGCCCTCACCCTCGCAGCGGAAAAAAATCTCTTTGGCGCGCTCTTTCAATACCCTGACGATCACGGCGAATTGCACGATCTCACACCCCTCATCGCCGCTGTCAAAGCTGCCGGTGCCGTAGCCGCCGTAGCAACCGACCCGCTCGCCCTTGTTCTCCTCAAGTCACCCGGCGAAATGGGCGCAGATATCGCCTTGGGATCATCCCAGCGTTTCGGGGTTCCCATGGGCTTTGGTGGCCCGCATGCCGCCTTCTTCGCGACACGCGACGAACACAAACGCCAGATGCCCGGCCGCATCATTGGCGTCTCCGTCGATGCCCGAGGGAAAAAAGCCTTACGCATGGCGTTACAGACACGCGAACAGCACATCCGCCGTGAGAAGGCCAATTCCAATATCTGCACCTCCCAGGTGCTGCTCGCCAACCTCGCGGGTATGTATGCCGTCCATCACGGCCCGGAAGGTCTGAAAACCATCGCCTGGCGCGTCCATCGCCTCACCGCCCTGCTCGCTCAAGCCTTGCGCGATGCGGGAGTTCAGGTTCTGAATAAAACGGCATTTGACACCCTTCGCCTTGAGCTTGGCCCTCGCGCCCGTACCGTTTTCAAAGCTGCGCAGGCGGCCGGGTTCAATCTGCGCAAGGTCTCCGATTCAGTGCTGGCCATTGCCTTCAACGAAAAATCGACGCGGCAGGATGTTCTCGATCTTTTCAGCCTCATCACCGGCCAAGCACTGAACGGGCTGAACGCGCTGAGTGCCAACTTTCCTGAAACGCATGCACCCTGTCTCATTCCAGACACCCTCCTGCGTCGCGACGCCATCCTCACGCACCCCGTGTTCAATACGCATCACACCGAACATGCCATGTTGCGCTACCTGAAGAAGCTGCAGAACAAGGATCTCGCGCTGGATCACAGCATGATTCCGCTGGGCTCTTGCACGATGAAGCTCAACGCCACCAGCCAGATGTTGCCTATTTCCTGGCCAGAGTTTGCTGATCTACACCCCTTCGTCCCGCTCGAACAGGCCGAAGGGACACTGGAGATGATTCACACCCTGGAAGAGGCCCTCAAAACCCTCACCGGCTTCGACGCCATCTGCATGCAGCCCAACTCCGGCGCGCAGGGCGAATACGCCGGGCTCGTCGCCATCCGCCGCTATCAGGCCAGCCAGGGTGAAAGCGGGCGCAATATCTGCCTGATCCCCAAATCCGCCCACGGCACGAATCCGGCCACCGCCCAGATGTGCGGCCTGACAGTTATCGTGGTCGACTGCGACGAACAGGGCAACATCAGTCTGGACGATCTTCGCGCCAAGGCTCAGGCGCACGCCGCCCATCTATCCTGCCTCATGCTGACCTATCCTTCGACCCACGGCGTCTTCGAAGAAAGTGTGCGCGAAATCTGTGCCCTCATCCATGAACACGGCGGACAAGTTTATATGGACGGGGCCAATCTCAACGCCCAGGTCGGCCTAACCAGCCCGGGCTCGCTGGGTGCGGATGTCTCTCACATGAACCTGCACAAGACCTTCGCCATTCCCCATGGCGGCGGCGGACCTGGCATGGGCCCCATTGGCCTCAAAGCCCATCTGGCCCCCTTCATGCCCAACCATGCCGTCCAGCCCATAGGCGGTGCGGCCACAAATTCGCAGGGGCAAAGCGCAGTCAGTGCAGCTCCCTGGGGTTCGGCCTCCATCCTGCCCATTTCCTGGATGTACATCACTCTCATGGGTGGAAAAGGGCTGCGTCGGGCCACTGAAATCGCCATCCTCAATGCCAATTACCTCGCAACCCGTCTCAAGCCCCATTATCCGGTGCTCTATACGGGTCGTCAGGGTCGCGTAGCCCATGAGTGCATTCTCGATGTCCGTGCCCTCAAAGCCACCTCCGGCATCGTCGAAATCGACATTGCAAAGCGATTGATGGATTATGGTTTCCACGCCCCGACGGTGAGCTTCCCCGTAGCCGGGACCCTGATGGTGGAGCCCACTGAATCGGAAAACAAGGCCGAGCTCGACCGCTTCATCGCCGCGATGATCGCCATCCGAAATGAAATCCGTCAGATTGAATCGGGACACTGGCCCGCCGACAACAATCCCCTCAAGCGTGCCCCCCATACCCAAGCCGACCTCATTGGCAGTGATACCGAGTGGAACCGTCCCTACACGCGTGAAGAAGCGGTCTTTCCCTTGCCCTGGGTCGCCGAAAACAAGTTCTGGCCGACGGTCAATCGCATTGACGACGTCTATGGCGACCGCCATCTGTTCTGCGCCTGCATCCCGCCGGAAGCCACCGCCTCCTCAGGAGAAACCGCTTGAACGTGCCTGAACTGCTCGCACCGGCGGGGTCGCTGGAAATGCTCGATACCGCGTTGGCTTATGGCGCAACCGCCGTCTATGCCGGCCAGCCGCGTTACAGCCTGCGCGTCCGGAACAACAGCTTTGGTAATCTGGAAGAACTGAGAACCGGCATCGAGCGCGTCCACCACCGGGGCGGAAAGTTCTATGTCGTCAGCAACGTCTATCCGCACAATGCCAAAATCAAGACCTATCTGGCCGACATGGCGAAAGTCGTCGCCCTCCAGCCTGACGCGCTGATCATGGCTGATCCGGGCTTGATCGACCTGGTCCGCGAAACCTGGCCGCAGATGCCCATCCATCTTTCCGTGCAAGCCAACACGGTCAATTACGCTGCCGTGCGTTTCTGGAAAAAACTGGGCCTGACCCGCGTCATTCTTTCACGCGAGCTGTCCCTGGATGAAGTCGCAGAAATCCGCCAGCAATGCCCAGACATGGAACTGGAAGTCTTCGTGCACGGGGCCTTGTGCGTGGCCTATTCAGGCCGCTGCCTGCTCTCCGGCTATTTCAACCATCGCGACCCCAACCAGGGAACCTGCACCAACTCCTGTCGCTGGGATTACAAAGTCAAACCCGCAGAAACCGCCCCCAGCGGCGATGTCTTCCTGATCGAAGAAGGAACCCGTCCCGGCAACCTGATGCCCATGGAAGAAGACGAGCACGGGACTTACATCATGAACTCCAAAGACCTGCGCGCCATCGAGCATGTGCAGCGTCTTGTGGACATCGGTGTGAACTCCCTGAAAATTGAAGGACGCACCAAGTCCCCCTATTACGTTGCCCGTACCTGCCAAGCCTATCGCCAGGCCATCGACGATGCGCTAGCCGGAAAACCCCTGAATCCGCGATTGCTCGCCGAACTCGATGGATTGGCCAACCGGGGTTATACGGATGGCTTTTATCAGCGTCACCACGATGCTGAATATCAGAACTATCTCCACGGATCCTCAAAATCCGGGCGCAGCCTCTATGTCGGCAATGTGCAAGGCTATGGGCAGGACGGCTTGGCCGAAATCGAAGTCATGAACCGCTTTGCCGTAGGCGACAGCCTGGAAATCATCCATCCTTCCGGCAATCTGGATCTGCAGCTCAACGCCATGCAGACCTCGGAAGGACACCCCACCAATGTCGCCCCCGGCAATGGACATCGTGTCCGAATCGCCCTCCCGCCCGGCTACGAAAAGGCCTTCATCGCCCGCTATATCGAGGCTTGAACCATGGGCAGGCTGCGTGAAGTCCGTATGCCCAAATTCCCGGAATGCTGGGAAACCTGCGGAAATTGTGCCAATGGCGAAATCCTGGTGGAAAGCCTGCTGGTCGCCCCCGGTGATGTCGTCGATTACGACACACCATTGCTGATCCTCGAAACGGGCAAGGTCGCCCTGGACATTCCCTCTCCCCATGCCGGCCGTGTCATTGAGCTTTTTGTCGAGCAATACGATCCCATCGAAGAAGGGATGCTGCTTCTGACGCTGGAAGAGGATTGAGACCGGGACTCCGATCCCACAATTCCACAATTCCACAACAACCCGCTCACTACATGCGGGCAATCGGGACGATGTCCACACAGGTCGTTCTGTTCCGCCCTTCCCGCTTGGATCGGTAAAGGGCCTCATCAGCGCGTTTCAGGCAATCACTCAAGGAAGCACTACTACCCTGTCGGCCTGCTACCGTCGTCACGCCCAGGCTGATGGTCACACTCTCAGCTTCATCGAAATCATTGACGATACGCCCCACCCGGGCACGCAAGCATTCTGCCAGCGTCATTGCCCCTTCTGCACCCGTATCCGGCAAAACAGCCAGAAACTCTTCACCACCGATCCGGCCCAAAAGATCCGAATCACGCAGGTTTTCCCGCAAGGTTGTTCCCACCTCGCGCAGTACCTGGTCGCCCGCGGCATGACCATAACGGTCGTTGATGGATTTGAAATGATCGATGTCGATCATGAGTAGCGAAATGGGCGAGCCCTGACGTCCACACAAGGCCAGCAGGGACTGCGCCCGCTCCATCACCGCACGACGGTTGAGCAGACCCGTCAATTCATCGTGGTAAGCCAATTCACCCAAGCGACAGGAAAGTGCGTAGATTTCATCCGCCGCCAAGGACAACAGGCGTGTACTTTGCTGGTGAAAAGCCCGCTCGGTGCGGAAACTCGCTTCCACACTTTTCAATCGCCAGGCCAGGGCTTCGTGCAAATGGGCCGGAATTTCGACCTTATCTTCCGGCGACATCTCTGCCAGAAAGGCATCCAGTTCATGTGAAAGAGCCGCCTCGGGCTGGCGACGATAACGGAAAGACACCACTTTGCGAGTCAGATGACGGGCATACGGCCACTCTTCGGAAGTCACCTGAACAAACTGCATGTCACCCAGCATCCCCAGGCAGCCGCAGAAAAACCCCCGCTCGAACTCTTTTGGATAGGGCGTGGTGCAAATCAATACCGCCCGGCCCGCCGCCTCATTGATTTCTTCAAGTTCGATCTGCCCGACCACTTCGGGGCAGCCACGGTGCATTTGTGCGTAACCGACACTCCCAGCCTGTAAGCGAAGAAAGTCTGCCGTTGAAAAAACACGCGCATACCCGCTGCTGTTGGTACGAAACCAGTCCTCTGCAACGGCCATGCCAGCCTGAAACAGAATGGGTTTGAGATCAATATCACGATGCTTGATTTCATTGAGCACTTCAAAAAAGTGCATCATCGGATACCAAGCTGCCGATTCAACACCTTCAGCCAGGCGTTTGGCCATTTCCCCGGAAAGCACATGCACATTCTTCAGCGAACGGATCAGTCCGTTCAACACCGAACCTCGCAACTCACCCGATGCGAGTGGCGATGGAATCGTGCGAACATTCACATTCAGATCCGCCAGAGCCATGGACTTTTCCCGAAGAGGACTCCTGAAAAACAAACGAGCAGAAGACCGCACCTACCGGATTCATTATCCCTCATGCCCGATTTTCATCAAAGCATTTTTCACATTTACATCGCTTCCCACCACTCAAAAAGCGTTCTTCCACTCACGAATGGCTGCAAACACCGCCACCTCACCATGCAACCGCTTCCCCTTGAAGCGTTCAGCCGCAGTGGCCACCGCCGGTTGATCCCACCGTAAAAAGGGATTGATCCGGCGTTCTGTCGCCAGACTGGACGGCAAACTTGCCCGACCACAGGCACGCAGCCTGGCAATCCGCTCGATTTCCACGGAAATTTCGGCATTTTCCGGCTCGACAGCCTGTGCAAAGCGCAAATTGGACTCGGTATATTCGTGAGCGCAATAGAGCCGGGTTTCGGGTGGCAAAGCCCGTAGACGTGAAAGCGATTCAAACATCTGTGCCGGGCTGCCTTCAAACAGACGCCCACAGCCTGCCGAAAAGAGCGTGTCCCCACTGAAGAGCAGCGCGCCATCCGGCGGGTTTGGTTCATAATAGACAAGGTGTCCCAAGGTATGGCCCGGAACTTCGAGAACCTGAAACTGTATATCCAACTCCGGCAGACAGATTTGCGCACCCTCCCCCACAGGATGGCTCAACCCGCCTATCGTTTCGTTTGCCGGACCATACACCGCCGCCCTCGGGAAATGCACCCGCAGCTCCGAAATGCCGGAAATGTGATCCGCATGATGATGCGTCACCAGAATCGCCAACAGACGCAAGCCATGCTGCGCCAGATCCGCAAGAACGGGGGAGGCATCGCCCGGATCCACAACCACCGCCCACGAACCTTTTCGCAACAACCAGATGTAGTTGTCACGCAAAGCCTGGATCGGAACGACCTCCAACCCTTCATGCGAACCGAGCCCTCCCGTTTTTTCATTCATCATTGCATCGACTCCTGTTTTCCTGCCGTTCAATTTCACTGCCTCGGGCATCATGGCGATTTTCAGCTTTAACGACTGGCTCAATTCTCCTCAGGGACAATACATCCTGCAATGGGAACAGGAGAAATACGACCAACTCGTCGCCGACCTCTTTGGCTTCAATGCGGTCCAGATCGGAATGCCTCAGATCGACTTCCTGCGAACCAACCGAATGCCCTTGCGTGTCCTGGCCTACGACAAACCCGATCCACAAACCCCTCTCCACGCCGGTCGTGTCCATCTCAAAACAGTCCCTCACCACCTTCCCTTCGGCAATGCCAGCGTCGATCTACTGCTACTCCCGCATCTTCTCGAATTCCACGACAGTCCACACCAGATTCTGCGGGAAGTCGAACGGGTACTGGTTCCCGAAGGCAGCCTCATCATCACAGGATTCAATCCCTACAGCCTCTGGGGATTACGCCGGCGATTCAGCCGGGCGGCCCACGCACCTCCGCCCTGGCGAGGTCAGTATCTCAGCGTCCCCCGTCTTCGGGACTGGCTCACCCTGCTGGGACTGGAATCGCACAGCGGCAGCTTTGGATGCTACGCCCCGCCCTTCAGCCAGGAAAACCGGCTGCAACGCTGGCGATTCATCGAGCTTGCCGGTCATCGCTGGTGGCCCTACGGCGGAGCCGTCTACATCCTCCAGGCCATCAAACGCGTACAAGGCATGCGACTGATCCTTCCCAGCTGGCACGAACGCATGGCGCGCGCCAAAGCACTAGCGGGGGTCAAACCCGCAGGAGCCCGCGTCAAAACCCGCCATTCCACTCAAAGAAAACACACATGAACACACACACCCCCCTGGAAATTGTCGATGTCTATACCGATGGTGCCTGTAGCGGCAACCCCGGCCCGGGAGGCTGGGGAGCCTTGTTGCAAATCCGGACCGCCCAAGGCATCGTCGAAAAAGAATTTTTTGGTGGCGAATCCAACACGACGAACAATCGCATGGAACTCACCGCCGTCATCGAAGCCTTGAAACTGCTCAAAGGTTCCGACCAGATTCGTGTCCACACGGACTCACAATATGTGCAGAAAGGCATCAGCGAATGGATCCACGGCTGGAAAAAACGCGGCTGGAAGACCGCAGCTAACCAACCCGTCAAAAACGCCGATTTGTGGCAAAAACTCGACGCAGAAGCCGCCCGCCTTCGCATCGAATGGCTCTGGGTTAGGGGCCACGCCGGTCACCCTGAAAATGAACGCGCCGACGCCCTGGCTCGGCGTGGCATCGGGAGCCGATAAGCATGCGACAAATCATCCTCGACACCGAAACAACCGGCCTAGATTACAAACAAGGCGACCGCATCATCGAAATCGGCTGCGTCGAACTGGACAACCGCAAGCTGACCCGGCGACGCTATCACGTCTACCTCAACCCGGAATTTCAGATCAGCGCGGCCGCTCAAGCGGTTCATGGTTTAAGTAATGAAGACCTGGCCGACAAACCGAAATTTGCCGAAATCGCAGCAGAGTTCATCGAATTCATACGGGATGCAGAACTCCTGATCCACAACGCCGAATTTGACCGGGGCTTTCTGGACAACGAGCTCGCGCTGCTTGGCCGCCCACCTCTGTCCGAGGTCACGAGCAATATCGTCGACACCCTGAAACTGGCCCGCGATCTTCGCCCAGGACGACGAAACTCCCTTGATGCCCTGTGTAAAGAATTTGGCATCGACAACTCCGGACGCCAGCTCCACGGAGCCTTGCTGGACGCAGAACTGCTCGCCGAGGTCTACCTGGCGATGACACGCGGCCAAGACTCGCTGCTCTCTGAAGAGGACGTCGCACACCCTTTATTGGAAACCCCACAACATTTCACAACGACAGCCGCTTCACGCATCCTCCTGCGTGCCACCCCCGAAGAAGAGGCCGAACACACCCGGCTACTTGAAGAAATCAACAAGGAAAGCAAGGGAAAATGCCTATGGCTGACCCTTCAAGAAAATCAGGAACAAAATCCCGTCCCGGGCTGACGGCAGGAATGAACCGCGCGATTGATCCGGCCTGGGCATGGACGAAGGGCGCAGGGCAAACGGAATAAATCAGTACGCCCCCGGGATGAACACTCCCGTAAAACCTTGTAACACGCCCGTAACAATCCCCTCGTAAAGTGGCGACACTTTCTTCATGACGAGGTTGATTGTCCATGCGCTTCAAAACTTCATTGCTTGCTTCGATGTGCTTCACCCTGCTTTCCACGGCAGCCGCTCCTGTGATGGCGGCGGAAATCACCGGGGCCGGAGCCACCTTTCCCGCGCCCTTGTATGCCAAATGGGCCAACGCCTACTTCAAGGCCACAGGAAACAAGGTGAATTACCAGTCGATCGGTTCCAGCGGGGGCATCAAGCAGATTACGGCTAAAACGGTTGATTTTGGTGCGTCCGATATGCCGTTGAAACCGGAAATTCTGGAAAAGGACGGGCTGATCCAGTTTCCGGCAGTCATTGGCGGAGTCGTTCCTGTCATCCATGTCGACGGCCTCAAGTCGGGGCAACTGCGGCTGACGGGCGAGGTGCTGGCAAACATTTACCTGGGCAAGATTAGGCGATGGAATGATGCGGCCATTGCTGCGCTGAACCCTGGGCTTACGCTGCCGACCACGGATATTGCCGTCATTCGCCGTGCAGATGGCTCGGGAACCAGTTTCATCTTTACGCACTATCTCTCCCAAGCCAATGAAGAATGGAAGAAAAAGGTGGGAGAAGGGACGGTGGTACAGTGGCCGACGGGCATGGGTGGCAAGGGCAATGAAGGCGTTTCGGCCTTTCTCCAGCGCATTCCGAATTCGATTGGCTATGTCGAATATGCCTATGCCAAACAGAACAAGCTTTCCTGGGTTCAGTTGAAGAATATCGCCGGAAATTTCGTCGAACCGGATGACGAGACTTTTCGTGATGCAGCGGCCACAGCCGACTGGAGCAACTCGGCTTTTGGTGAAATTCTCACCAGTCAGCCTGGCAAGCGTGCCTGGCCCATCACGGGAGCCACCTTCATCCTGATGCACAAAGTGCAGGACAAACCCGCCCAAAGTGCTGAAGTCCTAAAATTTTTCGAGTGGGCCTATCGTAACGGCAGCCAATCAGCAACGGCACTGGACTATGTACCCCTGCCGGAAAACCTAACGAAACGAGTGACCGCCTCGTGGGCCGTTCTCCGGGATACAGCGGGCAAGCCGATCAAATAAAGATCGAAATCAGGATAGCCAAAAAGTCATGCGCTCACAGAAGTTCGCCCAGCCGAACCCTCTTCCCCGACGCTGGGGAGACCTGATCTTCAGCAATCTCACCCGGTTCTTTGCGCTGGTCACGCTCTTGCTCATGGCGGGCATCCTGGTTTCGCTCATCTGGAGCGCGATGCCGTCCTTGCGTGCCTTTGGACT
Organism: uncultured Sterolibacterium sp.; assembly: GCA_964500605.1. Lineage (GTDB taxonomy): Bacteria > Pseudomonadota > Gammaproteobacteria > Burkholderiales > Rhodocyclaceae > Sterolibacterium. The sequence goes on from CAZCOS010000033.1 coordinate 13,041, forward strand.
GGACTTCCTGTTCAGCCGTGAATGGAATCCACCCGAAGATCGTTTCGGTGCGCTGATCCCCATTTACGGCACGCTGGTCACCGCCCTCATCGCCCTGTTGATCGCCCTGCCAGTCAGCTTTGGCATTGCCCTGTTCCTAACGGAGATGGCTCCGCGCTGGCTGCGTGCGCCGCTGGGAATCGCTATTGAATTGCTTGCAGGCATCCCCAGCATCGTTTATGGCATCTGGGGGCTACTCTTCTTCGCCCCGTTTTTTGCCCAACATGTACAGCCCTTCCTTGCGGCAACCCTGGGCAAACTTCCATTCATCGGGGCCTTGTTCTCTGGACCCCCGCTGGGCATCGGCCTGCTCTCGGCGGGCATCATCCTGGCCATCATGATCACTCCTTTCATTGCTGCTGTGATGCGCGATGTTTTCGAGCTGGTCCCGCCCATGCTGAAGGAATCCTGCTACGGACTAGGCGGCACGACCTGGGAAACCGTTCGATACATCATTTTGCCCCACACCCGCGTCGGGCTCATCGGCGGAGTCATGCTAGGTTTTGGCCGGGCACTGGGCGAAACCATGGCCGTCACCTTCGTCATCGGCAACGCCACCCAGCTCTCGAATTTCTCCCTGTTCATGCCCGGCAATTCGATCACATCCGCGCTGGCCAACGAATTTTCCGAAGCCAGCCCCGGCCTTTACACCGCCTCGCTGATCGAACTGGGCCTGATCCTTTTCATCATCACCCTGATCGTACTGAGCTGCTCAAAATTGCTTCTGCTCTCGCTGGAACAGCAAGCGAATCCGCGCTGAAAGTCTCGTTCATGCAACTTCACCAAAAACGCCGCCTGAGCAATTTTCTTGTTTTGGCCCTCTCCTTTCTCGCCATGGCCTTTGGGCTCTTCTGGCTGATCTGGATACTCTGGACCGTTCTCGAGCATGGCATGAGCGCGATATCGCTTGATCTTTTGACCAGCGACACCCCCGCACCAGGCGAAGCCGGTGGGCTGCGTAACGCCATTGTCGGCAGCGCGATCATGGTCGGGCTGGCCATGTTCATCGCCACACCGGTTGCCGTACTCGCCGGCATCTACCTGGCCGAATATGGCCAGCGCAGCGGACTGGCGCGCCTGACCCGTTTTGTCAATGACATCCTCCTTTCTGCCCCTTCCATCGTCATCGGCCTGTTCATCTACTCGGTTTATGTCGCACATGTCGGCAAATTCTCCGGTCTGGCTGGCGCACTCGCGCTGGCCCTGCTGGTCATCCCGGTCGTCGTTCGCACAACCGACGATATGCTAAGACTGGTTCCGGACAACCTACGCGAGGCCGCCTACGCATTGGGCGCGCCGCAATGGCGGGTCACACTACAAGTGGCCTTGCGAGCCGCCAGAAACGGCGTCGTCACCGGCATACTGCTCGCGCTGGCCCGTATTTCCGGCGAAACTGCTCCGCTTCTGTTTACTGCCCTTTCCAACCAGTTCTACAGCACGGACATCACCGGGCCAATGGCCAATCTCCCCGTTACCCTCTTCAAATTCGCCATGAGCCCCTTCGAAGACTGGCAATCCCTGGCCTGGGCGGGCGTGTTCATCATCACACTCACGGTGCTCCTGCTGAACATCCTGGTCCGGATGATTTTCAGAAACCGCAGCAGTCACCATTGACCATGCCCACTTTCGTCAGAGGAAGCACCTCCATGCCCAAACCGGAACAGGCGATAACGCCGTCACCCCAGATACAAATACGCAAGCTGAACTTTTACTATGGCCGCCAACAAGCCCTGAAAAACATTTCCCTTGATCTCTACCGGGGGCAAGTCACCGCCCTCATCGGCCCTTCCGGCTGCGGGAAATCGACCCTGCTTCGCACCATCAACCGCATGTACGACCTCTACCCCGGCCAACGCGCTGAAGGCGAACTTCTCGTCGAAGGTGAAAACATCCTGGTTCCCGGCGTGGATACCATCCGCCTGAGAGCCAAAGTAGGCATGGTCTTTCAGAAGCCGACTCCTTTCCCCATGTCCATCTACGACAACATCGCCTTCGGCATCCGTCTGCACGAAAAGCTAACCCGTCGTGAGATGGACGACCGGGTCGAATGGGCATTAACCAAAGCTGCCTTATGGGATGAAGTCAAAGACAAGCTCCACCGCCCCGGCACGGGCCTTTCAGGCGGACAACAGCAACGTCTGTGCATCGCACGAGGCGTGGCCGTTAAACCGCAAGTATTGCTGCTGGACGAACCCACTTCGGCACTTGACCCGATTTCTGCGATGCGCATCGAAGAACTCATCCATGAACTGAAGCAGGACTTCACCATCGCCATCGTGACCCACAATCTGCAACAGGCCGCCCGGGTCTCCGACTACACGGCCTATCTTTACCTGGGCGACCTGATCGAATTCGGAAAAACGGACGAAATGTTCATCAAACCGAAAGACAAACGGACCGAAGACTACATTACCGGCCGCATGGGCTGAAAATGGCCAAGCAAGGATGAGACACCATGAATGAACAATCTCATGTTTCAAAACAATTCGATGAAGATCTCAATGTGTTGCGTACTCACGTCCTGGAAATGGGCGGTTTGGTCGAAGCCCAGGTCCGCGCGGCCATCGAAGCCTGCACGCGCACCGACGAGGCTATGACGCAAACGCTCATCGACAACGACCAGAAAGTAAATGATTTCGAGAAACGGATCGACGATGGCTGTATTCACGTCATCGCCCGGCGACAGCCTGCGGCCTCCGACCTTCGTCTGGTCATGGGAATCAGCAAAATCGTTACTGACCTTGAACGTATTGGCGACGAAGCCAAAAAAATCGCCCGAGGCGCGGGCCGCCTGCACGAACGCGGCAACAATGGAATGCCTCACGCCGTCGAAATCCGCCATGTTGCCCAGGCTGCCATCGTCATGCTCCGCACCGCCCTCGATGGTTTTGCGCGTTTAGATGCCGGACAAGCCGACAGCATCATCCACGCCGACACCCGCATCGATGCCGAGTTCAAATCCATTCTTCGCCAGCTCATCACCTGCATGATGGAAGACCCACGCAGCATCACCAGCAGCCTCGACATCCTCTGGATCGCCCGCGCCATCGAACGCATTGGTGACCACGCCAAAAACATCGCGGAAAACGTGGTCTACATCGTTGAAGGCCGCGACATCCGCCACGCGCCCAAGGAGCAGGCATCGTGACCATCAAACTTCTCGTCATCGAAGATGAACCGGCCATTCAAGCCTTGCTGGCCGTCAATCTTCGACATCACGGTTTCGAAGTCCAGTGTGTGGCCACCGCAGGAGAAGGTACCGCCTCGATTCGCAACGCGCTGCCTGATCTCCTGATCCTCGACTGGATGCTGCCCGACCAATCCGGTATCGCTCTTGCACGAAAACTGAGAACCGAAGAACGCACACGCGACCTGCCCATCATTATGCTTACCGCTCGCGTCGAAGAAGAAAACCGGGTAGAGGGCCTCGATGCCGGTGCAGATGATTACGTTACCAAACCCTTTTCCCCCAAGGAACTCGTCGCCCGGGTTCGCGCCCTTCTGCGCCGCCGTGCACCGCATCTGGACAGTGCCAACGTCAGTGCCGGCCGACTAACCCTCAACCCGACAACACGACGCCTGCAAGTGGAGGGGGTTACCATTACCCTGGGCCCCACCGAATTCCGCCTGCTACTTTTCCTCATGACCCACCCGGAACGCGTCCACAGCCGCGCCCAACTGCTCGACGAAGTCTGGGGGGAGCACGTCTATGTTGAGGAAAGAACGGTCGATGTCCATATCCGTCGACTGCGTGCCGCTCTCGAACCCAGCGGGGAGGATGGGCGCATCGAAACCGTACGCGGTGCTGGCTACCGTTTCCTGAGTCAATAAAAACCCATGCACCCTCCGAATATTCCAAGTCTGATCTCGACACTGCTCTGCCTCCTTTGCGGCTTGGCCGTCGGCTGGGGGCTGGGAGTCTGGGCCGGAGTGGCAACGACATCGACCCTGCTACTCCTACTTCTGTTACTGCGTTTTCACCAACACCTGGGTGAATTGGCCCGGCTGGAACGCTGGTCACATCACCCCTCACCCGACGTACACCTGGAGGGCGAAGGCCGCTGGGACAAAATTTTTGACCGTCTCTACCGTCACGAAAAGGAAACTCGCGCCGAACTCGCCCGACGCGACGCCGACCTGAATCTGTTCGCTGCGGCCGGAGAAGCCCTGACCGATGGCATCGTCACGCTCGATGCCGAAGAGCGCATTGTTTGGTGCAACCGTACCGCCGCCCGTCAACTGGCAATCGACCCGCATACCGATCGTGGCCAATCCATCGCTCACCTCATCCGTCATCCAGAGTTCATCGCCTACTTGAGCACTCGAGATTTTTCACGCCCATTGGTCATGCGCTTCGATCGCGGCAACGAAGAAGTACTTTCCTTGTTGATACTGCCTTACGCGGGCGGCAACCGACTGCTGCAAATCCGGGATGTCACACAAAGCGAGCGGCTCGACCGCATGCGCCGGGACTTCGTCGCCAACGTCTCGCACGAACTGCGCACCCCGCTGACCGTCCTCGCAGGGTTTATCGAAACACTGCGTGAATTACCCCTCACGGAAGAAGAGCGTAGCCACTATCTTGGTCTAATGAGCGAACAATCGGGACGAATGCTCTCCATCATCCAAGACCTGCTGACACTTTCGGTACTGGAAGCCTCTCCTCCCCCTGAAAACACGAGAATCGACATGGCCGCCCTGCTCGATCGACTATACCGCGATGCCACCGCCCTTTCTGGCGGGCAGCATGCAATCCACCTGGAAGCACTGACACCCCAGATCGACCTGCTCGGTAGCGAAGCCGAACTCAGCAGTGCTTTTGGCAACCTGATCTCGAATGCGATTCGCTACACCCCAAAAGAAGGGCACATCCACATTCGCTGGGAAGGTAAAGCGACAGAAGCCGTTTTTTCGGTCACGGATTCCGGCCTTGGCATCGACCCCCGACACCTCCCGAGGCTGACCGAACGCTTCTACCGCGCCGATGCCGGCCGCTCCCGTGCAGCAGGCGGCACAGGACTAGGGCTGGCCATCGTCAAACACGCCCTGGCGCGTCACCAGTCCACACTGGAAATCACCAGCGAGCCTGGGGCCGGCAGCTGCTTCACCGCACGCTTCCCGGCCAGCCAGATCGCAAATTGACGGCTCCTTGCAGATCGGTGCAAGTTTGAGAATAAAGCTTGGGCTTGGATTCTCCTTCAGGACCATCGGAGGTTTATTGATCTCGCCCAAAAGGTCGACTCCCCCCTGAAACCCTTGCCCGCTCAGGCTGTTAGAATTTCCAGCATGAATCCGATTTCCTTTCTTGCCATCGGTGCAGGAGCCACCCTAGGGGCTTGGTCGCGCTGGGGGCTGGGGCTGCTGCTCAACCCCCTGTTTCCCGCCTTGCCGCTGGGGACACTAGCGGCAAACCTGATCGGCGGGTTTCTGGTGGGGTTAGCCGTCACCCTGTTTCACCTTCATCTCGATCTTTCTCCCGAATTAAAGCTTTTCGTCATCACGGGCTTTCTGGGCGGGCTGACGACGTTTTCAACCTTTTCCGCCGAAGTGCTTGCCATGATCCAGCGGGCAGACTATCTCATGGCACTTGGGACGGTCACCTTGCATCTGGGCGGCTCTCTGCTGCTGACGGGACTGGGTATTTATTGCGTTCTTCAGCTCAGCCGGTGAAATTCGATCCTCTTGCCCGGCTGGCCGCACGGCCTGCCATTTCGTATGACGAACTGCTTCCCGTCAATCAACGACGGGAAGAAATCGTCCGCGCCATCGAAGCCCACCAGGTCATCGTGATCTGCGGCGAAACCGGCTCGGGCAAGACGACACAGCTACCGAAAATCTGTCTCGAACTCGGTCGAGGAGCAAAAGGACTGATCGGCCACACCCAGCCCCGCCGCATTGCCGCCCGCGCGACCGCCGCGCGTATTGCCCAGGAGCTGCAATCCGAGCTGGGACGTTACGTCGGCTACAAAATCCGCTTCACCGACCGCGTTTCGAACGACACTTACATCAAGCTGATGACCGACGGTATCTTGCTGGCGGAAACGCAGACCGACCCCCAGCTTCGGAAATACGACACGCTCATCATCGACGAGGCGCACGAGCGCAGCCTCAATATCGACTTTCTGCTGGGCTATCTAAAGCAGCTCCTGCCGCGCCGGCCCGATCTGAAGCTCATCGTGACTTCGGCAACTCTGGATGCCGAACAGTTTTCGCAGCACTTTGCTCTCAAGGGACAGCCCGCACCGGTGATCGAAGTCTCGGGCCGCCTCTACCCGATCGAGACGCGCTGGCGGCCCGTTCTGGGGGCGGAAGGGACGGGGAGGGAGCGCGATCTCAATGACGCCATCGTCGATGCCGTCGACGAAGCGCATCGCACCGGGCCGGGGGATGTGCTGGTGTTTTTGCCGGGGGAGCGCGAGATTCGGGAAGCGGCCGAAGCCTTGCGCAAACACGGTCTAACTCGTCCGGGTGGAATGAACACCGAAATCCTGCCGCTCTTCGCCCGCCAATCCGCGCAAGAACAGGCCCGCATCTTTGCTTCCCATCAAGGGCGGCGCGTGGTGCTGGCCACCAATGTGGCGGAAACCTCGCTGACGGTTCCCGGCATCCGCTACGTCGTCGACGCCGGGCAGGCCCGCGTCAAACGCTACAGCCACCGCAACAAGGTCGAGCAACTGCTCGTCGAGCCGATTTCACAGGCGGCCGCACGGCAGCGGGCGGGTCGCTGCGGGCGGGTTGCCAGCGGCATCTGCTTCCGCCTCTACGACGAGGAAGATTTCAACCGGCGTCCGGCCTACACCGACCCGGAAATCCTCCGTTCCTCGCTGGCTGGCGTCATCCTCAGGATGAAGTCACTGCAACTGGGAGAGATTGAAAATTTCCCCTTTCTGCAAAAGCCGCTGCCCAAGATGCTCTCCGATGGCTATCAGCTATTGAACGAGCTGGGCGCGCTCGACGAAAACCGGCAACTCACCAAGACTGGCCGGGAACTGGCGAAACTCCCGCTCGACCCCAAAATCGGCCGCATGATTCTGGCCGGGCGCGACCAGGGTGCGCTTCAGGAAGTGCTCATCATCGCTGCCGCACTCTCTGTCCCCGACCCACGCGAACGTCCGGCAGAACGCGCGGGCTCAGCCGACCAGGCTCACGCCCGGTGGAAGGACGAACGCTCTGAATTTCTTTCCTGGCTCAAGCTCTGGCAAGCCACGGACGAGGTCTGGAAGCACGAGTCCTCCTCCAAACAGAAAGCCTGGTGCAAGCAGAATTTCATTTCCTGGATGCGTCTGCGTGAATGGCGGGACATCCACGGACAGCTTCATGCTTTGTGCACAGAACACGGCTGGCGCGAAAACACCCAGCCCGCCTCTTACGAAGCCCTGCATTGCGCCTTGCTGACCGGACTGCTCGGCAATATCGGTCTAAAAAGCGAAGAAGCGGGCCATTATCTTGGCGCACGCAGCATCAAATTCCACATTCATCCCGGTTCCAGCCTCGTGAAAAAGGCTGGCCGATGGATCGTCGCCGCCGAGATCGTCGAAACTTCCCGCCTCTTTGCCCGCTGTATCGCAAAAATCGAACCTGAATGGCTCGAACGGGTGGGCAGCCATCTGATCCGCAAACAGGTTTATGAGCCGCATTGGGAGAAAAATTCCGGACAGGTTGTTGCCTGGGAACGTGCCACGCTTCACGGTCTGCTGCTCTATGCCCGGCGTCGGGTGAGCTTCGGCCGCCCGGGGCGGGCAAGTGCCGCAGAAACAAAACTCGCCCGGGAGCTCTTCATCCGCGATGCACTGGTCAATGGTGAAGTTCAGGAAGATTTCTCCCGCCGGGCAAAGTTTTTCCAGCACAACCGCAAGCTGATCCGCGACATCGAAGCCCTAGAACACAAATCGCGTCGTCCGGATGTGCTGGTCGATGACACCCTGATCGAAGCCTTCTACGACAGCAAGCTCCCCGCCGACATTGTCACGCTGGCCGCCTTCGAAGCCTGGCGCAAGGAGGCCGAAGCGAAGGAGCCCCGCCTGCTCTATCTCGAACGGGATCAGCTCATGCGCCATGAGGCAGCGGGCATCACCACCGACGCCTTTCCACCGCACTTCGAATGTCATGGCCAGTCGCTACGACTGAGCTATCACCACGACCCTGGTGCAGCGGATGATGGCGTCACCCTTTCCTTGCACTTGTGGCAGCTCAACCAAATTCCGGCGCAGCGTTGCGAGTGGCTCGTACCGGGATTGCTGGAAGAAAAGGTGCGGCAGCTGCTAAAGACTTTGCCGCAGAAATATCGCCACCGCCTGATGCCGCTCGATGCCTTCGCGGCCGAGTTTTGCAGCCTCGAACAAGACCGTGACGAAGCCTTGCTTCGCGCGCTGACGCGAGCCGTGGAAGACAGGCTGGCAATGAAGCTGCCGCTCGATGCCTTCCGGGTGGCGGAGCTGCGCCCCCATCTTTTCATGAATTTTCGTTTGCTCGACGAGCATGGCGGCACTCTCGCCCTCTCGCGCTCGCTGGCCGAGCTGCGGGCGCAATACGGGGCAAGGGTCGAGCAAAGCTTTGCCGCTGCCAGCCCGCCGGTGGAAAACGAAAAGGTGGCCAGCGGTGAGGGTGAATTGTCCGGCCTGACGACCTGGAGCTTCGGTGCCTTGCCGGAGCTGATGGAAGTCACGATCAAAGGCCGGAAAGTGGTGGGCTTTCCCGGCCTGGTCGATGAACAGACGAGTGTTGCGCTGCGTGTGTTCGACACCCCTGAAAAAGCACAACAGCAGCATCGTTCCGGCTTGCGCCGCCTGTTCGTGCTCAATGCCCGCGAGCAGATGAAGCAGCTCGAAAAAACGCTATTTGGTTCCACTGCCTTCCGTGACATGGCTTTGCAGTTTTTGACCCAGGGCGGTGATGAGGCCTTGCGCACCCAGATTGTCGCCGTCACGCTGGAACGCACCTGCCTGCTCGAGCCGCTGCCACAAAATGACAAGGAATTCGAGGCGCGCCTGAAAGAAGCCAAACCCCGCATCATGCTGGTGGGCCAGGAAATTCTCCGGCTGGCAGGCCAGATCATCACGGAACATACCGTGCTGCAAAAAAAACTGGCCGGCCTCAACAAAGCCTTTCCGGCCGTGGCCGCCGACATCGGGACGCAATGCGCCGCCTTGCTCGCCCGCGACTTCATTTTGCAGACACCTTACGAACGGCTGCAGCAATTCCCGCGTTACCTCAAGGGGGCGATGATGCGTCTGGACAAGCTGCGCAGCGATCCTGCCCGCGACACCCGTCTCATGGCCGATTGGCAGACGCTGGCCAAGCCTTGGGAACGGGAGCGGCAAAACCGCCTGAAGGCCGGCGTGAGCGACCCATTCTTCGAGGAATTCCGCTGGCTGCTGGAAGAATTGCGTATCGCCCTGTTTGCCCAGGAACTACGCACCCCCACCCCCGTTTCTGTGAAACGTCTGCAAAAAGCCTGGGATGCGCGGCCACACTGATTTTATCGAGGAGCTCAACATGAACCAGCCTCCGCAGCGCAGCTTCGGCGCGATCATCATTGGCGACGAGATCATTCGCGGCAAACGTCAGGACAAACACTTTGCCAGATTGCTGGACGTACTCGCCGCCCGTGGCCTGCATTTGTCGTGGAGCCTTTATGTGGCCGACGACCGCCCGCGTCTGATCGAGGTTTTCCGGCAGGTGCTGGCCTCTGGCGATGTCGTGTTCAGCTTCGGCGGCATCGG
>CAZCOS010000034.1:0-66 GCA_964500605.1 uncultured Sterolibacterium sp.
CCGGCCTCCATGCCTTGTCATTGCGGGCTCGACCCGCAATCTCTCCTCGTCACCAACAACGCGCGG
>CAZCOS010000034.1:166-4922 GCA_964500605.1 uncultured Sterolibacterium sp.
GCTGACCAGACACCAACCCCCATCCCCTGTCATTGCGGGCCTGACCCGCAATCTCTCCTCGTCACCAACAACGCGCGGGCTGACCAGACACCAACCCCCATCCCCTGTCATTGCGGGCCTGACCCGCAATCTCCAACCTCGGACGAAAGATTGCGGGTCGAACCCGCAATGACGCGAAAGACAAAACGCTGCGCTCAATGCCAATAGGCTTCATCACAAAACAGATCATGCCGTGCACGCGAGCATAACCGTAGCAGGTTGAGCGAGCGTTTACAGCCTCTTGCTGGGCTGCGTGATTGCAAGACCCCGTGCGCCTTGCACCTTGATCCCGTGCACCTCTCATTCCAGCGGCCAGGCTTCCACCGCCAGCCCGGGCACGCGGTGAAACTCGCGGGCGTTGCTGGTGATGAGCACGCTGTCTTCGGCCAGTGCGTGCGCGGCAATCATCAAGTCCATATTGCCAATCATCTGACCGCTGCGCTCCAGTGCCGCACGCGCCTGGGCGTAGTGCTGAGTGGCCGCCAATGGCCAGGGACGCAGCTCGAAGCCAGCCAGCCACTGTTCCACCGCGCTTTGCAAGCGCGGAGCACCCAGCTTCTCGGCACCAAAGCGCAGTTCGGCAGCGACGATGGCTGACAGCCAGACTTCGCCGTGCTTGAGCGTGGCAAAACGTGCCAGCATCCCCGGCGGATGGCGGCGCAAAATGTAGCTGCAGATGTTGGTATCGAGCGTGCGCTGCATGGGGCATCAGCTCCAGTCACGCACTTGGGGCGGCGCGTCGTTGCGCTGCGCCAGAAAATTCTCTGGCAGCGGCTCGGTGCTGGCATAAAACGCCGCCAGCCACGCCCCCATGTCGCTGGCCGGTTCGCTGCGCGGCTGCACCCACAAGGCTGTACCGATTTGCTCGACCAGCACCTCGCTGGCGGCCAGCCGCAGCCGCGCCGGCAGACGGATGGCCTGGCTGCGCCCGCTCATGAACAATTTGGCAGTCGTGCTCACGGGAGTCTCCCTAAGTGTAATAACACTTTGTGATATTACACTCAGGCGTCACATCCGTCCACATCATCACGCCTCCGGCTCCAGATAATTGGGCATGACGTTAAACGGAAACCGTGGTCTGCCCCCTATTATTTCTGAGACGGTATCTGACCCCGTGCACTGCGCGCTATCAGCGGGCGGGCCGTCCGGACAAGCAGTCCCAGGCTTCTCAAGATTTCACCCCGGCAGTCACAAAGCCCTATCAGCGGGCGGGCCGTCCGGACTTGAACGGTACGGACTGGGCACTTGAAGGTGCACAGGGTCACAAAGCCCTATCAGCGGGCGGGCCGTCCGGACCCGTTCCATGACGCGCGCTGGACCGACGACCGCTTGCAGGAGGCTTTCATCGGCTTGAGTGCGGCGCCGAAGGAAAACAAGGTCACCCTGGAGCGTATCCGCGGCGAAGTGATGCGGCGGCAGGCGGCTGGCACCGGCGGAAGCGACGCGCAGACGCTGTGGGAAGACCACCACCCGGGCATCGCGTGGACCAACACGGCGGGCGAAGAAGATACGGCCAACGGCCTCGGGCCTAAGCAGCGCGGCAAGGTGGAGAAGATCGCGGAGCGCAGCGCCAGTGGGGAGCTCGATGAAGACGGCGTTCGTGGGGAGCTGCAGAAAATCGCCGACTCGGTGGCGATGGGCACGTCATACTCTGAAAACGACCAGGCCCGCACCCCGTCATCGGGGGTAGTAAACCTCGAGAGCAAAGTCACCGACATGCAGCAGTTGCGTCATCTGCACAAGGAGGTCTTGGCTAGCGGTGACTTCGAGCGGGCCTGGGGCATTGCTACGCAGATGGCGCAGCTGAAGATACAGGAAGACGCTGCGAAAACCAAATGGGATAAAGTCCTCCCCAACGGTACGCGCATCGAGTTCGATCGCGGGGATGGTCGTGAGCGTGGATTGGTGACGGATACTCGTTTTGTCGACGGGCGCCTGGGCAAAGCGACGGTCTACCGCGTACAGACGGAGGATGGGCGGACGAAGCTAGTAATGTCGACGGCGGTTCAAACCGTATTTTCCGGTCCCCGTGAGGCGCAGTTCTCCCATGACAAGAACGACGACCTTGACTTTGCCAAGCCTTCGTCGTCGGTCGAGAAAATCCGCACCGTCATCAACAAGCTGTTCTTCTCGCCGGAGCGGGCCACCCGTCTCGTCGAGGTGTACGCCACCCAGGCCGAAGCCGCCGAGCACTACGCGGACCAACTGAGCCAGGCACAGGGCAAGGTGCAGGCGTTCGTCACGCCGGAGGGCAAGGTCATCATGATCGCCGAGAACGTTGACGACGGGCACGAATTGGCGGTGTTCCTCCACGAAGTCGGCGTGCACGTCGGTATGAAAAAGCTGATCGGCGAGGCCAACTACGAGTGGCTGACGCAGCGCGTCGAGGAGTGGGCGCAGCGCAACGATGGCTCTGTGGAATCACGCGTCGCAAAGCAAGCGCTGACCCGCGCCGAAAACTCCAGCTCTAAGGACAAGCGCGGCGAGATCATCGCCTACATGGTGGAAGGGCTCGTCGCCGCCGGCGTCACGCCGCAGGCGGCCGGGCAGACCGAAGGCCATCGCTGGTTCCGCCGGCTGTGGGCCGCGGCCAAGTCCGCCCTGCGCCATCTCGGGTTCAAGAACCCAGACAAGATCACGGGGCAAAGCCTCGTCGACCTGGCGTATGGCGCGGCCGATCTGGAGCTGCGCAGCCAGACGGACTCAGCGAACGGCGCCACCAGGTTCTCCCAGGACGAGAACGACGACCTTGACTTTACCAAGCCTTCGTCTACCATCAAGCGACGGGAGCGCGGAACGCCGACGCCGAAAGGCATCGCCCGCGCCAAGAAACTTTATGGGGGGGATGAGGGGTATGCAAGATATGACAAAGCCGCAAGAGAGTTCTTCGACTACGTCGCCCCCTGGGTCGACCGAGATGCGCTCAAGGGGCGGACGGACGTACAAGCCCTTGTTCAACGTCTCCGAGTTGCGTCGGACGATAGATTCCAAGACCTATCAAATGCTGACGACGCCCAAGCGGGCAACCCGACGCACCGAAGCGATAGTAGCATCGGAGGTTTTAGGGGGTACAGAACCCTACTCGACGACAGTGAAGGCTCCCCAACGCTAGTAGTCGTCACCGACGATCAGATTGCCCGTGCCAAGAAGGAAGCCGCTGAGTATGGGCTGAAGGTGGGCGATGTTCTGCACGTCACAAAGCCCTATCAGCGGGCGGGCCGTCCGGACTCTGGCCTTGGGAAGCCTTGTGGGACAAGGGCTCGGAAGGCGTGGACGGCAAAGGGGGTGACAAAAAGCTCAGGATATCCGAACGGCATGGACTGAAAAAATTTTCTTCCAATGAATCAACGGCATGGGTTTGCGGCGATAACCCTCATTCGAGATTTTGCTGCTAACAGATTGATTGTCAAAGAACATGATGCTTTTACAGCCTGCGGGGCAGTTTAGCATTCTTTTCTCAGGGGGCGTCAAGGTACCAGAAGCGGGGTTGTGGAATTTGTCCGTCTAGCCAGCGGGCGAGTTCGCGGGGTTGGAGGTGTATGAGCCGCCGCCAGGTGGTGCTCTCCCCGCGCCAGCGGGTTTGGCTGTCCAGCAGGGTTTCCCAGGCGCGATAGACTTTGCCGCGCTGGCCGTCTCCGAGCTGGCAGCGTTCGGCTTGCTGTTCGAAATCTTCGGGGCTGAGTTCGTTGCGAAGCAGTCGGGCGCAGAAACGGTCAACCAGGGGGCGCATGGGTTCGACCAGGTCCATGATGAGCGTGGGACGGCCGTTTTCTGGTGGATGGAGAAAGCCGCCCGCCGGGTCCAGCCCGCAGGCTTGCAGGCCGACTTCGATTTCGTTGCCTAGCAGGGTGTAGCCAAGGGAGAGCAGGGCGTTGGCGGGGTCTGGCGGTGGCCGACGGCGTCTTTCCTGGAAGGGGAATGGGCTGTCGGCCAGGTGTGTTCTTAGCCCGGCAAAAAACCCGCGCGCGCCCAGCCCTTCGTAGCCGCGTAGGGCATTGAGTTCGTCGCAGTGGCGGCAGGCCATCAGGGCGGTGAGAATTTCTTTGGCGGGCTGGAGGTTCCAGCGTTGCAGTAGCCGGGCATGGCCTCGCAGCTTGGCTTTGATGAGTTCGCGGGCGAGCAGGACGCAGTCCGCACTTTGCCGCATGGCGTCGTATTGGGCGATGCGCCGCTGGATCTGGTAGCCGCCGCTGCTTGTGAGGCTGCCTCGGTAGCCGCCGTGGTGGCTGGAGAAGATGACCGGGATGCCGGATTTGAGCAGCCCGCTGATGGCGGTGTGGGTGAAGTGGGTCTGGCCGAGGATGATGATCTGTTCGATCTGGGCACTGGGCAGGCTTTGTTCTTCGCCTTCGGGTGCCTGGAGGGTCAGGCGGCCGTGGACATGGCCGATGCGGGTGCCGTGCCGGTCGATATAGAGGCATTGGGTCATGTGATTATCCAGTCTTTTGTGGTCTGGCCGTTGGCATTGGCCAGGGGGCCGGTTGGGCGGGCTTCGATGCAGGCAATGCGTTCTTCGCCGGGGTGTTCTTTGGCAGAAAAGTGCTCCAGTTCGATTTGTAGTCGTTGTTGTTGTTGCGGATTGAGCCAGCAGAGAAAGACGGATTCGTGCATGGGCTCGCCATAGGCACTGAGCAGCCGGTGCAGACGGTTGCGCCGTTTGTCGTCGGAGATGTCGTAACTGACCAGCAGGGGGCGGGTGCTGGGTGAAGGGGGGATT
>CAZCOS010000034.1:5022-22698 GCA_964500605.1 uncultured Sterolibacterium sp.
GTCGGAGATGTCGTAACTGACCAGCAGGGGGCGGGTGCTGGGTGAAGGGGGGATTCCTTGGGGGGCGTCGTCCATGGCGGAGCTCCGTTTCCGTTTGGTTTCAGTACGCTGCTTTAACCCTTGGTCGAGGTATTGAGTGAGCGGTCCTCCATCATGCAACGACGAAGACCGGGGGATTTTCAATCGTGAAATCAGTGAATGGCCAGTGGGTATTTACGCCGATTTTCTGCGCTTGGTGAGTCTCATGGAGGATCACGGTGCCGATCTTCGCTTACCTCACTCGCGTGCGATGGGTGAAGGCTTGTTCGAGCTGCGTTGTAGGGGGGGCGAAGGGGGCGAAGGTTTTGGTCGAGCCTTTTACTGCACTATGGTCGGTCGCCAGATTGTCATCTTGCATGGTTTTATCAAGAAATCGCCGGAAACACCGGCCCATGAACTCAAAACTGCCCGCAAGCGGCTGATCATCAAGATGGTGTGATGCTTCAGGGGCTTTGCCGGGTGGCGTCGTCCACGTTGATCAGACGCACGCAACGCCAGCCGGTCCGCCCTTGTTTGTCGGTGCGCTTGATGGCGATGCAGGTGACTGGATGGTGCTTGTCGGTGGAGAAATCGGCTGCCAGCTCTGGTGGGACAAAAATCCTGGTTTCACCGATATTGATGAAGGCAAAGTCCTTGCCTTGATGGCGTTCGAGGTTGCCGCTGAAGTTTTCACAAAGATCCGGCAGTGCTTTTGCCGCAGACAGCCGCCAGTCTTCGGCCGGGCCATCGGCTTCGGCTTGGCCGATATCGACCAGGGTGCCCGGAGGGAGCTTGGCTAGCTTGGGGAATTTCCGGTGCGACAGGGGGATGCCGCTGTTGTGGCCGGTGGCAACGAAGCTGAGTGATTTGGCGGTGTTGATGTGGTCGATGACGCCGGTGGTGTAGTTCAGTTTGCGCGGGTCTAGTTCTTCCAGCAGGGTTTGGGCGGCTTTCTGCATTTTGGGCAGGGGCTGCAGGGCGTTGCTGGCTACTGCTTGCTGGTATTCGTTGCTGTCCAGTAGCTGTTGCAGCTCGGCGGGAACCTTGTAGCCATTGGTTTCGCGGTACTGCAGGGCCAGGCGGGTTTGCTCGGCAGCTTCGTCGTGGCGACCGGCCTTGGTTAGGAGTTGCGCCAGGTGGATGCGAACGCGGCCGACTTCCTGTTCTTCACGGGCGAGCTGGGTGGCGTGGGCGAGGCAGGTCAGGGCGTCCTGTGGGCGGGTTGGGGCAAGGATTTCGCCCAGTTGTGCCCAGGGCCAGGCGGCACGGGGCTGACGGCGCAATATCGGTATGAGACTTTGAATTGCGTCGTCGGCCTTGCCTTGCGCGAGGTGCAGCTTGCTCTGGTAATAATTGAGCCATTGGTCGTTGGGGTTTTGTGCCAGGGCCTTGTTGAGGATGTCCTTTCCCCAGTCGAGCAGTTTGGGGTCGGCATCGGGAAGGGCGGCGTGGCTGGCCGTTTCGCGGCAGATGGCGCGGATGAAGTTTTTTTGCAGGCTGTCCAGTTTTTTGCCATCGTCCGTGACGTAGGGTTTTTTGTCTTCCTCGGAAAAGTCGTCGATGCCGGCCCAGCGCGCGAACTTGAGGAAGTCGTGCCAGACTTTTGCGACCTTGCCGGCCTGCCGCAGGATTTGTGAAAAAACCAGGTCACCGCGCAAGTGGCTCGCCATGTGAGCGAATTCGCGCATGAGTGGGGTCAGGCGGGTGTTCAGCGCACCGATGGAAAGTTTGTTGGCTTCATTTTCGGCAACCAGTTTTTTGATCTGGTCAAATAGTGCCCAGCCATAGGCACGCTGAAACCATTGATCATCGGCATGCTCGGCATGTTGGGCACGGGCCAGAGCAAGGGCTTCTTCTGTTTTTCCGCTTTTGCGTAGTTCAAAGATTTCCTTCGAGCTCATTGCGGCTGATCTCCTTGTCCTTCCATTCGCTGCCTGATTTCTTCGAGCAGCCCGCGGCTGCTGCCCCGGCCGCCGACTTCCAGTGCCGAAGTCCATTGCTGCTTGCCGTTGTAGGAGAAGTCGATCTCTGCGCGTCGACTTGCATCGGCGAGTTGCACACGCAGACGGTAGGGCATGGATTTGTGCGCTGTGCGCTGGATGCCTGTGCCGGTGAGCGCGGCATCGAGCTGGGCCAGGAAGCCGGCTATGAACGGGTCCTCAGGCGGGCTCTTTTGCAGTTGTGGGGCTATCACAGCGTTTGTCGGCTGTGTTGCATCCGGGGTGTTGATGAGGGACTGAAGGGAAAGCAAGGTATCACTGGCGAGTTGGGGGTCGAATCCGGGACCCGGTACGGCATTAGCCCGACTGGGCTTGTATTTGCCGTTGTACCAGTACTGCACCACAGCGCGGCAGTCGTGGCGCGTCAAGGTGTAGCGTTCGCAGTATTGGAGGTGTTGTAGTTGTTCCACCGCAATGTCTTGCATACCCCAGACGCTGCGCAGTCGCTGGTGCAGGTGCATGAGGGGTGCCATTTCCGGCGTGAAGTAGTAGCGTTGCCAGTCTGCATCGGCCTGTAATTCTTCAAGGGCAGGTTGGGGTGAGAGTGTGTCCGAAGTCGTCGGTCCATTTCCCTTGCTGTTGCTCCAGTTGATGCCAGTGGTCGGGCTGAACTCCGGCGGGCTGACGACCATGAGGCGCCGGGAAGCGCGGGTGATGGCGGTATAGGCCCAGCGAAAGAAATTTTCGTTGTTCCGGCCGCCGCTCATGGAAGAAAAGTCCACGATGGCCGTGTCCCATTCTCCACCCTGGGCCTTGTGGCAGGTCATGGCATAGCCGTATTTGACCTGTAGCGCGTTGAAGTATGGGTCGTCCTTGATGGTCTGGCGGAATTCGTTGGATTTTGGATCGAGTCCCGAGTGCCGCTTGCGGAAATGAACCAGCAGGGCACGTTGTTCCAGTGGTTGTATTTCGCGCTCGGGTGAGTTCAGCAGGTTTTCCAGCACCAGGACGGGTTTGCGTGTGACTTCTCCATTGGCTTCGCGATAGGCCACCGTGAGTTTGCGAAAGGAGAGCAGCACCCGTTCTTTCTGGCCTTTGAGTGCTTCGTAGCTCTGCTCTGGCGTTTGTGCAACCTCAGTCACCTTGACCAGGTCTCCGTTGTTGAAGCCTTGGACAGTGTTGTTGCGATTGACCAGCAAGATATCGCCGATCTGTATCGGCAGGTTGGCATCCCCCCATAGGTGGTCGCGGATGCTGCGGTTGTATTCCAGTGCCGCTTTATTGGAATGCACAATGGCGACACTGGGCTGTTGATTGTCTTTCAGGTTTTGTACGATCTGATTGATGGCCCGGTTGGGGGTGACTTTTTCGATGTCCTGTCCGTAGGGTTGCAGGGAAAAGGTATTGAAGCAGTTTTTCAGCAGGGTGTCGCGCAGCTCGGTGGCGCGGTCGAGAATATGGTTGCCTTTGGCCTGACGCATGACGGTGGTGAGGTCAAAACTGCCTACCTGCAGACCGTAGGTCTTGCTCAGATAGTCGTCAGACAGCGCAGGCGAGTCGTTTTCGCCAATGGGGGGGAGCTGCGCCGGGTCGCCGACGAACAGCAGTTTGATCAGCGGGGCCTCGTTGCGGCCGGGGCGGTTCGAACGGGCATACTGGATCAGGTCATGCAGCAGCCTGCCGCTGCCAAAGCGGATGACATCCCCCTGGGTTTCCTTGTCGCCGACCATGGAGGATTCATCGATGATCAACAGGGAGAGTAGAGATTCATCTTTTCTGCACGGAAAGATCATTCTTATGCCGGGATCATTGGCACTTGATGCTTCTTCTACGACGATGAGTTTATCCAGGTGATAAATGCAGGCGTGGATTGTGACTGCCGGAGTGTTGCCTTTTACCTTGCTGCCCAGGATGCGCGCCGCCCGGCCAGTGGGGGCCAGTAGGGCATAGGTCTTGTTCATTTCCTTGAGGGTATCGAGCAGACGGGCAATCAGCGTGGTCTTGCCGGTACCTGCGCTGCCTCGCAGGATGAAGGCATCACGGGTTTCGTCCAGCATGAAGGCACGGATGGCTTCCAGTGCGTGATTCTGTTCTTCGGTTAGCGTCATCGACATGGTTTGGGCATTCCTTGGGCAGACTTCAGCTTGGCAGTTGTTTGACATCAAAACCATAAATACCGCTACGAGTATTGCATAAGCTGGCGCGGGTGGAGCAGGCTAGCTGGCTTTCAGGTTTTCCTGAATGTCGGTGTTGCGTTGCCTGCGATGCGTTCGCTCCATTCGTTCCATCCTGGTTCAGAACGGGGGATATTCGTCGTCCTGCCATGAAGTCGTCGAGGCTTCATCGGTTGTGTGAGTGGAAGGCTCGGGTTTTGCGTATTGCGCGGGTTCTGTAGACATGGGCTCATCAGGAGCGGCGTTGTCCTGTCGCCGGCCGAGGAGGGTGACATGGCTGGCCACGATTTCGGTGGTGCTGCGTTCCTGGCCATTGCGGTCTTGCCATTTGCGGGTTTTGAGTGAGCCTTCGATGTAGATCTGGCTGCCTTTTTTCATGTATTGCTCGGCGATTTCGGCCTGTTTGCGGAACAGGCTGACCCGGTGCCATTCGGTTGATTCCTTTTTTTCGCCGCTGGCCTTGTCTTTCCATTGGTCACGGGTGGCGACGGCGAGGGTGGCGATGGGCTCGCCCGACTGGGTGTAGCGAATTTCCGGGTCTTTGCCGAGATTGCCAACCAGGATGACTTTATTTACAGAGGCCATGATGTGCTCCAGTGCGTTGCGGATGATATGAAAGGGATGCGTCAGTTTCGACGGGATGGCGGGATGGGGCTGGGTTCCTGTCTTTGGTATGGGTTCGATGCGAGATCAGCCTTATGAAGTTGGGAGAAGGTGAGTGGCAGTCTGCGACGGATTCTGTCCGTTCAACGACGGCCGTGGGCGGATTTTGAAATTTCCCGGCTTGATCCCGCGGCCTGCTTCAGCTGCGCCATTGCCGCTTCAGCCAGTCTGCTGCAGAGCGGGCACTTTCCAGCGCATCATCAAACAGCCCGCCGATGCCTTCGACAATCTGCTGCCCCGTGGTGTTTTTCGGTGGCTGCTCATGCTCTACGGTGAAGGGTTTCATGCTCTTGATGGCATCGCGCATTCGTCTGCCTGCATGTAATCCTTCGGCTGCGGCATTGGCCCCCATGAGGGTTTGGTGGGATTCCATGGGCATGGTGAAAGGCAGGTCGTGGAAGGGGGCGGGCTGTATCCAGGCATCTACGAGCAGGTGGTAGGCGATGCCGCTGCTGGTGCCTGTGATGAGGTTGTGCATGGCAGGGCTGGCGTGTTTGGCCAGTTGATCCCAGAGCGGGTCGCGGTGGTGCGGTAGCTTGCCATGAATCCGGCCAGCCAGGTCCACCGTGGCCAGCAGGAGGCTTTCGGCCACGATGCCGGCCAGGATGGAGTGGGTCAGGATGGAGCGGTGGGCGTCGATACCGGCAAGAAGATCGAGGTCGGGGATGCCGCCATCACCATCCAGCCCGCCGGAGCCGGCATAGAAGCCGAGAAAGGCCGCCAGAACCTGGGGCGCGGTTTCGGCGGGCCGGTCTATCAGGGCGCGGGTGAGGTGGTTCAGTACATTGGCCGCCAGACGCATGAAATCCAGCGAGCCATCAATGGCTGCTGCGGTACGGTTGCCCAGATGGCGGCTGCCCTGGCCATCATTTATCGCGCGCATGAGATCGGCCAGTTCTTTCCAGCCGCTTTGTCCCAGTTGCCAGACAAACCTGGCCAGCCCGCTGATGCGTCGCATCGCCAGAGTGGCTGTTCTTTGGGCGGACGCCTGTGCCCATTCACGCAGTTCGGCAGAATCAGTGCGCCCCAGGGCAAAGCGCAATTCTTCCTGCAACTGGTTTAGCCGCTGGGTGTTCAGGATTTGTGGCGCGGTGAATTGGGTGTGGGTGTTCATTCTTCCTCCTGGGGCATCCATTCAACGCCACAACCAGATGTTTTCTTGAAAAAACCATGGAATCTTGGCGAGACTGCGACGAGCCAAGGCGCGTCGCGCCATCATAAAATCGGAAAACGGTGTTTTGAACCTCGTTGCTTCACTGTACAGTGACAGTCTGGTGAACGGTATTTCGCTTCTCATCCGAATGAACGGCTAGTTTCGGCTGAAGTTATCAGACGAGGTTGGGGGATGAGTTTGCCGCGTTTGCGCGACATGCTTTTGCGTCGATTGCAATGGGGTTGAGTGGTGTGGTGGCGGCAAACACTTGGCTGTGTTCAATGATTGATGAGGTTCAACAACGTGACTCTGTTTGATGCGCTTGGATTCCGATGGGACAGGTCGGCAGTACCGACTTCCGTACCTTCTCATTCGTTGGAACGTGTCTGTTTCCGATTCCATAAGATGCTGCCGGAGTTTGTGTGGGACGCTTCAGTGCTCGAGGGCAATCCCTTCACTTTTCCGGAAGTCAAAACGCTGCTGGATGGCGTGACGATCGGCGGAAGGCGGATTTCCGATCAGGAGCAAATCCTGAATCTGGCCGAAAGCTCCAGGCGTCTGCTGGCGATGGTCAAGGGCAGTCAGTTTGAACTCTCCAAGCCGGTATTCACGGAGCTGAACGGTATTGTTGCTCGCAAGGAAGCTCTGGAATGGGGAGTGTTTCTTGGTGAAGGCCAGGAAACAAATTACACGCCGGATGTGGGTCTGGGTGAATGTGGTCGCTATACACCGCGGCGGACCCTGCCCGGTGCGCCCGAGTTGAACCGGGTGTTCCGCGAGGGTGTGGCTGCCTTGCAGGAGTGCGAACCGTTTGAGCAAGCCATTGGCTTTTTTCTGTTTGGGGCCTTGCAGCAGTTCTTCTTCGACGGGAATAAGCGTACGTCACGCTTCATGAT
Organism: uncultured Sterolibacterium sp.; assembly: GCA_964500605.1. GTDB lineage: Bacteria > Pseudomonadota > Gammaproteobacteria > Burkholderiales > Rhodocyclaceae > Sterolibacterium. The sequence continues at coordinate 11,867 of CAZCOS010000034.1, forward strand.
GAACGGGGTACTGATGTCGCACGGCATCGACGCGATCAGTGTACCCGCCGCGAAGGTGCAGGAATTCAACGAGAAGATGGTTCGCTTCTATCTCTCGAAAGACGCCACCGAGATGATGACCTTCCTTGCCCAGTGCCACCCGGATGCCGTGACAATCTTGCCGCCGCCAGAGGAAGGCCGTCGCCACGGTAGCGGGTTGGCGTCGTAATCAGGGTGTGGTGAGGGTGTTCATTCGTTTGCTCTGGCCAGCATGATCAGGGCGCGGTCATCCAGGGTGGTGCGCTCCCATAGGGCAGGTTCGTGGTAGGCCAGGGCAATGCGCTCGATGCTGAATGATTGGTTCGCCAGTTCGTCCAGCCAGTTCGCCAGACGGCCAGCAACCTTGCTGCCGTCGTGCGCCACGAGTTTTTCTGCACCGCCGTCGCTCATCAGGGCCATGCCTTGTATGGTGTGTGCTGGCAGGAGTCCGTAATGGATGTCTTCCACGCGGGCCATGTCGATGAAGCAGGTTTGGTTGGCAAATTCACCTTTGGTGTCCGGATGATGTCCGAGAACCTGCATGGCGTCTGCGCTGCGGGCCACGATGGCACCATCTCCAACTTTCCACCAGTAAATTTGTTGCTTGCCAAGGATAACCAGTTGCAAGGTGGCGCGCACGTCGCGAACCGGACGACGTTCTTGCCGAGCAAGGTCTTCCAGCAGGCCAATGGCATGTTGTCGCAGTCTGTTGGCCCATTTCGCAGACTGGATCATGTCTGTTTCGTTGTCGCGCTGAGTATCCAGCCACTCTGCCAGCTCTTCTTCCAGCGTGCGAAGCAGACGGGCTATCCCGATGACCAGGGTTTGAGCGCCCCGTTCACTGATGGCGGCGGAGCCTGCACCATCGCTGAGAAGTGCAATGGGTCGCGGGCTGGCTGAAAGATGCACGGCGTCCTGACAGGGCAAGCCCAGCCGCCGGTGGGCAAGTCCGGTGACTGCATCACCGCAGAGCTGCCAGGCGTCAAGCGCGATGTCGGCAGCAGGCTCAGCAGGTTTGACGATTTCCTGTTCCCCAGTTTCCGCGGCAGGCAGCGATATGGATTCAGGATGGCTTTGCGGCTCAGAATCTGAGGGCGGACTTGCTGGTGCTGCCGGTGTTGTTGATGCTACCGATGCAGTCGATACAGTCGAGTCATGATGAGCTGCCGCCATTTTCTGGTGCTTGCGCTGCTTGCGTGTGCTGGCCATGTCAGGTGCTCGCCCAAGTGTCCATGCTGGGCAGTTGCACGCTGGCATCGGATGAGGTGCTGGCCGAAACCCGTGCCATGGAGGCAGAGAGCCACTGGAACAGTTCGCTGAACTTGAGTCCGTCCAGTGCAACCACCGATTTGCTGGTGAACTTGGATAGCACACCCAGGTCTGCACCTTGCACACCGATCGGCAGGCTCACCAGCTTGCGTTGGGCGGAGAGCTGGCTGGCGCGGCGGGCCGCTTCCTGCCAGTCGTCGGTGGGCGCACCGTCGCTGATGATGAGCAGCCAGGGCTGGTAGTAGGGTACGCCCGTGTTGCGGTACGACTGCTTGCGCTTTTCGAGGTCGTTGAGAGCCATCAACGTGGCACTGCCCAGCGGGGTGTTGCCACTGGCGTGCAACGGTGAAAAACCGTCGATGCTTTCAATGCCCGCGAAAGGCTGCAGACAGGTGCTGCGACCGCCTGCACTGTAGATTGCAAGCTCCACGGACCAGCGGGCGAGATCGTCGTGTTTGACCTCTTCGATGAATTGCTGCAACCCCGCGTTGAGCGCGTCAATCGGCTCGCCAGACATGGAGCCCGAGGTGTCCAGCACAAGTGCTACCGGGCAGCGTGCAGAGGGGTTTTCGATCAGGTCGTCGTTGCTGTTGCGGTTCATGGTGTTTTCCTTGCTGGTTTGGGAGAGTGAGGAGAAGCTGTGCAGTGCAAACATGATGGTTTCCTTGTTCAGAGAGTGTTGGGAACGGAAATGCGGTCTTGCTGTGTGCCCCGATATTCCTTGGCCTTGGGTTTTTCCGGTTTGATCTCGGCGTTATGCCAGCCACGCGAGAGCTCGCGCTGGTAGAGCTTCAACAGTTCAATCCACTCCTCCACCGTTGTCCGCTGGCTCAAGTCCTGGCTGCCTTCCTTGAAGGTGGTAATCAGACTTTCCTTGAGTTTGAAGGGCAGGTGGCTCCAGATGTTGAACCAGGGACCTTTGGGGATGCCGCCACCACCAAGGCCATAAGGGAAGTAGCCGTTGCGGATGTTTTCTACCGGCCCGGCACCGCCGACCACGTCGTAAGGATGGCGACCCAGCATGAGGGTCTTGAAGATGAGGATGGCCAGCGAGAAGTGTTCGGCCTCCGGTTTGCGATTGAGTTTCGGGAGTTCCTTGCCGTGCAGTTCAGGCGGCAGCATGTCGGCGACGGAAACCGGGCAGCGATAGGTCTTGCCTGAAGCGGCAAGCTGCCAGCTGTCGCAGTCGATCAGCGTGACTTCCTGGCTGCGTGGATCGCAGAGGAAATTGGCAAGGTTGTAATCCCCCACCATCACGCCTGATGCATGCAGTGTCCGGACTGTTTCCAGCAGATTGATCAGGTAGGCGACAATGGCCGGACGCTGGAGTTTGGGGAAATGCTGGCGATAGGCCATGGCGTGCGCCAGCAGGTTCATGCGTACTCCTGCGGATTTGCGCATGGCGTATCCGCGCCAGTTGCCTTCTGGGTCATAGACCGAAAACCGCGGCCAGGCGAGGCCAGTATGCTGCTTGAACTGGGCCAGGTGAGTGTCGCTGCACATGGCTTCGATCTTCTCTTGCAAGCCCTTGCCACGTTTTTGCAGGATGGTGTCGTGGTACATCTTGACGACCACGCCACTGAACTTCGGCACTTCATAGACGACAGCTTCGCCACCCAGGGCGAGCGGGCTGGCAGAGAGCTGTACGGTTTCGCCGGCGGCATTGTGTATGGTCAGTGACATGGCTGTTTTCCTGTGGAGGGTTGTCTGGTGTCTGGCCTCAATCCCAGAGGCTGCGGATGAGGGCGACGGCGCCGGAAGCGACCGCCAGGGGGACGGCGACCGGTGCGGCGGCGGCCGCAACAGCACCCAGACCAAGTGCAGAAGCTCCGACGGTGAGGGTTCCGGCTGCAACGGCCCCCAGGCCAGCACCGGCAGCAGTGGCAACGGCAGAGCGTCCTGCGCTGACTTCGGAAGTGCCGGTGATTTCGCGGGAGAGTTTTTCGCCGGTAAGGCCCAGGGCAGTCGCTTTTTCGATGGTCATGATGGCTTCCTTTTTTGTGGGTTGTGAGCTGAATGTGTTTGCCTTCACCCATGCAACGCCTCAGACACGCGAGTTTTGAAGAAAACATAAAAATTTTTTTTCGGGCAGAATTCTTTCGTTCAGGAACCCTGTATTCACAAGGAGCTCAGCCGATGTTCAGACCCGGCAACAAGACCCCCGATTTGCCCGATTCAGTTAAGGAGGCCGGCGTGGCCGACGGCTTTGTTCATCTTTGCCAGCAGCAGGCACTGGTTTTCGGCGGCAACCGCCGCACACCGGTTGCCGCCCGTCCGGTGGTGGCGGTGAAGCGGCATGGTCCGCGCATGGTGGTGCTGCCCTGTACCACCCGAGACCAAAGCAATTCGCCCGACTTTTTCGATCTGAATGAAAAGCAGCGGGTGATGTGGTCCCACTCTCGTAATGAGGAACGCCACAGCTTTGCCTACTACCGCTATGAGGCGGTTGATCCCGTCTTTCTGCTGCAGGACAAGATCGGCGTGATGTCTCAGGCGTCTCGCATCGAGCTGCTCAACTGGCTCAAGTCACGGTACTGAATATGAAAATTGATCAACAACTTGATGCGCAGCTGTGCGATCTGTGGGCACGGCGCAGTGAATTGAACGAGGCGGAATGGACGCGCCTCTATGAGATCGTCACCGGTGTGTTGAAGGCGAACAAACCCAGGATACTGGCGAGCTTGCCCGGTGAACATGAAGATTACGTCTATGAGTATTTCAGCGAGAAGGTTTATCGTTTTGATCTGGCCAGTCAGTGTCACCATGCCGGTGCATTGTCTGTTTTCTACCGGAGATTTCTGGAAGACAAGCTGGATTCCCAGACGCGACGGGGCTCTTTCGAGCAGGCGGAGCATCTTCTGGATCGTGCTGATGGCGCGGAAGACGAGGCAACCTCCATCATCGAACAGGAGGCGTCCCTGCTTTCCCCGTCTTCACTGATCGATGAGGCCATGCGGGAATCGGGCCTGCAACATGATGCGGTGGCGGCTTCTGCGGGTCGCTGGTTGGCGGAGAGCGAGGATTGGGTGCGGCTGGCGGTGGCGTATTCTTATTGCCCCGATGCGCAGCAGGCGGTGCCGATGAGTGCGCTCGCGCAGCAGTATGGCATCAAGTCCTATGCCTATAAGGTGAAGCAGCTCGGCTTCAACTGGCGCGAGCCGGATTACCGGGGGTTTGATGGGACCTTGCTGGGCCGGTGGGTGCACTCCCTGGGGGTCGAGATTCTTCCGGAAAATGTGCATGTGATTCACGGTATTTTGAAAATTCTCTGTCTGGAGGCGTTGACTTGGGCAGAAGAACAGGAGAGCCTCCAATGAAACCATCCATTTTTTTGCGCCCCACCCTCGAGGAGATCGAGCGGTGCCATCTTGGTATTTCCGAGGGGCTGATCCAAGCCGTTGAACGTGGCGAAACCAGTGCGGCCATTGCGGCGTCGGTTCGCCAGTCCCCCGAATGGGCGGAATACCAGGAAACGAAATCTGCCGCTGCAGCCGAACCTGTGCCGCAGGAACAGGCCGAACCGTTGCCCATGCCGGCTCATTTGAAGGAACTGATTCGTCAGCGTGTCGCGGTGCTGCCGCTGGCGGCTGAGAAAATCCCTGTTCCCGGGCAGATTGTGCGGGTGACGCAGATTGTGACGCCGAAAGCGGGGGAACTGGATGCCGTGTTGACCGCGCCCCTTCATGTCCTGCTGGATGCGCCGGCTGAAGAAGAAACCCTCTGGCACGGTTGGCTGGTTGCCGGTGAGACGGATTATGCAAGCTGGTGGGATGCCGTTTTGCAGGAGGATGAAGCGCAATTTGATCCGGAAGCTGGCATGGTGCAGCTTTGGAACCCGGTGCGGATTTATCTGCCCATGGCAAACCGCGTGGTGGGGGTACTTCCTCCCGCCGCACTGCAGGCGGTTCGTGCGTTGGCGGCGGAATTCGTCAGTACGGAAGCCCCCACTGACATCGCGCCCTGGCCGGGCCGGGTGGCGATGCGTTCTACTCTGGGAGGCTTGCAGGTGGTGACCGGCAGCCCGCTGGGTGACAAGAACGACCCGCGTCATCGTTATCAGTCCATCTATTTCGAGGCGGCTGAAGCCGTGCGCGAACCAGCGCGGCTGGCCTTGCGTGCGCTGGCGACTGTTCCGCAGGGTGTGCGCGGCAGTTTCCTGCGTCAGCTGATGGATAGTGCGGCGCGGCAACTGGCGCAGCTTTGGCCGCAACCGCAGGTCGCCGTGGCCATGCGCGATTCGACGTCGGCAGAATCCGGCGAAGAAGTGCCGGATTTGCTCTGGCCAGACCTGGCACGCCTGCGTCTGGAGGATTACGACGCCAAATGCTATGGCCGCATGGAGGTCAGCGCGATCGGTCAGCAGGCCATTACCGTTCAGGTCATGCGTGGGGAATTGGTGGAAGAAAGCCATTCGCTGCCCCGGGGTCAGAAGGTGCTGTTGAGCTGGGATGAGGGTAGCACGGCATTGGTGCTGTCGGCTGCCGATGGCCAGACGCTGAGGCTGGAGCTGAATCCCCGCCCATGATGGATAACCGGACGGACTTCGTTGCCATCCATGCGGTTTCCGGAGAATGCGGCACCACGCTGCATCTGCTGACGCCGTCGGTGCATCTGCAACTGCCCCTGCCGACCCTGCCGCCGCAGGTGCAGCGGCTTGAGGAATTCCTGCCGCAGCTTGCTCAATGCGGTGTGCCGGGTCAATCGCGCTCCTTGTTGCTGCTGGAGCCTTCTTTGCCGGAGGATTGGCTGAGCCTGCCCTGGGAAACGCTCCATCTGGCAGGCAAGCCGCTGGCCCAGCAATTCCTGATCGTGCGTCGTGCGGCCTGGAGCGATCCTCTGCCGTCTGCGCAGTCCATGTCATCAACATCATCAACACAGTCCGCCGGTCTGCTTAATCTGTTTCCGGAAGTGGAATACGATTTTTTGCGCGAATTGCAGCCGGAATTTAGCAGTGGGCAGCTCAAGCTGTGCCGCCACAGTGGTTTGGCGAAGGAATTGCCAGTACTGGAAGAGCTGTTCATCGTGGCCCATGGTCGCGCTGACGGCTTGCATGACAAGGCTGGACATCTTTTTCAGTTGCCCCGTGTGCAACCCATGCCGGCGCGGGTCTGGCTGCTCGCCTGTAACGTGGAAGGAGCCATGCACCGGCTGACCGACGATCTGTTGCAGCAGGGTTGTCGCACCGTGGTCGTTGCCAGGGGTGATTTGTCTGCACCAGCGATGAGCAGTTTCGTCCGAAGTTGGGCTACATGGCGACGGGAATTCCCGGAAAAACAGGGCGAGCTGGCGCACTGGCTGGCCACTTGTCCATCGCTGGCGGAAGGGGATGCGCGTAGTCTGTCCCTGTGTGGCGAAGTGAATCTGGATGGATCGCCCTCCGCGGCCTGGAATCACCTGAGCTGGACGCTTGAGCATGATGCCCGTCCTCACAAATCGGCTCCCGAACTGGGTGACGAAACCTGTGCCGAGGCATTTGCACAAGCCTGCGAGATCTTTGATGCACCGCAAACCTGGGACATTACCCGTCAGCATCTGGGGCCGCAGCTACTTTGGCTGGCCGAAAAACACGACCATGAGCGTATGGCCGTACTGCAGCAGAAACTGATCGAGCCGGATAGCCCGCAGGCTTGTCATGCCCTCGCCAGTGCCGCGCGACGGTTTGGCCGCTATGCCGAAATGGCGCGTCATCTGGCCAGGGGATTGAAATTCCTGGCCAGCGATGCACCGCAGGCCGCCGTTTTCTGGGGGGGGCTGGCCAATCTTCTGATCGACATGGATTTGCCGGAAGCCGCAGGTCGAGCGATCGATCAACATGGTTTGTGTCGTTTCGCAACGACTGAGGATGCAGCCAGTGCCGAGTTCAAGCGTCTGGACTGGCAATCCCGGACGTTTGCACGAGAGGGGAAAATTTCCAGCGCGCTGGTCGCCCTGCAAAAAAAACGCAGGCAACCCAAAGCCGGTGATGGTCAGCGCGAACTGGCCGCGCTGCTTTATCACTGTGCCTGGGCGCTGTGGAAAGACGGCGGGTGCCGCGATGAGACAGACGCGCTGGCGGCTGAAGTCCTGCGCTTGTTGCAAGGAACTCCGACCGAAAAGCCGGTGCAATCCAAGGCGAGTGCCGATTATCTGTTGCGTGCCCTGGCCGCCTACGCCTGGGCTACGCATGAAGCACAGGCCATGCGTCTGTTGAAGGATTGGGCCGCGCGCGCACAGAATCGCCTTCACCACAACGATCCCGGCCCCTGGGGATTCATACTGGCTTTCTTGCATCTGGCGGATGCCAATGTGGTCTCAAGAACCCACTTCGATACCGCCATCGATAGTCTGGAAACGGCGTATTACCGGCTGGAAAGTGCCATGTTCCTCGGGCTTGCCGGTGAGCGTGAAAAAGCTATCCGTATGCTGACGAAATTCCAGAACCAGCGTGAACAGGTCATCCATGAACTGCTGCCGATCTGTCAATCGCACGGTTTGATGGAAGGTGACACCCTGCTGGCGCAGGCAAGGCAACGCAGCCAGCTGGAACAAGCCGCCCTGGGCGATGCAAGACAGATGGTTGAGGCTGGGGTGTTGCCGTTATAGAGCAGGCGTGGATGCTTCACCCAATCACAGCCTCACAGAAGAACAGTACCGCCTTTGGCTTGGCGACCCGCTAACCCTGTACGGAGTCGAAAACGCAAAGCTCGCGCCCGGCTATCAAGCCCCGGCGACCAGCACAACACGGAAATAGGACCCCCCATGGCCATCAAGAAATCAGACCTTTATTCCTCCCTTTGGGCCTCTTGCGACGAGCTGCGCGGCGGCATGGATGCCAGCCAGTACAAGGACTACGTCCTGTTCATGCTGTTCATCAAGTACGTCTCGGACAAATACGGCGACTCGGACGACTTTGCCCCGCCAGTCACCATCCCGCAAGGCGCCTCATTCCGCGACATGATTGCCTTGAAGGGCAAAAGCGATATCGGCGACAAGATCAACACACAGATCATTCAGCCCCTGATCGACGCCAACTCGCGCCTGGCGCGCAGCGATTTCCCAGACTTCAACGACCCGAACAAGCTCGGCGAAGGTCAGGCGATGGTGGATCGCCTGAGCAACCTGATCGGCATTTTCCAAAAGCCCGAGCTGGATTTTTCCAAAAACCGCGCCGAGAACGACGACATTCTGGGTGACGCCTACGAATACCTGATGCGGCACTTCGCCTCGCAGAGTGGCAAGAGCAAAGGCCAGTTCTACACCCCGTCCGAAGTCAGCCGCATCATGGCCAAGGTGGTGGGCATCTCCCCAGCCAACGCCGTGGCCTCGACCACCGCCTATGACCCCACCTGCGGCTCGGGCTCCTTGCTGCTCAAGGTGGCGGCCGAAGCGGGCAAGCACATCACGCTGGAAGGGCAGGAAATGGACGTGACCACGGCCGGTCTTGCCCGCATGAACATGATCCTGCACGACTTTCCCACCGCCAACATCCTGCAAGGCAACACCCTGGCCGCGCCCAAGTTCAAAGATGGCCAAAAAGACGGAAAAGAAGCGCTGCGTACCTATGACTACGTCGTCGCCAATCCGCCGTTTTCCGACAAGACCTGGAGCATCGGGCTCACCCCCGCCAACGACCCTTACCAGCGTTTTGCCTGGGGCGAACCGCCGAAAAAACAAGGCGACTACGCTTACCTGCTGCACATCATCCGCTCCATGAAAAGCACCGGCAAAGGTGCCTGCATCTTGCCGCATGGCGTGCTGTTCCGGGGCAATGCCGAGGCCGTCATCCGCGAGAAGCTGGTGCGCTCGGGCATCCTCAAAGGCATCATCGGCCTGCCTGCCAACCTGTTCTACGGCACCGGCATTCCCGCCTGCATTCTGGTGCTGGACAAGGAAAACGCCACGGCGCGCAAAGGCATCTTCATGATCGACGCCGCCAAGGGCTTTATCAAAGACGGCCCCAAAAACCGTCTGCGTGAGCAGGACATTCACAAAATCGTCGATGCCTTCACCAAGCAGGTGGAGTTGCCACGCTATTCGCGCATGGTGCCCTTCAGCGAAATTGCCGCCCCCAAGAACGACTTCAACCTCAACCTGCCGCGCTATATCGACAGCAGTGAGCCCGAAGACATTCAGGACATCGACGCCCACCTGCGCGGCGGCATTCCCGAGCGCGATCTGGATGCCCTGGCGGACTATTGGCAAGTGATTCCCGGTGTGCGCAGCGCCCTGTTCGAATCTGCCGGGCGCGCAGGCTACGCCCAGTTGAAACGGCCCATTGCCGAGGTCAAAACCGCCATCTTTGCCCACCCTGAGTTCACCGCCTTCAATCAGGCCGCCACCCAGGTATTTGCCGACTGGACGCAGGCCAACACGGCGCAATTAAAGGGCTTTGCGCAAAACGGCCAGCCCAGGCAACTGATTGAAGCCTTGTCGGAAGACCTGCTCGAGCGCTTCAAACCCACGCCGCTGGTGGATGCCTACGCCCTCTACCAACACCTGATGGACCACTGGATGGAAACCATGCAGGACGACTGCTATCTGCTCTCGGCCGATGGCTGGGTGGCCCAGCCTGTGCGCCTGGTGGAAAAAGACAAAAAAGGCAAAGAAAAAGACAAAGGCTGGGCCTGCGACCTTATCCCCAAGCCCTACATCGTGGCGCGCTACTTCCAGGCCGAACAGGCCGCGCTGGATGCCACCGCCGCCCAGTGGGAAGCCGCCAGCGCCGCCCTGGCCGAATTTGAAGAAGAACACAGCGCCGAAGACATGGCGCTGGCAGGCTTCGACAAAATCAACGCCGCCCAAATCAAAGACCGCATCCGCGAAATAGGCCGCGATCCCGACGCCGCCGACGAGCTGGCCGTGCTCAAAGAGTGGCAGCAACGCTCCGCCACCGAAGCCGCGCTGAAAAAACAACTCAAAGAGCAAGACAGCGCCCTGGACAAGCTGGCCTACGAGAAATACCCCGCGCTCTCGGTGGACGAAATCAAAACCCTGGTGGTGGACGACAAATGGCTGGCCGCCTTGGCCAAAGCCGTGCAAGGCGAGCTCGACCGCGTCTCGCAAAACCTCACCGGCCGCATTCGCCAGCTGGCAGAACGCTACGCCAGCCCGCTGCCCGCACTCACGCAAGAACTGGCCAGCCTGTCGGCACGGGTGGATGAGCACCTGAAAAAGATGGGGGTCCAGCCATGACCCGCAAAAAACCCAAGCAGGAAATCTCCCTCACCCGCTCCTCAGCAGCGGAATACCTGACTTTTATTGCGGCGAGTGGTGACAGTGAAAGCAGCGTTGAAATGCGCTATCAGGATGAAAATATATGGCTCACGCAAAAGATGATGGCAGCGCTGTACGATGTCTCCGTGGCCGCCATCAATCAGCATCTCAAGCGTATTTTCGATGACGGTGAGCTGCGGCAAGATTCAGTTATTAAGGAATACTTAATAACTGCCGCCGATGGCAAAAACTACCAGACCAAACACTACAACCTGAAAGCCAAGGCCATTGCAAAGCCGGAGGGCAAACAGCCATGAGCGACAAAATAAAACTGTTTGAAAGCCAGCAAGTGC
>CAZCOS010000035.1:0-21968 GCA_964500605.1 uncultured Sterolibacterium sp.
CACGCAGATGCCGCCGCCCGGTGGTGGGCGTGTAATGGGTATCGCCCGCACGCAGCTGTTCGATGGCCCGCTCCACCACGGGTGCGGGCGTGCCGATGTCAGGATCCCCGACGCTGAGCAGGATCACATCCTCTCCCCGCTCCTTTGCCGCCCAGGCCTCGTAGTGGGTCACCCAGGCATCGGAACCTTCTCCTGCAATACGCTGCACCAGTGGGGAATAAGGCATCGCTTTCATGGAATGGTCACCCGCATTTCAGGCTCAAAGCCCGGGTTGAGAAGATCCGGGGCATAACCGCGGGGATTGCACACCACGCGCGTCGAACCCACATGATAGTCGCGTGATTCGTGGGTATGGCCATGTACCCACAGGCATACGTCCTTGTCGAACAGGGCCCCAAGATCGCTGACGAAGGCCGGGTTCAGCGGATTGCGGTCGTAGCGGGGATGCACGCTGCCGGCATGGGGCATGTGATGCGTAATGACCACGGTCGGACCATCGAACGGCTCGGACAGTCTTGCGTGCAGCCAGCGACGCTGGCACACGTGAATCTCGCGGGTCAGCTCGGGAGAAAGCTGCACGCCGGGAAGGTGTTCGATCAGGTCATAGTCGCGCATGCCGCGGCGCGCATGCCGCATGGCGCGGCTCACCGTTTCCGGTTCCGTCCCATAGAACCCGAAGTCCGTCCACAAGGTCGTGCCGAGAAACCGCACGCCCTGTTCCACCACCCATCCATCGTGCAGGAAATGAACGCCGTGCTGCGCGGCTGTGGCGTGCATGCGCTGCAAAAGGCTCGGCATGTCGAAACCGAAATATTCATGATTGCCGGCCACGTAGAGGATCGGCGTGTCGGGAAAATGCCGGCGCGCCCAGGCAATGGCCGCATCGCCCACATGGATGTCACCGGCGAGAATCACCCCGTCAACGGGGCCCGAGGGCGGGATCCAGTCGCCAAACTCCAGGTGCAGGTCGGAATAAACAGCCAGGTTCATGACGACATGAACTGTATCATGCCGTCGGCGGACCACTCCTACCCGAAGGTCATGGCCGACTGGCGCTGCATGAGGAATCGGGCCAGGCTCATGGCGACCAGCGCCGACGTCTTGGGTTGATTGGCTTGCGGATTTCCGCGTACGACCAGATCGAAACGGCCGAAGTTGCCCTGCGCCTGGATTTCATGCTCGTTGACCTGCAGGCCCGGATCTGCCAGCAGGCGCACGCGGGTTTCCTCGAAGCCCATGCCGGCCAGGGCCACCGTGGCGGCGACATTGGCATTCTGCGGAAACCGCAGTGCTGCCTCGCGCGCCGTGCCCTCGAACACCTCCACCGATTCACCGGAGTGCGCAGCGCCCTGCGCAAGCGTCTCGGCTGGCGTGCCAAGCCATGCACGAGGCGGTTTGCGGCCGGTGTAACGGACTTCCCGGAGACCGCCTACGCGCGCAGCGCACAGCAGATCCACCGCCCCGATGGCACCCGTGGACAGCAGCACCCGCGCGCACCCTTCGGTTGCGGCCTGCCTGATGGACACTTCAAGCGCCCGGTCAGCCAGGGCACCGACCGAGGCCACCAGCACTTCCTGACCCGCTCGCAGCAGGACGGGCGCGTAACAGGCCAGCGCCGCGTGACCCGCACACTCGATGACCAGGTCCGCATCCAGATTGACCAACGCCGCCGGGTTGTCGACGAAGAGCGTGCCGACAGGCGCGAGGCCGCGAACCCGATCGTCGGGAGGTGAGCGCGTCGCGATCCCCACGAGATTCGCGTGGGGCAGATTCTGCCGGATGAGGGTCGCGAGGGACTGGCCGATGGCGCCAAATCCCACCATCGCAATCCTGAGTGCACCGCTCACGGAGCTGCTGACAGCCCGCTTTCCCCGAAGGCATGGCGGATTGCGGCGCGCTCGGATTCACCGAGCTGCAACAAGGGCCGCCTGACCGGGCCGCCTGCCTGTCCCAGCAGTTCCTGCCAGTATTTCTGCTGGGCATGCGGCGTGCCGGGTGCGCGTGAATGCGCGATGGCCTTGCGGACCGGATCGAGGCTGTCGCGAACCCGGCGTGCCTCTTCGAAACGGCCCTGGAATGCCAGCTGCGTGTACTCGTGCATGCGACGGTCGGTGCGGGTCTGGTACAGGATGGGCGGAATCGAACACAGGTACAAACGCCATCCCAGTTCGATGATGTTGTCGAGCCACTCGGTCTCGGATGAGGTGCTGACGATCAGGTATTCGCTCGCCATCCGGCTTAGGCGCGCATACATTTCCCGGGGCACGCTGTACTTGATCGCCACCACGTTGCGGCATTCCGCCGCAATGGCGGCGCAGGTCTCGGGCGACAGCACGTAACCGGCATCGGGATGCGACCACATCACCACCGGAAGATTCACATGGGAGGCGATGTGGCGGTAGTACTCACGCACCGTGGTGTCGATGTCCTTGCCGAAATGCAGCATCGGCGCATGCACCACGATGTAGTCCGCACCCGCGTGCTCGGCATGCCGGGCCAGTTCGATGACCGTATCGAGGTTCTGGTCCGACACGGACATCATGATGCCGCCGGTGGCGCCATGTTCGCGGGCAGCGGCCACGGCGATCTCGCAGACCCGCTTGCGCTCGGCCAACGACAGGGAAAAGAACTCGCCCTGCTTGCCGCAGATGAACAACCCCGCGATGCCCAGATCGACGAACCAGTGACGCAGGTTGCGGCGAAGGCCGGCTTCATCGATCACCAATGATGGCGTGAACGGAGTGGGCACTGCAGCCCAGACCCCATGGAGCCGGTCGCGGGCGAGTGCCTTGAAGTCAGTTGCAGGATTGATCACTTTGAAACCACCGGATGTTCAATACGTCATGCTGTGGGATACGTTCTTGATGACCGTATAGTTCGCGAGCCCTTCGGCACCGCCTTCACGGCCCAGACCGCTGTCCTTCACGCCACCGAATGGCGTTTCCGCCACCGAAGCCTCCAGCGTGTTGATGGACAGGTTGCCGGTTTCGATGCCTTCGGTGAGCAGGTCCACATTGCGCGCGGAATGGGTGAAGGCGTAGGCGGCAAGTCCGAAAGGCAACCCGTTGGCCTTTTCGATGGCCTCTTCCAGGGAGTCCACCGGGTTGATGAGCGCCAGCGGACCAAAGGGTTCCTCGCGCATGGCGCGCGCGTCATCGGGCAGTTCGGACAGGACGGTCGGCGGGAAGAAGTAGCCGCGATTCTTCGGCCGTTCGCCGCCGGCCAGCACGTTAGCGCCTTTCTCTCGCGCATCCGCCACCAGCCGTTCCAGCGCATCGATGCGCCGGTGGTTGGCCAGCGGCCCCATCTGCGTGGAAGGATCCATGCCGTCACCGACCCTGATGCTCCTTGCCTTCTCGACGAAGGCCTGGGTGAAGGCGTTGAACAGCGGCTTTTGCACGTAGAAACGGGTCGGCGAGGTGCAGACCTGCCCGGCATTGCGGATCTTCCGGATCGCGGACATGACCCCCGTGGCCACCGGGTCCACGTCGTCACAGACGATGACGGGTGCGTGCCCGCCCAGTTCCATCAGCACCGGCTTGATGTGCCGGGCCGCGATTTCAGTCAGATGCCGGCCCACCGCCGTGGAACCGGTGAACGCCACCAGGCGCACCTGGGGCTGCGGGATGAGATAGGAGGATATTTCGGATGGCACCCCGAAAACGAGGTTGAGGACTCCCGGCGGAAGTCCCGCGTCGTGAAAGGCCCGGGCGATGTGGATGGCGCCGGCCGGAGTCTCCTCCGCCGCCTTCATGATGATCGAGCAACCCGCCGCAAGCGCACCGCCTATCTTTCGCGACGGCTGGCTCATCGGGAAATTCCAGGGAGAAAATCCGGCGACCACCCCGATCGGCTGTTGCAGCACGATGTACCGGATGCCCGGGGCACTGGGAATCACCCGGCCGTACAGACGCAGACCCTCGGCCGCATCCCATTCGAAGAACTCGCAGCCGCGGATCACCTCGGCTCGCGCCTGCGCGATGGGCTTGCCGTGCTCGAGGGTGATCGAATGCGCGATCTCCTCGATGCGCTCGCGCATCAGGGTCGCGGCCTTGAGGATGATCTCGGCGCGCCGGGCAGGCGGCGTGTTTCTCCACACCCGGAAGCCCCCGGAGGCAGCGTCCAGCGCCGCATCCAGGTCGGATCGCCCGGCGACCGGGAGTCTGGCGATCTCGCATTCGTCGGCGGGATTCAGGACGGGCAAGGTGTCTGCCGACGATTGCCACTGGCCGCCTATGTACAGCTGAAGGTCGGGATACCGGCTCATGATCTCTCGGGATGGCGTTGGGTGTGCCGGACATTTGAACGCGGATGCATTTATAAGACAATCAACTTTATCTTTCGTATTATGCTGTTTTCATTATTAATATAATTCCATGAACATAACCCTCCGTCAGCTGCGTGCATTCCGCGAAGTCGCGCGGCGCGAAAGCTTCACCGAGGCCGCCAGACGCCTGAACCTGTCGCAGTCCGCGGTCAGCGCCATGATCCGTGAACTCGAACGCCAGATCGGCTTCAGCCTCCTGGATCGCACCACCCGCAAGGTCGTTCTGAATCCTTCCGGCGAACACCTCCTCGAGCTGTCCGGGAGGGTACTCAGCGACGTGGATTCGGCACTCCGGGAGGCAAGAGGCCTGCTCAACAAGAGCCGGGGACGGGTCATCGTCGCCGCCTCGCCGCTGTCCGCAGTCACTGTCCTGCCCTCACGGATCGCGAAATTCGCAAAGATGTATCCCCAGGTCCATGTCGAATTGCGGGACATGCTGACGGACCAGATCCTGCAAAGCGTGCGCAACGGCACGGTCGATATCGGCGTCGGAACCTTCGAGCGATCCGCGACCGAACTCACGCTCAGCACCCTGTATGAGGACGTACTCGGTGTGGTCATGCCCGTCGATTCATCCCTCACCCGGCGCCGGCCGCTGCGTTGGCGGGATCTTGCCGGGCAATCATCGATCGCACTGTCCCGCTCCAGCGTTTTCCGGCCTCTGATCGATACGACCCTCAGCGCCCAGTCCATCGAACTGGGAGAAACACACTTCGAAGTGGGGTACATGGGTACCGCCGTGGCGCTGATCGAACAGGGCCTTGGCATCAGCATCCTGCCGGAACGGGCCGCCGCCCTCATCAAGCACCGCAAGGCATGCTTTCGCCGGCTCACCGCTCCGGTCGTGTCGCGCCCGATGACCCTGGTGACCCGTGCCGGCCGGTCGCTGTCACCTGCGGCCAGCGCATTCGTTGCATGCCTGTCGGAAACGGCTATCGGTGCGGGGCAAGCCTGACGGTGAACATGTGAAAGGAAACATGGCCAGGTCAACCCAATGAGCCCAGACAATCATTCAGGCAATGCCGAGGCGAACCTGTCAACTTCACTATTGAAACGATCTGGATCCTCGATGAACAAGCAATGACCGCAGTCCTCAAAAATCGAGAGACTTGCGTTCGCAGCGTACTTCACAATCAATTCCAATCCCTCGCGAGGCTGCGCGCTACGCCCTCCGCCACAGACGAGCGTCGGGACCGGAAAATCCTTAAGTACGTCCTGATACTCACGCAGACTCTGGTCCACCAAAATTGCTGCCGCCACCGCTTCTGGAGCACGAGTCATTTCATCGAACATCCATACCATATCTTCTGGCGATGGCTGCTTCGCAAACATCATCGGGATTATTTCTCGAATCAGTGCATTTCGCTCCGTCAGCAATCGATAGTGCCAGAGGCGCAGCGTCTCGTGTGAAATCAAGGCGTCCGGTATCTGTTCAGATTGCCAATCAGAAGGAGGTTGGTCAATGACCACGAGCCCGCGCATGCCCGCAGGTCCGAACTGTTGAACGTAGTCCCAGCAAACGAATGCTCCCATTGACCAACCGACGGCGACAAAAGATTCAACACCAAGATTCCTCAAAAATTGGCGCATGTCCCGTGCGTAACATGGTACCGCCTGATCAGAAAGTGTCATAGATGAGCGGCCATGCCCGCGAAGATCGGGGGCGATGACTCGATAGCGGTCGCTCAGGGAGCCAATTTGTCTGGCGAAAAAGCGTGAGCTGCCCCACATGCCATGAACGAGAAGAAGTACGGGTCCTTGTCCATGATCCACATAGTGAAGGTGCACTCCGTCACTTACCGTGACTGTGCCCGCCACCTCCTCCGCTTGAAGTGCCATGATCCAGCTCCTATCTTCATATCCTCATGCGACCGAAAAGCCTGCATCAACGGGCATTGCAACCCCAGTGATCAGAGATGCATCGTCGGAGGCAAGAAAAAGCACCGCGTCTGCAATTTCCTCCGGTTCTGCAAGTCGTTGATGCAACGGGTGGATATTGCCATATTCGGTCAGCGCAGCCGCGACATCCACCCCAGCAGGAAGAACTGATTCAATCATGGCTGTACGCACAGCACCCGGGCAAACACAATTCACCCGCACCTGACCTGCATAGTCAAGCGCCATCGAGCGAGACAAATGGACAACGCCTGCTTTCGAGGCATGGTAGGCCGCTTCATCCCTCTTTGCCACAAGCGCCAGCGCTGACGCCACGTTCACAATATTGCCCTGGGTCAAAATCAGCATTGGCAGACTATGTTTGCAAATGAGGAATGTGCCGGTGAGGTTCACCTCGAGCGTTCGTCGCCATTCGTCGAGCGGAGTCGTACCCACTGGATTCTGTGGTCCGGCAATCCCGGCGCTGTTCACCACCGTGTGCAACTTCCTCTGCTCGCGTATGACACAGGAAATTGCAGCCAGCACGTCCTCCTCAGAACTCACATCAGCGCGTATTCCAATGCCGCCGTATTCCAGGGATGCAGCAATCTTTTCGGCCGTTGCGAGATCACGATCCACACAAGCAACCCACGCGCCTTCTTCGGAAAAGCGCCTCGCAATCGCGCGCCCAATGCCACTTCCAGCTCCAGTCACAAGCGCATTGCGTCTTTCCAGTCTTTTCGCGATTGCCATGGCAAATAGTCCTGCGATGGGATTACAGAGTTCAAGAAATCGTTGCACCGCCATCAACGGGGAGCACAACGCCGGTCACGAAGTTTGCCTCGGCAGATGCAAGATAGGCGATTGCCGATGCGATTTCGTGTGGCTGGCCCACACGGTTCATAGCCTGAACCCGGGCCGCGGCTGTACGGGCCTTTTCAGGGTCCACATTCGAACCTACCCACGCAGCCAGAAGAGGTGTATCAACAAAACATGGGCAAACGCAATTGACTCGTATTCCGTACGGGGCGCCATCCAGCGCAGCCGCACGAGTCAGCTGCGCCACACCACCCTTGCTCGCACAATACGCGGCTTGGTTCACCTGGCCAATCAGCGCGGCGTCGGAAGCAACATTGACTATCGTGCCTTGCCGCCTGGCTATCATCCCCGGCATTACATACCTGCACAAAAGAAAAGTGCCAGTAAGGTTTACATCAAGCACTCTGCACCAGTCGCTCGGCGCAGTACTTTGTAATGCGGCTTCGTGCACAATACCTGCACAATTGACGACGACATCGATTTTGCCGGAAACCGAAAGGACTTTTTCTACAGTTCGCGCAACGCCGTCCGCGTGCCGCACATCCAGATCCATCGGTCTGAGTCCGGGAAACGCCTGACTTGCAACTTCGGAGCGGCCCGGCAGGTCGGCGATCCAAACATCCCCCCCCTCCGCTGCAAAGCGCTTTGCCGTTGCAAAACCAATCCCGGACGCGCCGCCCGTCACAAGCACTGTCTGCCCGGCAAAGCGCTGCAAACCATACGATCTCACATCAGGCATTTCCCTCTCCCCGAGGATGACGACCACTTCCAAATTCCTGTACGATCCGCATGTTCACAGCACATTTCTCAAGGCAATTCTTTTCTACAACCCTATGGGCCGAAGACCAAAAGCAATAAAACCCGGCAAACCCACCTTCGCCGCGCGCAACGTTGCGCCGGATCTTGGACCGCGTCTTCGCGACATCATACGATCTCGTGGTATTACGCTCCGCACCCTTGCGGAGCTCACCGGCATACCGATTGCGACGCTTTCCAAAGTCCAGAACAGCCGTGCGACTTTGAGTTACGCGCAGCTCACACATCTGGCCGGCGGTCTCGGTCTTGAAATCAGCGACCTCTTCACAACGCCCACGAAGGATGTGCGTACGGGTCGACGTGCGGTCACACGGCGAGGCCAAGGTCCCCGGGAAGCGACAGATCGATACTATTTTGAATTGCTCTGTGGCGAACTTTCCAACAAGAAGATGACCACAGGAATAATGGAAATCACCGCTCGAACGCTTGATGAGGCAGGCGGTCTCGTTGCACATGCAGGTGAAGAATTTGCGTATGTCCTGTCTGGTTCGGTAGAAGTCCATACTGAGGATTATCAGCCGACCCGACTCGATGTCGGCGACAGCATCTACATGGACAGCACCTCCGGTCATGCCTACATAAACGTTGGCGAAGAACGGGCCGCACGCGTAATGGCGGTCACCACTCATACATCATTCGTACCAAAACGGGCATCATCAAGCTTGCATGAACCCCAGAAGTCGCGCAGGGTTGTTGCACATGATTCGCTGGAGCATTGATTCAGAAATCCCTTCGGCAATAAATCGCGGCCAGAGGGTGTCAATGATGTGAGCCATGCCCCACCCACCCCACGTGCGCTTTCCCACCTGATATGCTACGTCATGTGAAATCAGCAGCTGATCGCCGAAACCAGCATCGATGAGGAGCTTCAGTTCTTTGATCCGGCGCGAATCAGTTGGCAGCTGAATATACCGGTCACCGAACGCGAATACGCCCTCAGACCCAAACGTGTCGTACTCGAACCAGAAGCCACGTTGCAACAGCTTGAACTGATAGTCCGGGTCGTCTCCAGATCCGTCTTGATGACAAAGTACCAAGCGCCGCGGATCACCTCCTTCGTCAAGGTAGGACCCGAGTATTCGATCGAGAGACTGTCGATACAAAGGCAAGATTCCCGACATCGAATGGATGTAGCACGGAGCGCCAGTCCGTTGCTGAGCGCGCCCTGCTGCGCGGACGCAGCGGAGCTCCAGTTCCGTAGCCTGCTCAACGGCAATCTCTCCGATTGCACCGCGCCGTATTCCTTCTTTGCCCCCAAACTCAATGTCCTCGATGAGTCTCGCGGCAAGCGTGTCGACACTCGCCTTTCGAGCCCATGTCGGCAGGGAAGCATCAATGTAAAAGCCCGTAGACGCAATGACGTTCAGGCCAGTGCGCTCCGAAATTTGCTTCAACTTGTCGGGTCCAGGAGTCAACGGCGCAGGTGTAAGATCAACGATCGTTTGGCCTCCGACCTGTCGAAAATATTCTGCCTCCCTAACCGCGTCCTCCACATCCAGATTCAATAAATTGATCATGTGTGCCGCAGGATGTCGAACAAGCCGCCACCGGTCTTCGAGCCTGAGCGGGGCCTTAAGCTCCTCCTCACCCCGAACAGGTGAATACCGGATGGAAAAATCAAGCAGAAGGTGCTCGTGCGGAAGCGTTACACCCAGGTTTCGCGCCGGTACCGGCCCTTTGACAGTCAGCGCATAGCGGGGCGAAGGGTTGATTGCTGCTGCAAGCTTCTGCGACGAAGGAATTCCAGTCAGAACAGCGGCACATGCGGCCCCAACCAATCGACGTCGACACAAATCCGCCTCGTTATGCTCATCTGACTCGGATGCTTCTTGATCAGCTGTCCGCGACATTCGATCCTCACCAGTTAAACATGAACTCGCCACCCACCTCACGTGGTGGTGCCGGATCAGCGATTGAGTAGACGAACGCCATCAGATCCTCGTGGTGCATATAGTATTTCTTGTTTGTAAGATTGCGAGCGTACGCAGCTATCTGCCAACGCTTCGATTTGGGACCATACGCGATCCGCCCGTTTACGAGTGTAAGTGCGGGCTCAAAGTTGTACGCGCTGTTAGGCGCGCCGTCATAATAGCTTGCTTTCCGTGAAGCATCGATCCGGGCACTCAGAAGTCCATCGTTGGCAAATGGCGAAGACAGCGGCAGATCCAGGCGCAGGCCACCATTGCGGGTTACCGAAGGAACCCTTGGCAGATGGTCCCTGAGAGATACATCGGTGCCAGGAGCCAACCGGACGTAGTGTGCACTTGTCGCGGTCGCACCGAACGTGATGGCAAACCAGTCTGTAATCACCGCCTCTGAATCCAATTCAAAGCCCTTGATTCTGGCGTCTGCCGGGTTAGCAACGACGTTAGTCGTCACTTGCGTGACCGGGTCCACTACGTTGAGTGTTGTCTGGATATCCTTGTACTCAGTCCAGAAGGCAGCCATGTTGAGGCGCAATCGCCTGTCAAGAAGTTCGGACTTGTATCCAATCTCGTAGGTTGTCGCCTTTTCTGGCTCAAAAGCAATGAATGTAGTGCTCTGCGCACGGCCATTGAAGCCCCCACTCTTGAAGCCAGTGGCAATGGACGCATAACCAAGCTGATGCTGCGCCAATTCATACTGGAGTCCGGCTCGATATGTGAACGATGACCAGCGGTGGTCGAGTGGTGTCGGGGGCAACAGGTCCACGAAAAACTTGTTTGCGTAAACGTGGATGGTGTCCTGCTTTTGATCAACCGAATAGCGCGCCCCCAAGACCGCGCCTAGTTTGTCGGTTATCTGATATGTACCCTGCCCATATAAGGCATAGCTCTTGTTTGCTCCATCGTTGATGCTGTCTGTATCGTATCCATCCGGATTTTCGACAAAGGACAGAGGGAGATAGATGTCGCTGTAGATATTCTCCTTTAGGTAGTACAGGCCGGCAACCCAATCAAGTCGCTTGTCAAGTGACTTGCCGCTGAAGATGAATTCCTGCGATAGTTGATCATCCTTCTCGTGAACGGTCTGGTCTCCGATTCTCGAAGGAGCCGCGCTGAAGGCAAGCCCGGTATTCACTCTCGAATTTCGGTAGGCTGAAATGGACTTCAGTTGCGCTTCGGAACCAAGCTGCCACGTAACAGTTAAATTGGTGCCGTAAATATCTTCTCGGTCGCCAGGCTGGAAGACAGCATAGTTCGTATAGAGACTGGGCGACACCCACCGTTCATCGAAGGGCACTACTCCATTTGCTACGGCCCACTGGTTTTGCGGGTCGGTCACAAAGGTATGTGGGTTGATCGACGGCACAATCGAGAACATGATTGGCTGACGTACGCGAGTGTAGTCTGCAGAGAAGTCGATTTGCACCATGTCGTTCGGCAGCCAAAGTGCCGCCAAGCGCGCAATCTGCTTGCCTTCGCCTCCGTAGAGACGTCCCGTCTCGAGACTTCGGCCGAAACCGTCCTGAGTCTTGTCGATGAAATTGAAGCGCAGCGCAAGCTTATCGTCCACTACGGGAATATTTAGCATAAGCCCGCCATCAAAACGCCGACGTTCTCCCGCACGCAAGAACGCGGTGCCTTCGTATCGAAAGGTTGGTGCCTTGGTGTAGACACTGATGGCGCCGCCAATTGTGTTCTTTCCGAAGAGCGTGCCCTGCGGGCCTCGCAAGACCTCGATCCGATCAAGGTCCGTCAAATCCAGGAGTCCACCGGCAGTGCGCGCAATAAAAACGCCGTCAACATAGACTCCAACGCCCGGGTCGTTCGTGTTAATGAAATCATTCTGACCAATACCGCGAACATAGAAACTCGCGTTACCACCACCTTGATCAGACGGCGTGAATTGGACGCCCGGCACCTGAGTCCCAATGGATCCAAGGTTGCTTAACGAGCGGCTCTGAGCCATTTCTCCGGAAAGCACGCTTACCGAAATGGGCACATCCTGAAGGGGTTGAGTTCGCTTCTGCGCTGTTACAACAATTTCTTCCAGTTCGGCGCCGACAGCGGCCGATATCGACAATCCTGCAGCGACACCTGCCAAAACAAGAAGACGTATGAAACGAGCCGGTCGGTAAATCATCTTCATTCTCCCCTTGCCAGGCCCCAATAGAGCGATCAAACCAGGATTCAGAACCGCCGGGCCTCATCAATTTGCTACATTGGCATCTCCTTATAGCAATTTTGTTTCTAATGAGCAACTTCATTTGTCACTTCCGAACTGGATTGAAACCGGCCGTTTGCCGCAGTCGGCATGCCTCCAAGATCAAGCACACATATTGAGCAATGTCTCATTGTTCCATCGGACCGGAACATCTGGGCAGATTCCTCTTCGAATCAAGCGCTTTTGCGGACGAACTTCGTTTCAAGACGCCGCAACCCGATACGCACCTTCTGGACCATCCGCCGATTATTCGCGCAGCAACTCCGGCGATAGGGCGTCGCATCTCTTCAGTCGCAAGGGCCCAATGCCCAACTTGTGCGTCGATTCTCATGAGCCATTCGCGATGTCTCAGAAGGGCTCAGCCTGACCGGCTGAAGCTGCACTTCCACTTTTCCACGCGGGCGTTTCATTTTCGCAATATATTTGCCAAACGGAATCATCTCGGTATGCTTGGGACCGAGTCCGGCTTGACTCGTCTCGCTTACTCATCCATCGAAGAAACTCAGGATCCTGTGATGGCAAATTGGACAATTGAACAAATTCGGGAATTGGATGCGAGTGATCCGCTACGCGCATTTCGACTGCAATTTGAGATGCCTCCAGGCATCGTCTACCTGGACGGAAATTCTCTTGGAGCGCTGCCCAAAGCCACTCTCCCAAGAATACGCGACGTCGTAGCCTGTGAGTGGGGCAATGGCCTCATTGGAAGCTGGAATCGGCATGATTGGATCAACTCGTCACTGACTGTGGGACGAAAAATCGCTGGACTTATTGGCTCACCACCGGATGACGTAATAGTAACAGACACCACTTCAGTGAATCTTTTCCGTCTTGCGCTGACTGCGCTTGCCTTGAATCCTGGTCGCAATGAGATTCTCTCAGAGGCGGGGAGCTTTCCGACCGACCTGTATGTGTGTGAGGGCGCCGTTCGCGCATTTGGACGTGGAAGTCGCTTGACTGTGGTCCCTCGAGACCAGATAACCGGGGCAATCAGCCAGTCCACTGCACTCGTTCTCCTTTCACATGTGCATTACACGACTGGCAGCATCTTCCCGATGACTGAAATCACGGCTGCCGCACATTCGCGAGGTGCGATGATTCTGTGGGATTTGAGCCATAGCGCTGGCGCAGTACCGGTAAATCTCGCGGACTCCGATGCCGACTTTGCTGTCGGCTGCGGTTACAAATATCTGAACGGCGGACCGGGTGCTCCAAGTTATCTCTACGTCGCGAAGAGACTCCAGCAGAACGCCACCAATTTCATCTCTGGGTGGCATGGCCACGCAAATCCCTTTAGCTTCGTCGACGACTACACTCCAGCCCCTGGAATCCGTCGATTTCTCACCGGCACACCATCCATCATCGCAAATGCTGCACTCGAAACTGGAGTGAATATTCTCATCGAAGCCGGAATGGACCGTATCGTAAAAAAGTCCCGCATGTTAACCAGCCTCTTTATAGATCTTGTCGACTCGTATTGTGCGGGATACGATCTGGTGCTCGTAAGCAGTCGTCAGGCTGAACATCGCGGAAGCCAGATCTCGTTCGCCCACCCCCAAGGCTACAAGATCATGCAAGCATTGATTAGCATGTCTGTCATTGGAGACTTCCGTGCTCCTGATATCCTGCGATTCGGGTTCTCTCCGCTATATTCACGATTCGAGGACGCGTGGATTGCAGTCATGACCTTAAGGGAGATTCTCCGGACTGGCGCTTGGCGCGACCCGCGATTCGCAGTTCGCGCAGCTGTCACATGACATGATGCTGCGCACAGAGTTGCGGCTCGACCCCTGCCACGCAATGGCACCACTGAGATGGATCATCACATGACGAGCACTGCCCCCCCATCCAGGCTATCGGAATCCCTTCGCACTTGCCACGTCGGCCGGGAATATTCGGCAATCATTTCTGACGCAACCCTCGGTGAATACAGTCTACTGATAATGCCGTTCATCATGACCGCAATGATCAGTGGCTATCATGTCAGCGAATCGCATGCCGGCAATCTCGTTTCCGCACAGTTGATCATGATGGGCATTGCAGGAATAGCAGTATCGCATATGCTCCGGAGACTGGCAGCGCGTGTCATTGTTACTTTTTCTGCTTTCATGGTCATTGTCGCAAATGCTCTCTGCGCAATGGGCACCGACGACACGCTGCTTTTCGTTGGCAGATGCCTGACTGGGCTCGGTGAAGGATCATTGATGGCGGCTGCAGGTGCAATTGCTGCGGGCGTCGCAAATCCCCACCGCCTCTACTCTCTTCTTGGCGTCGTCATTGCGGCAGTCGCCGCGGCCGCACTCGTCGCCACCCCATATTTTATTGCCCACTACGGACCCCTCGGCGTGTTCTGGTTGCTGGCCGTCGTTCCGATTATCGCACTTGCATCCCTTCGCTGGTTGCCAGATCGAACACGGATTCCAGCTGTATCGTCAGCGGGTAGGCCGCTGCGAACTGCTGCAGCGTCTTCAATCCTCCTTTCGTTCGCACTACTATGGACCGGAGCAAGCGCGCTCTGGGTATTCGCAGAACTGATCGGCACCCATGGGGGACTCTCCCCTGCCCAAGTCGGCACTTATCTCGCGATTGGACAGATTGTCGGCCTTTTGGGCCCAATTGCAGCGAACCAGTTCGGCGATCGGATTGGACTTCGCGCTTCAATTGTGTCGGGAAACCTGGTCATGGCCACAGCAGGCCTGCTTATGGTGTTCGGCCCGGGATGGTTGAGCTACTGTTTGGGTGCGACATTCCTTTCAGTTGCCGTGATGTTTCTGGCCCCTTGCTATCGGACCCTCATGGCACGGCTCGACGGATCAGGCCGCATTGTCGCAACGTCAGTTGCGTTCTACACATTTGGATTTGGGGCTGCACCCGCCGTAGTCGGCATGATGCATGTTGGCGGTTCCGCGTACGGCGATGCTGCTCTATTTGCCGCAGCCGCGTTTTCAATCAGCGCGATGCTCGTCTTTACGGTCAAGGTTCCTGCCAATAAAGCAGCCTGACGGGAATAAGGCTAATGTCAGTTGAGAGCAATAACGATGAACGACATTCGTCTTTCCGATACAAGATGATTGCACCAACATCACACGTCGATACGTTCGCGCAGGATCATCTACCACCTGCAACGGAATGGCCCCAGTTCAACTTCAGCTCGCCGCACATCATGTATCCAGATCGGTTAAACGCGGCGTGCAAACTGCTCGATGACGCAATCGCTGAAGGTCACGGGTCGAGAACGGCCATTTTGGAATCTGGATCAAGCTGGACATATTCTGATCTGCTCAGAGCGAGCGACGAAGTTGCGCATGTTCTTGTACACGAGGAAGGACTCGTGCCAGGCAATCGTGTTCTATTGATGGCCTCCAATTCGAGAATGCTTGCCGCATCGTGGTTGGCCGTATTGCGCGCCGGCGGAATTGCGGTAACTGCAATGCCGCTACTGCGTGCACACGAGCTTGGACAGATCGCGATCAAGGCAAGGATTGATCACGCTCTATGTGATTCCAAGGCGCTGCCAGAGGTAAGGCAATCTGCCACTCAGACGGGATTTCTTGGTCGAATTCGCGCATGGGGAAACGGTGACTTGGAAAAGTCAATGACTTCTTACACCCAATCGTTTCGCCCAATCGACACCGCAATTGATGATGTCGCAATCATTGCGTTTACATCGGGGACAACCGGGACGCCGAAAGCGACAATGCACTTTCATCGAGACATACTGGCGATGGCTGATATAGTCGGGCGGTCACTCTTGCACACGTCACTTGACGACGTATATGTTGGCAGCCCCCCGCTCGGATTCACATTTGGACTCGGCGCACTTCTTGTATTCCCACTGCGCTTTCGTGCTGCTGCAGCCTATGTATCACGTCCAACAGCTGATTCGCTTCTTGGTGCAATTGAGCAACACCGAGCCACTGCGCTGTTCACTTCCCCAACCATGTACCGGACACTGATCGATGTACTACCCCGGTTCAATACAACGAGCTTACGGCGCTGCATTTCTGCAGGCGAGCCGCTGTCACGCGCAACGTCCGATTCATGGCACAAAGCGACCGGGATCCGGTTGACAGACGGAATCGGGTCGACTGAAATGATCCACATCTTCATTGGTGCTGATGGCGCCGAGGCGAAGCCCGGCGCCACCGGCAAACCATTGCCTGGATACGAAGCGGTTGTATTGGACATCCACGGGAAGCCACAGACTATTGGATCTGGCCGATTGGCGGTCAGGGGGCCGACTGGATGTCGCTACTTGGATGACCCACGCCAGAAAGATTACGTCAAGGATGGTTGGAACGTGACAGGTGACCTTTACCGGATAGACCAAGATGGCTATTTTTGGTTCGAGTCTCGAAGTGACGACATGATTATTTCATCAGGGTACAACATCGCAAGCCCCGAAGTTGAATCTGCCCTTCAAAGTCACGAAGCCGTACTTGAATGTGCAGTAATAGGTGCACCTGACCCGGTACGTGGTCAGATTGTCAAAGCGTATGTTGTATTGCGGTCTGGATGGTCGCCAAGCGAGCTACTTGTCACGAGGCTTCAAAACTTTGTAAAGGCGCAGATCGCGCCTTACAAGTATCCACGAGCAATCGAATTCGTGGATTCACTGCCAAAGACGCCCACCGGAAAAATCCAGCGACATATCCTGCGCACTATCGCATAAGACTCCGCGGAGGCGAACCAGTGTTCACCCGCCATGTCCAATAGCTCCTTGTAGGTTGGAATGGTCGGCCGGATCATTCCGCACAACGTGCGGCACGGCGAAGGCATATCATTTCCCCTGCCAACTCATTTCGCGAGAACAACTATCTATAGGTCGTCATGATTACCCACCCGGCTCGGACCCTGCGCCGGCAGCAGATTCTGGTCGGCACGCTGCTGTTCGCCGGCTATGCCGCCTACTACTTTTGCCGGTCCAACCTGTCCGTGGTGACTCCGCTGATCGTCGATGAGCTGCATGCCCAGGGGATGGACGGGGAGACAGCCCTGATGCGGGTTGGCGCGATTTCCTCCATCGGCGTGCTCGCCTACGCACTGGGGAAGCTTCTGCTCACGGCTTCGGCGGATCTGTGGGGCGGACGGCGGAGCTTCTGCCTCGGCCTTGCCGGCGGCTCGGTGTTCACCGTGCTGTTTGCGCTGGGCGGAGGCATCCCGTTTTTCACGATCGCCTGGGTCGGCAACCGGTTGACGCAGTCGGTGGGCTGGGCGGGCATGATGAAAATCTGCTCCCGCTGGTTCGACTTCCAGTCCCACGGCCGCGTCATCGCCATCCTTAGCCTCAGCTATCTGGTCGGTGACGCCGCGGCCCGCCAGACCATGGGCCTGCTGATCGAACACGGCGCCAGCTGGCGCTCAGTGTTCTATTTCGGCGCGGGAGTGGCAGCGCTCCTGTGGCTGTTGAACGTGCTGTGGCTTCGAAATTCCCGCACCGACGTGGGTCATGCGCCTGCCGAGGCGAATCCGCTCAACCTTTTCGCCGGCCACGAACGCCCCCCCGCTTCCATCCTGACCCTGATGCGAATACTGCTTTGCAATGCCGCCTTCATCATGACCTGCGTTGTTTCCCTCGGATGCACGCTGGTCCGTGAATCCCTGGGAACCTGGACACCGACGTATCTGCACGAGGCGACCCGCTTCAGTGTGGCGAGCGCGGCCCAATGGAGCGCCCTGTTTCCGCTGGTGGGTGCGGCCTCCGTGCTGGTGTCTGGCTGGGCCAGCGATCGCATCGGCGTCCATGGCCGCGCTGTCGTGCTGGCGCTGGGACTGGCCGGTTCAGCCGCAGCACTGACTGCCCTTGCCTTCCTGTCGACCGCCTCGACCGCAGGGCCCTGGCTCGCCGTACTGCTGATCGCCATCATCTCCTTCTGCCTGCTCGGGCCTTATTCGAGCCTGGCCGGCGCGATGGCGCTGGATTTTGGCGGCGTGCATGCCGGTGCTGCCGCCTCCGGCCTCATCGATGGCGTCGGCTATCTGGGCGGTGTGCTTGCCGGAGCCGGCATACCGGAACTGTCGGCACATTTCGGCTGGCGCGGGGTGTATGTGGCGCTGGCCGCCGTCTGCCTGGCATCCACCCTGGCCTCGGGCAGCCTGTGCCTGCGGCAGATGCGGCAGCGGTACGCGTGAACAAGATCTTGGCGAGAATTCAGGCGCTATCGCGCCTGCTCACATGAATCGACCTCGCGACTCGATGAGTACAATACGGGAATGTCCTTGCTGTTGACCCTGAATTGGCTGCGCCGCTTTGTTACCGGCTTCCCGGTAGACAACTTTTCAATCTTGATCCCGGGGTCGTAGTAGACCTTTCCGGCAGTCACGGCAGCCAGAAACAGTCCGAATTCCGCTCCCTCGCCGAGCAGCACACTCCGTCCGAATCGGTACTGCCGTTCAGGCGCCAAGCGTTGCTGAGAAGGCACGTACGCCGCATGCGCATGCTTCGTTTTCCAATGATCGATCAGCTTGGCGAACGACCACGCCATGGCTTCCCTGTCCCGGCGGTCCAGCAAACGAATGGCACCGCTCGGGGAAAACTTCCGCTCCTCCGCTTTGAACCCATCCACAACCATCCGCAGACTCGTCCTGCCGTGCGCGACGCCGTTGGCTCGGTACAAACCGCCGAAGTTCAGTCGATCGGGGCGCCCTCTTGTGTCGGGATAACCGTAGCAACTCAGGAACGCAAAAAGCCCGTCCTGTACATAGACGCCAGCCGTCGGCTCCGGCGTGAACAGCGTGACCACACTTGCACCGGGACGGGTCGAGTTGGACACGTTCCGCGCCTTTATCTCCCAACCACGGAAATCCGGCTGAGAATATCCGTTGGAACGAATTCCGAGCAACGATTCCAACGTATTGCCGTTGCAGTTGGATGCGTTGCATGGAACCAGCACGCCATTCTTGTCGAGGCGGCGCGACGGAACCCAATCTCGACGATGAATCGCGCACAACTCTCGCATCAATTCCCGGAATCCGTCGACTCGCACCGAACCGGGTACGGACAGGATGAAGAACGCACCGTACGTGTCCTGCGGATGTTGAGTGCCGATTTCCCGTGCCGCAGGCGATTCCGGCGGGAGAGCAATTCCCGAGACCTTCTTCCCGTTTCCCACGCCGAAAACGAGTATCCGATGGGGCTCTTCGCCTCGCCTGCTCTTGTCGAAAAGCGAGGACGGTGCGTCAGCGCAACCTCGCAGGAACCCGGAGAAGCGGACCTCGGGATACTGAGGGTAAAAGATCAGCTTGGCGTTCGGAGCATGACAGGCGCGCCCATCCTTCCTGATCCAGGAAAAGTCCAGTGCAGATCGGTATACCGCCTCCGCACCCCCTCCCTTTCGTGATACGGATTGATGAAGAGTCACTTCACCTGAGGGAATCTTGCCAACCTGCGACAGGTCGGGCGCGAGATAAACCTGATTCTTGCTGTTGGCGTTGCGTGGCAAGATCTTGCACAAGAGTTCCGTGGCGCCGTTGTCCTTGAACAACCTGAACACCGTTGACAAAGTGATTTCAGATAGCCACTTGTCCTGGTCGCCGGAAATCGTCATCAACGTTTCCCGCCCAACCGAATCCGTGCGATCAAAGCACGCATCTTCCGTTGACTCACCTGACACGACCATACGACATGAGGCTGCCAGCCAAGTTGCCGAAGGCGGCGCTTCACCACCGTGTCTCTCCTCTTGTTTGCGGCGAATTTCTCCCGCCAGAATGCAGCGTTACTCTCTGGAGTTGCCGCATATCGACACCCGGCGTGCCGATGCCAGAAGCAGCCATGAACAAACACGACAGCACGATACTTGGGAAGGACCACGTCAGGCTTGCCAGGGAGTCTTGCGTGCAACTGGAACCGCAGACCGGCACGATGAAGGTAGCTGCGTACAACCCGTTCGGGTTTCGTGTTTTTGCCTTGGATACCGGACATCATCCGGCTCCGTGTGGGCCGATCCACAATATCCATCAGCAAACCACGCCAAGCAATGCCTCACCAAGGCGAATTCGGAGCGGCATGCGTCCTGTGCCTACACCGCCAGCAGGGATTTCTGCCTTGCCAAGTCAGGATCTGTCAGCTTCACGATGCGAGGCTTCATGACCCTGGCAACTTCTCGCATTACCGGCACGACGACACTGTTGCCGAACTGCTTGTAAGCCTGCGTATCACTGACCGGGATCAGAAAATCGTCCGGGAAACCCATGAGCCGCGCACACTCACGCGGCGTCAGACGACGAGGACGCCTGTGCTTCCCCTGTGATACAAGAATCTCCGACCCATCCTTGTAGTACCGCGCGGACAGCGTACGGGCTACCTTGTCGCCGTCTACCAAGCCAAAGCCGAATCCGTTGCCGGCTGCCTTGTGTTTGGCAGCGTATGCTTTCAAGTAGGCCCAGAGTTTCGGCGTGAGTGTGTATCGATCATCCACCTTGGCCTGTGGACCGATCGTGTAGTGACCCTCTGACTGCTCGCTGCCATCTTGGGGATGCAGGATTGAAGAAAGTGCAGGTCCCTTCTTTGGCAACACCAAGTCCTTCCAATCGAAATCCGTCCCTTCCCTGAAACCGACAATCAGGATCCGCTCACGATGTTGTGGCACGAAATGGGAACCGTCGACGACTCTGCAATGAATCTGGTAGTCGAGATCGTTTTCCAGCACTCTCTTGATGACTCGAAACGTGTTGCCCTTGTCATGGCTTACCAGATTCTTCACGTTCTCCAACAGGAAAGCAGCAGGACGCTTGGCAGCGATGATCCGCGCCACGTCGAAGAACAGGGTTCCTTGCGTCTCGTCGGCGAATCCATGCGCGCGCCCTAGTGCATTCTTCTTCGATACGCCGGCGATGCTGAACGGCTGGCAGGGGAAGCCCGCCAGCAACACGTCGTGGTCCGGAACGTCTCGTTCGTCAACCTTGGTAACGTCGCCCGCCAATACATGGGCGGAGTCGGGGAAGTTGGCAAGGTAGGTTTTCTGCGCCCAGGAATTCCACTCGCTGGTGAAAACGCACTGTCCGCCGTGCGCCTCGAATGCCATGCGGATGCCGCCGATCCCGGCAAACAAGTCGATGAACTTGAAGTCGCGGTCGCCCACGCCAGAGTTGTCGGCAAGCGGCAGCAGACGTTGGCGGATGGCATCCACCAAGTACGGCGGCGGCTCCGTTTCCCTGACTTCCCAGCGGCGCAACGTGCGTGCAGTAACACCCAACGCATCCGCCAACTCACGCTGGTTGTAGCGCCCACGAAGGGAAGTCAGGAGTTGAATCGGATCTTCCACAGGTCAGCTCCAAGCGGTGGGACAAGTACAGGACATTATGTCCCATTTCTTTTCCTTGCATCAAGAATTGTTTTTCACCCTGGCTCACCGCACAAACTGTCCCTTGATGCAATTTCAGGCCCCACCATGGCGCACTCCTTGTCCGGCAGACAGGACTCAAGGTCGACTGCTTTCCGTTTCATGCAGGAGCTCAGATCCGACAACAACGCATCGAGTGGAAATGGCATCAGCCGCGAACCATCCACCAGCCGACCAGGGCAGCTGTCACAGCCGGTACGAGAAAGATCACCAGCAGGATCGGCAGTTCATCACGCACGCTGTAGCCCGCATGATGCACGCCCACCCACATGTTGGCCGCTGCCACCAGCAGCCAGAACGGCACGAAATATCGGGTCGCCAACGCCATTGCGGCGGAGCTCGCGCCCCACAGCCAACCGAACAGGATGAAAACGCCCAAAAGGACGACACCTCCCAGCATCACCAGGACCATGTGCATGAGCAGCCTCCGAGCGTGTTATCGACAATCGATACATTACCAGACTGTCAGTTCCCCGCCCTTTGCACGACGAAGCGCCTCACCGCGTCATTGAATGCCCGACGGTTGTCATCACCGTCGTACACCTCGTGCGGCCCCGCCAATGGGACGAACACGAATCGCTGCGCCGGCACGCCGGCTTCCAGGAACAGACTGCCGTCCGCCGCGCCGAAATCGAAATAGCCGG
>CAZCOS010000036.1:0-21917 GCA_964500605.1 uncultured Sterolibacterium sp.
GCTGGGCCTGCACCTGCACCCCCGCATCGAGAATTTCCTCGCCCGTCATGATGAGTCGCGCCTCGCCACCACCAAAGAGCTGCGGAAACAGTGTGCCGAAGTGAGCATTGACGGTATCGTAGGTCTGCTTGAGTTGTTCACGCGTTTCGCCGTCGATCCGGCGAATGGCGTCCTCCAATGTGCCGATGGCCTGGTTCAAATCCGCCGACTGTGCATCAAGAAACCCCTTGCGCTCCCGCGCTGTTTCCAGCTCTTCCAATGCCGCCAGATTGACCGGCCCAAGTGCTTCGATCTCCTGCTGCAAACGGTTGATCTCAGCCTGCATCGCACTTTCGCGCACATTCGGCGAAAGGGCCAGCTCGGCGACCAGCAAAGCCTCCTCTGTCTCGCCGACATTCATTTCGAGCAAACGCTGGCTGAACTGCTCCTCATTGAGCAAGGCGGCCTGCGCCTTCAAGCGTAGATCGTTAAGCCGGTCGCGAAGCGGATTCAAGCCCTGCTCCAGCTTCATCCGGCTCTCGTCCAGCTCCCGCAGGGCCGCTGCCGCCACTTCCAGCGCATCCCTCCGTGCCGCCAGCTGGGTTTCGCATTCGCTACGGGCACTCAGTGCCGTCTGCAAACCCGCCTGAAAATCTTCGTCGCGGATGTTCGCCCGTTCTTCTTCGGCCAGCAAACGCTGTTCGATGATGCGTTCGAGCTGCTGCTGTGCCGTTTCCTTTGCCCGCGCATTGTCTTCGAGCTTGCCCGCACATTCGCGCTCGGTAAAGCGCACTTCCTGTGCTTCCCGCGCCAAGGCCTGCTCCTGTCCACGCGCCTCGCGCAAGGCGGCCTCATGCGTGGCCAGCCGCGACATGGCCTCCTCCAGCCTGGCGCGTGCAAGCTCCAGCCGCTCCAGACAATCCGCGCCCTCCTCCTCGGCGCGCATCATGCCCATGCGCTCGTTTTCTTCACCCGCATTGATCTCGGCCAGATCACGGTCGATCTGCGCGGCACGCTCCTCGTAACGGGCCTGAGCCTGCGTCAGCTTGAGGGCTTCGACCTGAGTCGCATGTACCCGGCTTTGCGCCTCCTGCACTTCCCGACGCAAGGCCGTCAAACGCGCCTGTACCTCGGCTTGCGAACGCTCCGCCTCACCCTGCGTCTCACGCGCCAGCTCTTCCTCCTGCGCCCGCTGTTCGAGTACCGCCGCCAGCTCTTCCAGCTCACGCTGACGCTCGATGACACCGTGGGTGCGCACATCGGGCACATAAAGCACCAGCCCGTTGCGCGAAAGCAAATGCCCTTCCCGATTAACCCGGCATTCACCCGCAGACAGGGCCTCTGGCTGCATTGCCAGCAAGCTCAAATCTTCAGCCACCCCTACACCGGCCAGCCAATCGTCGAGCACGGCCGACAATCCCGAATCCTGACAAACCACCTTCGCACGAAGGCTATCTGCACGCATCGAGTTTGGCTGCCCAGAACACGAACCCTCGCCACCCACCGGCGGCAAGGCCAGCGCAAAAAGTGTGGGCGGAGACTGCTCCAGGGCCGCTTGCGCAAGCTCGCGCGACGCGGGCAAAGCCGCCAGCCGCTCGCGCAACACGGCCTCCACCGCCGTTTCCCAGCCAGCTTCGACCTCGATCGAACGCCACAAAGGAGCGACTTCTGCCAAACCACGCTGCCTTAGCCAATCCGCGAGCTTTTCGGCCCCGCCATTTTTCTCGACCCGCTGTTGCAGTTGCCGCAAGGCATCGTGACGAGCACGGGTTTCAGCGTGTGCGCGATGCGCCTGTTGCAGACGTTCGCGAGCCGTGCGCAAGCCCTGCTCCACTTCGGGCAAACGCGCCTGCAATTCGCCCAACTGTTCTTGTCGCTGCTGCAATAACGCTTCCGCCGCTGCCTGCGCTTCCTGGCTCGCGGCCAGCCTGGCCGGATCGGGCTGTCCCAGCTGCATGCGCTCGATGTCCAGCCGGGCGCGACGCTGGGCATACGCTTCCAGTGCCCGCATCGCGTGGCTACGATTGGCTTCGCCAAGACGCACCCCCTGCTCGGCTTCGTGCACCGCCCGACGTGTTGCCGAAACGCCCTCGCCGGCCCGGCGCACGGCATCTTCGGCTTGCGGCAACCTGGCCGCCGCTTCCTCATGTCGGGCCACGCTTGTTTCGGCGCGTAACTGAGCATTCTCCAGCAATTGCTGCCAGCGTTCCGCCTCGGTTTCCAGGCCGGTACGCTGTGTTTTCCAGTGCGCTTCTTCGGTATTGAGCTGAATCAAGCGCGCTTCGAGTTTCTGCCGGGAATCGCGCAGATGCTTGATTTCCGCTTCCAGACGGCTGACTTCGGCATTGGCCGCGTACATCTCGCCCTGAACAGCGTGAAGCGTATCGCTGGCCGCAAAGTGTTCGCTACGCGCTGTCTCGACCCGCGCTTCCAGCTCACGCATCTGGGCTGTTTCCGCCTCCAGCCGCAAAGCTCCCTGCTCGACTTCCCGGTTCAGCCGCTGATGATCGCCCCGTGCATCGTTGCGTTTTTTCAGCCAGAGCAGTTGTTGGCGACGATCATGGCGTGATTTGAGCTCATGAAACTGCCGGGCGACTTCCGCCTGGCCTTCGAGCCGCCCGACCTGACCTTCGAGCTCGTTGCGGATATCCTCGACCCGCAGCAGGTTTTCACGCGCGTCCGACAAACGGTTTTCGGTTTCCCGGCGACGTTCCTTGTATTTGGTGACGCCCGCCGCTTCTTCCAGAAACAGGCGCAGCTCCTCAGGCTTGGCTTCGATGATGCGTGAAATCATGCCCTGCTCGATGATGGCGTAAGCGCGTGGTCCCAGGCCCGTGCCGAGAAAAACGTCGATCACGTCGCGCCGGCGCACCTGAAGATTGTTCAGGTAATAACTGGAATTCCCATCCCGGTCGAGCACGCGCTTGACAGCGATCTCGGCATATTGCGACCACTGGCCCGCAGCGCGTCCCAAGGCGTTGTCGAAAACCAGCTCGACACTGGCCCGCCCCACGGGTTTGCGCGAACCCGAGCCATTGAAAATGACATCCTGCATGGATTCGCCGCGCAGGGCAGTCGCCTTGGATTCCCCCAGCACCCAGCGCACAGCATCAATGATGTTCGACTTGCCACAGCCATTGGGCCCGACCACGCCGACCAGCTGCCCGGGGACGAGCACCGTCGTAGGGTCGACAAAGGATTTGAAACCGGCAAGTTTGAGCTTGGTCAGGCGCACGTCGGTATTTTCGGGGCAAGCGGCGATTCAACAACCGCAATCAGGTCAAAACGGGCCATTATAATGAAAAGCCCCAGCCGCCTTTGCGTAACTCTAGCGTAATCATCCCATCGCCATGACCACCCAACCTTCCAAGACGCTCGAAACCTTCCCCAACCCCGCTGCCCATCGGGATTACCAGATTCACATGGAAATTCCAGAATTCACCTGCCTGTGCCCCAAAACCGGCCAGCCGGATTTTGCCGTGCTGGTGCTGGATTACATTCCGGACAAACTTTGTGTGGAGCTGAAAAGCCTCAAGCTCTACACCTGGAGCTTCCGGGACGAGGGACATTTTCACGAGGATGTCACCAACCGTATCCTCGATGACCTCGTTGCCGCCCTCAAGCCCCGCTTCATGCGGCTGACGGCAAAATTCTACGTCCGGGGGGGGATTTTCACGAATGTCGTCGCTGAACACCGCAAGAAAAACTGGCAGCCCGCACCGCGCGTCGATCTGACGACTTTCGACGTCCAATCGAATACGCGGAGCTGAAAGAACCGCGTCCCTTGCCCCCGGATCAAGCTGAAACTATAGTCGTCCGGGGTGCAGACTTGCTGCCGGGCTTATTCCCCACGAGCTTCATGCCCGTCGCGATCGCCGCAAAGGTCACGACATAAAAGACGATCTGCATGCCCGCAGGACGGGCATCGTAACCAATCAGCCCCCGCAACAACATCCCCGGCACAGAAGTTTCCGATACCCAGGCCGATGTATCCCAAACTTCAGGAATCAGGCTGGGCAACATATCGGCCTGAATCAGGAAACGGGCAGCCTGTGAGGCCATGCCCGCGGCCAGCAGCAACACCAGCAGACCTGTCGCTGCAAAAAACCAGCGTAACGGAATACGCAGCAAACCGGCATACAGCGCGTAACCCACCGTTACTCCCAGTAACAGACCCAAAAACCCGCCAGTCATCATGGAAGAAGCATCCGTCTCGCTACCTGCGGCAATACCGTAGAGGAACAGCACCGTCTCCGCCCCCTCACGCAACACGGCCAGCCCCACAACCACCAGCAAAATCGAGCACTCCTGCCGCCCGTCGCGTATCGCCCCACCCACGGCTTTGGCATCCGCCGCCAGGGCAGCACCGTGAGAAGACATCCAGATGTTGTGCCAGGCCAGCATCAACACCGCGATGCCCAGCACCACGGCATTGAATAATTCCTGCCCCACACCGCTGGCCAGATTGCCGATCACGTCGGTAAACACCGCCACCAGTACCGCCCCGCCTAATCCGGCCAGCAACCCTCCCGCCAGCCAACGATTACGCCCGGGAATCGACTGCGTCGCTGCCGCGATGATGCCAATCAGAATGGCCGCCTCCAGCACTTCACGAAATACGATGAGCAACGAGCCTAACATTTTGATCTTTCAGTAAAAAACAAGAAAAGCCAGGAAAATCAACCCGCGCAAACCACGCCAGCTCCGACCCAAGGAAATTACTTCCACGTTAATGATAACCATTCCCAACAATATGAGCAATGCTGCCGACACCGATCCGATTCGCCATCGTGCCATCGTTGCCACAGCGTCATTGCGGGCTTGATCCGCAATCTTGAGTGTGGCCGGACAGCGCAGGAGATTACGGCTCAAGATCGCAATGCGCCCTCACTGCCAGGAAAGAAACCCGCTACCCCGTCGGCCACCTCATTCTGTGGAACGACCTTCGGGGCGAGGCCTGCAGACGCGGCTCGAGCGGGAAGAGGGTTAGGCCAGGAAAACTCAGAAGTCGTAGACCACGTCGAGCCCAAGCGTGCGGGGCGCGCCGAACTGGGCACTGACAGGCGTCAGGTCTGAAGTGGCCAGTGCGTATTTTTTGTCGGTGAGATTTTTGCCCCACAAGGCCACTCGCAAGCTCCCCTGTGAGAAGGGAATGTCGCCGAGCTGAATCCGCCCACTCCATACGCCGTAACCATTGGTATGGGTATTGGTCTTCGGGCCGGAATAGAAGTCGCCCTGCCACTTGTAGTCGAGACTCGCACTCACACGACCAAAGCTCAGGCGTTCCCCCAGATATCGCAAACCCAGCCCTCCTTGCGACTTGGGTGAATTGGGCATGTGCCGTTGGGCAGCGACATCGATCCCTTTTGGATTATCAATATAACTGTCCAGCCTGGCATCAAGCCAGGTATAGAAGAAATTCCCCGTCCAGCCCTGGGCAAGATGGGCGGTGAGCTCCAGTTCCAGACCTTTCGTGGTGGCCTTGCCTGCATTCAGCGTATCGGTGAAGAATGCGGGAACGCGGGCCTGGTCGATCTGAAGATTGCTGTATTTATTGAGGAAAGCAGCAACATTGACGCGCAGTTTTTTGTCCAGCAAATCCGCCTTTGCACCCAGTTCCGTCGAGCGCACGTCTTCCTGATCGAAGCCATTGCCAAAGCCGGCAACGGTACTGCGGGTGTTGAACCCGCCTGCACGGTAGCCATTGGCAATCTTGGCATAGCCATTGATGTCGTCCGTGAAGGCATAGTCCACCGTATAAGTTGGTGTAAATTTCTTGAAGGTTTTTGCACCGGAAACCGTTCTGCCGTTGGAAGACGGATCAAAACTGCTGAAAACGAAAGACTTGCTTGCCGTGCGTTTATCGTAAGTCTCGCGCAAGCCCAAAGTCAGGCGCAGCCGATCTTCCAGAACGGGAGGCTTCCAACTTGCCTGTCCATAAAGCGCGGTGGAACGGGATTCTGCGCGAACCACCCAGGAATCCGTAAGCGGGACGGCCGGAAATTGCGAAGTCATCGCTTCGTTGCCGCGCTCACGATAAAAGAAAACACCGGCCACATACTCCAGGCGTTTATCCAGTGCCGTACCAACAGCCTGAAATTCCTGGGATTGCTGATCCTGAGACTGATCGCCAATCTGGGTGAAACTATCGATGTAATCCTGATGGACATGGTTTTTCATGTCGCGGTTGGCCGTGATCGATTTGAGCACGAGATCACCCACCGCCCAGCTCAACGTGAGATTCTGCCCACCGACTTTGGTTCGACTGGGAGAAAGCCCGATTTTTGTCGGAGCACTTTCCTGTCGCTCTCCAGAAAAAGCCGTCGGCCCCACCATCCGCTGGAAAAAGACATTGCCGTAAGTCACCTTGGAATGATCCACGCTGAAATCAGCGGTGAAATTTTCACTCGCCAGAAACCGCAGGGCCCACCTTGCCGCTTCCTTGTCGTCCTCATTGAAATTGATCTGGTTGGGCATCGTGCTATTGGTATTCTTCACCCAACCTGAATTGGAAGAGCGCAAATAAGCCAGCCGGGTATAAAGCGTGTCGCTGATCGGCACATTCAGGCGTGTTTTGCTGGCAAATAGATGATCGCTTCCTGCCGTTAGCCCCTGTTGAAATGAAAATTCCTTTTCCGGCTTGATGGTGATGAAATTGATCGCGCCACTGCTTGTGTTTCGGCCATAAAGCGTGCCTTGCGGCCCGCGCAAGAGCTCGATACGCTCCAGATCCGCCACATCCGCTGCCAGACCTACACCACGACCCACAGGGACGCCATCGACATAAATACCGAAGGCATTGTCCTTGGTCGTCTGGGAATCCAGATTGCCCATCCCGCGAATGGAAAGGTTCGGCGCAGCACGGTTTCCAGTGAAAGGCACGATACTCAGAGAAGGCAGCTTCCCGGCCAAATCCATCAGATTGTCAATGCGTTGCACATCCAGCTCACGCGTGGTGATGGCGGTAATGGCAATCGGCGTTTTCTGCAAAAGCTCCTTGCGCTTTTGGGCGGTGACGATCACCTCTTCGAGCTTTTCCGTTGTGTTTATATTCGCGTTCGCATTCGTCGCGCCGGGTTGAGCCCCCTGTGCCAGACTTTGCCCGCTCATACCGGCCAAGGCAAGACTGACCGCCAAGGGCAGCACTGCCTGACGGATGGGGGTTCTTTGAAATGACACGGGATCGGTGCTCCAAGTACAAAAAACTGGAACATGACGAGAATTTTTGTCAGACATATTCACTCCCCCTGTATGTTGCTGCTTGTAATGGATTCCCGACAATCTGCGCATACTAAACCTGATTCCCTGACTCCGTCCAAATAAATTTCTTCACGTTCGAGAGCCGACACAAAATTTGGGACAGATGCCCGGAAAAGCTTAACCCACACCAATTTCGCATTAACAAAACTGCATTTTTGGTTCTAAACTGCCACCCGGAGTAAGCTGCAGGTGAACACCTCACATTCACACAGAAATTTCACAGGCCCTTTCGTCTGCCTTGTCACGATGCCGTGCTCAGTGGCAACCGATTCCGTACGGTGCCATGCCTCACCCAACAATCAACCATCAACAATCGCGCCGATTCCTCCTTCATGCCCCCCCCTCACCCTCAATCCACAGCCGCGCCTGCCATGGTTAAACGAGTCAGTCACATCGGGCTTCTGGCCTTGGTGGTCGCCCTTCTGGGTTCGGCGACCCTCTATCTTTTCAACGCTCTTTCGATCCAGCCCATCCTCTGGCTGACGGATGGTGTTGCGCTGGTTGCCATGCTTCTGAATGGAACCTGGTTATGGCCCGGGGTACTCATCGGCACAGTGGCCGCCCTGTTATCAAATGCTTATCCTCCAGTCGAGGCACTCGGATTTGCCTGCATCTCGACGGCCAGCGTGTTGTTCTGCCACGCCCTGCTACGCCGCTACTGGCGCATCGACCCCGAGCTCCCCACCATGAGCGACTTTCTGGCCCTGCTATGGACTTCGCTCCTGGGCGGCGTTGTTGCCGCCTTGCCAGGGACGGTCATGCTTTATCTCGACGGCAACCCGCAAGGCTCGGCCTTTACACATAATTTCGTCCGCTGGTGGCAAAGCACCACACTCGGATTCCTTCTCATGCCCCTTCTCCTGCTTACCTGGCGAAAGAGGCCCACACTATCAGGCCACCCCTTCAAAAAGGTCGTCACCTGCTGTCTTTGCTTAGGTCTGGCTCTGATCTTCGGGCAAGCGATTCTCGTGGGCGGGCTGACCGAGACGATCAGCCCACTGCGCCCGACCTCCGCCCATGCCTCGGACTACTGGCTATTCTTTTTCGTCATCTGGGCCGCCATCGGCTGCGGGCGTCGCGTTGCCATTCTGATCGTCACCCTTTACGCCGTGCAAGGTCTGGTGGGTGTAATCAATGGGCTTGGTTTGTTCGCAGAAGATCGGGCCAGCAACCACCTGATGAATTACTGGTTTTTCGTCATGCTGCAAGGCTGCATCGGCTTTGCACTGGCCACCTTGCTCTCTGAAAACGAACAGAAACGCGAAGACCTGACACGCTCCCGCCAATTTTCAGATGATCTGCTGGAAAGCCTGCCAGGAAATTTTTATCTGATTGACGCGCTGGGTCGCATGAAACGCTGGAACTCCACCCTGTCCAAGGTGACTGGCTACAGCGATGAAGAACTGAGCGACATGCCCTCGCTCGAACTGGTTTCAAAACCGTACCGAAAACATATTGAAGAAGAAATCGGCAAGGTGTTCCAAACAGGACAAACCTGCGTCGAAGCCGAGCTTCTGACAAAAAGTGGAAAAATCATTCCTTATCGCTTTACCGGTCGCCGCACTTGGGTAGAAGGTGCCCCATATCTGGTTGGTCTGGGGGAGGATATCAGCGAAGAACAAAAAACCAGGCAGGAACTGCTGGAAAGCGAAGCCCGGCTTCGCATGGTGTTCGATACAGCCGACATCCGCATCATCATTTTTGATCTTGACGGCATCATTCTCCTGGCCAACGACAGCCGCATCCAGACGGTGGGCCGTAAATCTTCTGACCTGGTCGGCCACTCGATTTACGATCTTGTCGCGCCGAACGAACTCGACAAATTGCGCGAGCGCTACACCGGCATCATGAAAAGCGGTCAAGGCGCGGTATTCGAGGATTATCACCAGACCCCCAACGGTGATTTCTGGTTTTCCTCCCAGATCGATCCGGCACGCAATGCCAGCGGCGAGATTTACGGTATTCAGATTGTCGCCATCAACATTACCGAACGCAAAAAAGCCGAAAAAGAACTCCAAAGCGCGGAAGCCTTATGGAAATTTGCGCTGGAAGGCTCAGGCAGTGCCGTCTGGGACATGAATGTCGCCACAGGAGAAGTCAAATACACCGCACGCTGGTGGGAAATTCTCGGGTACGACGGGGTCGCCCCTGAGAATGACCCAGGATGGCAAGCCCACCTCCACCCGGATGACAAGCAACGGGCGAAGGAAAATACTGCGCGTTTGTTCGATGGTGAAACGGTGACCTCTGTGGTGGAACTCCGCATGCGCTGCAAGGATGGCAGTTACAAGTGGGTCATGACACACGGAATGGTGGTCGAACGGGATGAGCAAAATCAGCCATTGCGTATCGTCGGCACAGTCTCTGACATCACTGAACGCAAGCAAGCCGAGTTGGCCCTGCGCGATAGCGAACGGCGTTATCGCGCCCTGTTTGAAAGCGGCAACATCCACACCACCATTTTCGACCTGGATGGCCGGATTCTCATGACCAACGAGGCCAGTGCGCGTTCCCACGACTTGCGCCCAGAGGAGATGATCGGCAAAACGCTATTCGAACTCGACCCGAACAATGCACAAACTCACCTTCAACGCTTCCGCGAAGTGGCTCGCACGGGAGAAACCATCAATATCGAAGAATCCTTCCCACTGAAGGACGGCCTGCACTGGTTCAGCACGCAGATTCAACCCATT
The DNA here is from genome assembly GCA_964500605.1 of uncultured Sterolibacterium sp. Lineage (GTDB taxonomy): Bacteria > Pseudomonadota > Gammaproteobacteria > Burkholderiales > Rhodocyclaceae > Sterolibacterium. Next base: position 9,933 of record CAZCOS010000036.1, read on the forward strand.
GCGCTCGAAAAAGGAGAAATGACAGCCATTCAGGCCGTGGCCTTCGACATCACCGAGCGTCGCCGCATGGAAGACGCGCTTCGGAAGAGCGAGGAGCTCTGGAAATTTGCCCTTGAAGGCTCGGGGGATTCCGTCTGGGATTGGGACGTTGAGCACAATAACGTCATCCTCTCGCAACGATGGAAAGAACAACTGGGCTACGCACCAGGCGACGATACCGGAGCATGGTTCGAGCACGTCCACCCCGAAGATGTCGCTCTAGCCGAGGCCAATAACCTCATGTTGCGCTCCGGCGTGGAGCCCACCACCTCGATCGAACTACGCCTACGCAGAAAGGATGGCCGCTACTGCTGGATGCTCGCCCGGGGCATGGTGGCCAGCCGGGATGAATCAGGCAATCCCACACGCATCATCGGAACCAATACGGACATCACTCCGCTCAAGGAACATCAGCAGCAGCTTGAACACATTGCTCACTACGACGCACTTACCGACCTGCCAAACCGTCTTTTGCTCTCCTTGCGTCTCCAGCAAGCTGTCACGCAAAGCCAGCGGCGCAACCAGTCGCTCGCAGTGGTCTATCTCGATCTCGACGGTTTCAAGGAAATCAACGACCAGCATGGCCACGATATCGGCGACGAACTACTGGTCGTCATTGCCCAGCGCATGAAATCCGCCTTGCGCGAAGGTGACACACTGGCCCGTATCGGCGGGGATGAATTTATCGCCGTACTCACCGACCTTAACCAGCCCCAGGATTGCGAACCGGTTCTGCATCGTCTGCTCCAGGCTGCCTCTCTCCCGGCCACGATTGCAGACTTGATCCTGAATGTTTCCGCCAGCAACGGCGTCACGATCTACCCCGGCGACGGGGCCGATGCGGACCAACTGATCCGGCATGCCGATCAGGCCATGTATCAGGCCAAACAAGCCGGAAAAAATCGCTTCCAGCTCTTTGATGTCGAGCACGACGCCAAAATCCAGCAAAAACACGAAGGACTCGAAAGCATCCGCGCCGCGCTGAAACGCGGTGAATTCATTCTGCATTACCAGCCCAAGGTCAACATGACCACCGGAGAAGTCGTCGGCGTTGAAGCCCTCATCCGCTGGCAACACCCGGAACGCGGGCTGCTCTCGCCCGCACAATTTCTGCCACTGGCCGAATCCCACGAACTCAAGATCAAGATCGGCGAATGGGTGATTGAAACCGCCTTGCGACAATCTGAAGAATGGCAGCGTGACGACCTGAACATTCCCATCAGTGTAAATATCGACGCCTATCACCTGCAATACGGCAATTTCGTGGAAGGCTTGCGGACTTTGCTGGCCGCCTACCCCAAGGCTGAACCGTCCAGCCTCAATCTTGAAATCCTTGAAACCAATGCCTTCGAAGACCTGGAACAGGTCTCGGGCATCATGCGTGCCTGTCGTGCGCTGGGGGTGAGCTTCGCGCTGGACGATTTCGGCACAGGCTACGCCTCCCTGACCTATCTCAAATGGCTGCCGGCGAAATTATTGAAGATCGACCAGAGTTTCGTGCGCGACATGCTCGACGACCCCGATGATCTGGCCATCGTCGAAAGTGTCATCGGTCTGGCCCATGCCTTCCAGCGACACACCATTGCCGAAGGCGTCGAAACGATCGAGCACGGCGAAATGCTGTTACAACTGGGCTGCGAATTGGCGCAAGGCTATGGAATCGCCAAACCAATGCCCCCTTCCGCCCTCGCCGGGTGGATTCAACAGTGGCACCCCGACACGCGCTGGCAAGCCTGGCGCAACCGCACGGTGGACCGGAACAACCTGCCTGCCGTCTTTGCCCGCGTCCGTCACCGTTACTGGCTCCATGCCCTTGCTCACCAGCATCAAGACGCCTCCGGCTTCGGGCTCGCCGAATGTCCGCTTACCCACTGGCAAAAAAATCATGGCCACGCTCATTACGGAGCCCTGCCTGCCTTTGCCGAAGTCACTACATTGCATCACCAACTTCACGAACTTGGACAGAAGCTCTCTTTCCATCACCAGTCGGCCGAAATCAGCGAGCGCGAATCGCAAATCAAGCAACTCTTTTCCCTGCACGATGATCTGCAGGCCGCGCTACAACAACTTTTGAACCGATCGTAAAAGAATCAACAAGCATTCACGCTGCTGCCAAAGCTTTCGTCATATATCCTTTGGCATATTGCCGACACGAATGGCACAAACTATCATGAGAATCATTGAAATCTCAAGATAATGCTCATGCAGCCTCCTGTCATCAACACGATCTTTTCCGGTGTTTCCGGGGCCACTGAGGGCTCTGGTGATTGGTGCGAGCAGCTTTTTGCTGCCTCGCCTGATCCGACCTGGATCATCGATGATGGCCACTTCGTACTTTGCAACGACGCAGCCGTGCGTTTTCTGGGCTATCCGAACCGGGAGGCCTTGCAAAGCACCCACCCCTCGAAACTCTCTCCGCCACGCCAGCCTGACGGAGAAGATTCCTTCAGCAAAGCCGAGCGCATGATGCAGATGGCGCGAAAAAACGGTCTGCATCGCTTTGAATGGGTACACACCAAAAGGAATGGATCTGAATTCACCGCCGAAGTCACCCTCTCGGCCATTACCCTGAACCATCATCCTGCCCTCTACTGCGTCTGGCGCGACATTTCCGAACGCAAACAGAACGAAACCTTACTTCGGCAAAGTCAGAACCGTCTTCATGACATCCTCGAAAGCGCGGCAGATGCCATTTTCATCACCGATGCACAAGGCCGCTATTTCTACGCCAATCGGCAGGCCAGTGAACTAGTAGGCTATACCAATGATGAACTCTTGCAGATGCAGATCACGGATCTGGTCCCGGAAGAAGACATTCCACAAACCCTTAACGATTTCCAGTGTCTGCTCAAACAGGGGCATCTGCGTATCGAATTGAATCTTCGTCATCGGAATGGACAGCGCATTCCGATAGAAATCAACGCGACTCGTCTGGCCGATGGAAACACCTACGCGTCCTGCCGCGACATTTCCGACCGCATCCAGCTCGAAAAAACCCGTGAAGACGCCCTGCATCGTCTGGAGCTCATTGCCAGCCAGGTTCCCGGCATCGTTTTTCAGTTCCGAATGGATGAACGCGGACACATCACCATACCCTATGTCAGCGATGGCCTGCGCCGCATTTACCGCATCGACCCGATCGAGGCCATGAAAGACCCTCGTCCTGCACTGGGGCTTGTGCATCCGGATGACGCCCCGGCGATGGTGCAATCCCTGAAGGATTCCGCCGCCCGACAGCAAATCTGGGACATGGAATACCGCATCCTCTTCCCGGGTGAACCTGCTGTCTGGTTGCACGCCAATGCCGTTCCACGGCTAGAAGAATCGGGCTGCACGCTTTGGCATGGCTACATCACGGACATCACCGAACAAAAAGCCATCAATGACCGGATTCGCCATCTGGCGCAACACGATTCGCTAACCGGCCTGCTCAATCGCAGCAGCCTGAAAAACCGTCTTGAACAACATCTGGCTCTTGCCAGACCGGAAAGCCGGACCATGGCCATCATGTTTCTCGATCTCGACCGTTTCAAGCAGATCAACGACACGCTGGGCCATGCCGTTGGTGACGGGCTTCTCGTAGAAGTGGCACGTCGGCTCAGCGACTGTGTCCGCAACAGTGACATTCTCGCCCGCCTGGGAGGAGATGAATTCATCGTCGTGCTCACCGATGTTGAAAATGCCGAAGCGGCGCGGCGTATTGCGGAAAAAATCCTCGCAGTCATCGGGCAGGATTACACCATCGAAACCCACCAGGTTCGTACCACACCCAGCATCGGCCTGGCACTCTTTCCTGAAAATGGAGAGGATTACGACACCCTCCTGCGCCACGCCGACGCGGCCATGTACCAGGCCAAAACCAATGGTCGCAACAATGTGCAGCGTTATTCTGGCGGCACACCCGACACCTCTCCCAATCTGGGAGCGGCTTAGTGCATCACGTCATCAAGCTGCGCCACCGAGTCAAACCTACGCTGGTTCCGTGCATGGTGGCGATGTATCAGCAACATGCAGGCGATGACGAACAGGGCAAAAATGGCCACGATGGTGTTGATCGACAACTGGGCTGACACCATGGCCGAGTAAATACCCGTCATCAGCAGGATGGACAGGTTTTCGTTGAAATTCTGCACGGCGATGGAGTGCCCTGCCCCCATCAACACATGGCCACGGTGCTGAAGTAGCGCATTCATCGGCACAACGAAAAAACCGGACAAGCCCCCAACAATAACCAGCAGGGGGACGGCAATCCAAATCTGCTCCACAAAAATCATCGACATGACGACCACCCCCATGGCCGCGCCCAGGGGAATGACCTTGACCGAATCCCGCAGGGATATTTTTTTCGCGGCCATGATTGCCCCCGCCGCCACTCCAAAAGCGACCACGCCCTGCAACAGGCTGGCTTTGGACAAATCCATGTGCAGGGCATCGTTGGCCCAGGCCAGTACTATGAATTGCAAGGTTGCACCGGCTCCCCAGAACAGCGTCGTCACCGCCAACGATATCTGCCCCAGTTTGTCGCGCCAGAGCAACATGACGCAGCGGCTGAAATCGTGCAGCAGATAAACCGGGTTGCGCTTGAGCATGTGGTGATCCACCCCGGTATCCGGCACAAAAAGATTGAAGATAGCGGCGATGAAATACAACGTGCCGATAATCAGCACGCTCATTTCCGCAACCGTATCAATCCCGGGTAAGCCGACAGACAGGAGCGATTGCGCGATATCCGGCTTGATGAGGAGCCCACCGATCACGGTTCCCAGAATGATGGCCAGCACGGTCAAACCTTCGATCCAGCCATTGGCGACAACCAGCAGCCGTGCAGGCAATAGCTCGGTCAGGATGCCATATTTGGCCGGAGAATAAGCCGACGCTCCCAACCCGACGATGGCGTAGGCAACGAGTGGATGAACATCAAAAAACATCAGGGTGCACCCCAGCACCTTGATGCTGTTGCTGATGAACATAACCCGCCCCTTGGGCATGGAATCCGCAAAAGCACCAACAAAAGCGGCCAGAACAACGTAGGAAACCGTAAAAAAGGTCTTTAGCAAGGGCGCGTAGCTCTCCGGCGCCTGCATGTTGTGAAGGATCGCTATTGCTGCAATCAGCAGCGCATTGTCGGCCAGCGCGGAAAAAAACTGCGCTGCCATGATGATGTAAAAACCAGCGTTCATGCGCTTGCAGGGCGAAGCCAGGCCGCCCTCGTAACGTGAGACAGTCAATCTATCGAAAGGATCAGGTATCAGCCGGACATCAAACAATCAACAATCCGTCGCACCCGCATCTTGCATCAGCGAACCCTGGAAACGGGAAAGCCGTGCGAAACCGAAACCACCAAAACGACGCGGTTTATAACACGAACCCCCATGCTTTGACTCGAAGATCACACTGACTCAATGCCGTTCCTCCTGAACACCTCAGCCGATTGATAGAATCAAAAGACATCCACGGCTCTTAGCCCCCCCCTCCTTCCCTCTCCTTGCCCACCGCCATGCTCGATCGCTTTTTCATCTCGGGCCAACCGCCCTACCCGCTTTTGTGGCCCGGGCACGATCCTTGGCTCGTGGTCTTGTCCATTCTGGTTGATATCGGCGCGTCCATCGTGGCCTTACACATGGCGGCACTGGCTCGTCAGGCCAGAAACCGGCAGCAAAAACAGATCGCCCTTGTTTCGGGCACATTGGCACTAGGGGCAGGAATCTGGGCAATGCACTTTGTCGGCATGCTGGCCTTCGATCTTTGCGCGCAAGGACGTTTCAATCTAGGTCTCACCTTTGTCTCTATTCTCCCCAGCCTTGCTGCCTCTTGGTTTGCCCTGGGCATTCTGGCACGAGAAAGGATCACCCAGTGGCCCCTGATCCGCAGCGGGATATGGGTTGCCTCGGGGATCGGGACAATGCACTACATCGGCATGGAGGCTGCCAGCATCGCCCCGATCCTGCGCTACGACCCCTGGATGTTTGTCTTGTCCATTGTCGTGGCGATTTTTCTGGCCATTCTGGCCTTGTGGATACGGTTCGGCCTGAAACATTGGCGGTGGCGCAATACCTTGATGCCCATTCTTCTTGCCGGAACCGTCATGGGGCTGTCCATCACCGCCATGCACTACATCGGCATGGCGGCCATTCGCTTCACGCACGCACCCATGCCGCCGCTGATGCCCCCTTTATCTCTGCTGTCTGACCCTGCGATGACCCTGACGGCACTGGATCCGTCCCAACGCATTCTGCCCCTGGCCATCGTGGCTGTGACGACCGCGCTAGGGCTCATGGCCATTGCGATCAACATCAGCCTGCGATATCGGGAAATGCTGGCACAGACATTGCGTAGCGAGCTTCTCCAGCGCGCTGTGCTGGAAACCGCAGTAGACGGCGTCATCATGATCAACGCAAAGGGCCTCATTCAATCGTTCAATCCTGCAGCTGAACGCATTTTTGGATGGCAGGCTCACGAAGTCATCGGAAAAAATGTCAATGTACTCATGCCCGAGCCGCACCATTCCGCTCATGACAGCTATCTGCACCGGCATCTGGAAACAGGCCATACCGCCGTTATTGGCCAAGGCCGTGAGGTCGAAGGTCTGCACAAACAAGGACATCGCATTCCTCTACGTCTGGCTGTCGGAAGGGTCGAGCAACCCGATGCCCCGTTATTCGTCGGCTTTCTCGTGGACCTGACTCATTACAAGCAGCTTGAACAGGAAAGACAGCGGGGTGAGGCTCAGTTGCGCTCGCTGGTCAGCAATCTGCCCGGTGTTGCTTTTCGCTGCCTTCAGTCTCCCGGTTGGCCCATGATTTTCATTAGCGAGCCCATCTCGGCACTGACCGGCTGGCATGCCGATGATTTCCTGCAAGGGCGTATCCAGATCAGCCAGATCATCCATCCGCACGATATTGAACGCATTACGGCGGAAGTCGACCGGGCGTTGCAAGAAGCCCGACCTTATCGTGTCGAATACCGAATCCGGACACCGGAAGGCCAGACGCGCTGGCTGGTTGAATTCGGTCGAGGCATGCGGGAAGGCGACACAGACATGATTGACGGCGTCATGCTCGACATCACCGAATCGAAGATGCGTACTGCCGAATTCGAGGGAACAGTCGAGGCTCTCGACCGCTCCGAAGCCATTGCAGAATTCAATCTTCGCGGACGTGTCATTCGCGTCAATGAAAATTTCGTGCATCTCATGGGATATTCAGAAAAAGAAGCCATTGGTCTATCCCACAAGACCTTCTGCCCACCGGCCATCACCGAAAATGCCGACTACGAAACCTTCTGGAATGAACTCCGTGCCGGGCGTTTTCAATCCGGGGAATTCCAGCAAGTTGGCAAGGATGGGCGAGAAGTCTGGATCTACGCCACATACAACCCCATTCTGGATGCGGATGGACAGGTCTTCAAAATCATCGAACTTGCAAGCGATCTAAGCGAACGTCGTGCGATGGAACAGGATTTGCGCATCGCCAAGGAACGTGCCGAGCAGGCCGCAGCCGCACGGAGCAGTTTCCTGGCCAACATGAGTCATGAAATTCGTACTCCCATGAACGCCATCATCGGTTTCAGCGAAATTCTTCTGGAAAGTCCGCTCAATACCGAGCAGCGTCACCATTTGAATACGGTTCATCAATCCGCCCGATCATTGCTACGGTTGATCAATGACATTCTCGATACTGCCAAGCTGGAAAAGGGAGCGGTTACGCTTGAACTCGCCCCTTTCAGTCTGCGCGAGTCCGCCGCCCAGCTTCTGGACATTCTGAAAGCCAATGCCGATAAAAAAGGTCTGCAGCTTGCGCTGCATTATTCTGCCGAAACCCCCGAATTCTGGCTGGGTGACGCTTTCCGCTTGCAGCAGATTTTGCTCAATCTGATGGGCAACGCCATCAAATTCACGGAAACCGGACAGGTCACGCTGCGCATCACAGGACAAGGCGGGGCTCTGACCTTGAGCGTGGAAGACACAGGAATCGGAATGGATGAGTCGGCCCTGGAACGCATTTTTTCCCCTTTCGCACAAGCCGATGCTTCCACCACACGACGCTATGGCGGAACGGGCCTTGGAACCAGTATCGCCTTGCAACTGGCCCGTTTAATGGGAGGGGACATCCGCGTCCAAAGCCGCGTCAACCAGGGCAGCACATTCACTGTCCATCTGCCACTGCAACTCGCCCCGACAGAAAATTCATGCAACTCCCGTGTCGCAGCGAATTTGGCCGAAGCATCACAGCTCACGCCGTCCCTACCTTCCATCCCTCAGAAGCTGCCGCCCCTGCACATTCTGGCCGTTGATGATGTTGCAACCAATCTGGAACTCTTGAAACTGGTCCTCGAACGTGAAGGGCACTCGCTTGTTTGCGTGGAGAGCGGCGAAGAGGCTTTAGACGCAATTTCAGGTACAGCCTTCGACATGATTTTGATGGATATTCAAATGCCGGGGATGGATGGATTGGAAACTACCCGGCGCATTCGGGCCATCGAGCAGGCTCAACAGAAAGCTCCCGTGCCCATCATTGCCTTGTCGGCCAATGTCATGGCGCAAGATAAAAACGACGCCCAGACGGCCGGAATGGATGGATTTGCCAACAAACCGCTTGAACCTGAACGTCTGATGGCCGAAATGGCACGAACCTTGAAATGGATGCCTTCGTCCAAGGTCATCGAGGAAAACCACACCCGAAAAACCAGCGCGGAGAATCCTCCTGAAACGGATACGGTCATCGACTGGACGCGTGGCTTGCGCCTATGGCCTAAACAGGCCATCTTGCAGGATGCAATCATCCATTTTGTGCAAGAAACCAGGGCTACGCTTTTTGCACTTGATCCCACACGTTCCGGAGAAACGGTCTCTGAGCTTCATGCAATGGCCCATCGCCTCAAGGGAGCCGCCGGAAATCTCGCCCTGCCCCAGCTTGAAAAATACGCTGAGGAACTTGAACGCAAAAGCCAGAACGCGAATCAAACCGAAGCCACACAGCTCACGCGAGCCGCACAGTACTCCGTTTTGATTGATAAACTCAAAGGGGCTTTGTCCCAAATTGAAGCGCATCTTTCAAAGCATCCCCCAGAAAAAGCAGCCTCCACCGCGATCGCCAACCATCAGCCTCTCGATTGCGGCCTTGCTTGCGACTTGATGCAGCAGATGGAACGCCTCCTGAAGGCCGGGGCTTACCCACAAACTGAACTCGAGGAACTGGAAAAACTCCTTCCCTCAAATGAACTGACCACTTTGAAATCATCACTAGATCGCTTTGATTTTGATGCTGCCCAAAAGGCACTTCAGCATCTACGCTCAGCCCTTGAAAACAGGAGAAACGCATCATGACCCCCTCACCAGCCACGGAAAAACCCTGCCAACCTTGCTGCTGGTTGATGACGAGCCAAGCAATCTCCAGGTTCTACGTCACGTTCTTCAGGAGAACTACCAACTCTTGTTTGCCACGGACGGAAATAAAGCTCTGGAAATTGCCCGTCAACAAAAGCCGAATTTAATTCTGCTCGACGTCATGATGCCCGGCATGGACGGCCACACGGTTTGCTCTACCTTAAAAGCCGATCCGACCACATCACGAATTCCGGTCATTTTCGTGACGGCTCTGGCGAATACCGACGATGAAACCCGGGGATTCGAACTGGGAGCGGTCGATTACATTACCAAACCCATCAGTGCTCCCATCGTTCGCGCACGTGTGCGAACTCACCTGTCTCTGGTCAGCCTGGACGAACTACGCGAAACGCGGCTCCAGATCGTCCAACGGCTAGGGCGTGCCGCCGAATACAAAGACAACGAAACCGGGATGCACGTCATCCGGATGAGCCATTTTTCCCGGCGACTGGCCCTGGCTGCCGGTTGCAGCGAAGCCTGGGCCGATGACCTGCTACATGCTGCCCCCATGCACGACGTGGGCAAAATCGGTGTCCCCGACGCCATTCTTCGAAAACCCGGCCCGCTGGATGCCGATGAATGGGACATCATGCGCAAACACCCAGAATTCGGTGCGGAAATCATCGGCGAGCATGACTCCAATGTCTTGCAACTGGCCCGTGCTGTCGCACTGGGGCATCATGAAAAATGGGAGGGAAGCGGCTATCCCGGCGGACTTTCCGGTGAAAACATCCCGCTGGCCGCACGCATCGTTGCACTCGCGGATGTCTTTGATGCCCTAACCTCTGAACGTCCCTATAAAAAAGCCTGGGCACCTGAAGCCGCCATGGAACATATTCAACAACAATCCGGTCGTCATTTCGATCCGGAACTGGTGAAAGTTTTTACCCCCCTTCTGTCCGATCTACTCGAAATCCGTCAGCGTTGGATGGACCATTAATCCGTTGCAGCGATGGTTGAACCTTTCGCCCTGAGTTTGAGAACGAAAGAAATCCAAGTGGGGCGAAACAAAGGGCGACCCCGCTCCGCCAGAACGAAATCAATCAGCCCGTCCCCATTCTCCACATAAGGTCCTTTTCATGCTCGTTAATTGCGTCGTGTACCAGGAAGGCGCGCGGCTCCGTGATGTTCCTGTCGCAGACATCAGCGATTATGTGGCTCGCAATGATTGCTTCGTCTGGGTAGCACTGCGAGACGCAACACAGGAAGAACTGGCCATCATGCAGGAGGAATTCTCCCTGCACCCACTCGCCGTCGAAGATGCCCACCACGGACATCAACGCCCAAAAATCGAGGAGTACGGCGATTCACTGTTTGCCGTCATGCATCTTCTTGAATATGAAGGTAAGGACTTGAAACAAGGTGAAGTGGATGTATTCGTGGGCCAGAACTTCATCCTTTCCGCACGCAGTCACAGCGATCAAACCTTCCTCAACGTGCGGGAACGCTGCGAACACGAACCTCACTTGCTCCGACAAGGGTCTGGCTTTGTGCTTTATGCACTGATGGATGCCGTGGTCGACCGTTATTTCCCCATCGCCGACCGACTCGAAGAAGAGCTGGATGCCATCGAGGAGCAAATATTTACCAAAGGAGCAGCACGAGAAAACATTCAGGGGCTATACGCACTGAAACGAAAGGTCGCCATCCTGCGTCATGCCGTAACCCCCTTGATGGAAGCAGTCAGCCGATTATTGAGTGGACGCGCACCGGTCGTGTGCAGCAACAGTCAGGAATACTTCCGCGATGTGTTCGACCACTTGCAACGGCTCAATGCCACGGTAGATACAATCCGCGACACCATCGGTACAGCCATACAAGCCAATCTGAGCATGATTGCCATTGAAGAAGGCGAGGTCAACAAACGGCTGGCCGCTTGGGCCGGCATTTTCGCCGTTGCGACAGCCTTCGCTGGCATATGGGGAATGAACTTCAAAAACATGCCCGAATTGCAGTGGGAATACGGCTACCCAATGGCCTTGACCACCATCTTGATCGTCTGTCTTGCCCTCTATTACCGTCTGCGGCGCGATGGATGGCTGTAACTTCTTTTATTTACAATCCCTTGGGAGATCAACCATGTCAAAACTGAGTGCCGCACAGCAGCAAAGCCTCAAAAAGAGCCTGGAAGAGCGAAAAGAAAAACTTTTACAGGAGTTGGATGAAGTCCAGCTTGGTCATCTTGAAAAATTCGAAGAAGCCGGAACCGTCCAACACGATTCCTTCACCAGCCAGGCAAACCGAAACGCTCAAAATGAAGTGCGCGATGCCGAAGCCCGTAGGGACCATGATGAACTACTCGCCGTCAGAAATACCTTGCAGCGAATGGAAGAAGGAAAATACGGCGACTGTCTGGACTGCAGCGAGGAAATCCCCATAGCAAGGCTGGAGGCATTTCCTGCAGCACTACGCTGCTTGCGCTGTCAGGATGCCCTGGAAAGGGACATGAAAAAAAGTTGAAATCCTTTCACGCTCGATTAGCCAACACATGCGTTATTGAGCGGATGCGCGTATGCCCTGTAAAAACGCCAAAGCCCTCTTTCGAGGGCTTTGGTGAGGTA
>CAZCOS010000037.1:0-21731 GCA_964500605.1 uncultured Sterolibacterium sp.
TTGCGTTATCTTAGTAATATCAATGGGTTATTGATAAATCAGGAGTGACTACCTATTAGCGAGGCGCGCGTGGTTAGCAATCCCGGATGTCCGAATAGAATGACAATTAGCCGAACCCCGCGCGTGGCGAGACTATTCGACACATCGCGGAGAAATGTGAATTCGCCCTGCGTCCAGTTTTGCGCCTCATCGACAAAGACAACAAGCCGGTCACTGCTCATAATCTCCGCAGTAGCCAGCCACATGTTGAGTAGCCGAATTCTCCGCGCGGTCGCTGTTCCGGAGTCAGACAAGCTATGACCACAATCGAGCAACAGGTCTGAATAGAAAGTTCGCTCCGACACGCGGTCATGTCCCTTCGCGACGACCGAATGCGTAGGCACGCTTGGGAAACTTTGGGGTAACGTCTGACGCAATACATCAATGGCAAAAGTCTTTCCGTACCTCGATTCGGCAATGAAGCAAACCCCTGGCTCGTGATGAACTAGGGCTCCCGTGAGAACATCAAAGGCTTCCCGAATCATTGGAGTCGGGATTTTTGCCTTGTCCGTAACTATCGGGTGTATCTCGAAAGCCTGGTCGCGCTCCGTCCCAGCCTCAAGTAGGTAGTGAAAGACGTCATCAGACAACGAAGGTTGAATCTTGTCTGGATTTCGACCGGGTTGCGGCATGAAAGAAGGTTGATTAGTCATGTCACCGATTTCCAGACGGGACTCTTGATGCTTGCCGGAATTGGACGATTCTGATTGCGCGTGTCGCCCAGCGTGGCGGAGGTGACTTCTGGCTGGATCTCCGCTTCTGGAATAGGCTTACCGGACACGTTTGCTGCACTGGCAAGCTTTGTCCCGACGCGCGACACCCTGTTGGGGTGATTCATTGCATTTTGATAGGCACGTGATGCCAACACTTTCAAAAAGTGCTCGATCGGGTCATCCCCAGGGGCCAGTATCATTTCGCCCGCGGTCTGCATCGCCCTTATTTGCTTCCGCATTTCGCGCGTATGAGGCGTCCTTCCCCACGCTCCCTGTGCGGTTAGTCGGCCCAACTCTTGCCCGTTGTCGAAGTACGCCGAGACCGCGCACATATTGGCATCGCGAATGTGAACCAGGACTTGTTTTCCGATCAACCCAAATGAGCGAGCTAGCAGAGCGTTGGTGTAACGGACGCCGTCAATCTCTGTGTATGGACGTCTGCCGTGTCGCTGACTTCCGCGAACAACGCGTGTTTCAACGGTAACCCCAAGGTCCGGTTGGTCGAACGTTGGCGGCGGCAGACGACGTGGTAAGAATAATGGGCTAACCAGCTTTAGATTGTTCTCAAGCACCTTCAAAGGAGATTGCCCACCCAAGCCTCGACTAGGCGTGGCGTTGTAATTGGCGATGATGACATCGGTCAGATCAAGAAGTGCATCCCAAGTAATGCCAAGTTTCATTGCCTTTGCAACCGCCTCGGCCTTGATCGTATCGGTAACGTTCGAGCCTGTCGTGGACGGAAGTCGCTGGAATCCGTAGGTTTCCAGCGTTTTGAACAAACGCTCAACGACCGGATTGTGTTCCCAGTGCCCAACCGCGCCGAACGTGACGGCGCAACCCAAACGTCTGCGGGCTCGCTCCGCGATTCTCCTCGAATAATTCACAGCGGCATTGTCCACCTTAAGGATTGCGGGAAAGCAGCCAACCAGCTCCGGAAGGACGCCGGACGGCAAGGCGGCCCCTTCCCGATAACGCAACCCACGGATACTCAATTTTCTCGGTTGCCATTTGATGGTTGAAGCGATCAACGCATCTTCCACGGTTGCCGCAGAGACTTCGGTACGAATCCCAATGCTGTAGCCGAGGACAGCATGCGACACACCTTCTATGGTACAAACTAGCCATAACCGCTCTATGGCGATACGCTGTGGTCCAGCCGGACCGTTCACGATAACGCAGCCAACACAGTGAATTTCATGGGCATCTAGCCCTGCTATATCCATCGGTGCAAAAACGAACGGCAGTCCACCGTAGCCGGTCGCGACGGGCAGATGTCGTGCCGCGACATCGCCAAATCGAGCCCTCGTCCCTTTCACGACGTTCCGTTGCAGAACCTCAACGACGTAGCGCGACATTGACCGCCGTGCTTGCGACAGAACGTTTAGTGGGTATTCGTACTCCTGAATTCCCGCTTCCCGGCAGAGATCACGAAACCGCAAAGTCAACGACTTGATTGAGATTCGGGCTTCGTGCGCCTTGCGGAGCCCCCCCTTCTTGAGAATGAGTTCGTCCAAAGCAATGCGAATCGTCTCGTGCCCACGCAGGAACTGATCGAAGCACCCAGCAAATCCAGACACGCTGCCGGGGCTCCCAGTTGGCAATGCTGCTGTACGATGGTAGGCCTTCAAGCGAAGCCCTCTAATGAGCCCTGCCCAACCCCATATCAGCTCGTCATCGGCAATGGTGGTGCATCGATTGAGCGCTCGCAAGATCTGTGCTCTCGAGATGCCTGTGTCCTTACTCGCAGACGACAGCTTGCCTGTTCGGAGGTAGGCTTCGATGGCAGATTTCAAGCGGGTGAAACGCTCTTGTTCATCGTCCGGGAGCGCACTGACATCGACCGTTCGCCAACGCTCGAGCTCCCGATACTCGGGAGGGAGTGTCCGGAACGTGTAGCGAACGCCACGCATAGCTAATCCCTGACACCTGAAATTATTGTGGCGCCACTGAGTGGATGCTCGTCAAGGTCAGAACGGTAGAGCCCATCCTGAACCCCCTTGAAGGCCGCCGCTATGAGGCATGCGCTATCGCTGTCTCCCGACGCTGCAATAATATCGGCAACCGAAACCACTCCCCTGACATGGATCAGGGTCGCAATCGTGTTTTGCTCATCAACGAGTGCCCGGCCCCGAACTGCCGAGAGCCAAGCTAGAACGCGGCTCCAGTTGGAAATACGCTGGGGGCAGACAAATATCTCTTTTTCTGTCAGTCGGCGATAGCGTGCATGGACCCGAGCCGCCGCTGCCAACTGGCCTTCAAACTGCGCTTGAACGCGGACATCCGTACTATCAACGTCTTCAGAGCGCTTAATTTCTCGCCATTCGACAACTCCGTTCCTAAACGTAACGATGGCATCGAGAGTGGTTCCAATGTCCTGGTCGCCGACTCGGGCCACCTCGCTCGTCGGAGAGTAGTCGACGACAACCACATCGGGATCGGATTCCGCAAACACATAGTGAGCCCACTCCAGATCGCTTCGAAGGACAACGTCCGCGCGCATCTTGGGGCTATACACATACCAAAGATTACTAAGGTGGTGACCACGATCATCGTACGGGGCCGCGAGTTTCCCCCGCATCCGCGTACCAAGGCGGGCTCCCTTGCCTGAAATCTTGCTCGTCATCATGTGCGTCCTTCACGGCCACAATGACTATCGAACCTCGTCGGTAGTCGGCGGAAGAACCTGCCGGTTCATGTTCATCTGTAATAGACGATGACCGCGAGATTTCAAGCCCCGCCCTGCGAGTTCCAATATTGTTTCCAGCGGACGGGGCTGGCAGATTGGTCACAGATTTCTGTCCATGCGCAGGATAGTTACGCATTTATGTCCGCGGCAATGGACACAATAGTGTTACTGAAGGGTTGGGCAACACTGAGAAACAATGAGTTAGCGGGTTCGGCGGGTTACACATTTACTTCCGCCGACTGCAGGCACAATTTCGTAACTATTTCGCACCTCGATCGCGAAGCGATTGATGGGTCTGTTTGAGCGATTAGCCAGGCTGCGACGCATTGAGCGCACTGAAAAACAGGAAAATAAAACGCGGTATGTTGGAGTTTTTTCTTTTGGGTCTTTACCAGATTACCCTTCCGCATCTCCACCGCCTTTTTTCATGACTTTGCCTTCGGCGGCGCGTTGTTTGCGGACTTCTTTGGGGTCGGCAATGAGTGGACGATAAATTTCAACTCGATCTCTGTCGCGTAAAGGAGTGTCGGCTTTGCTTAGCTTGCCGTATATCCCTGTTTTTAATTTTGAAAAGTCGACTTCAGGGTATTTTCCGGCCAGACCGGATTGGTCGATGGCTTGCTGTATTGTGCTACCTGCAGCCAGTTTCAGGTGTATATGTTCCTGACGATGTGGCAAGGCATAAATGACTTCAACTTCGATGGCTGCATGTTCCGGGGAGAGCGACATGGTGTTTTCCGGAGTCTGTGATTTCAGCGGGAACGGTTTGATGGGTGACGCGAATTTTTGGCGGATTCGTTACGCCTTCCTGTTCCAGGTTCGCCCTCTTCTCCCCAAAAACCGCCCTCGCCCCAGAATGCCTCGTCGTCGCGATCCGATTTGGGTTGGTTTCGCGATTTGCTGCCAGATTTCCGTGATTGCGCTACAGGTTTGCCGTCGATGGTTCCTTTTTCATTGACGGCGACATTGCCTGATCCAATGTTGATCACTTTTTGTCCGGATCCAACGGCAACGGCGGTCTGGCCTTCCTTGGCGGTTTTGACGGAAACCTTTCCGCCATCGACGCGTACAGCGGTTCCATCCCCGGTATTGACGCTGACTTGACCGCCATTGACAAGGACTTGAGCTTGCGTATTCCAGCCTGCTGCGCAGCCCAACAGAAGGGTGAGTATCCAACGTGTTTTCATGGTTTCGTTTCTGAAGTTTTGAAGAAAATGGAGTGTATACGTAATGTTCCGTGGTCTACAGACTGCTGGCAAGGTCGATGTATCGCGCGCCTCGTTGCTTGTAACGCCGTAGAGAAAACAGAAGTTGATGAGGATAATGGTGTAAGTCAAGTGATTCCCGGAGGGTCTCAAGTCTTTGGGTGACTTCTTCGCGTGCTCGGCCGTGAATCATGCAGTAAAGGTTGTAAGGCCAGGCGGGTAGATCACGCTCGCGTCGATAGCAGAGCGTTACGCCCGACATCGTGGCCAGACGTTTGCCCAGTACTGAAACCTTGTCGTCTGGCACATCCCAGACACACATGGCATTGGCTGTCCAGCCCAGTTCGTGATGTCGCACGACAACACCAAAACGCTTGATCAATCCATCCAGCAGCCATTTCTGAAGGTGGGCGAGTACGTCTTCTTCTTTCAGTCCGGCGCGTGCAGCCAGGGTGGCGTAAGGACTGTGGTCTAGGGTCAAACCATCTTGCAGTGCAGCCATCAGGCGACGTTCTGCCGGTGTCGGTTGCCAATGGGCATGCGCTGGCTTGTGAGGTGGGGCTGGGAAGGATGGAAGGGCTGCTGTCGGAGTGGTCGTTCGCCCTTCTCGGAGGTCAAAACCCAAATCAATGTGGAACTCTTCCTTTAGTGGGAGGCGAATCAGAGGACAGCCCGAGTGTTCGGCAATCCCTGTCAGAACCCGCTCCAGATGAGCCGCATCCGGGGCGGTTGCGACAAACCAGAGATTCCATTCGTGTTCACGCTCATAATTGTGATTGACTTCGGGTCGTGCACTGACTTCATCCGCCACATCTTCCAGTCGATCGGGGGGGATGGCTAAAGCTGCCAGCGTGCTGGCCCCGATACGACGGGGTGAAAACACGGCTCCGACGCGGCTGATCGCTCCTTCGTCCTGCAAACGGCGTAAGGTTTCCAGCACTTCCCATTCGTCGGTTTCAAACCGCTGCGCAAGTTCCGCGTAGGGGGCGGTAATCAGCGGGAAATCGCGCTGTACTTCGTTGAGCAGACGAAATTCGAGTGTCTCGTTCAATGCGTTCAGAATCCGGTTCGGGCGGCGCGAGAGGTAAAAAAGATGCCGGAGGGGGCTTGTACTGTCAATTCTCCCAGGCGCGCAAAACTGGCTGTGTCGTAGATTGCAACGCGATTGTCGTCCCGAGCGGAAATCCAGACCGCTTCGCCACGCGGCGTGAATTCCATGTGCAATACAGCTTTTCCAGGCTCCAGTGTCTGCACGATGCGCTGTTCCAGTGTATCGATGACTTGCACCTTACCATAGTTCGGAAAGGCAAAATTCACCCAGACCTGACGGCCATCGGGACGCGCCATCACGAAAACCGGTTGCCCTTGAACGGGAATGCGCCCGATTTCCTTCCAGCTTTCCATGTCGACAATGAGGACTTCATTGCGGCCGATTGCAGGCAAGTAAGCATGATTCCCGGCCACGGCCCAACCGCGCAGATGCGGCATCTTGAAAACAGGGAGTTTTTCTTCGCCTCGTCCGTAGTTGGTGAGAATTTTTCGCGCACCGGCTTCGGGCCGCCATAGATCAACCAACGCAATGCCATCTTCACCGAATAAACCGGCGAGGTAATGGCGGCCATTGGGGGTAACCAGTGCATCGTAAGGCTGTTTGCCAATCTGGTGGAATTTCGTGATTTTGGGTTGGCGAGGTTCGGAGAGGTCGGTAACCCAGATTTCTCCTGCATCAAAGAGAGCAAAAACAAAACGGTTTCCGGGAAGATCGGCTAAACCGACCACCTTGGAGCGTTTGCCTTCTTTGCCGTATTCGGCGGGTACATCGGCCAGCAGATCAAGTGTTTCGGCATCGAAGACCTTGATTCCACCCGGTTCGTAGTTTTGTGCGACTACCAGACGGCCATCTTGGGAAATGGCCCCGCCGATGCTGTTACCCGCTTGAACGATCCGCCTATCCACACGTTGCTGGAGAATATCGACTCGGCTCAGCCCACCGTCACGCCCGAAAACATAGGCAAAACGGCCATCGCGGGAGAAAACGACGGAGGCATGAGAAAGATCGCCTAGCCCATCGACGGCCCCCAATTGGCTACGGTGTGTTGTTTCCACCACCGCCACGCGACCGCTCGCACGCTCGATCACTAGTCCCAGATCGCCTGTTCCGCGCTGGTTTTGAGTGGCACAGCTTGCCATTAGCAGGCAGCAGGTAGAAGCCAGAATGAGCCTCACAAGTGTTCCGTATTTTTTGATACGTTCCGTTTTGCCGGTTTTCATTGTTCCTCCTTCGGAAAGCCGGTCATCAGCTTCCGGACAATCCACTCGGCCTCGGTTTCGGTGAGCAGGGATTTCCAGGGCGGCATGGCTGAATCCGGACGTCCTTGCAAAATTGTGGCAACCAATCCCTCTACCGGTTTGTCGTGCAGGTTTTCTGGCAGCAAGGGGGAGCCCAACCCTCCTTTAAGCGTCATGCCGTGGCAGGAGCCGCAGTCCTGGCGCACCATGTGGATGAGCTCGCGTTGTCGCTGTTGGGTGGGGGGTCCCTCCCCTTCTGCCGCCTGTACAGGAGCAGAAGCCAGCAAGAGCAAGAAAGGCCAGATTTTTTTCATGGTCAATTTCTGTCCAGAAAACGTGGGGAGCCTATCAAACATCCTGTCAGGTAACCTTATCATGAATCAAGATCGCTCAATGACACGAAGCCTCAATGACACGAAGCATAAGGAAGAAGGACTCTGATCCGAGGGACAGAGTGCTTCTTTGATGCGCCTTCGATGGAAGTCTCAAGGTTGTTTTTGGGGGACCTGAACGAAAATTTCGTCTTGCTTGATGAGCCCCAGCTCGTAGCGGGCGTGCTCTTCGATAGCCTCAAAGCCATTCTTGAGATCGCGCACTTCTGCATCCAGCCCGGCATTTCGCTGCTCAAGTTTCTGATTGACTTCGCGCTGAGCCTGCAACTGCCGGTCATTCTCCCAGACGCGGAGCCAGCCGCCTTTGCCCAGCCACAGCGGATACTGCAGCAGGGCAATCAGGACGAGCAGCACCAGCGTCGGCCAGCGCATCGCAAAACTCGCTTATTTGCGCAGGTTGTAGAAGGCGTCACGGCCCGGGTAGAGCGCGATATCGCCGAGATCTTCTTCGATGCGCAGGAGCTGGTTGTATTTGGCGATGCGGTCGGAACGAGAGAGCGAACCCGTCTTGATCTGCATGGCGTTGAGGCCCACAGCGATGTCGGCAATGGTCGAATCCTCGGTTTCGCCGGAACGGTGAGAGATAACCGCGGTGTAGCCCGCGCGCTTGGCCATTTCCACGGCTGCAAAGGTTTCCGAGAGCGTGCCAATCTGGTTGATCTTGATGAGGATGGAGTTTGCAATCCCCTTGCTGATTCCTTCCTTCAGGATATTCGTGTTGGTCACGAAAAGATCGTCGCCGACGAGCTGAACGCTCTTGCCGAGTTTGTCAGTGAGGATTTTCCAGCCTTCCCAATCACCTTCAGCCATGCCGTCTTCGATACTGACGATGGGATATTTGTCAGCCAGATTGGCGAGGTAGTCGGCAAAGCCGGCGGAAGTCAGTTCCAACTTCTCGGAGGCAAGAACGTATTTTCCGTTCTTGTAGAACTCGGAGCTTGCACAATCCAGACCCAGCACCACATCCTGTCCAGGTGTGTAGCCGGCAGCTTCGATGGCTTTGAGAATAAGCTCGATGGCTTCGTCGTTCCCCGCGACATTAGGTGCGAAGCCGCCCTCATCCCCCACCGTGGTCGGGTAGCCTTTTTTGTCGACCAGTTTTTTTAGATGATGGAAAACCTCTGTGCCACAGCGTAGGGCCTCACGGAAGCTTTGCACGCCGACAGGCAGAATCATGAATTCCTGGATATCAAGATTGTTGTTAGCGTGTGCACCGCCGTTGATGACGTTCATCATCGGCACGGGCATGGACATGGGGCCGGACCCGCCGAAGTAGCGGTACAGCGGCAAACCGGATTCTTCAGCTGCGGCTTTGGCCACAGCCATCGAAACAGCCAGCATGGCATTCGCGCCCAGGCGGGACTTGTTTTCGGTGTCGTCGAGATCGATCAGAACCTTGTCGATGAAGGCTTGCTCTTCGGAATCCAGACCGATGATGGCCTCGGAAATTTCGGTATTGACGTTTTCGACGGCACGCAACACGCCCTTGCCAAGGTAACGTTCCGCATCGCCATCACGCAGTTCGATGGCCTCGCGCGAGCCCGTTGAGGCTCCCGAGGGAACGGCCGCACGGCCCATGACACCGGATTCCAGCAGAACATCCGCTTCGACCGTGGGATTACCGCGTGAATCAAGAATTTCGCGGGCGACGACATCAACAATGGCGCTCATGAGGTTTCCTTATGAATGAAACGTTGAAAACAGATTGCAGATTCTAAAAACCGCTTGCGAGTGAAAAAAATCAAAGATCAAAGGTGAAAGATGGACGATGAAGGCGATGGATCACATCATGACCAGACCATTGCGCTTGACCAGTTGATCGAGGTCACGCAAGCCTTCGAGTAGGGATTTCATGCGGCCGAGCGGCCAGGCATTTGGGCCATCCGAAAAAGCGTGATCCGGATCTGGGTGAGTTTCCATGAACAGCCCCGACACACCGACGGCCACCGCTGCACGGGCCAGCACGGGCACGAATTCGCGTTGTCCGCCCGAACAGCTCCCCTGCCCACCCGGTAATTGAACGGAGTGGGTGGCGTCAAAAACAACGGGGCAATCCGTCTGGCGCAAGATGGACAATGAACGCATGTCGGAAACGAGATTGTTGTAACCAAAACTCGCCCCGCGCTCGCAGACCAGAATGTTGTCCTGCCCACCATTGGCATCCCGCGCCTTGGCGACGACCTGCAACATGTCGGCGGGCGCAAGAAATTGACCCTTCTTGATGTTGACCGGTTTGCCACAACGGGCCACGGCTTCGATGAAATCCGTTTGCCGACAAAGAAACGCGGGGGTCTGGAGAATATCCACGACCTGGGCCACGGCTTCGATCTGGCCGGTTTCATGTACGTCCGTCAGGACACATACCCCAATTTCGCGGCGCACTTCGGCGAGGATGGCCAAACCCTCTTCCAGCCCCGGGCCACGCGGAGAGCGTCCGGAGCTACGGTTGGCCTTGTCGAAGGAGGATTTGTAAACAAAGGGAATCCCCAGCGTAGTACAGATTTCCTTGAGTTCCCCGGCTGTATCGAAGGCCATCTGGCGCGATTCGATCACACAGGGACCTGCAATCAGGAAGAGCGGGCGATCCAGTCCTACTTCGAAGCCACACAGCTTCATTGGCGTGTTGCGCGTGGTCACGACGTGCCCTGCCCTTTGCGCTGGGCGGTCAGCGCGGCCTTGACAAAGGAAATAAACAAGGGGTGGCCCTGTCTTGGATTCGAAGTAAATTCGGGGTGAAACTGGCAGCCGACAAACCAAGGATGGGCGTTTTTACCCTCGCGCGGTAGTTCGATCATTTCACACAGTGCCTTGCCTTCGGCCGAAACACCGGAAATTCGCAGGCCGGCTTGTTCGAGACGGGGAAGATAGGTGTTATTGACTTCGTAGCGATGGCGGTGACGTTCGACAATCTGCCCTGCACCGTAAATTTCCTGTGCGAGTGAACCTTCAGCCAGCTTGCAGGCCTGTCCGCCAAGACGCATCGTGCCGCCGAGATCGGATTGCGCATCGCGCTGTTCGATCCGGCCTTCGCGATCAAGCCATTCGGTGATGAGGGCAACGACTGGGTGCGGGGTCTGGGCATCGAACTCTGTACTGTGAGCCTGGCCCAGACCTGCCACATCGCGGGCAAATTCGATGACTGCCAGTTGCATCCCCAAACAAATGCCGAGGTAGGGAACCTTGTTTTCGCGTGCGTAGCGTATCGCCATCAGCTTGCCTTCCGTCCCCCGACGACCGAAACCGCCCGGAACGAGAATGGCATCCATCGCGGCCAGCGCGCCCGTCCCTTCCTTCTCAATCCCTTCTGAATCAATGTAGTGAATCCGCACCTTGCTGAGGGTATGGATGCCTGCATGATTCAAGGCTTCGATCAGGGACTTGTAGGATTCGGTCAGATCGACGTATTTGCCGACAAAGGCGATATTCACCTCGTGCTGCGGATGCTGGAGTGCATCGACCAGTTTTTTCCAGACGGAAAGATCGGCCGCCCGAGCCAGGATGCCCAGTTTGTGACAGACGATTTCATCGAGCATTTGGTCATGCAGCATGCCCGGAATCTGGTAGATGCTGTCAGCGTCGATGGCCGAAATCACAGCCTCGGGCTGAACATTGGTAAACAGTGAAATTTTTCGACGTTCGTCCGCTGGAACAGGGCGGTCGGCGCGACATAGAAGAATGTCGGGCTGAATGCCGATTTCGCGCAGTTCCTTGACGGAATGCTGGGTCGGCTTGGTCTTGAGCTCACCTGCAGTCCCGATCCAGGGCAAAAGCGTGAGATGGATGAAGCAACTATTGTTTCGGCCTTCTTCAATGCCCATCTGGCGGATGGCTTCAAGGAAAGGCAAGGATTCAATATCGCCCACTGTGCCACCGACCTCGACCAGCGCGACATCCGCGCCTTCAGCACCGCGCTTGATGTAGGTTTTGATCTCGTCGGTAATGTGCGGAATGACCTGAACGGTTTTGCCCAGATATTCGCCCCGTCGTTCCTTCTTGATGACAGACTCGTAGATCTGGCCTGTGGTGAAGTTATTGCGCTTCCCCATGCGGGCACTGGTGAAGCGTTCGTAGTGCCCCAGGTCGAGATCGGTCTCGGCCCCATCTTCCGTTACGAAAACTTCGCCGTGCTGAAAAGGCGACATCGTGCCGGGATCGACGTTGATGTAAGGGTCAAGCTTTAGGTGAGTGACTCGGATACCCCGAGATTCGAGAATCGCACCCAGCGATGCGGCGGCGATGCCTTTGCCCAAGGAGGACACGACACCACCGGTAACGAAAACGTATTTGACCATGGAAACGCCACAAGCGGGAAAGCGAAATCATAGCCGAAACTACCCCGTCACTCAATCCTTTTGGGCCAACTTTCGGGGCTGTCTCAATGCGTAAAGCGGGAACCTCCTTCATTTTTTTCAAACGACTCCCCGGAAAACTCGTGGCTGAACGCAGCCTGCTGCGCTTCGATAATTTCTCCAAATTCGCGCAGCATTTTTGAAAGATGACTGGTTACGATGGGGTCAGCAGGCAATACACTACGGGCGCATAGGGTGTTCTCGTGCAAAAAAAGATGCAGCGGCCCCAAGCTGATATTGACCGTGTTGATTTTGCTCACCAAGCTGGTCGATTCTTCCAGATCCTCAACCAAGGGGGAAAAGAAGCTGACGGTTCCGGCCGATTCATGATGGGTGATGATGATGGGCAATTCGCCATAACGTACCACCAGATCACCATCCTGATCGTAATCCAGTGCCGGAATTCCGGTGATTTCGCGTACAGCAGACCGAAGATCCTGCTGTGCAGGATTTGTTGCGCCCTCCTCTGGATTTTCCTGTTTGGGCGTCTGACTCAAGCCCAAGCCCAGAAGAATCACCGAAGTTCCCGCCTCGTCAAAAGACTCATAGCTCAGCGATGAATATGGACGAGTCACTTTGAGTACGTCAATCAGGGTCTGCATCACAAAACGAGCAACCGAGTCGGCATCGATGGGAGCATCAAAATCGATGTGGTAATGAGGCGAACCATCCGGTTCCAGTGCGCCCTGCTCCGACGGTTCCGCTGGAGGCAACCAACCCAATTCGATAAGACGTATTTTCCGGATTTCGTCGAGTTGCTTATCGGCTGGCAGAAAAGCGTTGCTGTTCGTCTCGATCCGTAGACCATATACCCCCTGCGCTAAAAACTGAACAAAGTGGTTTGAGTTTTTCAACGTCAAAATCAGAACGTACCGTTCTGGCAACGCGAGCAGGGCCAAGGCAAGCTTTTCACAGAAAATAGGCCATTCACGCGATACATCCTGTTTCGGGGCATTCGTAGCACGGGTGGAGGGGACTGTTTGGGGTGTTTTTGTGGTCTTTTTAGCCGGAGTTTCTGCGGTTTTTTTTCGGGCTGTTTTGGTTTTATCTGTCTTATTGTCAGCGACGGTTCCGGATTTTGAGCGTGCCAAAAAGGATGAGGTAGAAGAATGAGGAGAGGAAGGGTGGGAAGACACAGGCGAAGCGGTCGGCGAGTTCGTCCGAGCCATCACTTTCTTTCCTGCTTTTGGGGTACGCGGCTTGTCCATCATTCACTCTCCTTGCAGGGTGAAACCCACATTACCCATCATCCGGGCCACAAAACCCCGAACCCCAAAATTCCACGACAGAATTTACGCAGGAAATGACCGAACTTCAAGAAATTGCTGAAGAATGGATTGAACAGGCTCGGCAGATGAATTGCACATGTCTTGAATTTCCATTAAAATCCCCCGTTTTCCAACCTTGCTCCACCCGAAACGCATGCGGGGGAGCTTTTTCCAAAAGGAGATTGCATGCGACATTATGAAATCGTTTTCATCGTTCATCCGGATCAAAGTGAACAGGTTCCGGCCATGATCGATCGTTACAGGACGCTCGTGTCTTCCCGTAACGGCAATATCCACCGCCTCGAAGACTGGGGCCGTCGCCAGATGGCTTACCCGATTCAGAAGGTGCACAAGGCACATTATGTCCTGATGAACATCGAATGTGATGCCGAAACGCTGGCTGAACTCGAACACGCCTTCAAGTTCAACGACGCTGTTCTGCGTCACCTGACAGTCAAGATGAAGAACGCAGCGACCGCACCTTCTCCCATGATGAAGGAAGAAAAATCTCGCTCGCTGACCTCCCCCGCTTCAACCAACACGACCGCATCGGCAGAAGCTCCGGCGAGTGCCTGATTTTTCCGACGAAAACTGCACAAAGATCACCGGCAGCGTGCTTGAGATTGCTGCGCTGCGCTTTACCCCAGCAGGTGTTCCAGCCCTGAGTTTCAGGATCGAACATCGCTCGGAGCAAGTCGAATCTGGTGTTCAACGTGTTGTGAATTGTGAGATTTCGGCAATTGCCTTTGGCTCTAATGCGCACTTAATGGACGGTGCAAAACCAGGGGACAAGGTTGAGTTGACGGGATTTCTAAACGCGAAAAGTCTGAAAAGCAGGAGCCTGATCCTGCATGTCACCAAGATCGAATTTCTGGAAGGAAACTAAAAATGGCTTTCAAACCGAAATCCAAGACCGGCGTCAAACGCAAGGATGACAAGGGTCGCGGCATGTTCAAACGCCGCAAATTCTGCCGCTTCACGGCAGAAAAAATTGCTGAAGTTGACTATAAGGATGTCGAAATCCTGAAGGACTTCATCACCGAAAACGCCAAGATCATGCCAGCACGCATTACCGGCACTCGCGCTGGTTATCAGCGTCAGCTGTCGACGGCCATCAAACGTGCACGCTTTCTGGCGTTGCTCCCCTACACCGATCTGCACGAATAAGCCGGAGACAAGACCATGCAAGTTATTCTGATGGAAAAGGTCGTTAATCTCGGCCAACTCGGTGATGTCGTCAAAGTCAAGGACGGCTACGCCCGTAACTTTCTCATTCCGCAAGGTAAAGCCAAGCGCGTGACGCCCGAAAATCTGGCTTTCTTTGAAGCCCGTCGCGCTGAGCTGGAAAAGGCACAGGCCGACAAACTGGCTGCAGCCCAGGACAAGGCGGCCAAGCTCGAAGGTCTGATGCTGCAAATCACCCGCAAATCGGGTGTGGATGGCCGCTTGTTTGGTTCCGTGACCAATGCCGATATTGCCGAAGCACTCAAGGTTCAAGGCTACGCCATTGAAAAGTCTCAAATTCGTATGCCGATGGGCCTGCTCAAGCAGGTTGGCGACACGATGATCGAACTCGGTTTGCACACCGATGTCGTGACCAGCATCACCGTCTCTATTCTGGGCGAACACTGATCGACCGCACCGGAACGACGTCTGCATCAAGAAAAGGGGGCGCGTCAGCGTCCCTTTTTCGTTGACGAAAGCATTCTGCTTCTTTCAGCTTTTTCACAGCTTTTACCCATTTTTACCCAGGATTTACACAGCCTTGCCCACAGCCCAGGTCAATCAGGCGGAGTACACTACGGCCTGTCAAGACAGGAGCTCTGCATGGATGAAACGACGGATCAGCGATATTCAGGAAAGAAAAAGCAGGCCTCTTCTGAAGACCCGCAAATCAGCAGCCTGAAGCTCCCGCCCCACTCTATCGAAGCGGAACAGTCACTCATTGGCGGCCTGCTGCTGGATAACCAGGCATGGGATCGGATCGCCGACATCGTCAGTGAATCGGATTTTTATCGGGATGACCATCGCCGGATATTCCGTCGGATTCATGGGCTGATCGAGCAAGGTCGCCCTGCCGATGTGGTAACCGTCTATGAATCCATTGAGAAAAATAATGAGGTCGAACAGGCGGGCGGTCTGGCTTATCTGGGTGAAATCGCTAACAACACGCCTTCAGCAGCCAATATCCGGCGTTACGCTGAAATCATTCACGAACGCGCTGTCCTTCGTCGTCTTGTCAGCGTAGGGGATGAGATCGCTGCCAGTGCGCTGAACCCGGCCGGGAAGGATGTCAAGCAACTTCTGGATCAGGCCGAGCAGCGCGTTTTTGAAATTGCCGAATCCGGCGCGAAAATCAGCCAGGGCTTTATCGCGATCCAGCCTTTGCTGGGGGAGCTGGTCGAGCGAATCCACGAGTTGTATGCCGCTGAAAATCCCTCTGAAATCACTGGCGTTCCCAGTGGTTTCACGGACCTGGACAAAATGACTTCCGGCATGCAACCTGGTGACATGATCGTCGTCGCCGGGCGACCGTCTATGGGAAAAACGGCGTTTGCACTTAATATCGCCGAACATGTCGGGGTGGATCTGGGCTTGCCTGTTGCTATTTTCAGTTTGGAAATGTCGGGTTCGCAACTGGCCATGCGTTTGTTGTCATCCGTCGGGCGGCTTGACGCGCATCGCGTTCGAACAGGGCGTCTGTCCGATGATGAATGGGACAAGATGACGGTCGCGCTTGGTAAGCTCCATGCCGCCCCCATCCACATCGACGAAACCGGAGCCATCAATTCAACGGATCTGCGTGCCCGTGCTCGACGTTTGGCACGACAATTTGGTGGAAAGCTGGGCTTGATCGTCATCGATTACCTGCAACTCATGACATCAACCCGGGATGGTGAAAATCGTGCCACGGAAATTTCTGAAATTTCCAGATCGATCAAGTCCTTAGCCAAGGAACTTAAATGTCCTGTCATCGCTCTTTCCCAGCTTTCGCGCAAAGTGGAAGAACGAAACGACAAACGTCCCTTGATGAGCGATTTGCGTGAATCCGGAGCCATCGAGCAGGATGCGGACGTGATCTTGATGATGTATCGCGACGATTATTACAAGCCGGACAGCCAGGATAAAGGCCTGGCTGAAGTGATCATCGGCAAGCAACGAAACGGCCCGACAGGGACGGTGAAGCTGACCTTCCTCGGGGAGTACACGCGGTTCGAAAACGCGGCTTTGCCAGGCAATTACTAGTAATTTATTCTGATCGAAGACCGAGACGAAGAAGGTTTGTGGGGCAGGACCAGCGGAAACGGGCCACTCAGTCGCAGCTAACTGGCCAATCAAACAACAATCAATGTTGGTCAATCAAGTCATTGACCCCTGTTGCAACTGAAAAGTCCGCTTTGCAAAGCACAGGTCTTCCCAAGCTTTTGCCTTGTCAGTCGGGTTGCGCAAAAGATAGGCAGGATGGTACGTCACGATAACGGGAATCCCGGATGAGGTTTGGAGTCGTTTGCCTCGGGTCTGGCTGATGTTGATTTCCTGGCCCAGGAGCCCTTCGGCTGCTGCGCGGCCCAGGGCCACGATCAAGCGAGGCTCCAGTAAGCTAATTTGTCGGTCAAGATAAGGGCGACAGGCTGAAATCTGTTCTTCTGACGGTGTCTTATTTCCCGGTGGGCGGCATTTGATGGCATTGGCGATATAGACATTTTTGCCACGCTCCAAATCCATTGCGGCCAGCATGGCGTCCAGCAGTTTTCCGGCTGGGCCGACGAAGGGCTCGCCGCGTTGATCCTCTTCCTCGCCCGGCCCTTCTCCGACAAAAAGCCAATCTGCCGCTTCGTCACCGATACCCGGAACAGCTTGCTTTCGTTCGCGGCAGAGTTCGCAGGCGCGGCAGTCTCGAATGCGGGCTCGAAGACTGGGCCAATCCAGCCGGTCAATTTGTTCAGACCGCCCTGCCCCAACTTTATTTTCGATAGCCGCGTTAAGAGGGGATACAGGAGCCGTGGCCACTTCGGAAACCCCAAGAGATGAAGGCGAGTTGTCCTGGCAGCGCAACCGCCAAAGAGGAGCCAGACCCATTTCACGGAGCAAGCTTGCACGACGTTGGTCGGCCTGATTGTTCAAATTGGAGGGCACAGTAAGAGATACCTTCGAGGATGTGTTTATCCAGCTAAAGTGTTTTCGTCATCAATAAGGCGGACTCCCGGACTCCGTTGCTCAAGGGATAATACGCAGCTCGACGGCCCGTTTGTTCAAAGCCCAAGCTCCGGTAGAGTGCCAAGGCGGGTGCATTGGATTCCCGAACCTCCAGATATAAGTGCTTCACTCCTGATGCCAGCAATTCTGAGATTATCGCCCGCATCAGAAGCTGTCCGTACCCTTTTCCTTGGTGTGAGCGAGCGACCCCGATCAGCAGCAGTTCGGCCTCGTCCAGAACGGTAGAGATGACTGCATAAGCTCGAATACCCTGTTCATCACGCAGAATCCGGCCTTGGTGGCCGATTACCAATGAATCGACGAAGTTTGCAGGAGTCCAGGGGCATGGCGTAATGTCCTGCTCAATCAAGACAAGCTCGTCGATCTCTTCGGCTTTCATCGGCAGAATGGAAAGTTCGCCCCCTACCTTAGTCATTTAAGCCCGCCGCGCGCTAGACGCTCTGTCGTTGTCAAGGCCACTTTGTTCCGGACATAAAGAGGTACGGCGTGGCTCGCATCGTGACCAGAACCGGTCTGCAGTCTGGGAACGGCCAGTTGTGCCACGGCGCGTGCCGTGGGGTAGATTGCCGGAAGTACCCGAGTCATCCGTTTGAGTCGTTCCGGCAGGATCTCTGGATAAATTGCAAAGCCATCGCCACACCCAAGCCAGCTTTCTCCATCGGCATGACCAGGCAGTTCTGAGATCAAGGTAGGTGGTGCGACGGAAGGAGGGATACATTCTTCCAGCTTCCCGTAAACGAGGCGATAAGCAGCGAAATAGACCTCTTCCATCCGTGCATCGAGGCACGAGAAAATACTTGTTCCTTCAGGAAGGCCGGTGGCAACTTCCTGTGCCATGGCTTCGAGAGAATGAACACCGATCAGCGGCAGATCCAGACCACAGGCCAGGCCCTGCGCCACACCGCAGGCCAGACGCAAGCCCGTAAAG
The DNA here is from genome assembly GCA_964500605.1 of uncultured Sterolibacterium sp. GTDB lineage: Bacteria > Pseudomonadota > Gammaproteobacteria > Burkholderiales > Rhodocyclaceae > Sterolibacterium. The sequence continues at coordinate 18,088 of CAZCOS010000037.1, forward strand.
CCACCCGGTCCGCTACCAAAAGCAATGCCATCGAGCTGGTTCAAGGTCAGGCCTGCTTCGCTCAATAATTGCGAAGCCCAGGGCAGCAAAAATTCTGCTCCACCTTGGGCGACACGCTCACCCCGCTCAATCAGCGCACCATCGGAATACAGGGCCACGGAAAGATGAAGGGTCGCTGTTTCAAATGCGAGCAGGTTCATGAGAATAGGCTGCTAAGGCTTTGTTACGGAAACTCGATCTGGATTTTCTGCATCACCGGTTGAGGCAGGTTTTCCTTGCTGGAAGGGGCGCAATTCCAGCGTTCATGGGTGCCACTATAGGCCTGAATGTCATTGATCCCAAGGCGACGGGCGGCAGCCATTGCCTCGGCCATCAACTTGCGCATCCGGCTCTCTGTGTCTTTGGCAAAAAGATCCTCATCACTCAGATTCGGAAGAGTGGATTGAGCTTCAAGATAATAGGGCTTGGAAAATACTGTCTGGGTTCGGCCATCGGCATCGCGTCGACTCGCTCGAATCCAGACGATGACCGGCTTGGGATTGTCGTTAATGAGTTTCAAGGTACTGCACTGAAAGCCACTTCGGGTTTGAGTGTTTCGGGTATAGAAAGCTACTTTCAGGGCATCTCCGCGGTATTGCCATTTTCGACGCTCTGCCCAGGTTGTGAAATGGTCAAATTTAAGAATCGAGCCTCGAATATATTTTTCAGCATTCTCTCGAGCTGCCGCATCGCAGGTTCCCGAAGCAAAACAACTCAGCATGCCCGGGGTGTAACCACAAAAGTTTTCAGAACTGGTTTCCATCTTGAAAACTAGATCCATTCCGTTGACAAGCCGGGAGTTGCACAAGGCAAACACATAGCGTTCCAGAAACTGCACTTTTTCACGAGGAGAGGCCGCATCGAATTTTGGACGCTGCGAACGTGCTGAATCCATGAAACGTCGTGCGGCTCCCGTAAAAATGGATAATTCACTGGCGCGCGCCGGGTTGTAGAGCAACATCAGATTGGGGGAACGGGGCACGCCCGTAGGCTCCGGCTCAAGCAAGCCGAAGGCCTCTGCAGCCTCTTCCTGTGTGGGTAAGGCCTGGCCTCGGGAGATTTTGGTCGCACCTCGAGCTTCTCCAACGGGTTTGGCATGCACATCGGGCAAAAGCAGGAATGTCAGACAGACGACGAGGAGCTTGAGCATCAGAATCGGGATACGGAATACTGGAAATTGACCCAAGGAGATCGACTCGAGCTCACATAAGCCTCAGCCGTCGGTCATGCCGGAGATGTCCCAATGAAAAATAACTCACTGGGACATCCTTGGACAAGGCGAACCAAATGGGAAACGTCACTTGATCCGGGTCAGGTGCGGCCTGTCAGTCGTGGTCGGTTTCACAGGCCTCCTTGCAGGGGGGGAAGGTTCAGAAGGTTCAGTATCCATCACGTTCCGGTCGTCTATCGACGAAACCCGGGTCGGTTCGCTGCTTTCAACGAGACTGACTGCATCTTCATTCTGAAGAGTGACATCGAATGCCATGCCCTGCCCGTTTTCACGGGCATAAATGGCGGTGACATTGCCAACAGGAATTGAAAGATGCTGGGCAACACCGTTGAAACGCGCCTGGAACGTGATCAGCTCGTTGCTGATGGAAAGCTGATGCGTTGCTTCCATCCCCAGATTCAGAACGATCTGACCCTCTCGAACGTACTCGCGGGGCACACGGGTACGCTGATCGACCTGAACTGCCAGATAAGGTGTCAGCCCCTGATCCGTACACCATTCGTGAATGGCCCTGACGAGATAGGGTTTGATCGACCCAGACTGATCTTCCTGAATGCTCATTTCAGGCTCCCGAAATGTGGCGATGGGTGGTGGGTGAATATGGATCTGAAATGACTCACCGGAGCGTGCCCCAAAAAAATGCGGCGCACGCTGAAAGGGTGAAGATCAACGACGCATGATTTTTTCAGAAGGTGTCAGGGCATCAATAAAGCCCTGACGGCTGAAAACACGCTCGGCATATTTCATCAAGGGTGCAGCCGCCTTGCTCAATTCGATGCCGTAATGATCCAGACGCCAGAGCAAGGGCGCAATCGCGACATCAAGCATCGAAAATTCGTCCCCCAGCATATGTTTTTGCTTGATGAAAATGGGGGCGAGTTCCGTCAGGCGATCGCGCACATGCTGGCGGGACTTTTCAGCCGCCTTGAGGTTTTTCTCAAGGGTTTCGATATGACTGAACAGTTCGTGCTCCATTGTGAAGAGCAACTGTCTTGCTCGTGCTCGCATGATTGGGTCTGGCGGCATCAATTGGGGATGCGGGAAACGCTCATCAATGTACTCGTTGATGATGTTGGATTCGTAGAGAACCAAATCACGATCCACAAGTACAGGAACACGGTTGTAAGGATTGATGACCGCGATATCTTCTGGTTTATTGAACAGATCGACATCGATCACCTGAAAATCCATCTGCTTTTCATACAAGACGATGCGACAGCGATGGCTGAACGGACACGTTGTGCCCGAGTACAGGTTCATCATGGTACCGGTTCCCCAGGAATAATCGGCATCACGCACCACACGGCGTGCCGCCGGCGTATTGTTTTCTCGATGCCCCATATGCAGTGATTGCTTATGCTTAGATTAGTTGATTAAAAAAGATCAGTGTACGTCTTTCCAGTACTCACGCTTGAGCGCGTAAGCGAAAACGAACAAGACCGAAAGGGCAAGTAGCACGGCCACACCGAGATGACGACGTGTTTCCGCCACAGGTTCGCTCATGAATTGCAGATAAGCCACTAGATCCGCCACCATGGCATCGTACTCCTCCGGCTTCATCTGGCCCGGAACATCCAGCTTCAGGCGATGATCTTCACCCATTACCTGTTGCCCCTGCAGCTCCCAAAGGGCGTGCGGCATGCCGACATTGGGGAAAACGACGTTATTCCAACCTGTGGGGCGTTCATCGTCACGATAAAAGCCGCGCAGATAAGTATAAAGCCAATCGGCTCCCGTTCCGGTTTCTGAAGAGCGTGCGCGCGCAACCAGCGTCAGATCAGGTGGCGTTACCCCGAACCAAAGCTTGGCGTCAGCAGGCGGCATTGAAATTTTCATCAGCTCGCCTACCTTGGCATCGGAGAAAATCAGGTTGCTGCGAATCTGGTCTTCGGTCAAGCCGATATCTTTCAGACGGTTGTAGCGCATGAAAGAAGCTCCGTGACAACCCATGCAGTAATTGACAAAGACTTTGGCACCATTTTGCAAGGCAGCGGGGTTGTTTTGGCGATCCGGAGCTTTATCGAGATGAACCTCATCACCCGATGCAAAGGCGAGCAGCGGCGCAAGCAGCAATGTAAAAAGTAGTTTTTTCATTTTCCTGTGACCCTTTCCGGTTCCGGTTTGCACTTGTCGATACGCGACCAGATCGGCATCGTCAGGAAGAAAAGGAAGTAATAGGCACTCAAAATCTGAGCAATCGGGGCACCAGGAATCACGCCGAAAAAGGCGTAGGAAGGCGGCTTGGTCCCCAGGAAACCCAGAATCAGGAAGGCGATGATGAAGATCGTCAGCAAGGTCTTGAAAATCGGGCCGCGATAACGGATCGACTTGACCGGGCTGCGATCCAGCCAGGGCAGGATGATGAAAATCGCCA
>CAZCOS010000038.1:0-21462 GCA_964500605.1 uncultured Sterolibacterium sp.
GCGGGGGAGACGATCTTTCTGGGAGCGTATGGCAAGGCCGAGGCCAAACTTGTGCCTGTTGATGCGGATACCGCGCCGAAAAAGCGCATCGGTATCCTAGCGGGGAAGCTGGTTGTGCCGGATGATTTCGATGCACCACTGCCAGATGATGTGCTGGCTGCATTTGAAGGCAAGCCATGAAACTGCTTCTGGATACCAACGTCCTGCTTTGGACACTGGCTGGCTCTCAGCGGATACGATTCATTCAGGACAAGATTCTGTCAGAGAGCACGATCGTTCATGTCAGCACGGTTTCCTGGTGGGAGATTGTCATCAAGTCGAGTATCGGCAAGCTGGATGCGGATGTCACGCTCCTGCGGGAGGCTGCGCTGAACAGTGGCTTCATCGAACTCCCCGTATTGGGGGAGCATGCGGAATCGATGGCTACCTTGCCCTTTCATCATCGGGATCCATTTGACCGGATGCTCGTTGCCCAGGCCATCACCGAACCCATGCACCTTGTCACGAGTGATGCCAAACTTTCTGAGTATTCCAGCCTGGTTTGGCTGATCTGACGGAGAAACCATGAAGACTTTTTTGAGATGGATCTTCGTATGCACGGGAACGCTCTGGTTTGCCATGGCGACCTCGATGCTTGAGGCCGCAGAAATAAAGGCCGATCTGCCTTTTGGTCAGGAGGTTGCTATTTCTGAAGGTGTAACCATCAAACTGAACCGGATTATTCCGGCTGGCCCGGATACCCTGGGTGGATCCGCCTACACGGAGTACAACTTCACGCTGAAAAATGATTCAGATCTAGAATTCGTCATCCTCAAGATTGCGGTCATGGTGTACAACTATGGACATAGCTTCATGATACGCAATCTGGATGAGATCGCGCTTCAAGAGGATCCGAACAATCCTCGCACCGAGGATCGGGCAAAATGGCGGGAGGAGCTGGAAAAACAGGGCTTCTTTGGCATGGCCGACGGGATTTCGGTTATGCCAAAGAAGTCGGCAACGAATAGCATCTGGGTCAAGCAATCGCGGGATGAAATGGCAACCAGGGTGCACCTGTATCTGTTTGACTCGAAAAACCGTCGTTCCGGTAATCTGGTCAAGCTCGATCTGCACCCGGATACCCTGCCCCGAGATGCAACGAGATAGGCTGGACAGCCCTGCCCTTCCGTATCTCCCGAAGGAATCCAGGTTTCACTTGAATGTAATTATGAAAGAACAAGACCACCATGCTACAAAACCTGCGTAGATCAGGCGGCTCAATCGTCATGACCATCCCAAAAATTTTCGCCGACCAGAATGGCCTGGTCGAAGGTTCTCAGGTCAAGCTCCACATTTCGGGTCGAAAAATGACTGTGGAAACCTTTATTCGTCCGCGCTACAGGCTGGTCGATCTGATGGCGGAAATGTCGGCGAGCTTGCCGAAAACCGAGCGCATCGGGCATACGGACGAAGATGTAACTGCTCCTGGAACAGGTGACGCTTGATGTTGATGGATTACATTCCGACGCGCGGCGACATCATCCTGGTCGAGCAGGTTCCTGATCTCCAACGGGGGGCTGGCCTTGTATTTGTGCTGTCCGGAAAGCTGTTCAACCAGCGCGGCACTGTGATTGTTTGCCCGATTTCGCAAGAGCCGGGCACGACAAACCGTACTTTTGGTACTATCGTGTCATTGAGCGGCACTGGAACTCGCACATCTGGCGCGATCCATTGTCACGAACTGATTACCTTGAATTGGCAAAATCGATCAGTGCGGTATGAAGAGACCGCCCTCCAGCCCCTCATCAATGAGGTACAGGCCAGGGTCGAGGCCATTCTTTTTGATTAACCTGCCTCACGCGAGGAACCCATGAAAAAAGCCCGCGCAATCCGCTTGCTCCAGAAGCACTGGCCCCTGGCCTGCGGCCTGATTATCGGCGTCATGATGTGCGCCGCCCTGCAATCCCTTTGGGGGGTAATGTTCGGCGTCATCGGATACTGGTACTTCGGTTCGGAATTCATGAACCCGAAGCCTCAGAGGGTGCTCACCTATGAAGAGTATCTGGAGGCGGTGAGGCGTAGGAATACAATCCATTATGACTATTTTGATCCACTTAACCCATTTGGTTACTACTCGGGCTACAACGAAGATTGATTGAATTGCAAAGCTATACTCTCAAAACTTCCTTTTTTCCGTTTTCTGAGACGCCCTAGAAGCCTTCCCGCTTCATTTTTCGTCCAGCTCTTTCCTTGCCTGCTGCTTCGCACTGCGGCCATCGGGCTGCCAGCCAAGGTTGTGGAAAAATGAGGTGTTGTCATTGGCCTCATCCATATCCTGCTTCCGTGCCGCCTGCCCCGCTTCAACCTCCCCCCTGCCCGTCTGGATTCCTGTCTGTTGCTTGGCCCGGTTTGTGTCGTAATTCGCCTTCAGTCCGTCGCTGTTGACCGGGGCCATGGGTGTGCCGCTGCCCTTTGTCTCAACCTGGTGCCGATTGGCCGCATTTTGTGTGGCCAGCGATCCCGATGTGACATTCTGACCGCCGACCTTCATGGGGCCGCCATGCAAGGCTTGATCCCGTAGAACATTGGGGTCTTTATAAGAGCCCGGGGTAATAGTGACACGTCCTGGCCCGCCCTGCCCGTCGTAGAGCACTGCTTTCGGTTGCCCGTCCGCTCCAACACCGATCCCCGTCTGGTGGAAGAAAGAATTCGCTTCCTTTATGAGCTCATCGCCAGTAACACCAAGTTTTCCTTTGCTCGCAAGGAAATTGCCAAACTCTGGCGTCCAGTCGATATTCCCGCGCAGCGCGGCAGATTTGACGTACTCGGCAGACTGGCGGTATTCCTCTGCCTGACGGAAATTCCTTGAAGCCGATTCGTTGAGGCGTGTTGAGCTGGTAATCCCTGCCCGAATACTGTCCGCCTGTGACTGATCGGTTTTGCTGAGGTCTGCAAAGGACTGGGTATGGGTGTAGTTGTCCGCCAGTTTGGTGAGGTCTGTGATCCCGGCGGCCCTGGCAGCAGACCGGGCCTTCGAGACAGCAGCAGCAATCTGGTTCTCCGTTGCCTGTGTACCTTTGGCATCGAGCCCCACATTAAGCAGCTTACTGATCGTTCTTTGTTCTCCGAATGATGCGTCTCCGGTTGTGCTCGCACGCTGATCGTAATTTTTAACGCCCAAGGCAAGGGACAACGCCGATGTGGCCTTTGAGGTATCCGAGATTTTCAGGTCTTTCATGAACTGCTGCCGTATTTCTGCGAGTTTCGACATGGCGGTTTCCGTTCCCGTACCATGCGACTCGTTATACGCGGCATTTCCTTGCGTCCCGGTTCCATGCGATTTCTGCCAGGTCAGGGCCTTGTCTAGCGTGACGCCGGTCTCCCTGGCAGCCTGAATTGCATCATCAACCCCCTTGGCATGGGATTTTGCAGATGACTCAGAGAACCGGTTTGCGGTCTCTGTGCTGGAAGTCAGGGAGAATGCCAGCTTGCCGACGTTCTGCTGATAACGCATATCGCCGGTTGTCATATCTCTTGTTACCGTGCCCTTCGTGTCACTGTAGCTGCTCATGAAGGCATCGGAACGGTTTGGTGAGAGCTGCTGCTGATCGAAGCTCACGCTTCCCATGCTGACGTTTCCCGTTGCGGCTGCACCGGCGTAGGTTCCAGCCGCAGAGGTGGTTGTAGCTGTGAATCCGGCAGCAATGTGCGCCATTTTGTTCATGCCGAAGACCAGTGCCCCCGCAATAGCCGGAACCGCCATGACGAGGTTGCTGACGACGGCAATATCGGAAATCAAGCCACTGTAGATGGCACTGTGTGTTGCCAGCGTCAGTCCCTGCGTACCGGTTTCGGATATAAAGGCTGCTGCTGCGGCGTTTTTCGCAATCGCCATGGTCGACAGGTAGTTGATGACAGCGTAAATCGGTGGCCAGAGCGAAATCCAGACGAGGGCCAATCCGTACATCTTGAGCATTTGATATGCCTGCATGCCACCCGTCATGAGGGCCAGCAACAGGACGAACGGAAATAAGGCATAGAGCACGGCTTCGATGGCATTTCTGATTAAGGGCAGAGCTTCAGTGGCCACCCGTCCGGCGACAATCTGCTGCGCATTGGATTGCACTGTTGCCTGGTATTTCGCTGTGCCAAGCATCATTGCGGCGGGATCGTTGGCTGTCTGGTTGCCCAGCATGTTTGCCTCTTGCACGGCAGTGATAATGGCATTCTGGCGCACGATCGTGGCTGCGCTCAACGCGGCATTGGCGATGTTGAACCGCGCATAAGCCGCACCGATTTGCTGGTCGAGCATGGATGCAGCCTGCAAGCCTGGCAGTGCTCCTGAACCCGTACCAAGTTGCAGTGCAGGGTTCAACGCAAGCCCAAGTTTTTGCATCAGCGATGGTACGGCCTGGGAATTCATCTCCGCATCTAGGAATGCGTAGGCATTCGGGCAGGTTACTGCGCTGACAATATCCGAGTTATCAGCATAGGGTGTGAAACGGGCCGGGTTGGTGTCCTGAAGCGCGGGCCAGATGTCATCCATGGTGGCGAACAGCCGTGCGCTGATTGCCCCTTGTGACAGGTCGTAGAAGGTGCAGTTTTGGAGGAACTGGGTCAGATTCGTCTTGAACCGCAGATCCGTGAAGCTCGCACCTTGTGTGGTGGTGACAACCTTCGCACCAAACACCAAGCCATGGGAGGTATAGGCTAGATCACTTGGCAAGGAAATTCCACCCGGTAGAACCTGCAAGGCCGATTCAAAAAGCTCGGTCAGCGTATTGCTGACGGAGCTGGTCAGCCCGGTCTGGAAGGCGAGTCCAAGGGGGACGTTACCGGTGGACGCGCTTGTCTGATGATCCGGAGGCGCACTAATGTACGGTAGCCGACACCGAAAAGTACCATCAGAAGGGGGGAACACAGGCATAAACCGAAATTGGTGGTGTGCTTGGTGAGTATGGGTTCCGGCGCGTTCAGGGCAGTCTTTACGTCACGGATGACGAAAACATGGCAAATCTGTTTCTTGCCATCCAGGCACTGCGAGCCCGGGCGTGGTTTCCGAAATCGGTACGCGACATCCGTACCTTCCGTATTGAGCAGTGGTCTGACTTTACCGCTGTGGTCAAGTCGTAATACCCAGGAACTTTTCATTGTGCTACCTTCGAGCCATCGAATGGAGGACGTGTTATGGGATTGCATGTGTCGTTACCGCAGGAACTGGAAAGGCTCGTTCACCAAAAGGTTGAAACCGGCATGTATGGCAGCGCAAGCAAGTTGGTACGGGAAGCCTTGCGCGATTTTTTCGACTACATGGCAGGGCGTGAACTGATAGACATGAAAGAGCTTCGCCAGGAAATGCAGGCGCGACGGCAACGGGCGGCAAGCAGCCCCGATCATTTGCAGTGCGTTGAGGAAGCCTTCAAGGAATTGTCTGAGAAGCACGGGCTTGAGGCATGACAGGCGCGTGAGTATGTTTGACAGCGGGCTAAGTCCTGACCAAACTCATGCGTAATCCATCATGAACAGGCTTCTTCACCATGGCCGCCGTCATCTCCATGCACCAGGCCAAGACCATGCTCTCGCAACTCGTCAAACGCGCGGCTGCGGGGGAGACGATTTTTCTGGGAGCGTATGACAAGGCCGAAGCCAAACTTGTACGCGTTGATGCGGATACCGCGCTGAAAAAGCGCATCGGTATCCTGGCGGGAAAGCTGGTCGTGTAGGATGATTTCAATGCACCGCTGCCGGAAGATGTGCTGGCCGCATTTTGCGGATGTCACGCTCCTGCGGGAGGCCGCGCTGAATAGCGGCTTCATCGAACTCCCCGTATTCGGAGAGCATGCGGAAACGATGGCTGCCCTGCCCTTTCATCATCGGGATCCATTTGACCGGATGCTCGTTGCCCAGGTCATCACCGAACCCATGCACCTTGTCACGAGCGATGCCAAACTTTCTGAGTATTCCAGCCTGGTTTGGCTGATCTGACGGAGAAACCATGAAGACTTTTTTGAATAAAGTCATTCATGATTCATCATCTCCTTGATTATTTTGCATATCCCCCTCTTCCAGAGGCCAGATTCCCTTATTCGGAAAGAAAAGCCTGCCAGTGTGGTTTGTTGATCGCGGCAAGCTGGCTGCGGATGAAGACGATTTGCTCGTCGTGCTCTTCGGGCGTGATCGCCCCCCGCATTTTCTGGAATCGGAGGTACACCAGATAAGTATTAACGACATCGGTTTCGCAATAATCGCGGATGTCGTCGATGCGCCCTTCCAGCCAGGCAGACCACACGGCGTCGCCTGCCATGCCTTGCTTGCCAGGGAGGTTCATGAGTTTGGCCAGTTGGTCTAGCGGCGCGGCGGCGCGCGGCTGGTATAGGGCCAGCAGATCCATCAGGTCAAGATGACGGGTATGGTAGCGGCCGATGTAATTGTTCCACTTGAAATCGCGTGAATCCCGGTAATCGCCCTCGCCCATGTCCCAGTAGCGTGGTGCGGTGACGCCGTGAATGAGCCCGCGGTAATGCAAAACAGGCAGATCGAAACCACCACCGTTCCATGAAACCAGCTGCGGGGTAAATTTTTCGATGCCATCGTAGAACCGCTGAATGATCTGCGCTTCGCCCGATTCGGGTTCGGCGAGCGATCGCACCATGAAGCGGCTGCCGTCGTGGAGTGCGTAGGAAATGACGATGACGCGCTGAAGATAATGCGGCAAAAAGTCCGTGCCGTTTTTTGCGCGTTGCTTTTGAAAGGCGTATTCAGCGACTTCGGCATCGGAAAGCTCGGCTGCGAGCGCGTGCAAGGTCCGGATACCCGCGACATCCGGGATGGTTTCGATATCAAAAACCAGCGTGGCTGTCATTTATTTGCGTGCCCAGTTGCCGCGTGCGTCCTGCACCCACCATCCCCCAGGGGCCTTGTCGATCCAGCGTTGTGCAAAGGTCGAGCGGATTTCAGATTCCCATTCGGGCTTGCCATTGGCTCGGGCGATTTCGCGGTACAGCGCGGCACGATCGGCATTTTCAGCGGCGACCAGGGAATTGGCGGACTGACGTGCTGAAAGGGGAACAGCATTGGCATCACGCAGGCTTACGCCACCATCTCTCGAAAGCCCGACCGCACCGCTGGTCAGGAGCGGTTCAAGCTGGGCGTAACGAGCCTGCATGGCAGATTTCAGTTGGCTGATCGCGGGGGTGTTGGCTTCAAGATTGGCCTGTGCCACGGCCAGCGTAGCCACCAGGCCAAGCAGCATGGCACTGAGAGCTTGGCGCAGGGTTCTGGTTTTGTTTGTTTGCATACTCATTTCTGCTCCTTCTCCGGGGTTGCACGAGGTGCTTTAGCTCCCTTGTTATCGGCCGGCATCTGCCAGACTTCATCGATGATCTTGTCGGCCACTTTTTCAGCGGCGGCCGCAGGGAAATAGATGTTGATGGTGACACAGGCCGAAAGAGCCAGAGCCGTCAGAGTAGATAGTCCGAATTTGAAAAATTTGAAGATAGGGAACGGTTTACGTTTCATGCCGACCTCGTGGAATGTGTGTTCGATTGTTCTCGGGCGATTCTATACCGGGCTTGCCTGAAATACTTGGAAGACAAAGGCTTCGAACTGAAACTCAGCGGTCAACTGCGGTTTTCAGGATTATCCATTTCAGCGCACATCAATCGGCCCATTGCTGGCGATGGCGACTTTCAGGCGAGCGAGTAATTCTTCCCAATCGACGCGATGGTTATAGCCAATGACATTTAACGAAGGCAGTCCGCCGCCTTGGATGATGACGTAGCCGTTGGCAGGCAGATTGCTACGCATACCGGGAATGGGAAGCCCGAACTTTCCGGCCAGTTGATCGAGGCGAGAAGGGTTTGGCGGTGTTTCAACCCCGCCCATCAGACAAACGCCATTCTCCAGACGGCAATGCAGACCAATACGCTCGTAGCCGAAGGTTTCAAAGAGATTGAGGAAACTGCGCTGGATGGCCGCTGCGGCTCCCGCACCCCCCAGGGCGGAGATATTCTGCACGGCACGCTGACTGATCCGCTTGGGATAATCACCCGACGTACTGCGCAAATGGGCATCAAAAGCCAGCGGGCGCAAGCCGCTCATCTCCAGTCCCCCGATGTCGGCATCGAGGTAACCCTTGATTTCGCCAAAGGAAAAGGTGTGCGTCAGCATCCCGAGATCGAGATGGCGTGCTTCGATATTGACCAACAAACGTGGGAGCTTGCCGAAAGGTTCGATGATCTTGAGTCCATCGACGGCGAGATAGCCATCGAAAACGGCAATCATCCACTGGCCGTCCAGGGAAAGCGTGGCATCGGCATAGCTGATGCGTGGAATGGCCGCAGAAAAAACACCTGCCATTCTGGGCCAGCCCAATGCTTCGGTCAGAACAGGCATGGCGACAGGTTCCAGAGCCGCACCCAGCCGCCATTGCCAGGCTTCATTGCGGCGATCTGCATGAAAATCTTCGAAAATCAGACGGCTACCCAACAACGGGATTTCGGCACGGGGGAGATCAACGGACTCCCCCTTCAAGGAAAATGGAAGGCTGAAAGGTCCGATGGACAGTTCGCCAAATTGCCCACCTGCCACATCAAAACGCACTTGCGTGGCGGTGTCGCGCTGCCAGGGAATGCGTGCTTCAATCCCGCTCAAAGCCTGACGACCGGATTCGAGATTGAGCTTTTCCAGCACGGCATTCAGGCTTCTCAAGCCCTTTCCATCTATCTCGGCGGAAAATGTAGCGGTTCCAGTCGCCTGAACTTTTGGTCCAGCCCGGACATCGATGAAAGGTTGAACCAGCACGGGGACAAGAGTGGAAAGATCAAGTGGACCGCTATGGAATTTCGCCTCCTGAAGCAACCACGCCCCTGCCCTGCTCCATCGCGCCCCCCCCTTCAACTCCCCAATGCCGTCCAGACTCAGGCTCGCGAAATCAATGTCCAGACTTTGATCGCTCAACCTTCCCCGAGCCTGCGCACGCATTGCCCCGGCCCGATAAACCGGAGCGATATAAAGCTCGCCCTGCGGCCAATCCAGATCCACCTGCCACTGCCAAACCCGGTTCTTGAACGTCGCATCCACCGCGAGTTTTGCACTGATCTTCTCCCCAGCGTGCAAGCCAGCCTCGTCGCCGAAGCGTGCATCGCGCAAGGCCAGATCAAACTTCGCCTGTCGGGGCCCAAGGCGCGCTTCCAGATCAAAGCGGCCCGCAGGATGCCAAGCGGCAAATTCCGGAACAAGGCCGGAAAACAAGGCTGGGTCTGCATCCCGAAGGGAGAGTGAAAGTACTTTCTGTTCAGGTTGATAAACCCAGTCGGCCAAGAAGGATTGCCCCTCTGAAAACGACACCCTTCCCCTCTGACAGCGAACTTGTGACGACGACCAGGCGAAGTGCTCGCAATCCAGCCGAAGATTCCGGAACGCTCGCCCCGAGGCTTTCAACGCAGCAATTTCCAACCGGGCTGCGCCGCCCTGCCGTAGATGCAACCGGATGCCTTCCACGGAGAACAAAGAATGTTCAACCGATTCGAGCGACAAATCCAGTTGATGGAATGCTTGGAATGGTTGTGATTGATGGGCACGAAGCGGAAACGAAATCAATAAAGAAAACGACAAGAAAAACAACAGAATCCGCAGAAAGCCGCCCGAACGCCAAGCCGATCGGTGCAAGCCAAGAGCGGGCTGAAAAAGAAGATGAAGGTTCGGGAACATGTCGCCCCAGATTATCCTAGGGAAATACGGATTTATTCCGTCCGCCCTGAGCTGTGACTGCCCCCCCCGGAGGAGGTCGAGCGTCATTACCCTTAAAACAAGGGTTTCATACAGAAGTTCAGCGGCCAACTACGGTTTCCAGGATGATGGATGGTTCATCAATGTGTGTGAATGCCATAATCCCGCACCCAAACACTGCACAGAACCGACCCACACCATGACTGCCTTTGCAGACCGAATCAACCGGACGCGCATCATCATCGCCAGCCTTGCCGGAACGACCATCGAATTTTTTGATTTTTACATCTACGCCACGGCTGCGGTTTCAGTCTTTCCGCTCCTTTTCTTTCCGCCGGGTGAAGCCGGTGCGGCTCTGCTGGCCTCCATGGCAACCTTTGGCGTTGCTTTCGTAGCCCGCCCCATTGGCTCCGTACTATTCGGACACTACGGCGACCGCCTGGGACGAAAAGCGACGCTCATCGGTTCCCTCCTCCTCATGGGCATCGCCACTTTCCTGATCGGCCTGCTGCCCACCTATCATCAGATCGGCCTCTGGGCCCCTGCCCTACTCGCCCTGCTCCGCTTTTGCCAAGGGCTCGGGCTGGGGGGGGAATGGTCAGGAGCGGCCCTGCTGGCCACGGAAAACGCCGAACCCGGAAAGCGTGCCCAAGCGGCCATGTGGCCCCAGCTCGGCGCGCCCTTCGGCTTCATCCTTGCCAATGGTTTCTTCCTGTTGCTGACCATCCTTTTTGGCTACGACTCGACACAGGCCAAGCCCGATGATGAGTTTCTTGCTTGGGGCTGGCGGCTGCCCTTCCTGCTTTCCATCGGCATGGTGTTGCTGGGGCTTTATGTCCGCGTGAAACTGCACGAAACACCGCTGTTTTCCAAAGTCATCGAGCGGGATGAGCGGCTGAAATCCCCCTTGCTTCATGTGATTCGCCACAATCTGCGTGAAATCATTCTGGGCATTTTCATCATGGTCACAACCTATGGCGTGTTCTACGTCATGACAACCTGGATGCTCTCCTACGCCATCGGAAAAGTCGAACAGGGTTTTCTGGGGGTTGGTTATCGGGATTTTCTTGTCTTGCAACTCCTCTCCGTGCTCTTTTTTGCGGCCTTCATTCCTCTCTCCGGCATCTTGGCCGACCGCTTCGGACGGCGTAATTTTCTGCGCATCGTCACCCTGGCCATCATGGCTTTCGGCCTGAGTTTTGGCCACTTTCTCGCTCCCGAAAATCTGGGCACGGGCCATGAAGTCAATACGGCACTGCTCCTTGGCTTCCTGTGTATCGGCATGTCCCTGATGGGTCTGAGCTTTGGCCCCATGTCGGCCCTGCTGCCCGAACTTTTTCCCACCAACACCCGTTACACCGGCTCCGGTGTGGCCTACAACCTTTCCTCCATCCTCGGTGCCGCCCTCACCCCCTTTGTGGCCGCCTGGCTCGCCAAACAATATGGCCCTGGTTCAGTCGGGATTTACATGGCTGTGCTGGGCAGCCTCAGCCTCATCGCCCTGACGCTTTACCGTGAGTCCGCCCACACGGATCTGGACGCGATGCAAGAAGTTGTTTTGTAATGGAAATGCCAAACCCTTAGCGCGGAACTCTTTCTTCCTGATCGGCAATCAGCCGGGCGATGTCTTCATTCTTGTTTTTTCGGGCGATTTGCAGCGCGGTTTCGCCCTGCTGGTTTTGCAGGTG
This sequence comes from uncultured Sterolibacterium sp., assembly GCA_964500605.1. Lineage (GTDB taxonomy): Bacteria > Pseudomonadota > Gammaproteobacteria > Burkholderiales > Rhodocyclaceae > Sterolibacterium. The sequence continues at coordinate 11,397 of CAZCOS010000038.1, forward strand.
GGTGTTGGCATTGCGTGCGAGAAGTTGTTTGACGACTTCGATATGCCCGTTCCGGCAAGCCACCATAAGGGCTGTGCTACCGTTTTCGCTTTGAGCGTTGAGGTCAGCTCCCGCGTCCAGCAAGAGCTCGATCAGCTCGGCATGACCGTTAAAGGCTGCATAAGCCAGCGGAAACCAGCCCGGCTTCGGGTTGAGCTCACTACCCGCCTGAATGAGCTCACGCGCAGCCTTCGTCCGGCCAGAAAGGGCAGCCAGCATTAGGGCCGTATCGCCATATTTGTTTTTTTTCAATACATTGGCGCGGTTTCTTAATAAAAACTCTAATAATTCATCCTGGCCATTCCGGGCGGCCATCATGAGAAGCGTGTTACCCGCCCGGTCGCTGGTGTTCACATCCATGCCCAATTCCAGCAGTTGCAACACCTTGGCGGCATCGTTCTGTTTCATGGCCTGGAGCATGTCGTCGTAAGCCCCGGCGTGCGCATTCAGGGCCATGAGCAGGGCAAACGTGAAACCAGCAGACTGACAAAATCGCGAGAAAAGACGAGGGGCGTTCATGCGGAATTCCTTCGGGCTTTTGAAAACAGGCGGAAAAAATTCTCGCTACTGGCCTGGCCGACTTCTTCCACGCTTAGGCCACGCAAGCGGGCGATTTCCTCCGCAACGTGCGCGACGTAGGAAGGCTCGTTCATCTTTCCACGATGGGGCACGGGTGCCAGATAGGGTGAATCCGTTTCAATGAGCAAACGATCCAGCGGAATCTGGCGAGCGACTTCCTTGAGGGCCACAGCATTCTTGAAGGTGACGATACCGGAAAAGGAGATATGAAAACCCAGCGCGATGGCCTGTTCGGCAACCTCGAGAGATTCCGTGAAGCAGTGCATGACGCCCCCGACCTGTCCGGCGGATTCCTCGCGCATCACCCGCAACGTGTCTTCCGCTGCCGAACGCGTGTGAATGATGAGGGGAAGACACGCTTCAAGAGCGGCACGGATATGGGTACGAAAACGCGCGCGCTGCCATTCGAGATCACCCGTCAGCCGGTAGTAATCCAGCCCGGTTTCACCAATAGCCACCACCTTGGGGTGGCGGGCACGCTCGACAAGAGCGGCTATATCGGGTTCTTCGGCAGGAGCTTCGGTGTCCGGATGAACGCCGACGGCAGCAAAAAGATTTTCGTACCGTTCGGCAATCCCGATCAGGGCCGGAAAACGCTCCAAAGTTACCCCTGCACACAAGGCATGGCTGACCTGCCGGGTTTTCATGGCGGAAAGAAGGTCATCCAGCTTTTCGGCAAGCTCGGGAAAATCGAGGTGACAGTGAGAATCAATGAACATGATGGCAAATAACAATTTCAGACAGGGTTACGGCGTGCAGGAGCCAGGGCCCGGGCATAGCGGGCCGCCATGTCCTCCAGAAAAAGCTGGGCGTTGAGCGGGTGACGAGCCACCCCTTGCAGGCGCAGCAATTCATCCTGACAAGCCAGCAAGGCGGTAAGGGAGGCGGATGCCCCCAGTCGGCGAAGCTCGGCCTCCTTCGAGGGGTGGTAACGCAGCGTGCCGGTCATTTTCAGTTGAATCAGATCAGACATCCATTTCTGGGTTGCCTCCACCAGCTGATATAGATCGAAAGCTGGTTCGCCCTTGAGCAAGGGCTGCCATTGCGCAGCCATGGCGATGGGGTCATCCACCGGACCGGACAGCGGTGCAATGGCTTTCTGATAAATCGCCAGTCGATTCTGCGAGGCCCAATCCCGTGCCAGAAGAGGTGCTCCACCCGCCAGCACGAGCAGCTCTTCGGCCGATTTAACCCCTTCTTGTTTCAACCAGGCCAGTGCAGCCTTCTGATCCGGGCAAGCCAAGGGAAACAGCCTGCACCGGCTACGAATCGTGGGCAAAAGTTTACGCCACGAATTGGAAACCAATATGAAACAAATGGATGGGGGTGGTTCTTCAAGTATTTTAAGTAGAGAATTCGCGGCTTCAGCATTAAGAGCCTCTGCCGGGTGAAGGATGACGATCCTTCTGCCCTGCTGGTGGCTGCCCAGAAAAACGAAGTCGGAAAGCTCACGAATCTGGCTGATGCGGATGAGCGTTCTTTTCTTTGTGGCCTTGGCCTTGCTGATACTGGCTGTTTTTGAAGAGGCTTTTCCATCGGAAGGGGAAGCGGAAGCGGCAGCACCCTCCTCTGCACCCTCACCTCCCCCTCCGCTTTCTTCATCCTCCTCGGGCTGAACCATGCGGAAATCGGGGTGTGTCCCGGCGGCAAACCATTTGCAAGTCTTGCAATGGCCGCAAGCCCGGTCCATCTGGCCTTGCCGTTCTGGTGTTTCGCAGAGCAGGCGGGCGGCGATCGCCTGCGCGAAAGCGAGTTTGCCCAATCCCGCCTGCCCGGTCAGCAACAAGGCATGCGGCAGGTTTTCCGGCTCGGCCATGAGCCGCGACCAGGCTTGTTCTTGCCAAGGATAAATGTTCATTAACAAACGGTTAAAACTATTTCTTCAAGTTTATTCTTAATTCTTTCGAGACCCATGGTCGTGTCGATGACGACGACTCTTTCCGGCTCCGCCCGGGCCCGATCCAGATAAGCCTGCCGCACGCGTTCAAAAAAAGCCGTCTGTTCCTGTTCGAACCGGTCTGGTGCGTTACCGCTGGCCTGTCGCCGTTGCTGGGCGACCTCGACGGGCGCATCGAACAAAAGGGTCAGATCAGGCTGCATTGCTCCCTGTACCCAGGTTTCCAGGGTTTTCAGCCGTGACAAAGCTAGCCCCCTGCCCCCGCCCTGATAGGCAAAGCTGGCATCGGTGAAACGGTCGGAAACCACCCATTCACCCCGTTCGAGTGCAGGCTGAATGACCTTGTCCAGATGCTCACGGCGGGCGGCAAACATTAACAGGGCCTCCGTTTCGAGATGCATGGGATGATGGAGCAAAAGCTCGCGCAAGGCTTCCCCTAACGGCGTGCCGCCCGGTTCGCGTGTGGCAACGACGACGCGCCCCTGCTGGCGCAGATATTCGACCAGCCACCCGTGCTGCGTACTTTTCCCTGCACCATCAATTCCTTCCAGGGTAATGAACTTACCGCGAGGCACAGAAGAAGTGGCAGAAGGCATTCATTTTCCTTTCTGGTAACGCGCAACAGCCCGATTGTGATCTTCCAGCGTGCGCGAAAATACGCTGGAGCCATCCCCCCGCGCCACAAAATAAAGCTTATCGCTTCGGGGCGGATGCAGAACAGCCAAGATTGCGGCGCGGCCGGGCATACTGATGGGGGTGGGAGTCAAGCCGGGACGGGTATAGGTATTGTAAGGGGTGTCCGTCTGCAAATCCCGCCGCCGAAGATTCCCATCGAATGCGCTGCCCATGCCATAAATAACCGTCGGATCCGTCTGCAACAACATCCCCCGACGCAATCGATTCAGAAAAACGGCAGCAATTTCAGGCCTATCCTTCGCCAACCCGGTTTCCTTTTCCACGATGGAAGCGAGAATCAGAGCCTGATAAGGCGTGCCGAGTTTGACCTCCGGATCACGCTGCGTCCAGGCGCGATCCAGCTCCTCCTTCATGCGCCGGTAAGCGCGCCGAAGCACATCCAGATCGGAAGATTGCTTCGTGAAAAGATAAGTATCCGGAAAGAAAAGTCCTTCCGGATGCGCCTCGCTGGCCCCGATTCGCCTCAGAATCTCCGCATCAGACAAGCCCCGGCTGTCATGCCGCAGGTCCGGGCTTGCATCCAGTGCTGCCCGAAGCTGACGGAAATTCCCACCCTCCACCAGAAAAATATCCCCCTGGCTCACATCCCCGCGTGTGAGCTTGCTGAGCAAATCCAGTGGCGTCACCCCCCAAGCCACTTCATAGCTCCCCGCCTTGACGGCCTTATCCTTGCCCAGCAGACGCACCAGCAGCGTGAATTGCCAAGGCTCGAAGCCCAGCCCCGCCTCGCTCAACTGCTGCGAAACGCCCCGCAATCCCTGGCCGGGAGAAACCACAAAATCGAGAGATTCCCCTATCTTGACCCCCCGCAAATCCAATGGACGGGTGGCAAAGTCATACCCCAACCCCGCCACAACGAGGGCCAACAAAAGTAGAGTGGAAAGCAAGTATCTGATTAAACGCATGAAAACCAATGCTCTTCTCAAAAATGGACGAGCAGAATGTAAAAGATGTGCTGCAAAAGCCTTATATAATGCCCGCAACGAGGAAGCCCATTTCGTCTTCCTCTTTCACGGGGAAAATCAACATGAATCAGGCATGGACAGAATTTCTGGTGCAACAAGGGCTGAGCGCGGAAGGGCTCGATTTCGGCAACCGGCACGCCGAAGTCAGTGCAGCGCAAACCGCATCCATCATCACCCCCCTGCTCGATCTCGGCCTCATCCGCGCCAGCGGGCCCGAAGCGGCGGGATTCTTGCACAACTTGCTGACCAATGACATCGAATCCCTCGACACTCACCCCGACAAAGCCGTGCGCGCCGGATTTTGCACTCCCAAGGGCCGCCTGCTCGCCACTTTTCTCGTCTGGCGACAAGGCGAAGACCTCCTTCTTGCACTCGCCGCCGACCTGCACGCCGCCATCCTCAAGCGGCTTTCCATGTACATCCTGCGAAGCAAAGTCAAGCTCACGGATGCCAGCCAGGACTTCGCCCTGCTCGGCCTTTCCGGCCCTGCGGCCGAAATCGCACTGAAAAGCAAAGGAATCTCCCCCCTCCCACCCCTGCAATCCACCGCATTCGAAGACGGCAGGCTCATCGGCCTGAGCGAACAACGCGACCTGATCGCCCTGCCCACCCCCTCCGCCCCCGCGATCTGGCAATCCCTATCCACCCAACTGCGCCCGGCGGGGCTTAACGCCTGGCGGTGGCTGGACATCATCGCGGGGCTGCCCCACATCTGCAAAGCCACCCAGGAAGAATTCACCCCGCAGATGGTCAATTACGAACTCGTCGGCGGCGTCAGCTTCAAAAAAGGCTGCTACCCCGGCCAGGAAATCGTCGCAAGAACCCAATACCTCGGCAAAGTCAAACGCCGAATGCTGCGTCTCTACACCGAAACCGAAACCAGTCTGCCCGCTCCTGGCTCACCCATTTTTGCCGCGGCCACAGACACCCCCGACCAAGCCATCGGCCTCGTCACCGCAGCCGCGGCTTCCCCCAAAGGTGGCCACGACCTCCTCGCCGTCATCCCGACCAGCGAACTCGAAGCCCCGCCCGGCCACCTGCGCCTCGGACAAGCCGACGGCCCCACCCTGCTGCTGCAACCCTTGCCATACACAGTTTGAACACCACACAGACGATTGCCCTGGGCGTATCGGTATCGCCAATACAGGGGATGAATCATTCCGTTCGCCCTGAGCTTGTGACTGATCTTTTGAACGAGGGCGTCTGGCTTACTCGGCCGCCCCTTGACTGAATCAGTCACCGACTGTCGCACGATGCGGTCACCATGCAGTCCGTGGAATCCCACACGGAAATGACAAGGAGACTGACATGAACGACACAACAACCACGACGAACCTGATTCAACGCCAGCAAGAACGCCTGCATTCACTGCGTGAAGAAATCGACGAAATTGCCAGAACCGTCAGCGACGAAACCTGGGACAGTTTTGAAATCGAAGTTGAACAGGCAACAGAAGACCAATACCTGTTTGATATGGCCTCGGCCACCCGAATGGCCTTGTCAGGCGAACTCGCTCTGGCCTTTGAGAAGGCTTTTGAATCTCATGTGATCAAGCCGATCGAAGCCATCGAACAGCAACTGATTCGCGCCTTCCCGAAAGAAGAGCCCCCCGAAACGACAATGCACATCGACCTGGCCGGAATGCGCAAAGGACTCAAACTCCAGCGGCACGCCAGCGAGAAGATCGGTGAAGCCATCGAACGAGCCAAACCGGGCCTGCTGGAAGTGCTATTCATGAGCCACGACATCCTTTCAGACGAATGGGAAGAAGACCAGCGCAAAAACGCCCGCCGCCTGCGTAAGGAACTGCTGGCCCTGAAACCTGCGCTAACGGAAATGATGGAAGAAGAAACGAAACGGATATTGCAGAAATGGCGGTTGAGTTACGCCACAACGCTTGAATCCATGCAAAATACAACAGCGACATGATTTCCCGGAAGCACCGGCGAGAAAAGGCGAGAAAAGACCCTACTTTTTGAAAGGAATCACAAAATCATGCAATTCATCTCCCTGTAACTCACATGCCCATCCGTCCGCCCCCTCTCGAATTCACCTGCCCGCAATGCGGCTGGAAAACCGTCACGCACCCTGCCTCAGATGCCTTGCTGCCGCATGAATATCCGCTGGCCTGCCCGAAGTGCGGGGGTGAGGAGCTGGATGTAAAACAGGCGTCGGGAATCAAGGGGGGCTTGCTCAGCGCAATCAAAACCTTTTTATCCACTCCCTGATTCCCAAAATACTCATGCCCCCCAAACCCACCCCTCCAAAGCCAGGAAAACCCTCTCCCTTACTCAAGGCACTGCGATCACGCCACGAGGTACAGGCTGCTGAAAAACGCACTCCCTTCACCTTGCGCGTACATCGATCACTAAGCTGGCTGGGGCGGGCGGAGGAGTTGGCGGCGGATGATGATCTGGCTTTTGTTTGTCTCTGGATCGCTTTCAACGCCACTTATGCCCAGGATGATGGGCAGGGGATGGGGACGACATCGGAGCAGCAGCGTTTTCGCCAGTTCATCAACACCTTGTGTCGACTCGATGCAGATAAGTCTTTGTCTGCATTGCTTTGGCGGGAGTTTTCGGGTTCGGTCCGCCTGCTGCTGGATAACCAGTATGTCTTTCAGCCTTACTGGGATGCCCTGAACAATGCGCCAGCCGGTGCTGAAGTGCCGGATTACTGGCGCGAGGATTTTGAAGACGCTCGCCAGCGCGTGCATCGGGCACTCGCCAATCAGGATACCGAGCGGGTGCTGTACGAAGTTTTTCTGCGCCTGTATACCCTGCGCAACCAGCTCGTTCACGGCGGTGCGACATGGAACAGTTCCGTCAATCGTGCCCAGGTGCGTGATGGACGCGCTTTGCTGGCGCGGCTTTTGCCCGCCATGCTGGAAATCATGATGACCCATCCCCGGCAATTCGAGGGGAAACCGTTTTATCCGGTCGTGGGGGGCGCGGGCGTCGTGGGATAGGCATCCCGGGCTCCTCGCCGCGAAAGCCCATTCAGAACACACTTTTTTCATGACCAAACCCCATTCCTACGCCCTCGACAACGCGTTGCTGATCCTGGAGGTTCTGCGTCGCATCCCGCGCCGCCAGTTCACCACCAGTACCCACATCCGCGAACAGCTCTTGGCAGCAGGGTTTGAGGTCAGCAGCCGCACCGTGCAACGCCATCTGGATGTCATCTGCGGCCGTTTTGCCATCGAGTGCGACACGCGAGGCAAGCCCTATGGCTACCGCTGGATGGAAGGTGCGGAGGGACTGAAACTGCCGTTGCTTACCGCCAGCGAAGCGTTGCTGCTGCAACTGGCGAGTTCGGAAATCGGCCAGCTGTTGCCGCCACGCGCTTTGAACAGCATGGCCCCGCTGTTTTCATCCGCAAAGCGGGAGCTGGAGTCCAGCCCTGCTCCCCAGGCCGAGCGTCGCTGGCTGAAGAAAGTGCAGCGCATCGCCGACAATCAGCCCCTGTTGCCCCCCAAGCTGAACCCTGGCGTATTCGAGGAAATCTGCGAAGCCCTGTACCAGGAACGCAAGCTGTCCCTCCATTACCGCAACGCCCAGGGCAAGCGCAAGGTCGTGACTGTCTGGCCATTGGGTCTGGTGCAGCAAGGAGTGCGCCTGTATCTGGTCTGCCGCTTTGAGGGTTACGACAACCAGCGCATCCTGGCCCTGCCGCGCATCTTGCAGGCAGAGATGCTGCTGGAGGGCTTCGACTGGCCCAAGGATTTTGATCTTGCCGATTACTGCGAAGACGGCAGCTTTGGCGTGCGGCGCGGCAAACGGGTCAGCCTGACATTCCGCATCGAAAAAACCTGCGGCCTGCATTTGCTGGAATCCCCGCTCTCGAAAGACCAGATCGCCAGGGATATGGGAGACAGCCTGGAAATCACTGCGACGGTGGAAGACACCGAGTTGCTGCAGCGGTGGTTAAGAGGGTGGGGGGATGCGGTGAGCGAGGTCACGCATCATCACACCGGATCAAGAGGATAATGCAGGAACATCACCTCCGGAGCCCTCTCATGCCTCTTACCTTTCCCCGCCCTGCCCTGCCCTTCCTGCTTTCACTTGCTTTTTGTGGCGCAGCGATTGCGGCCGAGCCGCCTGAGCGTAGTACGAACCTTTCTGACCAGAAGCAGGTGGCTGTGACGGTATACAACCAGGACCTGGCTCTCATTCGTGATGTGCGTAACGTGACGCTGGATCGTGGGGAAAATGCGTTGGCGTGGCGGGATGTTTCGGCGCGTATCCGGCCGGAAACGGCTCTTTTGCGTAGTGCGAGCGCGGCGGGTAGTTTTGCCCTGCTGGAGCAGAACTTCGATTTCGATCTGCTCACGCCCCAGAAGTTGCTGGAAAAGAGCGTGGGGCAGAAGCTGCGCGTCATCAAGACCAACCCCGCCACGGGGCTCGAAACCACAGAGGAAGCTCGCCTGCTTTCGGCCAATGGCGGAACGGTTCTGCAATTCCCGGATCGCATCGAATCCCACCCTGCCGGTCGGATTGCTTACCAGACCTTGCCGGGCAATCTGCGCGACCGGCCGACGCTGGTCATCCGTCTGGATGCTGCCCAGTCCGGGGCGCAAGAGCTTGAGCTTTCCTATCTCAGCGCCGGTCTTTCGTGGAAGGCGGATTATGTCGGTGAGCTTTCGGCGAAGGAAGACCGGCTGGACCTCAACGGGTGGGTCACGCTGACCAACCAGTCCGGGGCGACTTATCCGCAAGCCCGATTGCAGCTTGTTGCGGGCAATGTAAATCGGGTTCGCGAGGATCATGCCCCGCGTGCCGAAGTCATGATGGCAATGGCGGCGCGCCCCGCGCCTGCGCCGCGCATGAAGGAGGAAAGCCTGTTTGAGTATCACCTCTACACCCTTGACCGCCCGACCACGCTGGCCGACAACCAGACGAAGCAGGTGGCTCTGCTTTCTGCCAGCCAGGTTCCCGTCCGGAAGGAATATCGCTTGCAGGGGGAGGATTATTACTACCGTAATCTTTTCAGCGACATCAGTCGGGGCTTGAAGCCTTCGGTCTTTGTGGAGTTCGAAAACAAGGGCCGGAATCTGGGGGTTCCCTTGCCCAAGGGGGTGCTACGGATTTACAAGCGGGACAGTGAAGGGCATCCACAATTCATCGGTGAGGATCGCATCGAGCACACGGCGAAGAATGAAGCGGTGAGGCTGCGTCTGGGCGAAGCCTTCGATGTCACAGCCGACCGCCGCCAGACGGATTACAAGCTCATTTCCAGCGGGGGGCGCGGTAATCCTGAAATCACCGAGGCCACGGTGGAAATCCAGCTCCGCAATGCCCGCAACGAGGCGGTGACCGTCAAGGTCGTTGAGCCCATCCCCGGTGATTGGCAGATTCTTTCGGAAAGCCACCCTCACGCGAAGGAAACGAGCCGCCTGGCCGTCTGGAATGTGAATGTTCCGGCAGAAGGGCGGGCGACGTTGAGTTATCGAACGAGAGTGAAGTTCTAAGGCCGCGTTTTTACGATTGAGCCGGTCGATTTCGTCTGGGGAACCATGGGCAACCGTGAAGGTTGCCCCTACGGGTGGGCGAGCTTCACCGCACCGGATGTTTGGTCGTTCGTCGTCCGGGAGGACTTACCCTTCACCGACCTGCGTCAGCGATGGCCAAGGATTTGAGCAGTGCTGCTACGTCCTGCGGAGAGAGTTCCATCGACATACCGCGTTTGAGGCGGGGTGGCATTTTGATCGCGCCGTAGCGCACCCGCATCAAGCGGCTGACGGTGAGGCCGACGGCTTCGAACATGCGGCGGACTTCGCGGTTTCGACCTTCGGCGAGGGTGACGCGATACCAGCGGTTGCTCCCTTCCCCGCCACCGTCGACGAGCCGGCCAAAGCGGGCCGGGCCGTCTTCCAGTTCAACGCCTTCGA
>CAZCOS010000039.1:0-21212 GCA_964500605.1 uncultured Sterolibacterium sp.
GGTAGTCGTTGATCTCGCCCGCGCGGGCGTTGAGGATGCGGTAGATGCCGAAGTCCAGTTCCGGGCGGTCGATCTGAAAGATCTCGCGCAGCTTGGCAACGAGCTCCTTGAATTTGGGATTCTGTTGATTGCTCATGGCGGCGTCACTTTTATTTGTTGGAAGGTTTTGGGGTGCGGGCAAGCTGTTTGACGGCGCGGTCAAAGTCGCTTTCCAGCTGCTGCATTTCGCGTTGGCGGTATTCCTCAAAGGCTTGCTCGGCTTTGGCGAGGGCCTGTTTTCTGGAGATTTTCCCTTTGTCGGTCAGCAGCTCGCGGCGATTGCCCTGTAGCTGGCGATCCAGCTCGGCGATCCACTGCGCCATGGTCATGGGGGTTTCTTCCAGGGCTTGCAGCTCGGCAAAATCCAGAAACTGCGACACCAGCAGGTTGAGAACGGTCAGCTCTTTCTCGGTCAGGTAGTTTTTGGCAATACCGACATCGCTTTTGGTGATGTAGTCGCCCTTGAAATTGCTCATGCCCATCTGGGGCTTGCTGCTGTCGGCACGCTGATAAATGACTTCGGCTGCGGTTTGCCGATGTGCGGCGTAGTGCATTTTGTTCTGCACAGTGGCAAAAAAATCGCGCGTGAGATCGGATTTGGGGTCGTAGTCGATAGCGGTGGCGTAGATGTCGGTGACTTGCTGGTAAAGATTGCGCTCGCTGGAGCGGATATCGCGGATGCGTTGCAGCAGCTCTTTGAAGTAACGCCCGCCACCGTTTTTCAGACGCTCGTCATCAAGCGCAAAGCCCTTGCGTATGTATTCATTAAGACGCTTGGTGGCCCACTGTCGAAACTGGGTGCCGCGCAGCGATTTGACGCGGTAGCCTACCGAGATGATCACGTCCAGGTTGAAGTGCTCGATGTGCCGCTCAACCTGACGACCGCCTTCCTGTTGAACCGTTGCAAAATTTGCAACAGTTGCCGCGCGCTCCAGCTCGCCTTCTTCAAATACGTTGCTGATGTGGCGTGAAATGGTGGATTTGTTGCGGTCAAACAGGGTGGCCATCTGCTCCAGTGACAGCCAGACGGTGTCGTCATCAAAGCGTGTCTGGACGGATACCTTGCCGTCGCTGGTGGTGAAAATGATCAGCTCGCGCTCGCTCATGGCTGGCTCCTAGATGACCTGCCAGCGCAGGCTGAACAGGGTCGCGCTGCTGGTCTTTTCCTGCAGGCGCTGCTGAAGTGAATCGATCAGTTCGTCGCGCTTGGCGATGATCTCGTCCTCGACGACGAAAATTTCCTGCCGCAGGCGGCGTTGCTTGCGCTCCAGATCGGACAGTTCGCGCTGGATGCCATCCTGCTCCTGCAAGGTGGCGGCCTTGCGGGCGTCGCGCTTCAACTGGGCGATGCGCGCCTTGGTGTTCTTCAGGGCTTCCTCTGCGGCCAGCAGCTTGTCGTCGGCCCAGCGTTCCAGCTTGTCGCGCTCTTCATTGAACAGGCGCTGGTTGGCTTCCAGCACCTGGGCAACGGTGGCGGCGACCGCGCGCTGGCTGTTGGCCAGCAGGGCCTCGGGCACAGGGTTGTTAAAAGGAGTGGGCTTGCCTGCTGCTGGAATGGCCATCAGCTTTTCGCAGGCTTCCTGATCCAGCACCTGACCATCGTCAGTGAGGCCGGAGAACAGCAGTGCCTCGGTAGTCTCGAAGGCGGTGACTTCCAGCCGGGCCAGCGTCAGCCAGCCGGACTTGCCGCGCAGTCTTTCAATGACGGAGACACGCGCACCGTGTTTGCCATAGTCGAGCTTCAATGTGGCGACGGGCGTGGCTGCGTTAAGGCTGGCATCAATGCTCCATTCCCCCAGCGGGTGGCTGAGGCGGTAGGCGTGCGCCAGCATGTCCGGCTGCGCCGCACCACGAATGAGCTGATAGCGACCTGTGGCGATTCCAGTTGGCGGCGTGCTCAGAGAAAACGCGTAGGACTGCTCGTCGAAGCGCGCGCGGCCGTCCAATGCAAAGCAGGTGACACCCCAGAACCAGCGCCCCAGCTTGTCGAGACTCGCTTCGGCGTCTTGAAGACGCAGTTTGAGGCGGTCGTGAACGTCCTCATCGAAGTTCTCCAGCAATTGGGACTGGGTGTCTTTGATGCGGTCGGCGATAACTTCTTCCAGCTCGGCTTGCAGGGCGTTGAAGGCGGCTTCGATCTGCTCGGGCTGGCGACAGGTGTCGTAGATCTGGAGGATGCGTTTCTCGAAGTCGAGGCCGCCTTCAATGCGACCCAGCACTTCATCGCTTGCACCGAACACACCGGAGAACAGGTTGAATTTTTCGGTGAGCAGTTCCAGCACACGCTGGTCGGCCTGGTTTCGGGTGTTCAAGAAGTTGATGACCACCACGTCGTAGCGTTGGCCGTAACGGTGGCAGCGGCCAATGCGCTGCTCTACGCGCTGCGGGTTCCACGGCAGGTCGTAGTTGATGATCAGCGCGCAAAACTGCAGATTGACGCCTTCGGCAGCCGCTTCGGTGGCGATCATGATTTCCGCGCCGGTGCCGTCGTCCTTGCGGAAGTGGTCGATCAGCGCGGTGCGGCGATCCACCTGCGGTGAGCCGGTGACGCGATCCGTGCCTTTGTACTCTTCGAGCCAGCGCTGGTAGATAGCGGTGGAGTCCTCGTGGGTGTTCGCGCCGCTGAACAACACCAATTTGCCCGCGTGGCCGTTGGCAGAGAGGAAGCGGTGCAGGTACTCCTGAGTGCGCTTGGATTCCGTGAAGATGATGGCCTTACGTGGCGCGCGCAGCTCGGCCATCTTGCCGAAGCCCAGGTTGAGCGCCTTCAATAGCGCCTGTGCCTTGGTGTCGGTCTGCAGAGCTTGGGCTGCATCGACGAATGCGGTCAGCTCTTCGATCTCGGCGGTGATCGCGGCGCGGACAGCCTGGGCATCTTTTGCAGCGCCCGGTTTGCCGTTTCCGGCTGCCGCAGGCGTGGAGGCCTCGGCGTTTTCTTCTGCCTCGCTGGCTTCCTCTTCCAGATAGTCCTGCTCCAGATCGTCCTCGGCAATGAGCTGTTCGACCAGTTGGCTGCCGTCGTCTTCCGTTTTGCCTGCCGTGAGCAGGCCTTGCAGGCGCTCGCGGATGGTGACCAAGGTGGCAGCAACGGCGTGCGAACTGGAGGCAAGCAGCTTGCGCAGGATCAGTGCCGTGAGGTGGCGCTGCTGCTTGGGCAGGGCGTAGGAGTCTTCCTTTTGCAGAAAGGCCGAGATGCGCTCGTATAGCGCCTGCTCGTCGTCAGTCGGGTTGAACGGCTGGGTGAGGGCCTTGCGCTCGGTGTACTTGATGTACTCCAGTACGTCACGACGCAGTGTCCGTTTGGCGAAGCTGGCAAGGCGCTCACGTAGTTCGTCCAACCCCGTCCCGCTATTCATGAACTGCTTGCGGAAGGCGGTTTCGTCGCCGAACATGTGTTCGTCGATCAGTGTGGACAGGCCGTACAGCTCCATCAGCGAGTTCTGCAACGGCGTGGCGGTGAGCAGCAGCTTCTTGCGACCTTGCAGTGCGCGCTTGAGCGCCTGCCCGGTGCGGTTGCTGGCACGGTGCGCATTGCGCAGCTTGTGCGCTTCGTCGATGACCACCACATCCCAAGGCACGGCACGCAGCTCGGCCTCCAGCTTGGCGGCAAACTGGTAGGACATGATGACGACTGCCTTGCCGACTTGCCGTTGCAGGGTGGCGAGCATGTCGCCAGCGGACTGCTTGCGCAGAGAAACGGCATCCACCACGGTGGTGGGCACGGCGAACTTGTCGTGCAGCTCCTGCGCCCATTGCTTGCGCAGGCTAGCCGGGCATATGACCAGTAGCCGACGACGGCGCTCGGCCCAGTACTGGCAAACCACCAGCGCGGCTTCGATGGTTTTGCCCAGCCCCACCTCGTCAGCCAGCAGTACCCCTTCCTGCAATGGGTTTCGAAGGGCGAACAGCGCTGCCTCGATCTGATGCGGGTTCAAATCGACGCTGGCATCGAACAGCGATTGGGAGAGGCGATCTACGCCATCGGCGGCGTGTCGCCGCGTCAGTTCGTGGGCGTAGTACTTGGCGTGGTAGGCGGAGATCAATCGGTTCCCTCCGCCTTCTTCGACTGGTCGGCTATCCAGCCGTCAATGTCCGTCGCCCGGAAGCGCCATGTCCCGCCGACCTTGAAGGCCGGGATTTTCTTGGCTGCTGCGAGTCGGTAGATCGTCCGCTCCGTGACCTTCAGGTACTCGGCGACTTCCTTGATCGTCAGGATTGCGCTTTCGCTGGTGTTTTTGGGCATGGAATGGGGGCTGTCGGAAATTGGAAAAAGAGGGCAGGATAGTACAAAATTTTCCGAACTAGAACTCAATGCGCATCCAATTTTCCTGAACCTGGCAGCGATTACTCTTTCAGATATTAAATCTATGGAAACACTGATTTATTTCGTTCACCCTGATCTGTAACCAAACGGATCTAATTTAATCAGTGCCTCCATAGACCTTCCACCCTGCTCGTTCTAAGATAGTCGCACGGCTTGCAGAAGTGGCTTTCAGCGGCTTTCGGCGGCCTTTCTCGGGAGGGAATCGCCATGTCGTCACTATCTTCCGAAACACCTGCGCCTTTATCCGCCCTGCGTCTGGCCTTGCAGGGTTTGCACCGTTGCGATGAAACGACGGCACTTGCCGCGCTCTTGCCACTGGCGACGCTGCCGGAAGCGGGGCGGCAGCGGGTGCGCGAACGGGCCGGTGCGCTCGTTCGGCAGCTCCGTGCGCGGCAGCACATGGGGGAACAGGATGCAGCGGCCACCCTTTTGCACGAGTACGCGCTTTCCTCATCCGAAGGTCTGGCCCTGATGTCGCTGGCTGAAGCCCTGCTCCGGATTCCGGATGCGGCTACTGCCGACCGGCTGATTCGCGACAAGCTCGGACAAGCCGACTGGGCGCGACATGTTCCGCATTCCGATTCGTTTTTTGTTTCGATTGCAAATTGGGCACTGACGCTCACCGGTCAGCTTGTTCATCCGGAAGACGCAGACGACAGCCTGGTCGGTGTAGGAAAGAATCTGCTCGCCCGCGCAAGCTCTCCACTGATCCGCGAAGCCTTGCGGGCGGCCATGCGAAAAATGGGCGAACAGTTCATTCTCGGGCAGGACATGAACGAAGCCCTGGAGCGCGCCCGCAAGGCGCAAGCCCAGGGCTGGCGTCATTCTTTCGACATGCTGGGCGAAGCGGCGATGGGGCAGGAGGATGCGCAGCGTTACGCGGCGGCGTATCGCTCGGCGATCCTGCGTCTTGGAGACCGTACTGCGCCACTCGATGATCCGGCGATTTCAATCAAACTTTCGGCCTTGCACCCTCGTTATGAGGTGGCCCAGCGCAATCGGGTCATGAAGGAATTGCTGCCCTGCCTGGTCGATTTGGTCTGCCTTGCCCGGGATCAGGGGGTCAGCATCACGCTCGATGCTGAAGAATCCGATCGACTCGAGCTCTCGCTCGATCTTTTCGAGGCCCTGGCCTTCGAGCCTCGGCTGGCGGGGTGGGATGGCCTGGGGCTGGCGGTTCAGGCTTATCAAAAACGTGCGCCGGCCGTGCTGGACTGGCTGGCCGAGCTGGCGCGTTGCAGCGGACATCGCTGGAAGGTGCGGCTGGTGAAAGGGGCTTATTGGGACAGCGAAATCAAGCTGGCGCAGGAAAGGGGGCTTTCCAACTATCCAGTGCATACCAGCAAGGCAGCCACTGATCTTTCCTGGCTGGCTTGCGCGGCGAAACTGCTGGATGATCCGCAGGCTTTCTACCCGCAATTTGCCACGCATAACGCTTTCAGCGTCGCCAGTGTGCTGGAAATGGCCGCCCAGCGAGGGATCGGTGATTTCGAGTTTCAGCGGCTGCACGGCATGGGGCAATTTCTTTACGAAGCCCTTCTTCCCCAATGTGTCTGCCGCGTCTATGCCCCTGTGGGCAGCCATGTTGACCTGCTGGCCTATCTGGTTCGTCGCCTGCTGGAAAACGGGGCCAATACATCTTTTGTCCACCTGCTGGAAGACGAGCGCATTCCGCTGGAAGCACTCATCACAGACCCGGTTGAACAGTGGCTGACCCACCGCGACAAACCCGGGTTGCCGATTCCTCCGGCTCTTTTTGCACCCCAACGGCACAACAGCGTCGGGATGGACCTGAACGATCTTCCGACACTGGCAAGACTGGAAAAGGCACTTGTCATTTCACGGCAGACGACGCACCGGGCCGAATCCGGCTTCGCAAGGGCGGGCGCCGTTTCGCCTTCCAATGAACGTACTGTGCTGAAAATCTGCTCTCCGGCCAATGGGTCGGAATGGATTGGAGAAGTTAGCCCTGCACAGCCGGATGAAATCGAGCTTGCGCTGAAACAGGCCGTCCCTGCGGCGCGCCAGTGGGACAGCACACCAGCCACGGAAAGAGCGGCCTGCCTTGAACGGGCGGCAAATCTTTTCGAGCGGGAAGGCGAGGCCCTGATGGCCCTCATCCTCCGCGAGGGGGGGCGAACACGCGGCGATGCCTTGAGCGAATGGCGCGAAGCGATCGACTTTTGTCGCTACTACGCCGCGCAGGCGCGGGAGACTTTTGGCTCTCCGCGTGAATTGCCCGGCCCGACAGGGGAAAGGAATCGGCTCAGCTTGCACGGACGCGGGGTTTTCGCCTGTATCAGTCCCTGGAACTTCCCGCTCGCCATTTTCACCGGGCAAATCGCTGCCGCGCTGGCGGCTGGCAATGCCGTTCTGGCCAAACCGGCCGAACAGACTCCACTCACGGCGGCATTGGCTGTTTCGCTCCTCCACGAGGCCGGCATCCCACCCCACGTCCTTCAATTCCTGCCCGGTGACGGTCAGGTGGGGGCGCGTCTGGTGGACGATGAACGCATTGATGGGGTGGCTTTCACCGGCTCTTCCGAAACGGCCAGACAAATCCATCAGTGTCTTGCCCGGCACTCACGCATCGCGACCTTCATTGCCGAAACCGGTGGGCTCAATGTGATGATCGCTGACAGCTCCACATTGCCTGAACAGTTGGTGCGCGATGTCCTCCAGTCTGCCTTCAATAGTGCCGGTCAGCGTTGTTCGGCTCTGCGTGTGCTCTACCTTCAGGAAGACATCGCCGACCGGGTTCTGCATCTTCTGCTTGAGGCCATGCAGGAACTGGTCGTCGGGGATCCGGCCTGCATCGAAACCGATATTGGCCCTCTGATTGATTCGCAAGCCTTCGAGCTCATGCAGGCCCACCTGCGATGGCTGGAAGACAGAGGGCGATGCGTGGGTCGTGTGCCGCTTCCGGACAATCTGCCACCGGGTCACTATTTCGCACCGCAAGTCTGGGAGATTCAGGAGGTCAGTGCGCTGACCGAGGTTTTCGGACCCATTCTTCACATCATTCGCTGGCCGGCTCAGGAACTCGACCGTGTCCTGAAAGACATTGATGCCCTGCCCTACGGGCTGACTCTGGGCATCCATAGTCGCATCGATGAAACCATTCAACACATCGTCAGTGCCGTGCGGGTGGGCAACATTTACGTTAACCGGAACATGATCGGGGCCGTCGTCGGTGTACAGCCCTTTGGCGGGGAACGGCTCTCCGGCACAGGCCCCAAAGCGGGCGGGCCCCACACGCTTCTGCGCTTTGCCACAGAACGCTGTCTGACCGTCAACACAGTTGCAGCAGGGGGCAACGTTCAACTCCTGACGGGATCGCCCTCACACTTTAAGCGACCACCCCCTTATAATTAACCGGAAAGTTAATTACACCCTTTACACCCTTTACACCCTTTACACCCTTCGCACCTGCCCATGACCTCCGGCGAATCCGCATCCCCTACCAGCAACCCTGTCGGTCGCCTCGTCAACCGTTTCATCCCTCCGACCCTGCGCACCGACCCGGATGTTTTCAACCGGGCCCAGATTCTCGTTGCCTCGATGCTTTGTCTGGTAGCGGGTGCGATGAGCGCGCTGGTCATGATCCTCCTTTCGGATTTCCCATGGCGTTCCAATGTTCTGGCTTCGATGCTAATCCTCCCGGCTTCGGGATGGTTTGCCTATACCCTCCGTCATCTTCGGCTCAACGGTGATTACAAGCTGGCCAGCCAATCCACCATTCTCGTCATGCTCGCCATCATCGTTGGCGGCATCCTTCTTTCCGGCGGTCCGGCGGTTTCACCCGCCGTGCAGCTTCTTGTGATCCCTCCCTTGACGGCCTATTTCTTCGGGGGGCGGGTATTGGGCAAGCAGACCGTCATTGCAACCCTGTTTGTCGTTCTGGCCTTCACCTTTGCCCGATTTTCAGGTGTTTCCTTTCTTCAGACTGTGCACACCGCCGACAAGATGAATATCCTGAATTTCGTGGTCACTTTTCTGAATCTCACCGTGATCTCGATGATGGCTTTCATTTACGAATACACGGCCGCCGTGCTCAAACGTGAACGCGATGCAGAGCGGGAAAATTACATGCGCCTGGCCAAAACCGATCCGCTGACCGGGCTGGCCAATCGACGCAATTTCGATGCCCAGCTTCAGGAACGCATGACACAGTACGGCGCAGAAAGCCCGCAACGCCGCTTCGCGCTCGGCTACCTGGATCTGGATGGGTTCAAGCCCATCAATGATCTGCATGGCCACGCCGTGGGTGATGAGGTGCTGCGTGCCATCTCCGACCGGCTGCGTGCTGTTTTGCGGGGCTCCGATTTCGTGGGTCGGCACGGCGGTGATGAATTCATGGTGATGCTGGACACGCCCGGTGATCAAAAGATGCTGGAAATGATGGCTGAACGGATTCTTTCGACCATTGCACAACCAATCACGACCTCAGCCGGTGAAGTGCGTGTCACCGGCAGCCTGGGCTTTGCCCTTTTCCCCCTGGATGCTGACGAAATCGAAGCCTTGAAGCGTTCCGCCGATACGGCCATGTACGAGGCCAAGCGAAATCGGGGTAGCTGGAAGCTCTACCGCTCGCAAACAGATTAGCTTGGCCGTGTCAGCTGAGAATAAAGCAGAGGCAGACGGCGCGCGAGTTCTTCGGGGTGACGCAAGACGAGAAAGCCGCCCGGCCCGAAGAGGTGAGGCAGGTAATCCGCCCCTTCCCGGTCAATCGTCAGACAAAAAGGCTGTATCCCCATTCGCCGCGCTTCGATCAGGCTCATGCGGGTATCCTCGATTGCGTAACGGCCCTCGTAGGCATCGATGTCGGTTGGCTTGCCGTCCGAAAGAATCAGCAGCAGTCGCTGGGCCTGGCTTTGCGCTTCCAGTAGTGTTGTTGCGCGACGAATCGCAGCACCCATACGCGTGTAATAACCCGGCCGCAGGCTGGCGATCCGGCCACGGTGGCTTGCATCGTAAGGCGCATCGAAGGGTTTGATTTCGTGAAAGCGCACATGGCCGCGTTTGAGCGAGGAAAATCCATACAGGGCAAAAGGGTCGCCACAGGCTGACAGGGCTTCCGAGAACAGCATCATGCCATCCCGGATGGCGTCGATGACGCGCAGATTGTCGGCAATTCCCGCATCGGTCGAAAGAGAAAGATCAGCCAGCAAAAGACAGGATAGTGCCCTTTCCTGACGGTTGCGCGCCAGATAAGCAGGCATGCCGCCCGCGTGACCGGCGCGACGGTCGGCATGGGTCCGGACGCAGGCATCGATATCAAGCTCTTCCCCTTCGCTCTGGTTTTTTTGCCAGCGACGTGCCGGCATAAGGGCCGAGAACTGGGAACGCAGGCGACGAGCGGCAAGCTGGAGATGCTCGGGCAGGGGAACGGACACGGCTTCACGGGCCTGCATCATCTGAAGGCGACACCAGTCCCGTTTCATCTGGCGTTTTTTCCAGTCCCACTCCGGCAGAGGGATGCCCTCCCCCACAAACTGGTCGTCTTCCGCCGCAGAAGGCAGATCGAGATCGAAACGGATCTTGCTGGCCACGGCCTTGTCGTCTCGGGCCAGGGTCAGCTTGTCCATGTTCTCGGCCTTGCTGGCGGCATCAGGGTCCGGGTCTTCATCCGTATCCCGATTGACCTTGACGTATTCCGCCCAGGACAAAAGACTTTCGGCACGGAACATGAGGATGAAGGGGGATTCATTTTCCGGCATGTCGGTGCGTTCGGCCTGCTGACGCTTGTTGCTGCCCTGCTGCTCCTCGCCACCGTTGTGCTCGGGAGTTTCATTGGCCTTGCGTCGGGCCGTGCGGGTCAAAGTATCGTCAGGGGCAGGACGCAACCAGAGTGGAACGGGCTGGATGTCGGCCGCTTTCTTGCGTGTGAGAGGAGGCAGGTTGTCGACCGTACCGGGGTGTAGCAGGGCCTGGCGTATCGCTTCTTCACGCTGGGCTTCGTCCGCCGGTAATCGGGCGGGAGGTATACGCAGGGCCAGCGTGGCTTCGACCAGCCGCTTGTAGCGCGGCAACAATCCGGGAAAATCACGCAGAACGGTCAGCGTGGCCTGCTGGTTGGTCTTGAGCCAGTTCCGGTTTGCGAACTCCTCTTCCGCTTCGGGATGACGCGCGGCCAGGGCGGCCAGCCAGAAATAAAGGTCGCGGTTGAGGGGCTTTTCGGGAAAAAGTGCAAGGCTTGGCGGAAGGTGAAGGGTTTCGGCATCCCGGGCCGCTTGAGCGATACGATCTCCCGTGTGGGCCAGACGCTGAAGAAAGCGACGGCGTCCCGTGTGATGCAGATCAGCAGCCGGTGCAACGCGCAAGCCGGCGTCGCCGCCAAAGGCACGGAACAGCAAACCCACGGCGCGTTCGACTTCTTCAAGCGCGACCGCCGCCTGGGGATATTCCCTTTGTGCTGCCCGGCTGATGAAACGATGCCAAAGCCCGCCGATGTACTCTTCCATGTTCTATCCGATCAGGAATTCCGCCACGACAAAAGACGAGAGGAATCAGTCACTTTTCATGCCAATCAGCGGATAGACATACTCCCGGCCGGCAATGGCACGCGAAAGGCCAAATACGCCGAGCAGTACCAGCGTGGAATGGATGCAGGTGAAATAGAGAATGACGACGACCCAGGTCCATTGCCAGTGCAGCCCACCCAGCAAAATGAACAGCGCACTGCAGATCACCAGCAAAGCCCCGCCCCAGAGGCTGACGAAGAAGGTCTGTTCGATATGACAGCGAGCCAGACGACCGGATTGCGCGCGGTAATACCAGCGCAGCCAGACGAGAATCAGAAAGGAAACACCGGGCAGAAGCAGAAGATTGGCCAGAAAAAGACTTTCCGCAGTGACGGCGAGCACCTGATCGAATTCCTCACGCTCGGTCAGGAGCTCGTCATCCGGCAAATTATTTCTCGCTTCATCGGGCATGATTTCAGCGTCCGAAAGTGGCCAGGATGACTTCCATCAGGGCTTCGATGATCTCGTGATCGTCCGAAAGACTTTCAACCAGCGCGCTGCGACAGGCGACGATAGGATCGACACCATTGCGGATCAGCACGGCTGCGTAGACCAGCAGGCGGGTACTGGGAACTTCTTCGAGATCGACATCCTTGAGATTGCGCAGGCTGCGGCCAATGGAAACGAGACGTTTGGCGGTCATTTCATCGCAACCCGTCTCGCTGCGGAGAATGGCTTCTTCCCGGGCTGCTGCCGGAAAATCGAAACTCAGGGCCACGAAACGCTGGCGCGTTGATGGCTTCATGCTTTTCATGAAGTTTTGGTAGCCCGGATTGTAGGAAACGACCAGCATGAAGCTGTCCGGGGCTTGCAGGACTTCACCCGTGCGGTCGATGGGCAGCGTCCGTCGATGATCGGCGACCGGGTGGATGACGACGGTCGTATCCTTTCGGGCTTCGACTACTTCATCGAGATAGCAGATCCCGCCTTCCCGAACGGCACGGGTCAGGGGGCCGTCGCTCCAGTAGGTTGCCCCGCCTTCGCCAATGAGATGTCGCCCGATGAGATCCGCCGCCGTCAGGTCATCGTGACAAGCAACGGTAAAGAGTGGTAAGCCAAGGCGAGCGGCCATGTGGGCCACGAAACGGGTCTTCCCCACCCCGGTCGGCCCCTTGATGAGCAAGGGCAAACGGTTACGCCAAGCCTGTTCGAAAAGCTCGATTTCATTGGCCGCAGCCTCGTAATAGGGAATGTCGGTTGAGGGCTTGTTCATGGCAAGGGCTGGGGAGAAGATCGAAAGAGTAGGCTAAGGCGTCAAGCCTGAATCATGAAGGATAAAGAATGAAGGATGGAGCGCAAAAACCGGAATTCTGGAGGAAATGCCTGGCGGCCAATATATCAGAGGCAACCCCCACTAGCTGCAACGCTTCTGCGACACAGAACGCCCAGTTTCAGGATTAGTGCATGCTGAAATAGAAGGCGATGCCGATGGCCGCAACGACAAGCAGCAACCACAACAGGATGATCATGCGCCAATGCAAGGCCGCGTGTCGCAGACCCATGAATTCATCAGCCACCCACCAGCCTTTGATGCCGGCCAGTGCCAGGAGGATGGCGGCCGTCATGGGGCCGTGCGCACCCTGCTCACCAAGAAACCAGGTGATGAAGGTTGCAACCAGCAAGGCTGCAAAAGTCAGATCTAGTGTGCGTGTATTCATTTTTGTATTCATTTCCGGTCTCCTCAGCGCATGACATAAACAAGGGGAAAGAGGATGAGCCAGACCAGGTCGACCATGTGCCAGTAACTGGCTCCGGTTTCCATGCCGTGATGGTCAGCCGCGCTGTAGCCACCCTGTCGGGTTTTATTCCAGACCGCGCCAAGAATGATCATGCCGAGGATGACGTGCATGAAATGAAAGAAAGTCAGGGCCAGGTAAAAGAAATAAAAAGTGTTGGTGGCCAGATCGATGCCCTGCGAAAACTTGTCGGAATACTCCATCACTTTGACCACGAGAAAACCGCCACCACACAGAATGCCGGCCATCAGCAGCCGTGCAGAAAGTTTCGTCTGATCCACCTTGATGGCGGCAACGGCGCGCGCCACACACCAGCTGGCGGTCAGCAGAAAAACGGTGTTGAGCGCACCGGAGTTGCGATCGAGGGTGAGCTGCCCGCTGTCGAACAGTTCGATGTTGCGCGCACGAACAATGGCATAGGCGGTGAAGAAAATGGCAAAGACCAGCAGTTCGGACCAGATGAAAATCCAGATGGCCAGGTCACCAGGCAAGTTGTTCTTCGAGGAATGCACAGTGCCATTCGCGGCCACTTCGGAAGAGGTTAGCGTTTCTGGCGTGGATGACGTCGTACTCATCATGGTTTTTCACCTCTGGAAGAAGAAACCCCGGCACGAGGCCGGGGCTTCAGGGTTGCGGCGCATAGGGGGTATGCGCCGCTAGGGGAAACACACTTCAAGCCTTGGCGGCTTCGCCACCCTTAAAGAAGCTGCAAAGGTAGACGATCAAGCCAATCAGGAAGATAACACCGCTCCATTCACGCATCCAGTAGAACAGCATGACCTGATCCTGCGCGTCCATGAAGGACAAGGGCGTTTCAGAAATACGCTGTAACCAGACTTGCAGGATACCTGCCGCGGTGAGGAAGAGCGTGATGAAGACCATGGCGATGGTCATCAGCCAGAAGCCCCACATTTCCATGACCTGAGCCGAATTGCTGTTGGCTGCACGGCCACGCAGGATGGGCATGGCGTAGGAGATCATCGTCAGCACGACCATGGCATAAGCACCGTAGAACGCCATGTGACCGTGGGCTGCGGTGATCTGCGTGCCGTGGGTGTAGAAGTTCACCGGTGCCAAGGTATGCAGGAAGCCCCACACGCCCGCACCCAGGAAGGCCATGACGCCCGTACCCAGTGCCCACAAGGTTGCAGCCTTGTTGGGGTGCTCGCGACGGCGACGGTTCACCATGTTGAAGGCAAACAGGGTCATGGCGAAGAAGGGGATGGGCTCCAGCGCGGAGAAGACCGAACCAATCCACTGCCAGTATTCCGGCGTGCCGATCCAGAAATAGTGGTGCCCCGTTCCCAGCAGACCCGAGATCAGGGTCAGTGTCACGATGACGTACAGCCACTTTTCGATGATTTCACGGTCCACTCCGGTGATCTTGATGAGCACAAAAGCCAGGATGCCGCCGAGAATCAGTTCCCACACGCCTTCCACCCAGAGGTGAACCACCCACCACCAGTAGAATTTGTCACGCACGACGTTGTGCGGATTGTAGAAGGAGAAGAGGAAGAAAATTGCCAGCCCCCAAAGACCGATCAACAACACGGTCATGATGGAGGTCTTGCGGCCCTTCAGAACCGTCATGGTGAGGTTGTACAGGAAACCCAGGGCCACAATGACGATACCAACCTTGGTGATGAGTGGCTGTTCCAGGAACTCTCGTCCCATGGTAGCCAGCAGATCATTACCGGTGAGCTCCGCCAGCTTGGCATAAGGCAAGGACAGGTAGCCGACAATGGTCAGCGCGCCCGCAACCAGGAAAATCCAGAACAGTGCCAGCGCAAGTTTCGGGCTGTGCAGTTCGGTTTCTGTTTCTTCAGGCACCATGTAATAGGCAGCACCCATGAAGCCGAAGAGTAGCCAGACGATCAGCAGGTTGGTATGCACCATCCGTGCGATGTTGAAGGGAATCGCCGGAAACAGAAAGTCCCCGATGACATACTGAAGACCCATGATCAGGCCGAAAATGATTTGTCCGGTAAAGAGGCCAAGCGCAGCGATGAAATAGGGCTTGGCAACCGATTGGGATGAATATTGCATGTTGGTCGTCCTCTCCTCTTAACCTTCGACGTTAGGCGGCCATTTGGCGGTATTGATTTCAGACATGTACTTGAAGAAAGCGGTCAGCTCGTCAAGTTCCTTGTCGGTGAAATTGAACTGCGGCATCTGGCGACGACCCGGTGTTCCGGTCGGCTGTGCCTTGATCCAGGCCTTGATGAAATCCGGGCCACGACGGACATAAACATTACCCAGCTCCGGCGCAAAATACGCACCTTCGCCCAAAAGTGAATGGCAGCCGATGCAATTATTGGTTTCCCACAGTTTCTTGCCGGCAATGACCTCCGGCGTCAATGCAGCCCGGTTGTCACGACCGGGTAGCGACTGCTCTGTTTGATACGCGAGAGCCAGAAACATCAGGAAGAAGAACATCGTCCCCCCGTAAAAGATGTTTCGGGCCATCGACGTGGTGAAAGTACCTCCGCTCATCTCGTCTCCCTTGAGTTAAATAAATGGTTGAATGATTTTGAAAAAAACAGAAACAGCCGGATTTCCGCCGCCAGATATTATTATCCTGCAAAAAAGATACATTGATGCAGATCAACAAATAATTATGGTCGCCTCACCGGAAGCACACAAAAATTGCATCCAGCCCAGCAATGGCCAGACATATTACCTTCGATAGCCTACGAAAGCAATAGAAAAAAAACATCTTCTTGCTTAAGCGCGTACTGAAGAAATGAGCGAGGCGGATGCAGACGAAGACGCACAGCGCGCAGGCGTTCGAGACCTATCAAATAGACAGGCGATGGAGTCTGCACCGGGCAACGCAGCAATGCGCCGTCGGAGCCATTTTCTTAAAGGCTTTCTTAATACAGACTTCTCCAGCAAGTCTGTTCTTTCCAACATTCTCGCCATCGCTACCGACAGTATTTTCGTGTTGTTCCCAAGGCCCGCGATTGATTTTG
The DNA here is from genome assembly GCA_964500605.1 of uncultured Sterolibacterium sp. Taxonomy (GTDB): domain Bacteria; phylum Pseudomonadota; class Gammaproteobacteria; order Burkholderiales; family Rhodocyclaceae; genus Sterolibacterium. Next base: position 15,596 of record CAZCOS010000039.1, read on the forward strand.
CATAGAAGTTGAAAAAGCCCCGCCACGCGGGCGATCCGATAGAGTTGAGGTTGTTGAGGCTCAAGTGCGGCACGGTGCCCAGCACCGATGCGGTTGGCGATTGGCTGCGCCACACGGGGGAGGAAGCCAGGCTGACCGGGCTTTCGCGGAAACCCTGCACAGCATGAACGGGACAACGAAAGCGTTCCGTCTGATCGTCGTCAAACACAAGCACCAGACCGATCTGTTCGACGACGACGCTCCCCGGTATCACGTCATTGCCAGCAACCGGGTCGAATCGACCGAGGCCACCCTGATCTGGTATCGCCAGCGTGGCAACGCCACACGGTCGCTACCGTGCGCTAGCGTCTGTTCCATCTGCCGGGCAAGGTGATTCGTCATGCCGGAGCGTGGGTGTTGAAGGTGGCGACCGAAGTGCTCGACCTGTTCCGGTCCATCCGTTCCCGGAGCTTCACACTGGCACAAGCGGTCTTTCCGTAACCAGGGCGCGCCCAGATTCGGTATCGGCACGGCGCACCGTGCCACGGGGCGTGTCGAGCAAAATTCGCCCGATGGCACCATCCAGCACGATTTCCACCCGTGCTAGTTCATTCTCGACCGCCGGGAGCCGTCAAGTTGCTCCGGCTCCCGCTCAAACGCGCCAAAATTCCTCGTCCGCCAGCCTGTGGGAATTTCAATCGCGGAATTTGGGCAAAATGCGATTTCTTTGTCATGTGCCATTGTCGTTTCACCGATCTGTCCTGTGTAGAATGCACCGGCCATGTCCCTCCAGACCATCCCATTCCTGACGCGCCTTCGCAGCCGGCCCGGGCGGTCTGTCACCCGCGACACGACGAGGCTGCCCGACGCGCGTGAAATGACGTTTTTGCGCGGGATGCCCTGGCTGCTGCTCTTCCTCGGCCTGCTCATGACCGCCCTGCTGTGGCACTACGAACACAACCGCAGCACACAAAAACTCCAGGACAACTTCGACCATCGCACACGGGAAACACTGACGGCCATCGACCGTCGCTGGCGCGTGCACGAACAAGTCATGCGGGGGTTCCAGGGCTTCTTCGCCACGCATCCTCATCCCGACGCCGCCCAATTCCAACGCTATATTGATGCCAGCAATCTGCGCGCCTCCGTCGCCGGCCTACAGCTGGTTCTCTACACTCCGGCCGCTGCCCGCCAGACAGAGGGAAGTGGCCTGCAACCCAGGTTTTCCGTCACGATCTCGGGTGCGCTCCCCACGCCTGCCGACATCACCGCCATCTACGCCGGGCTGACCGCGCGGGCAGCCAACGAAGCCCGCGCCACGGCGCAGCCCTGGATAACAGTCAACACGCGGCCTTCCGACGGGCTGGATCTGTTCATGATCCACATTCCGGTCTATGCCGATGATGCCACCCAGAGTACGGCGGCCGAACGGGTGACCCTATTCAGCGGCTGGGTAACCCTTATTCTCGACCTTCAGGCGATGATGAAAAACATCCTCGCCCCTTACGATACCGACCTCCATGTCGAAATTATCGCTTCAGAACCCCAGGGCAAGCACACCACCTTCAGTCAGGACAAAGTAGCCCAATACGCTCGGGTACCGCTTCTCAGCAAACAAATTCCCCTCTCCTTCGCCGATCAGTCCTGGACGATGGCAATTTCGTCCCGTACTTCGCTGGAAGCCCAGCTTTCCCACTCTGCGGCTAACACGCTGCTATATATCGGCGGCGCGGCCAGCCTGCTGCTTTTCTTCATTGGCTGGCTTCTATTGCATTTCCGGCAGCTGGCCCTGCGTGTGGCGCAAGACATGACCCACCAGCTCGAAGCCAGTGAACGTCGTTATCGCCTGATGTTTGAAGACAATGTATCGATGTCCTACCTGGTGCGCTGTGACAATGGTCATTTCATCGATGCGAATCCAGCCGCACTGGCTTACTGGGGATACACACGGGAAGAACTCAATAAGCTAACCATCTTCGACATCAATGCTGAATCCCGAAAACGGGTTGAATCCAGCATCCGGCGTTTCGACGCCGAACATACCCGACTGCGTACCGAAACCCGTCAGCGGATGAAAAACGGGGAAATCCGCGAAGTTGAAGTCTTCATCGGCCTGATTACCCACGAAGGGACCCCGGCTTTCCATGTCACCTTCAACGACATCATGAGCCGCCGCCAGATCGAGCAAGAACAGATGCACCGTCTGCTGATGGCCTATCCCATGGCCATGCTGATCGTCGATCGCGAATGGAAACTCACCGACGCCAATATCGCCGCCGCGCAAACCTATGGCTACGAACGAGACGACATGATGGGCATGCGCATGACGGACTTGTTACCCGAGTACCTTCGTGATGAATACGCACAGGGCTTCACGGATTACATGATGCACCCCGAACCACTGGATGTAACCGAAGCTCAGGGACTCATGGCACGGCGCAAGACCGGTGAATTCTTCCCCATCGAAATGCACCTTGTCCCGTTCACCCTACGCAGCCAGCAAGTCATCATCATGTCGGTTTTCGACATCACCGAGCGCAAGCGCATCCGCGAAGAACTGCTTGCGTCCAAGGAAGCGGCCGAATCTGCCAACCGGGCCAAGAGTGAATTCCTTGCGGTCATGAGCCACGAAATCCGCACGCCCATGAACAGCATCATCGGCTTGGGGGCCCTGCTGTCCGATACAAGCCTCGACGAGCGACAAAAAATCTGGCTAAACACACTGCGCACCAGTGCGGAATCCTTACTGGGCCTGCTGAATGATCTTCTCGATTTTTCCAAGATCGAAGCGGGCCAGATGAGCATTGAAGCCGTCGATTTCGATCCACGCACTCTTTTCGACCAACTCAGTCGGCAAATGAAATTCCGTGCCGAACAGAAAGGGCTGGCATTCGAAATCGATCTGCCTGCCGCCCTGCCCAACTCTCTTCGTGGTGACCCAAACCGTCTTCGGCAGGTTCTCATCAACTTGACCGGCAACGCCATCAAATTCACGGAACACGGCCATATCCGCATACGACTAAGCCTTCTTTCCCAAGATGAAAGCAGCTGTCAACTACGCTTTGAAGTCTGCGACACCGGTATCGGCATCAGCGCAAAACAACTGGCTCGCCTGTTCCGCCCCTTCACGCAGGCGGATGCCTCGACCACCCGCCGATTCGGTGGCACCGGGCTTGGGCTGGCCATCAGCAAACAACTCATTGAATTGATGAACGGCGAGATTCAAGTCGAAAGTCAGCCTGGGCAGGGCTCAACCTTCCGCTTCGATCTCTCATTTTCCTGCCGATCCAATCTGTCTTGCAGCCCGGAAGAAACATTCCCGCTGCCCAACTGGTCAGGAACCGGGTTACGCCTTCTCCTCGTTGACGATCATCCCTTCAATCTCATGGTGCTGGAAGGTCTGCTCGAAAAAATGGGGATCAGCAATCTACACACCGCAGAAAACGGGCTGGCCGCCCTGGAAATCGTTCAACAAAATGGGCTGGATGCCTACGAACTGATCCTGATGGATTGCCAAATGCCCATCATGGACGGTTACACCGCCACTCAAACCCTGCGTGAGCAAGGCTGCGTCACGCCCATCATCGCCCTGACGGCCGACGCCATGCCCCAAACTCGTGAATCCTGCTTGTCTGCGGGCATGAACGATTATCTGAGCAAGCCCATTGATACCACCGCACTGGCCAAAATTTTGGCACGGATTCTGCCCCCAACCATTGACCCACCTGCAACGTCTGACACCGCTCCTCCGGACACCCCATCTATCCCCCAAACGGTCTCTACCCCAGCCCCCGAAAACACGACCCTTTTCGACCGCCAAACCGCGCTGGAACGTCTGGCGGGTGACGAAAGCCTGCTAAATGAATTGCTGAACGTTTTTCTCAAAACCTGGCCGGATACCCGAAATCGTCTCGTCGTTGCGCTGGATGGAGGCCATCTGCCGCAGCTCCTGAGAGAAAGCCATACGCTCAAGGGCTCCGCACTGACCGTCGGGGCCGTTCGTGTTCACCAACTTGCCACGAAGATAAATGACACGGCCAAAATTGCGGACAACGACGACCCTAAAAGCCTACTGTTGAACGCACTGCGCCTGGATGTACAAAATCTGGATGTCGAAATCCAACGCTTCACAATGATTGCCCAACCCTCCTCCCACCCGAAATAAGGTCAAAAAAATCATGAACGAGAACTTCGTCATTTTTGCCGTCGACGATGATCCGGTGATGAATACGCTGCTCAACGCCGTGCTGGGCAAGCAATACACCATCGAGATATTCAACTCTGCCGAAGCCTGTCTGGAACGGCTGGCGGTTCGCACACCCAATATGTTTCTGCTGGATGTCTCCCTGCCAGGCATGGATGGTTACAGCCTTTGCCGCCAGCTACGCGAAAACGAGGCCACGCGCACCATACCCGTCACCTTTGTTTCCGGTCACGAGTCCGAAGAAGACCGCGTCACCGGATACGAAGCGGGTGGGGATGATTTCGTTGTCAAACCTTTCAGCACGGACGAGCTGCTTCGCAAGGTTGCCGTGGCAAGACGCCTTCTGAATACCCAGAGCTCCCTGCAAGCCCGCTCCCGCGAGGCCGAAAAACTGGCGGGCACGGTCTTGTCCAGCATCGGGGAAAGTACCATTCAGATCCAGATGCTCAGAAATCTGTGTCGCTGCAGCCAAGCCACCGAAGTCGCCGAAGCTGTTTTCGAACACGTTTTCAGTCTGGGGCTGAAAAGTGTCGTGCAGGTTCGCATCGGCGACTTCAGGCACACCCTGAGCTTTGAAGGCGTCGATCGCCCCCTGGAAGTTTCGGTGATGGGACATGTTCGCGACATGGGTCAGATTTTTGAATTCCGCAAACGTGCGGTTTTCAATTACCCCAAAATATCCCTGATGGTCAATGACATGCCATTGGATGACCCTTCAGCATGCGAAAAATTACGCGAACGCCTGGCCATCACGATCGAAGCCGCAGACCTGCGTCTTTCCTCTCTGGAAGCAGCCAGTGCCGGGCTGCTTCACAAGAACGACATCCTCGACACCCTGGAGCGCATCCACGATGCCATCCAATCACTGGTTGAGCGGCAAAAACAAGCCCGACTCGACGCGACTGGGGTGATTTACCGCATGCAGGAAGACTTTGTCCGATCTTTCGCCCGCCTCGGCTTAAGTGGCGACCAGGAAGTATTTATCAGCAATCTCGTCAATGACAGCGTTAAATCCCTCACCGATCTTTGCGCTGAAGACGAGCATTCACAGGCAATCATCAAACCGCTCCTTGAAGGCCTGCAAAAAACACTGCGCCGGAGCTGAATCCGGCACAGTTGAGTAAAACGGTCGCAGGGCTTTCCGGATGGAAAGCCCGCGATTGGCGCGTTAGAGTGCCTTGGTCAAACGAGCCAGGTAACGCTGGATCTGCTTGGTGGCATACATGCCCGAAAGACCCGATTGATGCGTCCCCATCCCCGCAGCACCCGCATCGGCTCCGACCACATACAAACCGCGAACCGGCAACTCTGATTTCGGCTTGTCGATCCCGCACTGGCCAACAATCTGCGCCAGACCGACACATTCGCCGCCGCTACCCTTGACGACGCTGTCACGCGTGAGATCGGAAATTTCCTTCGGGCCGGTGTATTCCT
>CAZCOS010000040.1:0-8611 GCA_964500605.1 uncultured Sterolibacterium sp.
GCCGCCAACTACCAGACCTGCCACGAGAACGCCGAGCAACTGAGGGCGTTGCAGGCGTGGGTCAGGGAAATGGAGTCTGCCACCAAGTAATCAGCGCTTGGCGACTTCGTAACACCTGATCGTTACATCCCGAATGCGCTTGGCTTTCCAGCCGAACAGCGCGTTCATGTCATCCACGCCAACAAGGGGTAATAATCATGAGTAACCGATTCAAGCGCGCCGTCATTGACGACGTGACCTCGCGCAACATCGATGCCAGCCAGCAGGACTACCTTCTTGATCTATTCGAGTCGGCCATGAAGTCGGTAGCCACGACGCTGGTGCGCGAAGCCAAGCTCGAAACGTCAGATTTTGCTACGGCAAAAACACGGGGCTGCGAAGGCTTTGCGCTAGTCTTGAGCCGGGTTCGTACCGACTCACGCACCGAGTGGCTTGGTACGTTTCAGCGTGGCGAACAACACCTCGATGTCATTGGTCATCTTGAGTAAAGGCCATCAGTCCGTGGTTTCTGGCACATCCCAATCAGCCAGCCGAGCTTCACCCGTTTGATAGAACTGCTTCACCAGCTTCACGTACTCCAGAAAATCCCTGTTCTCCGTGGCCAGTCGATTGGCCATATCCCAATCGATCTCGTCCCTTTCACGGGCCGGAATCAAGACCTGACTTTCTGCCGGATTGTCGGCATCCAGTTTGATCAAACCGATGCCATGTGCCGCAAACAACATGCGCAGTTCTTTGAGCGTGTCCTGCCCCTCGATCTCCGCCGCAACCAAATAGCCGAAGTTCGCCCACGACGAGTTCGAGACGGCCTGGAAAAAGCATTCGCGCACGTTCGACCGGTTTATCAGCAGCTTGGCCTCGAACGACCACAGCTTTGTGCGCTTGTCTGAATACTGGTTCACGCAGTCCCGCACCTCCTGGTGCCAATCCGAGCCCAAATCCTCCATCCCGACCACGTCCGGATACAGCCAGCGATTGCCGTTCGGTCCTCGCTTGTTCGATGAGCGCTTCTCGTCAATGCGCTTTGAGTAAACCCCGAATTCTTCCCACAGATACAGCGAAAGTAGTGGGTACAGCGCGTGCTCTCCATGCAACTTTCCACTTGTGTCCGCCGCTGGCGTGGCAACCACACTCTCGACCGCAGCCACTTCAGCGACATCAGACATTGTCGAGTAGTAATACTTGCGTGGCCGCCCTTCGGTCGTCTTTAGCTCCGGGTTACGTTTCTGCAAGCGAGGTCGCTGAGAACTGATCTCTGCAACCAGTTGTTGAACCAAGTCGGCATCGGTCTTGATGTAATCGCCTCGGCTATTGGATCGTTTTTCTTGGCATTCGGCAGGATAAGTTTCAAAAATCCACTCGGCGATCTGTCGAGCGGAGAACTTCTGTTCTGGATGCGTGGCCAGGTAGTCCACAACCACTTTGCCAAGGTTCAGTGCCATCTATTTTTCCCCAATCTTCTTTGTTCTCAAGCCGGGACAGCGTTCAAGTTGTCGGCCCGGGATTTACTTGAATTGTCCTGAATGAAAGCGACGTCGAATGCTGGCGAAGCTGGCAACATGAGTTGACGCTTCGTGAGGCAAAACGGCAGCACCCAAAGCCGCATCCCATTCGCTTTCGGGAATTCGAAGACAGGCAGCGGTTCTGCAAAGGCGTCCGTCTTGGGATAGATCAATACGATGTCTCCGTTGCCGTCCAGGTAGTGATGACCGTAGGCGTACAGCTGATAGAAATCGGCCTGGCTGAGTTGGTATTTCTCTCGCCCGTTCTTCTTTGCTGAATCCAGCAGCTTCCACTTCGTGTCCAAGACCAAGCATGTGGTTTGCTTCTGCTTGACCAATAAGTCGGGCTTCAAGCGGAACCATCGCTGATCGTCGTGCGCAACGAGGTGCTGACTGCTTGCCTGTGCCTTCAAGACGAAGTCATCGCGTAACTGCCTCGCCAAGTGCTTCTCGACATACGCCTCAAACACGGCCTCCATCGGAAATAGCAGCGAAGGGGCGTGATGCTTTCCCATACCAGAGATGGGGCTGAGGCCCTGCAGAATTAGCTTCGCCCAGTCCAGTGCAGACTCGTAGTAGCCCATGCCTCGATCCAGCCTGATCCGTTGAATGTCCTGGGCGACATCAACTGACAGTGGAACTTCCGCGAAGACAAAACCGAGTTCGCGTGCGACACGCTGGCTCTCCTGTGACCGGCACAGGGTCAGCACATGGCGAAGTGCGCTGTGAATCAATCTGTTCTCTGCGCGGTCCTGCGAAAACTCGTCATGCTCGGTGAAGAATCGATCTCGCCTGACCAGATTCTGGGAGATCTGTCGAGCTACCAACAACCGGCCACGAAGTGCAAAAAGGTTATCCTGTCGCGCGACATAGTCACTGCGCAGTCCGCGCTTGACCAGCGAACCGACGGCCATCAGGAACTGCTGGATGAACACCTCCAGGAGAGGCATGCGTTCCGCGACCAAGTCCGCGTTGGCTGTTCTGATGTGTCGAAACCCGGCCAGGCACTTCAACATCTCGATCAGGAGCGCACGCGCCTGCTCAGGCGAAGTATCCCTTCCGGTCTTTGGCAGTACCTCGATCTGATATCCGCAAGGGGCGCGAATAACGCCGACATAGCTGGTGACCTGTATGGCCCGCTGGCCATTCAATTGGGTCGGCTTGAGCCAGCTTGGGGCATCCTCATTACTTCTAAGGGACTGCGTTTCCAGCCATGCGAAGACACGCTTTGGCACAGCAAGCCCGACCGCTCCGGCCTTTGCTTCGACGACCTTGTCGAACTCAAAGATCGTGAGGGAATTCATCCGGCGGTCACGTCTGGTTTGGCTGCATAAATGCCAACATACGCGTCAGGCTCATCAAGAGCAGCAGCGTTCAGCTGGTAGCGAGAACGAATCGCGTACTGATCCAGCTCGTGCTCACGGCCGAAGAGTGCCAGCAGATCCTCCTCGCGACCGATTTCGTGCACGAACTGATGCTCCTGCTTCGGCTTCTGGTTATCGCCCAGGACCAGTCGAATCTTCTGCCAGTCCTCGAAAAAGTATTCCTCCAGCAGCGGAATGATCTTGTTCCGGAACACGGTCTTCAGCTCGCTGAAGCGATCTTCCTCTTTCAGGTCTTTGATGCGCGTGAAGTAGGCATGCCCCACTGTGTGGTCTCGGTCGTACAGGGCCTCGATCCGCTTGTTAAGCATGATCAGCAACTGCTCGATGTTGATGTCCACGCCGTTGTGGGTGACGATGGCGCCCGCCAGAACCGATGGCTTGGGCATTGATTCAACGAACTCGAATCGACGGCGAAGCGCAGTGTCGACCAATGCCAACGATCGGTCTGCCGTGTTCATCGTCCCGATCACATCAACGTTCGAAGGCACACTGAAACTTTCTGCGGAGTACGGCAGCGTCACGGAGACGGGATACTTCGCGCCCTCGCGCTTGTCCACTTCCACGAGTGTGATGAGCTCGCCAAAGATCTTGCTGATGTTCCCGCGATTGATCTCATCGATCACCATCGCGTATTGCCGCGAGGGGTTCTTCCGCGCCCGGTCACACAACCTCAAGAAAGCCCCTGGTTTGATCTCATAACGTACCTCACCATCCGATGCGGCGGCTGCCTCAGTGTCTGCTGCACGCTTCTTGCCGCGCTTGGTGATCACAGGGCGCAGACCCTCGACAAATTCCTCGTACCCGTAAGACTGATGGAAGGTGACAAACTCGTAGCGCTCGCCATATTCGGCATCGGTGTACTCTTTCTCGAGCAACGCCTGCAAATCAAATGTCTTGCCGGTTCCAGGCGGGCCGTAGTAGATGACGTTCTTTGGCGGCTTGTCGCTTTTGGGCTCGTCTTCAATGTCGTAGTCATCGGGCCAGTAGCCGTTGCGCCCCGCACGCGGTCCGAGCTTCGCCGGCCAACTGCCTTCATCTTTGTCAGCAGCCTCGAAGAGCTGAACCAGCTCGCTGGTGAGATCGGTAGACTCCAGCTCATCCAGCCCAGCAAAGGCAGACCAACTGACCCGGATGCCATCCTTGCGCAAGAACAGCCATCCGACGGGGCCACCTTTGACCGCTCCCTTTTCCTTTCGTCCGAAGCGCAGCTGGCTGTTTGTGGCCCGGGTGAACCACCAGTCCAACCCCATCTCGTTGACTGCACGGGCAAGTCGCCCGAATAGCTCTGTCGTCGTGGCGGTCCACAGTGGTTGGCGTTCGACGAAATCCTCGTGCCCTTGGAAGTGCGCCAGCAGGCTTGCGTTGTCAGCATCAGCAGATAGCCCCAACTGATCAGCCAGATCGTCGTAGCTGATCTTGAAGTTCTTGATGGCCTCCGCGCTCCAGTCGACCAGCGCAGTAAAATCCAGCGCAAGGCCGTCGTTGGCAGACTTGATGGCCACAATGGGCGAAGACTTCAACGGTCCTCGAATCTGCTCGTACTTCTTGCGCAATGCGGGATCATCGACTTGTGTGTCAACCAGGTCGATCTTGACCACAAAACCAAGGTCGGCGTCGATGCCTACGGTGTAGGCCAGCCCTTCAGGCGCGCTATTTGATGGGTAAATCCGGGCCCAGTTGTAGGGAATGAACTTCTTCTGCCATTGATCAGTGGGCTTGCGAACGGTCTTGGTCCACCCACCCGTGAAAATTTGCTGTTGCAGCGCCTCAGCCCACTGCTTGGTGACGTCGTAGGCCTGCCCCAGCTCCTCGTAGACGCGCTGCTGCTCCGGGTTGGTCTTGTCATAGACCGTTCCCTTCCACTTGTTCAGCAGCTTGAAATGGTCATTGTTGAAATAGTTCTGTGCCATCGTCTCAAATCCCTTCTACGTCCATGCCGTGTTCTGCTAGCCAGATCTTTCGCCGCTCGAAATCAGGCAGTGCGCGTTCGACCCGCTGCCAGAACTCTGGTGTGTGGTGCGGTTGATGCAGGTGCGCCAGTTCATGCACGACCACGTACTCAGCGATGCGCGGCGGCAACAGGATGGTCTTCCAGTGAAAGTACAGCCAGCCGCCTTTGCCGCATGACCCCCAGCGGTAGCCCAAATCCTGCACCTTCACGCCAACGGGCCGGACCTCCATGCGTGCCACATAGTCCTGCGCCTTGTCCCACAGCCAAAGCTTGGCCCGGGCGCTGTACCACTGAATCAAATGGGTCCGGGCACTCTCGACCAGGTCGCGGCGCAACATGAAGCGGCCATTCAGTAGCTTCAAAGCCGCATCCTGCTCATCCACCAATCGCAATCGGTAGCTGCGACCCAGGTATAGAAAACCCTCGCCATCGACGTAACTCTTGCTCGGTACTGCCTTTTGCAGCCGCTCTTTCTCCGCCAGTTTGGTGTAGATCCAGAAGCGCTTTTCCAGGACGAACTCGCGCAGACGTTCCTCCTCCACATCGGGCGGTGCAGACAGCACCAAATCGCCGCTGCGATCCACGGTGATCTGCAGCGTTCTGCGCCGACTGCTGGGTTTCAGCTCGAAGGAGAGATCGTCTACGGTCAGCACGCTCATGGCTTGATCAACCTCTCATGGTTGGCGCGGGCCAATTCCAGCAAGCGATCCTTCAGGGCTGAGACATCACCTGGCGCAATCAGCCTCGAAGTGCGCAGCGTTCTGAAGATGCGCGCCCCCAAAGCGTCCTGGGCTGGCCGCTTGTGCGGTTCCCAGAAGGTGTCGGTCAGTTCGCTGGCAATCATGTCGACCAGCTCCACGGTCAGGTCGCGAATCTTGAGCAGTTGCTCATCCGTCGGGGGCTCGCTCCCCAGCACGGTCTCCAGCAGCATTCGCAGGAACGGCAGGTAATGCTCCGGCATGTCGGCGGGTGCCGCGTCGTCACTGCTGCTCCCGGCACGCATTTCGTTGATGATTTGCTGCAATGCAGCAATCAGCTCATCCCACTGATCCGCCAGCGTTTTCAGAATCTCACTCAGCCGCTCACTGAGCTTGCGGAACAGCACCGGGTCCTCATCCAGATGTTTGCGGATGTGCGAACGAATGGCGTGCTCCATCTCGGAGGCCTTGGCGCGGTCATTGGCCTGGCGCGACAGATGCGTGTCGAACTCCGCGTCGGTCAGTGCAATCGGCGGGATCTTCGGATCGATGCCCAAGGAAATCACATGGTCATCGATCAGCTTGCGGACCTTGGCGCCGACATCCTTGCCGAGAACTGGCGTGTCCTTGTAGCGGTTGCGGGCCCGGGCGTAGATGTACGAGAGGGTTTTGGCGTCCTTGGAGAAGGGCAGGCCCTCCGGGCGCGGCAACACCATGTCCAGCGAACCCAGGAACTGCTTGAGTTTGACGGTGAACTCTGCACGCAGTCGTTCGTCCGCCAGCACTTCAACGCAAGTCTCCACGTCATCCAGTGACTCGATGTCGCGACTGCGGAACAGGTCCACCACACGCAGGTGCCGATCGCGCAGCGCCGGCACTTCGTCTTTCAGGCTCTGCAATGCCCCCTGAATGTCCTCGTCAGCGTAGGCAGCCAGAGCTTCCTTCAGGTGTTGGGCGACGCCGTAGTAATCCACCACGATGCCGCAGCGCTTGCCGAAGCCGGTGCGGTTCACGCGGGCAATGGCCTGGAGCAACTCTGCCTCGCGGATCGGTCGATCGAGATACATCACGCCTTCGATTGGCGCATCGAAGCCAGTCAACAGCATCGACTTCACGACCAGGAAAGCCAGCGGGTCAGTCTTCTCCGGCTTGGTATGGAACAGCGGTTTCTTGAAGCGCTTGATTCGTGTCTCGTTGGCCGCCGCGTCGGTCCACTGCTTCCACGCCGGATCGTCGTTGTTGCCACCGGAGATCACCGCCGCAAACTCGATCTTCTTTAGCGTGTCGCGATAGCGCCAGGCTTGCACAATGGCCTGCACCTTGGGCGGACGCTGACACAGCGTTTCGTCGTCCAGCGCCTTGTCATCGGGTGCAAGTGCTTCGGCCTCGGCCAGCAATTCGGCCCTTGCCGCATCAAACGCGGCCACGTAACGAACAGCGGCCAAGCGGCTGTAGGCCACCACCTGAGCTTTGTAGCCATTGGGCAGAATGTTCGTCACGTAGTGGCGCAGCATGTCGCGCGCCTTGTCTGCGATCAGCAGCGGGGCGTCGAAGATCTGGCCCTTGGTAGCGTACTTCTGCTTGATCGCCTCCAGTTCTTCCGCGCTGCGCTCGCGGAACAAGTCTTCGAACAGCTCATCCAGACTGGCCCCGTCTTTGACCGCACCTTGCGCCGTGCGCCCCTCGTACAGCACGGGTACTGTCGCACCGTCTTCCTCGGCCTCTTTGATCGTGTAGCGGTCGATGAATTCGCCGAAGATCTCGTGGGTGCGTTTCTTGTCACCCATGATGATCGGCGTGCCGGTGAAGCCGATACGTGCGCAGTTGGGTAGCCCCGCCAGCAGATTGGCGTGCAAGTCACCCGCCTGGGTGCGGTGCGCCTCATCTACGAGCACGAGGATGGTCTCGTCCTCGTTCAACACTTCAAACGCCTTGGTCGCAGGCTTGGCCACATAGGCCGGGGCTTGCGGCTCTTTGGCATCATTGCGCCAGCCTTCCGGAATATCCTCCTCGGTCAAGCCCGGCTCACCGGCGGCATCTGGGTCGCGGTACTTCTGGATGGTGGCAAAGAGCAGGCCCGGCCCTTTGCGTCGCACCAGCTTCTGCACGGCCACTGTGGACGTGGCCACCTCAACCACTTCGCCGGTCAGCGTTGCCGTGGCGCTGAGCTGGTCCTGCAGGTCTTTGCGGTCTGTAACCACCACCACTTTGAAACGGCGCAGAGTGGCATTCGTTCGCAGCTTGCGCACCAGGAACACCATGGTCAGTGACTTGCCAGAGCCCTGGGTGTGCCAGATCACGCCACCGCGCCGGTCATACTCGCCATCCTGAAGACGGGTCTTGCCGTTCTGCAGGCGTTCGATCGCCTTGTTCACGGCGCGGAACTGCTGATAGCGACAAGCCACCTTGATGGTCTGCCCCCCTGTCTGCATGAACAGGGTGAAGTGGCGCACGATGTCCAGCAAGTTTGCGCGGGTGAGCATGCCCGCCACTAGGCGCTGCTGCTCGGAAAGCTGCGTCACGCCCAGGCTGGCCGCAACGTCTGCCTCCCGCGCCGGAGCCACCGTCTTCCAGCTGGCGAAGTGTTCGAACAAGCCGCCGATGGTGCCCACGCGCGCTTCGTCAAAGCTGGTCGCGATCAACAGCTGATTGGTGAAGAAGAGCGGCTCGTTGCCCTCAAAGTCTTCCACCTCGTAGTTGGCGTGCCGCTGGTTGCTGTAGCGGCGCAACTGGTCAATCGCCTCCGCCAGCGGCTCCGGGACGGACGGGCTCTTGCACTCGACCACCACCAGCGGAATGCCGTTCACCAACAATACCAGGTCCGGCACGATGAAGGCTTTACCGCTGTTGTAGCCGGGCGGGCAATCCACGCGGTACTGGTTGACGACTGTGAAGCTGTTGTTCTCGGGAGTGTCCCAGTCGATGAAGCGAATGGTCTGGCCACGGCCACCATCCCAGCCAGGCAGGCCATCGACGGTGATGCCCAGCAAGAGCAATTCGGTGGCCGCCTGGTTGGCCTCGATCAGTTTGGGCCGCGCAATGCGCGTGATCGCGGCAACGGCCTCAGACAGGCGT
>CAZCOS010000040.1:8711-20902 GCA_964500605.1 uncultured Sterolibacterium sp.
GATCAGTTTGGGCCGCGCAATGCGCGTGATCGCGGCAACGGCCTCAGACAGGCGTCCATCGTCGAGCCAAGGCACGAGCGCCCCATCGACTTCGCGCAGGTTGATTTCGGCCAGCTTCTTGCGCAGCACGCCTTCCTGAATGACTTCGGTGAAGCTGCTACGCCCGGTCACTGCCGGGTCGTCAATGCTGCCCTCGATGTGCGTCCAGCCAAGACCTTCCAGTTGCGTGACGAACGGCTTTTCTACATCTTCTAGTTCCCATCCCATATTCCGGCCCTTTTCTTATTGCGCCAGCAACGGCGTGACCCGGACGCGGCCGGTGAGAAGGTCGTCCATCAAACCAGATTTGAGCTCCCTGAGCTTCGCGGACTCTGTTGTGGCGTTCTGAATTCGTTTGTCGATCTCGTCCAGTCTCGTGGCGATCACATCCTGTTCATCGCCTATGGGCTTTGCCGTGATCAAGCTACGAATAGTTGGTAGATTTAGGCCAGCCTTCGCGCCAGAGTCGTTCAGCTTGCTGATGTAGGTCTGAGCCACTGGACTGGCTAGATAGTGGCCAACAAAGCGTGGATTGATGATGCTGAGATTTGGCCGCACCAATGCGATGTGCTGGTTGATATAAGCCTCACCCATTCCATCCGGGACAACCCCGATGATGCCGAGGTCTGCGGTGATCGAAATCAATATGTCACCGGATTCGAGTCGCGTCCGTTGACCGTCAGCATTGCGCGGCGGACGAACATAGATGGTCGATTCGTATCGGAAGTTAATGTGTTCTCTCGTTAAATTGCCGATGCGAACAAATAGCGCACCGCTGTCAGCATAGAAGCGCGCCCAATCTCGTGAGCCGCTGGTAACAGTGTGTGATACCGATTCAAGCGTAACGACATCCCACGCCTTCGGCACCCACCCCAGCGGCGAGTCTTGATAAAGCTCTGGTGCCTGTTCATAGCTAGGCCGCAATTCGCCATTGGCATCTACACCCCGCGTCAGCAGGTCATGCAACAAGCCCTGCTTGACCTGCTTCAGCTTCTCGACGATGGCCTCGGTCTGGTGGATGGCTGTGTCAAGGGTGTCGAGGACCTCTGCAATCTTGCGCTGTTGGGCATCACCAGGACAAAACACACTGATGTTCTCCAGAATTTCTTTGTCAACGTGCGGAATTCCGGTGCCATTGGTTTGATTCTTGAGAATTCTCTCTGCGTGTTTTAACAAATAGAAAAAAAATGCCGGATAGAAATTTGCATCAGGGGTAATTCGCGCCATCGTTGACGCCACAACTCCTTCTTTGGCCTTGAAGAACTCTCCGGCATTCGATCCATCCCAAAGCAGAACCGTCGCGCCATCGCTAACCCGAACAGCATCACTGCTTGCCTTGGCTGAAATTCCAACTGTTCTGTTTCTTAAGTATTCAGGGCTTAGGTATATTTCCGCCCCCTTGCCGTGAAACGGAATTAACAGGGGAGGCTTACCTTTCTGGATTGAAATATGTTCGCCAAGCTGCAGAAATTCAGACATATTTCAGCCCCTTCAAAAACGCCTGCAACTGTTTGGCCGCCTGATCGCGGTCGTGCTCAATCTCGGTGAGCGTGATCTTGTACTTGTCCCACCAGTTCTCAAACGCCGAAACGATTTGCTGACGTTGGTTCGTGATGTAGCGCTCGACGATGCGCTTCATGTCGTCGTGCAAGATGGTGAGCAACAGCGTGGCGGCTTCCTTAGGCGGCAGCCCATCCACCGCAAGGTTCAGATGGTCGGCGAAAACCTTCTTGCGGTCCGCCAGTTCTTTCTTCACCTCTTTGAGGGCATTGCGCAATTCGTCGAACACGGCGATTTGGTCGAGGATAGGCTGCAGGGTGGCTTCGATGGCTTGCTGCTGCTGCGCCTGAACCAGCAGCTCGGCATCCTGCTTGGCAATCTCGGTCTGTAGAGCCGCGATTTCGGCCGCGTTGGCGTGCTGGGTCTTGGGCTTGTCGAGTTTCTTGAGCGCGCTGGCGTTGGCCTTCTTCTCTTTTTCGATGGCCTTCACCACCCGAGCAATCTCTTTGATCTTGGCCTCAAGTTCCTTCTTTTTGGCCTTGAGCTGGGCCTCATCAACGGCATCGTCGTCCTCGGCCTCAGCTGCTTCCGCGTCTTCGCCGCCTTCCTCAGTTGTTGTGTCGTTGGCCTTGATCTGAGCTTCCAAATCGATCTTCTTGGCCTCCAGCGCCTCGATCTCATCCACGAAACCACTCATGAGGAACTTGACCAGCTTGTGTTCCAGCGGGCTTTCTTTCTTGGCTTTGTCTTCCAGCGCAGTGACGATGCTGGTGCGCCAAGCATCGACCACGCCGTGCGATCCTCGTGCCATCAGGGTGAGGAAGTCGTACTTGGACTGGTTCCAGAATCCGGCCACGATGCCACGCACCTGGAAGGGATCGAGCAGGCCAACCTGTTCCAATGAACTGCTGAAGCTGGTCAACAGCTCGTTGCGCAGCGCTACGAAACTTTGTGCTCCTGCCAAATCGGTAATGCGCTGGCTGTGGGCTGCCCACCAGGCCTCGAAGGCAGCACGGATGGCGGCTTCCTTGGCCTGCAGCCCGGCGTTGCACTCGATGGCCGGTTTGAGCTCGGTCTTCGCGGTGAACGTGGGTTTGAAGTCGTAATAGCTGGCGTCCCGCTCGATGAAGATGTCCATCGGGTTCAGGCCGTGGGCATCGAATAGGTCTTTCTTGCTGGGGTGCGCCACCTCGGCCTTGGGAATGCCACCCAGGAGATGAGCGCGCACGTCGTGCGGCTCGGGCAGCGGGGCGTTGTCGGCATAACGGCGGATGTTGAGGTTGTAGCCGTTGGCCTTGAGCGTGGCCTTGTCCACGATGGCCGAAAACCCTGGCTCCTCTTTGAAGGCCTCAAAGGTGGTGACGATCTTTTCGATGTGCTCCGGCATCAGAAAGTTTTGCGCCCGGCCCTCGAAGTATTCGCGGTCGGCATTGATGAACAGCACCTTGCCTTGCCGTTCCTTCGGCTTGCCGCTGACTCGCTCTGCACCGTTCTGCACCCGTTGGCGCAGCACCAGGATGCACGCGGGGATGCCCGTGCCGTAGAACAGGTTGGGGGCGACGCCGATGACGGCTTCCAGCAGATCGTCTTCGATCATGCCGGCGCGGATGGTCTTTTCTTCGCCGCCCCGGAACAGCACGCCGTGGGGCAGGACGGTGGCTATCTGCCCGCCATCGGCCAACACCGCCACCATGTGCTGCAGGAACATCAAGTCCGCCTTCTTGGCACCAAGTGGCACTTCGCCGTAGCTGAAGCGCTCGGAACGGAACTCGGGTGCCCAGGTGGACTGACCGCTCTGGTCTTTGTCGGTGGTGCCCCAGGGGATGGAAAACGGTGGATTGGTGAGGATGCGGTCAAAGCGGCGCAGCTCGCCGCCCTTGACGTGCTGCGGCTTGGCCAGCGTGTCTTCGTTGTGCAAGTCGGCAGTACTGATGCCATGCAGCAGCATGTTCATCTTGGCGATGGACCACACGGTGCCGTTGGCCTCTTGCCCGTATAGGTTGGCCTTGCGGCCTTCCTGACCTTGCTCGTCGATGTATTCCTTTGCCGCGATCAGCATGCCGCCGGAGCCACAGCAGGGGTCGTAAATGTGGTGCTGCAACTCCGGTTTGATCAGGCGCACCATCATGCTCACGACCGTGCGCGGCGTGTAGAACTCGCCACCTTTCTTGCCGGCGGAGTCCGCAAAGTCACCGATCAAGAATTCATAGGCAGCACCCAGCAAATCGGGGAACTCGAAATCCTCATTGCGCAGGCGGTGCAGGCTGAAATGGGTGATCAACTGTCGCAGTTTGATGTCGGGGATTTTGCTCTGGCCGACCTTGCGAGTGAAGTTGATGTGTTCGAGCACGTCGTAGAGGCTGGTGTTGCCGGTTTCCAGTCCGGCCAGCGCCTTGTTCAGAAAATCACCGACGTTTTGGTGTGCGTCGTTTAGCAGGTATTCGTACCGTGACTGCGGCGGCACCCAAAATGAGCCTTCTTCCATGTACCAGTCTTTTTGATCGGCACTCTCAATGGCCTCGGCTTCGGTCAAACCTGCCGCCATTTCCTCCTGGATGATCTTTTCGCGGTGCTGGTCGAACACGTCTGAGCAGCGCTTGAGGAACAGCATCCCAAAGATGTACTCCTTGAATTCGGAGGCATCCATCTTGCCGCGCAGGATGTCGGCGGCTTTGAAGAGGTGGCGTTCTAGCTGTGGCAGGGTTAAGGGCATGTAGGAAATCCAGTCAAATTTGGTTGTTCTGTCGTGGCGTGGCGCATCAGTCGGCCTTGCCCATGATGTTTTGTGAGTCTGGCGATCGGTAACCCGGGGCCAGCACTGCGTTCTTTACGCCGTAAAGCGCTAGGTGATCTTTCAGCCAGAGTCGGAATTCGTGGCCCCGCAGACTGTGGTCTGGCGAGCAGTCGACGCTCCACTGACGCAAGATGTACCCGGCTGTGGCAGCACGTAACTTCATGCGCAGCACGCCACCGTCCATGCGGTAGTCCATCTCGGTGATCTCCGGCCGGGGCTGGTCTGGATGTGGCACCAGCTCCAGTTCGACGATTCGGGTCCACTGGATGTCTTGATTGCTGGTCTCGTGGGGAGCTACTGGCTGCCCCTTAAGAACGACAGGGTTCTTGATCCGGGTGATGACGAAATCCCGGAACTCCTGGGACTTCCGGTCGAAGGCGCGGACATGCCAGCGCAGGCCGTTGTCGATCAATGCGAACGGGACAATCTCCCGCTCAGTGCATCCACTGGAGATCGAGTGGTACTCGATGCTGAGTGGGCATTCCTGGTGGATTGCCCGGGTCACGCTCGCCAGCACATCCAGATCCGGATGCGTGAGCCGTGACGGGCTCTCGCTGGCCACCCACGCCTTGAGCCGCATCGGCTCACCATCGCCAAAGCCCTGGGTCAGCCACGACAGCACCCGCTCCGGGGGGAAGTCGAAGATCGACCTGAAGTCATCGCCAAGCACGTAGGCCTTGCCCTTGGCGTCGTAATCGATGTTGCCGGGAGCGATCTCTTTGTACAGCGCCAAGTCCCGGGTAGCGGCGGCCGACTGGATGCCAAACCGCGACACCAAGTCCAGACGGCGGATCTCCCCGATGAAGCGCACGCGCAACTCCACAAACGCGAGACGGTCGCGTTGCGGCTGGGTCAAGTCGGCAAGTTGCTCTATCGACATCTCGTCTGGCTCATTCGGATCAACAATGGTTGTTTAGCTCTATTGCGTACAGTATATAAGCCGCTCTAAAATGTGTCCAACACATCTCTAAAGCATCTGTGTACTGCGCATGATGATTACCATCAATGGCCAGCGGAAATAGATTAAGTGCCTTCAATTGCTGGGAGCTGGTGCAGCGACGATATGTAGTGAGCAACCAGAATCAGGGATAAAACAGGAGCAAGAATGGATCAACGGACCCAACCTCGCAGAAGCGGCTCGTATACCGCGAACCTGCTTGGAAACATACGTAGCCACTTGGCAGGGCTGCAGGGCTACGACGTCATGGCTCTCGAGCTCATCCAGAACGCGGATGACGCCAAGGCAGAGTCCGTTGTCTTCGACATCACCGACCGCGGCCTTCTTGTCTTCAACAGCGGCAAGTTCACCTACTGCGGCGATCTGCACACGCGGCCTTGCAGCTTTATCTCCAGCAACAACTACAGCTGCGACTATCATCGGATCGCGGATGTAGGCAGCGGGGGAAAGCTTTCTCGTGGCGAGAACATCGGACGATTCGGCATCGGCTTCGTCTCAACGTATCAGGTCACTGACCACCCGGAGATCCGGTCCTCTGGGGTGAAGCTGACGCTCCACCCGGAAGAAGGACAGTGGTTCATCGAGCCATTCGAGCAACCCGAAGGCACTGAGTTCTTCTTGCCTTGGGCGGACGACCCCAACACCGAAGCTCGACTTGCGCTAGGGGTGTCGCACGTCAGCGCCGCTCACATCGACCAACTCGCTGACGATTTTCAGAGAGTCCTTCGCAAGAGCTTGTTGTTCCTCCGACATCTCCGGACGGCGGAAGTGAGGCGAAACGGCGAACTGTTGTTAGCCTGTGACCTGGATCGTGGTGATGGGTCTGACCTAATCGTCAGCTTCCGACCGAGTGGCGAAGTCGAGCAATGGCACATCTTGCGGGCCGATGTTGCGGAGGCTGCTGCGCGCCTGTACGCCTCGCATCCCCGCCTTGAGTCGCTCGGTCGCGGCACCAAGATCAGCATCGGGCTCCGGATCGATCCGGAGCCTCTGGCCGAGGGAGTGCTTTACGCGTTCTTGCCCACCGAGCAGGCGACCGGATTGCCGATGCACATCAATGCGGACTTCTTTCCAGAGTCCGATCGCAAGGCGGTCATCTTTGCCGGGCACCAACATGAGCAGGCCTGGAACGAGATGCTCATCGATGCCGCTGCTGCCGAACTCGCCAGAGACCCTGAGGGCCTGCGGAAGATGCTCGGAGACGTCCAACTCTGGCAGATCCTGGCGCGGGCGTTTGAGCTGTCGAAGCCATCGAACCACCCGGCCTGCTTTAAGCGATTCTGGGAACGATTGAAGGTCACTGGAGCCCAGGCACAAATTACCTTGACCCAGGACGGTAGCGTTCAACGTCCCAGCGGAGTCTTCCTGCCACGAGGCCCATTGACAAGCCATCAGGCAAAGACGTTGCTGGAGATCGGTGGAAGGTTGGTCGCCGAAGATCTGCGGCCATTCCAGACTGCGATAAACCAGTTGGGCGCGCCAATCCTCACGTTCGACCGTTTGGTGACCCTGCTTGAGCAAGCGATGGCGCAGCAGGTCCCCGGCGAGGTGCAAGTCGAAGCGGACAGACTGGAGACTTTCTACCGCCCGCTGTGGAGCATGGTCAACGATCTGCTGCCGGACGCCGCGAACCAGACGGCATCCACGAATCCAAGCATTCAGAAATTGCTGGCCATCCCATTCATCGTCACTGAAGATCTGTACGCGGTCACAATCAGCCAATCATTTATGGCACCGGCGGCGCTGGAGGCTGGACGCGTCGCGTCGCTGCTTCCAAGGCTGGCGATTGCAGCGCATCACATCCTTGGATTTCCAAAGCTTGCCCGCTTGATCCGACAACTTGAGCTCGGCGCGGTCGTCAATCACATCAGTTCGATGTGTGCCAGCGAGCCTGTCGAAGATGTCGTTGGGGTTGAGCAGACAGAGTTGCGTGACCTGTATGCCATGTTCGCTGACCTCGATCGTCAAGGCAACGTCGAGAAGACGGTGTATCAGGCGCTTCGCAACCTGCCGATCTGGCTATCCAGTCGAGGTCTCATCAAGGCGACCCAGGCGCTCCTGCCCGGCAACTTCACTGATCCCACCGGACAGGCCGACCTTCTTGAGACGTCCGTCCTGACCGATTCCGCCAGAGAGTTCGTGTCGAGCAAGCTTGGGGTTCAGACGCAGACGATCGAGGCATTCGTACAAAGTGTCCTGCCGAGGTTCTTCAACGACGACGGGCCACTGGACGCGCAGAAGTACACCCGCCTCATCACTGAACTCGCCAGCCACCCGGCGCTCGTGAATGACGAGAACATTCGCCGACTGTTGGGAGCCCTGCCGATCGTGCCGACGCAGGACGGGCTTTGGTCGCGCCCCACCAACACCTACAGGCGCACCGATGACTTGGTGAAGGTGCTTGGCGATGCGACGCACTTATGGCTCGATGCCAGTCGGGTGCCCAACGCCCGATCGGTCCACTCTTTCATCGACAGCCTCGGAATACGCCGGTCACCGCTTGCGCAGCACTTGGTGGAGCGGATGCTCTTCATCGCAGAGAAGTACCTGCCGACGGAAGATGCAAAGCGCGCCAGCGGAGAAGCCTTCTATGTCCTGTGTGACCACTACGACGAGTGGAAGGAGAAGCCATTCTTTCCGGGTGCGATCAACAGCCTCCGTGGGGTGGCGTGCTTCCCGGCTGAAGGCGATACGGAGAACTGGCATTCTGGCAGCGATCTGTACGCGCCATACCGTGCCGAGGCATTCAGGTCTCAGGCCAACATCCTCGATTTCAGAAACACCGCACGCCTGAAAACAGAGCTGCTGGAAGATCTGGACGTCACCATCAATCCGGAAACGAGGCTGGTGATCGACCATCTGCAGTACTGCGTGAAGACCGGCGCTCAGCCTCACGTTTCGACCTACCAAGTGCTGAACGAGCGGGCGCAGCGTTCCGATCCGCTGATCTCGACATTGGCTGGCTCTCGTTGCATCTATGTCGAGAGTCAGAAGAGCTTTGTCCGCCCGAATCAACTTTACTGGTCGCCCCAGCAGCTCGGGCGCTACGCCTTCACCATTCCGGGCAATCTTGAGGCGTTCAAGCCGCTGTTCTCCGCAATCGGAGTGAAGAACGCACCCGAGGGCCGAGACTACGTCGATATCCTGTTGGACATCGTCGGTGAGTACTTCGAGCAGTCGAAGCCAGTGGCAGGGGCGGATCGATCGGTGTACGACGCCTGCTTGATGGGCGTGTCGGCAGCAGACGAGCGTGAGGAAATTGGTGCCCCGGACATTCGAAGGTTGCAAGAGGCACCAACGATATTGAACCTCATGGCGCAGCCCACGCATCCTGACGAAGTGCTTCTTCAGGACAGCGAGTGGCACGCAGGTTTCTTCAATGGGGAGCTTGATCGGGCTCTGTGCAAACCTGCCCCCGAACTGTGGCCGTTCATTGAGAAGGTCGGGGTCAGGCGGCTCAGTGAAAGCGCTGAGGTCGCGCTTGAGTTCGTTGACGGACAAAGGACTGAGGAACCGCAGCTTGCCCAAAAGCTGATGGATCGGATCGACATCCTTGCGCGATTGCTCCACGACAAACCGACGCCAGTCAAGCAAAAGGTGCGGAAGGCGCTTTCAGAGCTGACTGCCATCAGCTATGAACTGGTGCGAATCCAAGCGTCCGTGCACGTTGGCGGGGATTGGGCATCGGCTCCACCCTCGGCAGCGCATGCGTTTTATGACATCGACAAACGTCAGCTGATCTTGGCGCGACCGGTGGGAGATCGCAGTTGGCCCCACGTCCTGAATGCCATATTCCACCAGTTGATGCCAAACGAGTCTGGAAGCGAGATCTCGAAACTGACCCTCAGCGTTCGACCGCTGATGAGCATGCCTGTCGAAGAGGCTCACCGAGAACTGACCGATGCGGGCATCCCGTACCTGGATGCTGAAAGCGCAAGCGGGCAGACAGATGAGTTGACCTCGTCGAGCTTGGACGACATGGGGAGCACGACCGACCCCGGCTATCAGCCAGAGAGCAAACCGGATACCACGCCAGCCGACGCGTCCAAAGGTGGGGAACGCATACCGGATAGGCCTGGTACGAGTCGGCCGACGGGCGAGCCGAAAACGCCTCGCAGGGATGAGACACCGTCCGATCCAGGACAACACGGAACCGGGTCAACGGGCTCGCAAGAACAGACTGTGCCCGCTGGTGACCAGCCTTCTGGGCAGGGCCACGGCAAGGCTTCGCCGACTGGTGACAAGCGCGCCAAGACGCCACGTCCAAAGCACAAGGAGCAGTGGGATCGGCGACTGCTTTCCTATGTTCGGAAGAAGCAGGAGGGATCTGCAGATGCCGACGAGCATGAGGGGCCCTCGGAGCACAACCTGGCTGTTGAGGTGGTAGCCCGCGCCGCTGTCTGCGCCTATGAAAAGGCCCGGGGGCGCGTAGCAGAACAGATGGCCCAAACCCATCCTGGTTACGACATCATCAGCCGAAACCCGCTGACAGGCGAAGACCGGTTCATCGAGGTCAAGGGCATCAACGGCGAGTGGAATCAGACGGGCGTGGGATTGTCCAGACTGCAGTTCAGTAACGCACAAGACTATGGTGATCGCTACTGGCTATACGTGGTTGAGTTTGTTTCTGACCCTGAACACACGCGAGTTCACGCCATTCGCAGCCCAGCCACGCAGGTGACGTCGTTCATGTTTGACGGCAACTGGCGCGATGCCGTCGCCGATGAGCGCGCCGACCCAGCGCTTGCCTTCATCGCGGGCGCCAGAGTGAAACACCAGCATTTCGGTTTCGGGCGGATCGAATCGATGGAGCTGCGAGGCTCGACACGGGTGATGTCCATCGAGTTTGTGACCAGCGGCAGGCGCACGGTCACGCTGAACCTGCAGACGATGACCGTGGTCGAGGAAGACGATGACAACGATAATTCCTGAACTGACCGATGCCCAGCTGGCCGACTTGCCGTCCCAGGCAGAGGCAAAGGTCTACAGGGCGTTGAGGGACGGTCTTCCCCGCGACTTTGTCGTCTTTTTCCAGGTCGGTTGGATCTTGCGCCGCGAGGAAGAGCAAGCCAAGGATGGGGAAACCGACTTCGTCGTCTGTCACCCGGATCTCGGGTACGTGTGCATCGAAGTCAAGGGCGGCGGCGTCGGGTTCGACTCCAGCAGCGGGGAATGGTTTTCCATCGATCGCCATCATCAAAAGCATGCGATCAACAACCCGGTCAACCAGGCTCTGAAGGCCAAGTATTCGATTCGATCCAAGCTGAATGAGCACCAGCGTTGGCGCGATCTGTCGCTCGCCAACGTCCTCAGAGGTCATGCGGTGTTCTTCCCTGATGTCGGGGATGCGAATGCCCTGAGCCGGCCCGACATGCCGTCGACCCTGATCGGCTGCGCGAAGGACCTCCACGATCCGAAGGCGTGGATCGATGCGGTCTTTGCCTATTGGGGCAACGATGCATCGGGATTCACTCCCATGGGCAGGCGCGGCGTCGATGTCCTTCGCGAGGTGTTTGCGCGATCTTTCGTGGTCGCGCCGCTGATCTCTTCGCAGTTGGCTGACCAGGAGGCGCGTCGGCTGGTTCTCACCAAGGATCAGATTCGCGTGCTCGACTTCTTGCGATCCCACCGCAGAGTCGCCGTGAGCGGTGGCGCAGGCACGGGCAAGACTGTGTTGGCACTTGAAAAGGCACGTCGCCTTGCATCCGAGGGCTTCCGAACGCTGCTGACTTGCTACAACCGGCAGCTCGCGGACCACCTATCAAGTCTTTGCTCAGCCACCCCGAATCTGGATGTGATGAGCTTCCATCAACTGTGCCACCGGCAGGTTGAGAGGGCCAATCGTGCATCTGGGCGGGATCTGGTTTCCGAAGCCAAGGTCACCTATCCGGGCAAGGATCTCTACGAGGTACAACTACCCAACGCGCTCGGATATTCCCTCGAAATCCTCCCGGATCGGTACGACGCCATCGTCTGCGACGAGGGCCAGGACTTTCGCGAGGAGTTCTGGGTTCCGCTCGAGCTACTACTGACCGACTATGACAGCAGCCCGCTGTACGTGTTCTACGACGACAACCAGAACCTGTATGCCCGCGCAGGGACTTTCCCCATCCGCGACGAGCCGTTCTCGTTGACCACGAATTGCCGCAACACGGCGCCGATTCACGAAGCTGCCTATAAGCACTACAAGGGAGTTCCGGTGAGTCCGCCTGACATTCAGGGTGATGACGTTCAGTTTGACGAGTCGCCAAGTCGAGACCCACAGGCGGCCAAGATCAATGCTCGAATCGTCGACCTGGTTGCGAGACAGGGCGTCGCGCCTGGTGACATCACTGTGCTGGTGGCCGATGCCTTTCACAAGGCCGAGTACTACGCTGCCCTGAGAAGGCTTCCATTGCCGAAGCCAGCAACTTGGCTTGAGGAGGGCGTTCGAGGTAAGTCCACGGTACTGATCGACACCATCCAACGGTTCAAGGGTCTCGAATCGCCAATCGTGATCTTGTGGGGTTTGGACACCATCGACTTGTCACAGCGACAAGAACTGCTCTACGTAGGCATGAGCCGCGCCAAGTCGCTACTGGTCATCGTGGGGCGGACGGCAACGTGTGCTTTATTCAAAGATGCCACACTCTGATTTGCGGGCGCGGGTTCAATTCCGCAAATGGGAATCGAACTGGCGCCGTGTCCGATGTGTTTGGCTCGTGACCTCGGCCAGGCTGAACTGGTAGGATTATTGGCAGTCGGGGCTGGATTCCGCACCTTTCCGCAGGAGTTCGCAGCGGTTCTAAGGCGCTGAGTTACATAGGTTTGGCGCAGGGTTCCACCCCACCACCAACACCAAGGGCCTGGATAGTCTCCAGGCCCTTTTTCTTTGCGCGAATCCCCGCGTGGCGCGGGGTT
>CAZCOS010000041.1:0-19899 GCA_964500605.1 uncultured Sterolibacterium sp.
ATCTCCTGCCCAACCGGGTCAAGCTCATCAGCCATCCGCAAGGCGGCGGCTTCGGCGGAAAGGGCGGCCCGCGTGGCACGGACATCGCCGCGCTGCTCTCGCGCAAGGCGAATGGTCGGCCGGTCAAATACATCGAAGACCGCATGGAATACCTGCTCGCCGGTGGTGGCCAGGCCTGGGATCGTTACTACGACGCCGAGCTGGCCGTCAAAGCCGATGGCACGATCACAGGCTTTCGCGTGAAGCTCATCGACGACCAGGGTGCGGGCTGCGAAGGCTACGGCACGATTTCCGTCGCCAAGCCCATTGCCGCCTTCACCGGCCCCTACCGCATCCAGGCCGCCTCGTATGACGCCACCATCGTCGCGACCAACCGCGCCCCGACCTACCCCTATCGCGGTTACGGCCCCCCACCGCACTTCTTCGTCCTCGAATCGCTCGTGGATCTGGCCGCGCGCAAACTGGGCATGGACCCGGCCGAGCTGCGCCGCAAGAACTACCTGACTCCCGATCAATTCCCCTACACCATCCCGAGCGGCAACGAATACGACAGCGGCAACTACGGCGCGGTGCTCGACAAACTGCTCGACATGGCCGACTACAAAAAACTGCGTGAAGAACAGGCGCAGATGCGCGCTGCCGGGCGTCTCGTCGGCCTCAGCGTCGTCAGCACCGTCGAACCGGGTGTGTTCGACTGGAACGTTTATTCCGCCGTCGGCGTGCCCGGTGTTGGCGTGCCCGAAGGCGCGCGTGTCGCCATCGACGTGTTCGGCGGCATCACCGTCATCGTCGGCTTCGCGCTGCAAGGCCAGGGCCAATACACCGTCGCCTCGCAGGTTGCCGCCGACTACTTCGGCGTCGACATGAGCATGGTGAAAGTCAGCATGGCCTCAACAGACGTCGCCCCGCCGCACTTCGGCCCGGGCGGCAGCCGCCTGGGCGTGGCGATCACCGGAGCCATCCTCGGGGCCTGCGAAAAAGTCAGCGGCATCTTCAAACAGGTCGTCGCCGGCTTGATGCAGACCACGCCAGACCAGATCGAGCTCATGGATGGTCGCTTCCGTCTGAAAGCCATGCCCGAACACAGCATGACGCTCGCCGAAATCGCCGGAACCATGCTGTTCCGCAGCGACCTCCTCCCGCCGGGTGTCGAACCCTGCCCCGAAGCCACCTCCGTCTGGACCGCCCCCAACCGCAACATGCCGGACGACCAGGGCCGCTGCCGCAGCTACCTCACCGCCGCCAATGCCGCCCATGTGGCCATGGTGGAAATCGACCGCCAGACCGGCCGCACCCACATCCTCAAATACTTCATCGTCGACGACTGCGGCACACGCCTGAACCCGGCCAACGTCGAAGGCCAGATCCAGGGCGGCGTGGCGCAGGGCGTGGGTGCTGCGCTGTTCGAGGAATACGTCTACAACGACGAGGGCCAGCCGCTGGTTTCCACCTTCGTTGATTACCTGATGCCGACCATCCACGAAGTGCCGATGACGAAAAAAGGCGAAGTCTGCACGCCTTCGCCCGTCGCGCCGCTGGGGGCCAAAGGCTGTGGCGAAGGTGCGATTCACACCACGCCCGCCGCACTGATGTGCGCCATCAATGATGCGCTGAATCCGCTGGGCCTGAAAATCCACGAAACCCCGGCTTCGCCGCATCGCCTGTGGAAGCTCCTGCAACAGGCAAAATGAAAGGTTCCCGGCCCGAAAGTACCGTCTGAAACATCGCAACCGCAAACCCCGTCATTCCCGCGCAAGCGGGAATGACGCTTCTGAACGAGGAAACACCATGGCACTGCGCGTCGAAACCGCCCTGATGGGCCCCGATACCGAACAATACGCCGGCAACGGCCAGAACCGCCCCACACTCGCCCGCATCGCCGAACTGGCGCGGCAGATGGAAGACCTCGGCTATGACGGCCTGACCACCCCGGAATCCGGCCACGACCCCTTTCTGCCGCTCATGATCGCTGCCGAACACACGCAGCGCGTCCGCCTAGGCACGAACATCGCCGTCGCCTTTCCGCGCAGCCCCATGGTCACGGCGCAACTCGCCTGGGATCTGGCCAACTACACCGGCGGCCGCTTCACCCTGGGCCTGGGCAGCCAGGTCAAAGGCCACAACGAACGCCGTTACAGCACCGCCTGGCCCAGCCCGCCAGGGCCGCGCATGCGCGAGTACTTCCAGTGCCTGCGCGCCATTTTCACGAGCTTCCAGAACCCGGCCAAGCCCACCTACTTCGAAGGTGAGCACTACAAATTCACCATGCTGCCGCCCTTCTTCAACCCCGGCCCCATCGACTTCCCGAACATCCCTCTCTACGCCGCCGCCGCCAACCCCTACATGGCGCGTCTGTCGGGTGAGCTGTGCGAAGGTCTGCGCCTGCACCCTGTCGCCACCTTCCGCTACACGCGCGAAGTCATCCTGCCCGCTGTGGCCGAAGGTGCCAAGCGTGGCAACCGTGATGCCGCCGCTTTCGACCTCATCGGCGCGCCTTTCATGGCCGTGGGCAAGAACGAAGAAGAAGTCGTGAAAGCCAAAAACGCGCTACGCAAGCAGATCGCCTTCTACGCATCCACCCGCTCCTACCACTCCGTCCTCGACCACCACGGCTGGGACGGCCTCGGGCCGAAGCTGCACGAGCTCTCGCTCGCCAACAAATGGGCCGAGATGCCCGCCCTCATCACCGACGACATGCTCGAAGAATGGGCCGTCATCAGCACCTACGACAAACTCGCCGACACCCTGCGCGCCAAGTGCGCCGGAGCCTTCAACACCGTCACCTTCGTCCTGCTGGGCGAAACCCGCGACGATCTGGAAATGCAGCGCGACATCGTGGCGAAGCTGCATCAGGATTGAGCCCGGGGCCGGATACCTTCATGTCCATGTTCGATCTGCTCAAACTGCTGTCAGACGCCAGGATCGAATTCGTTCTGGTAGGCGGGCTTGCGGTCGCCTTGCAGGGCTACCAACGCCTCACCATGGATGTTGATATCGTGCTGGCCATGAATGACGATAACCTGCAACGCTTCATTGTCTGCGCTAAAAATGCCGGTTTGCAACCCGTCATGCCCGTCGCTCTGGAAGACCTGGCCCGGCCCGAATTGCTCGACCAATGGCGCGATGAAAAACACATGCTGGCATTTAGCCTGCAATCCCGTGACGCCGTCGCCACCGTGCTGGATATCCTGATCCGGCCCGTCGTTGAATTTGACGCACTGAAGCGGGCGGCCACCGCCATCAGCATTGGCCCGCTGACCATCCCGGTCGCCTCGATCGACCACCTGATCGCCATGAAATCCGCCACTGGACGCAGTAAGGACCAGATCGACATCGAAGAATTACAAAAAATCCAGCGAGGCGAATCATGAACGCCGAGCAAAATTACCGTCTGCTCTGCGAAATCGAGGCCAACCGCGCCATGATGCTGCAAGTCTACCGCCAGAACCCGCAGCTACTGATCCTGGCGGAACCGCGTATTCATCTTATGATCGGCCTGCCGCCATCCGAAGCACGGGAAGTTTTTGCCGAGGCAGACTCGAAGGCTTCCCGTTGCAGTTTTCCAGATTGAATCCTGAGCCTGCCCAGCGTCTATCTTGCCTTTTGTGTATACGTTATTAATATACGGACATGATCAATCTGGCAAGCATCACCGGCTTTGAATGGGATCAGGGTAACGCCCAAAAAAATGAAAAGCACGGCGTATCCACTGCAGAATCAGAACAGGTTTTTTTCAACACACCGCTACTGTTACTGGCAGATGAAAAGCACAGCCATCTTGAGTGCCGCTTTCACGCACTCGGCCACACTGACACGGGACGCCTGTTGCACATTACTTTTACCTTAAGGAACAGAGGCGAAAGAATCCGGATCATTTCCGCCCGGGA
This sequence comes from uncultured Sterolibacterium sp., assembly GCA_964500605.1. GTDB lineage: Bacteria > Pseudomonadota > Gammaproteobacteria > Burkholderiales > Rhodocyclaceae > Sterolibacterium. The sequence goes on from CAZCOS010000041.1 coordinate 3,888, forward strand.
CATGCACCGCAAGGAGCGACTGATTTATGAGCAAACCCCTTAAAACCGCCCCCCGTTTTTCGAGCGAAGCAGAAGAACGTGCTTTTTGGGAGACACATGACTCTGCGGATTACCTCGACTGGTCCTCAGCACAGAAGGTTGTCTTCCCCAATCTGAAGCCCACCACCCGAACCATTTCCCTGCGCCTTCCACAACATTTGCTGGATTCGATCAAAGCCGCTGCCAATGCACGCGACGTTCCTTACCAGTCACTCATCAAAATCTGGTTGCAGGAAAAATTACACAACCATTGACCAATGCATTTCGCATTCCCCATCACTGCTCACCCCCACGAACCACGAAACCAGAAAGCCTCCCCGACCATGACGACTCCCGATTTCTCCCAAGGCCCGCTTGCCGGCCTGCGTGTGCTTGATCTTTCCACCATGCTTGCCGGGCCGTATGGCGCGACGCTGCTGGGCGATCTGGGTGCGGACGTCATCAAGATCGAATCGCACTATGGCGACGAAAGCCGCCACCTCGGCCCCAAGCGCGGCGACCAGCGCGGGCCGTACCTGAGCCTCAACCGCAGCAAGCGCGCCATGGTGCTCGATTTGCAACAGGCCGACGCCCAGGCCGTGTTTGCCAAAATCGCCGCCACGGCCGATATCGTCGTGACCAACGTGCGCGAACCGGCGATGAGCAAGCTGGGCATCAACTACGAACAGATCAAAAAGCACAAACCCGACATCATCTGGATCTGGGTCACCTCCTTCGGTGCGGACGGCCCTTACGCTGGCCGCCCCGGCATCGACTTCCTCGCCCAGGGCTACACGGGCGTGCTCAGCCTCAACGGTGAGCCCGACGGCGCACCGGTACGCACCGGCTTCCCGGCGGTGGATGTCATGACTTCGCTGCTGGTGGCCAATGCTGCGCTCTCCGCCCTGCGGGTGCGCGAGGCGACGGGCGAAGGCCAGCGCATCGACGTCTCCTTGCTCGATACGCTCATGCACGCCCAGGCCAGCTCCATCGGCGGCTATCTCGCGACGGGCGAACGCCCCGCACGCACGGGCAACCGCAGCCTTTATTTCGCGCCCTCCGGCGTTTATCCCACCAAAGACGACAAATACGTCGTCATCACCACCCCGGGCGAAAAATTCTTCGGCAACATCTGCCGCGCACTCGGTACGGACTGGGATTCCGACCCGCGCTTTTGCAACATCGACCAACGGCTGGCCAACGAAGACGAGCTCGACCGCGTCATGTCCGAAGGCACGCGCCGCTTCACCCGTGCCGAGCTGGTTGAAAAACTCATCGCCGCCGACGTGCTCACCGCACCGATCAACGAAGTGGAAGATGTGGTGATCGACCCGCAGATTCTCCACAACAAGATGATCGTCCCCACCCAGCACCCGACCCTGGGCGAACTCAAGGTCACCGGCGTCCCGGTGCATTTCCACGGCACGCCCTGCAGCGTGAAAAAACACCCGCCGCTGCAAGGCGAGCACACCCGCGAACTGCTCGCCGAACTGGGTTATGGCAAGGAAGAAATCGACACCTTCATCCAGAAGGGGCTGGCCGCCGACTACACCGAACTGGTGCGGCTGCGTGAAGCGCGCCGGGCGAAAAAACAACAGGGGTAAAACGAGGATGACCACTGCCGAAAATAAACCCTCCGGCGGCTACGCCTGGTACGTCCTTGCCCTGCTGACGCTCACCTACATCTTCAACTTCATCGACCGGCAGATTCTCGCCATGCTGATCGAGCCGATCAAGAAAGAGTTTGGTGTTTCCGACACCGCGATGGGCTTTCTCTCCGGCTTTGCCTTCGTCTTCTTCTACACCCTCGTCGGCATCCCCATCGCCCGCTGGGCCGATCGCGGCTCGCGCAAGGGCATCATCACCCTCGCGCTCACTATCTGGAGCGGGGTGACCGCCGCCTGCGGGCTGGCAAAGAGCTTCGTCGAACTCGCCCTCCTGCGCGTCCTCGTCGGCGTCGGCGAAGCCGGTGGCAGCCCGCCTTCGCACTCCCTGATCTCAGACTATTTCCCGCCACACCGCCGTGCTACCGCTCTTTCGCTCTACGCCTGCGGCGTCTATATCGGCTCGGCCCTCGCCTTCCTGGCCGGCGGCTACCTGCTCAAGCATTACGACTGGCGCACCGTCTTTTTCGTCGTCGGCCTGCCGGGTCTGGCCCTGGCAGTCCTCGTCGGTCTCACGATAAAAGAAGTCCCGCGCGGCCATTCGGAAGGCGTGACCACCCCGCCCGAAAACGCCCCCAAGGCCTCGCTCGGAGAAGTCCTGCGCTTCCTGTGCTCGCGTCGAGGCTTCGTCTTTGTCGCCTTCGCCTCCTCCATCCAGTCACTGGCCGGTTACGCCATTCTGACCTGGGGCCCGACCTTCCTCGGGCGCGTCCACGGCATGCCCTTCGTCGACATCGGCTGGCATCTTGGCTGGACCATCGGCATCGCCGGTTGCCTCGGGGCCTGGCTGGGCGGCGTACTGGCCGACCGCTACGGCAGTCGCGACACCCGCTGGTACATGCGCCTGCCCGCGATCCAGTCCATCGCAGCCCTCCCCTTCATGGCAGGCTTCGTCCTCCTCCAGGACAAACAGCTCGCCTTGCTGTGCTTCATCCCCTTCTACACACTGGGGGCCATGTACGTCGGCCCCATGTTCTCCGTCATCCAGGGGGTTACCCCGCCCCACATGCGCGCCACTGCCTCCGCCGTCCTCCTCTTCATCGTCAGCATGATTGGCGCGGGTCTGGGCCCGCTCTCCATCGGACTGCTCAACGACCACGTCTTCGGCCCGATCCACGGCCAGACAGCCATCCGCTACTCCATGCTCGTCATGGGTTGCCTGGGCGGCTTCGCCAGCATCCTCTTCTGGGTGGCCTCGCGTGACCTGCGTGAAGAAATGAATATGGGGCAAGCTGCATGACCCGCCCGGATGAACTGCCTCGCCGTGTCGCCCTCGTCAGCGGCGGTGGAACCGGCATCGGCCACGCTACCTGCCTGCGCCTTGCGCGCGACGGTCTGCGGATCGTCGTCGGCTATTCCCATTCTGATGCCGGTGCGGCTAAGACTGTCCGCGACATCGAAGCCGCCGGAGGTGAAGCCTTCGCCCAGCGCGTCGACATCCGCGAAGAGGGCGAAGTCCAGGCCTTCTTCGCCGCCGCGAAAGAACGCTACGGCCGCGTCGACGTCGTCATCAACAACGCCGGCATCGGCCACATGAAATCCTTCGCTAAGATCGAAATGTCGGCTTACGACCAGCTCTTTGCCGTCAATGCCCGGGGGACCTTCATGATGTGCCGCGAGGCCGCGCGAACCATCGAAGACCATGGCCGCATCATCAACCTCTCCAGCGGCATCACCGTCGCCAACAGCGAAGGCATGGCCCTCTACGCCGGCAGCAAAGCCGCCCTCGAAGCCTTCGCCAAAGTGCTCGCCCGCGAGCTCGCCCCGCGCGGCATCACCGTCAACATCGTCTCCCCCGGCATGACCGACACCCCCATGCTGGAAGGCGGCGATGCCGACATGCTGCGTAAAATCGGGGCGAGTCTCGCCGCCATGAAACGACTAGGCCAGCCCGAAGACATCGCCGACGGCATCGCCGCGCTGGTGAGCCCGGATGGTCGGTGGATCACGGGCCAGAACATCCATATCGACGGCGGCACGATCATCGTCTAAAGAAACACTGATTCAACCTGAAAACCGCAACTGACCGCTGCGAAAGTTCACCACTGCGGTTTCCAGGTTCAAAACAGCTCGACTCGCGCCGCGCCAGCGGGTGCTGCGGCCAAGGAGGGAGTGACTGCAAATGATTGGGCCATCCCACCGACTGCGGACTGGTGCGCTTCGCGCTGGCTATCCATGACGTATTCGTTCGCCATACTTTCGATTTTCAGGCTGAGCGATTCGAGGGGCAAATCGGCTTCTGCTTCGTTTTTCAGGAAAAGGGCGAGCTTGTCGACGTGTTCGTCCATGTGGCGCAAGGCGGCACTGACCTGTTCGATTTGCTGACGGGTCAGATCCTGAAACTGGATGCTGGCCATGGTGTCCATGAACATGTGAGTGAGCTGCTGACTGGCTTTCTGGATCTGGCTCATGGACTCGGAATCGTGGTCGGCGATCGACTGATAGCATTGGCCAAAACGGGCCAGTTGTTGTTTGATGTCTCCCAACATGGCGTGTTCAGCTTCGACGGCCTGAGTGTCCAGTTTTTCGGCGAAGCGGGCGAGGATGGAGGCGCTGACTTCGTTGATCGTGGATTCAATACGATTGACGACTTCGTCGGTATCCGCCGAGAGTTTCCGGACTTCATCGGCTACGACACCGAAACCCCGCCCTGCTTCGCCTGCTCGGGCTGCTTCGATGGCGGCATTGAGGGCAAGCAGATTGGTCTGTCGGGAGATGCTGCGCACGAGCTGCACCAGCGGAGACAGGGTGCGGATTTCCTCGACGGCGGCTTCGACCCGCGTTCGATCCGCAACCGATTGGGCCATGCGGTCGTTGATGAAGCGGTCAATTTCCGTCATCCTCACCTTGTTTTCACTCAAGCTGACTTCGGAATCCTTCAGCATCTCGCCGGAGGTATTGATCTTTTCGTTGATGAATTTTTCAAGCTCGTTGACCACGCCATCAATGGTATGCAGCCGCTGGACAATGTCGCTTGCGCCGCCTTCGGTGGTGTTGATCGTGGCGGAAAGCTGGGTGCGCAGAACGCTGTTGTAGGTCTGGATGTATTGCAACTCTTCGGAAACCTTGTGGCGGCACTCAAGGCTGCGCTGGTGGCTTTGCTGTAGGGTCTCAATCTTGCTGTTGATGCCGAATAGCTGGTCGTCGTAATAAAACTTGGCGACCAGTCTTTGCGCAAGGAAGGCGGCAGTAATCATGAAGATGCTGCCGATGAGATGGGTCATGGTTTGGTCCAGCCCGAGACTGTCCTGGAAAGTGGTGTGGAACCAGTCATTGCATAGCCAGACGACCCCGGCACAGGCGGTGACTACGGTCAGATAAACCACGAAGAGCCGCAGGTAAAACTGTCGTTGGTTCATGATGCGCATCCTTCAGGAGATTCGCCGGATGAAATGCGGGAAAGGTGGATGCCGTTTTGCGCTTTGAGCCAGTCCGGGATTTGCTTTCCGGGGATGGGACGAGAAAACAGGTAGCCCTGGCCGATGCGGCAGCCCAGCGATTTCAGTTCCTCCAGCTGGTCATGGGTTTCGATTCCCTCGGCCACGACACGCAAAGAGAGGTTGTCGGCCATGGCGATAATGGCGGAGGTAATGGCATGGTCGTCCTTGTCTTCGACAATGCCGGAAACGAAGCTGCGGTCGATCTTCAACTCGTGCAGGGGAAAGCGTTTCAGGTGGGAAAGTGAGGAAAATCCCGTTCCGAAATCATCAACGCTGGTGGCAAAGCCCAGCGCGTGCAGCTCTCGCAGCTTGGCTGAGGCCGCGTCAGCATCCTGCATCGCGCCCTCGGTGATTTCCAGGCAAAGCTGGGAGGCAGACAGCCCCGCAGTCTGAACGATGGCATGGACACGTTCCACCATATTGGTTTGCAGGAAATGGCGTGCGGCGATGTTGACGCTGACGGTCAGTTCGCCCAGCCCCAGCGATTTCCAGCTTTGTAGCTGGCGACAAGCTTCTTCGATCACCCATTCGCCTATTTCGACGATGAGGTGGCTTTCTTCGGCTAGCGGGATGAAGTGAACGGGCGGAATGACGCGTTCGCCTTGCCGCCAGCGCACGAGGGCTTCGACACCGATCAGAGTGCGGTCGTGAAGATCCACCTGAGGCTGGTATTCCAGATACAACTCGCGGTCGATGAGGGCACGACGCAATCCACTCTCGAGCTCCAGCCGCTCGCGCGTGTGACGCCCCATTTCCTCGCTGAAGAATTGCAGGGTGTTTCGCCCGGCTGCGCGTGCCCGAACCAGTGCGGTGTCGGCATGCTGAAGCAGTTCGGTCGCATCACTGGCATCCTCCGGGAAAAGGCTGATCCCGATGCAGGCAGAGGGGAAACATTCCTGCCCCGCCAGCGTCGCCGGAGCGGACAAGGCATCAAGGAGGCGATGTGCTGTGGCCAGTACGCTTTCCGCCTCCTCTCCCGCATCTTCAAGGAGGATGGCAAATTCATCACCGCCCAGCCGCGCAATGAGATCTGCTTCCCGGACGGTCGCAATCAGACGCGAGGCCATTTGTTTCAGCAAAGCATCCCCCGCTGCAAGACCCAGCGTGTCATTGATGATCTTGAAATTGTCGACATCAATCAGCAGCATGACCAGCTTCTTGCCACCGCGTGCGGCGCGGGCAACCGTTCTATGTAGCTGGTCATGCAACAAGGTGCGGTTGGGCAAGCCTGTCAGCTCGTCGTGCGTGGCCAGCCAGGTCATGCGCGACTGGGCGTCGCGTGTAATGGTGATATCGCGGAAGACGCCAATGAACTGCCGAGCCCGGCCTTGTTCGTCTCTCAAGGCATTGATCGACAGCCACTCAAGGAATAGCTGCCCATCCTTTCGGCGATTCCAGATTTCCCCTTCCCAGTGCCCCTGCCCCTCAAGCTGCTTCCACATCGACTGATAAAAATCTTCGTCATGACGGCCAGATTGCAGCAAAGCGGGGGTCTGGCCGATGGCTTCGTGGGCGGTGTAGCCCGTCATGCGGGTAAACGCTGGATTAATCGCTGAAATCCGTAGCCGATCGTCTGTCACCATGATGCCTTCCGTACTCATCTGGAAGACTTGGGCCGCCATTTGCAACTGCTCATCTGCCCGACGCAAGGCGGTGATGTCGCGTTCGATGGCGAATAAACCGATCTGCTCGCCCTGCGCATCACACAGGGGCCCACGGGTGGCCAGATAGGTTCGGCGTTCCCCGGCGGCAGTGGTCATGGTGTATTCCAGACTACCAAGCTTTTCAGTCTCCTCAGGCGGAACCGGCCAGGCGGCTTCCAGCGAGGCCGTGCCCAACATCTCCGAAACCCGCTTTCCGGCCCGCCGCGCCGCCGCTGCATTGACATAACGATAACGCCCTTGCGCATCCCGAACGTGGATGACATCCGGCGTGCTTTCGAGAATGGCATTCAAGAGCTCACGATTGGCCCGATACCTTTCGAAATAGCGATGGAGTGCCAGAACAACCAGAACGATGAGGGCTTCATCGACAAAATAAATCAGGAGGGAGGCGACATTGGCCGGCGCGAACTCGAAGGAGAATTGCCCATAAGGCGGCATATAGACATAACAGGCCACCAGTCCACCGACTAGCGCGGCCAATAAACCCGGCCCGATTCCCAATGCGATGGTTGCCAGCGCAGACGCGCTGAAGAAGGTCAGCAGCGGCAAGCCGATTTCCGCAGGCCCGACCCAGCTCCGGCTCAGCCATGCAAAACCCACCAGAAGCAGGGCCAAAACATAGCCCAGCGGCGTTCCCCGAATCGCGGCGTGCCGATACGGCAAGCGGTCAAAAAGCCGCTCCAGCCAGGGCACAAGAACCGCTTCATTACCGGATAGCACCGCTTCCCCTCCCATGAGGACACAAGGAAGCGAAGTTGTAATTCTTTACGCTGGAAAGGGGTAGTCAGCCTATTCCGGAGTTTTGTGGGATATTTCTGGGGGCGGGGAAGGGAATCCTACATTACCGCATTGCGCATCAAGCACCATACGCACCGGAAAAACATGCCCACGAAGGTTCTCAACGACCATTTCCAGGCTGATTGATCCGGCACAATGGAATTTGAAGTTCAGCTCGAGCCATGGGCAAACGAGGTAAGCCTTTGTTTTCTATGCTTTGAACAAACATATTCCTTGCAGCCCCCCCAAAAAAAAACCGCCCCAACCTTTTCAGGCGGGGCGGACGAGGCTTGGGTTATTGCGCGGTATAGACGTAATCCGCCGTGTAGGGGAGGCTCATGGTGATCGGCGAGGTGATGGTCACCGTCATCGACATCCGGCCTGTATTGCCGCTGAAGCTGCAGCTATTGAGCGTCCAGCTGCCCGCAGCACTCATCGAATTGTCGAGCTGCTGTCTGACCTCGGTGGAATCACAGAATTCCGACTGGGTCGAAGGCTTCTGGACGTTGTTAATGACAACCGGTGGGACCGCTACACCATTGGCATTAACCGACACACTCAGCTTGTAATTACCCAGACCCGACGTACCGCCATTGTTCAGCTCGGTCAGGGTGCAGACAAATGCGCCACCGGTGAAATCGCAGGAGCCCGAAGACTGCGTGTTGTGGCTATTCGTCTTCCAGGCAATCGCAGCTCCCTGCATTTCAGTGGTCAGCGCGCTCGAGGACGACCAGACCAGTTCCTTGGCATGCATAACCCAGGCCGTCAGATCGCAATCCGAGCCCGAGCCACATAGTTTCTGCTGTGCCTGGGAGGCCACTGCCAGCAGATTAGCGTAGGTCTTCGCATCGCTGTCGTTCCCCGAAGTGGCGGGCAACTTGGACACGAGCTTGGCAATGGCATCGGTTTCATTGCCCGGATTCAGACCGAAGACTCGTGCCACTTGCAGATAGGCAGCGGCCAGATCGGCCTCCGAATGCGTCGCTGCACTTCCCACCGCGAGTTCGGTCAAGGGCGTGATGGCGGCATTGCAATCCGTAGTTGTGCATTTGGCCACCGATCGCATGGGGGCTGTTTGGAGAATGCTCTTGGTCTGGCCCGTGGCTTCGTCGATGTAGTTGCCATAGGCCTTGAGCAGCACTTGTCCGGCATAAGAGGAAGTCGGCCAGCTAAGGGTGTAGGAGCCATTGGCATCCGTCGTCGTGCAGGCCAGTTTGTTTTCATTCCAGGTGCCGTCATTCGCCTGCGAATAAGCACAAACTGTTCCTTGATTCAACGCGCCGGCCATCGCCACGCCGCTCACCTTGGTCGTTCCGGCAGACGGTGTTGTGGGTATGGTCGGTGTTGTGGGTGTGGTCGGCGTTGTGGGTGTGGTCGGCGTTGTGGGTGTGGTCGGCGTTGTTGGACTAGCCGCCGGGCCATCGTTGTCGCTGTCCAGGAAGCAGCCGCTCAACAACAGAGAGGAGGCAGCTGCCAGTGTGAGTGCGTAATGATTAACTTTCATAAAAGCTCCATTTTTATTGTCGATGTTCAATGCGAAGCGGATTTTTGGACGTCCTTCAGGGAGGTGTGAGCACCGGAGTCAGCAGGTTCTGTTTTTCGCCGAAGAGGAAGTTACAGCTTTGTACCGACATCCTGGTCAATCATAATCAAAATGAACAATCAACAATCTGCGTTGTCTTGATCGTTGATTGTTTTTGGTCATGATTAATCGTTTAGCCCTGAAGAAACCAGACGTATTGTAGTGAAATTTCATATAGGAGACAGATTTTTTACGGGGTGCTTGTCCAAGCCGCGTGCCACGAATCCTGTCCAGTTTTCCGGCAAGGCGGTGTGCGCACGACGGGCGGCGGCTTCTTCAGGAAATTCCGCGAAGACGCAAGCGCCGGAGCCGCTCATGCGGGCTTTTCCGGCGGGGGCGATCTGCTTGAGCCAGGCCAGATATTCGGCGATGACGGGGTAGAGGCCGCAGGCGACGGGCTCCAGATCGTTTTCGCCCATGCCGGGTTGCCAGTCGGCGGACGCGATGGCGGGTGTGTCGCGCCGCAAATCAGGAGAGCGAAAAATCTGCGCGGTCGGAACGGATACCGGAGGAACGAGTACGAGATACCAGGCTGGGGGCAGACTCACTTCGCTGAAGCGTTCGCCGATTCCTTCGGCAAATGCCGCACGGCCATGAATGAAGATCGGGACGTCGGCTCCCAGCTTGAGGCCGATGGTCTGCAGCTGCACCGAGCTCAAGCCAGTTTGCCAGAGGTGATTGAGGGCCAGTAGAACGGTGGCGGCATCGGAGCTGCCGCCTCCAAGCCCCCCGCCCAGAGGCAAGTGTTTCTGAAGCCGAATTTCCACCCCCTTTGTGCAACCCGTTGCCGCCTGAAGCGCGCGGGCGGCACGGACGGTGAGGTCGTCGTCCGGCGCGACACCGGGTAACGGGGTCGCCAATATGATGCGACCAGGGGGAGAAGGTGAAAATTGCAGGGAATCGGCGTGGTCGATGAACCGGAAAACGGTCTGTAGCAGATGCAGGCCATCGGCTCGGCGGCCAAGGACATGCAAAAAAAGATTGAGCTTGGCTGGAGCAGGCCACTCGCGCTGCCAATCGGGGTAGCTTGTTATCGTCATGGTAAGGGAGGGGGGCTTTGTAGTTCCCATTCATCGATTTTCAACCGGACTTCGATATTCCGCTGGCGAAGCTCGATGCGCAAAGGTAGTGCGTCGGGGGTTTCGCTTTCGTAGCCGAGATAATCGATGCGCCAATCCTGAAGCGTCATGCTGTGCAGGCGTCCCAGTGCGTCTCTTTCGACCTGACGGGCCTGGGCCGGTCGTTTGCCAACCAGCCAATCACTGAACGATGAAAGCGGCAAGGGCAGTTCGAAAAGCTGCATGGCCAGTGTTTCCCAGTCCTTTGCAAAGAATTCGCGGTGGTCGGCCAGTTTCAGGCGCGCACCTTCTGCATCGCGGCTCAGCTCGGCCATGCCTTGTCCAAGCGGGGTCGAAAGGAGCAATTCGTCACGCTGTGGGCTGTGTTCCCAGCTCAATTTTCCGGAAAGATGACGATCTTCCTGGCGAGTGGCGATCCGGCCTTCGATGCGGAAGGACTGAAGAAGCGACCTCTCTGGACGAACAGGGGGCTGAATTTGCGTAACGGGGGAAGTTACGACGGGAGAGAGGGTGGAACATCCGGCCAGCAGGCCGGAAGACAAAAAAGCAGAAAGGACAACGACGAAGCACGCCGCAAGTGGAAAACCGGGCATGGCTTTACCGGGCAGTGGCGGTAGACGGCGCAGGCGGAACTTGCACCGGTACAGCCGATTTTTTCGGCGTTTCGTTGCCCAAAAAACGACTCATGGTTTTGTCGAGCAGCTCGTTGTCGACATTCTTGCGGGCGGCATCCTGCCACATTTTTCGAGCGGCATCCTGCTGCCCCATGACCCAAAGGACTTCGCCCAGATGCGCTGCAATTTCCGGGTCGGGCCGACGTTCATGGGCCTTGCGCAGAATGTCCAGCGCGCCTTGTCGATCTCCACGCCGGAAAAGTAACCAGCCCTTGCTATCCATGATGAAAGGGTCTTCTGGCGAAAGAGCGAGTGCTTTTTCGATGAGTGTTCCGGCTTCTTCCAGACGCAGGCCACGGTCCACCAGTGAATAACCCAGCGCATTGTAGGCATGAGCGTCGTCGGGTTTGATGCGAATCAGGTGGCGCAGATGTCGTTCCATCACGTCGAATTGGTGGATACGTTCGGCCAGCAAGGCGGTTTCGTAGAGTAATTCAGGTTGATCGGGTTGCAGACGCAGATGCCCATCAAGCAGATGATAAGCGTCCTTGATGCGTTTTGCATTAATGAGCAGCTGTGATTCCGCGATGAGCAGGGGAATGCGCTCCTGGACATTTTCCTGCGCGGATTTTTGCAACAGAGCCCGCCCCTGGTCGAGTTGTCCTTGGCGCGCCAGCAGGTTGGCCGCACGGCTCATGGCCGGAAGATACTGTTCTCCGGGCGCGACCTTTTGATACCAATCCAGGGCTTCTTCAGGCCGCTTTGCGGCTTCGGCAACCTGTCCCAGGTAATAGCGGAACAGGTTGGCATTGCCGGCACCGAGCTCCAGCAGACGCTTAAGGTGGCGTTCGGCCGCGGGTAAATCATCGAGCTGGATCGAAAGCAAGGCTACGGCATAGAGAACTTCTACATTGTCCGGCGTTTGTTTCAAGAGGATGGAAAACGCCTGTCGCGCGGCGTCGTATTGTTTTCCGCCAATCAGGGAACGGGCATAAGCCAACCGGACTTCCTTGGCATCGGGATGCGCATCCAGATAATTTTTCAGCGTGGTCTCTGCCTGCGTACTGCTGGCACGCTGTTCGATCTGGGCCTTGAACAGCACCGCCTGCTCCCATTCCGGGCGCAATTTCAACGCACGCTCAACCGAGGCCAGGGCGGCCACATCATCCCTCGCCTCGGCCGCTGCACGCGCCCGGATGAACTGGACCTCGGGCAAATTTTCATAAGGTTGGCTGAGGCGTTCGAGCATACTCCTCGCGACGGCCTTGTCGGGATACCGTGCAAGAACCCGCTGGATTTGTTCAAGCCGCAAGACGGGCAGGATATCTGGGGAAAGATCCGGGACACTTCCCACTTCTTCCGGAGCACGCTCTCCCGATAAGGGTGAAGGCTTGATCGTCAGCAAGGTTTTCAGATGCTTCATCGCCTCGTCAATCCGGCCCGCACCGAGGAAGAGTCCCGCAGCCGCCTGGTGAGCCGATGCAGAATCAGGCTCGGCAGCCACCCAGACCTGTACGGCTTCTAGGGCCTGTTCGGATTGCCGTGCATACAGGGCTACTTCCGTTGCGCGCGCAGCAATGCGTGGATCCTGCGTCTGACGCAGCAATTCCATGTATAGCTTTGAAGCCAGGGCCAGATGGCCACGCTGGCCCGCGATTTCGGCCAGAACGGTTTGATACAGCACCTTCGGGGTCAGTGCCTGCTTGGGCAGGCGTGCTTCACGAGTGTCCGGGGTCGAGGTCGAGTCCGTCTTTGCCTGCGGAGCAGCCTCGGGCGCGGGAGTCTCTTGCCCGGACGCGTTCTGAGTGCTTTGAACATGCTGAGTGTTCTGAATGTCCCGCGCGGTTTGCCCCCAGGTGGCCGTCGTTGCCGTCGTGAGCCCCAGCAAGGAGAGGAAACTCAGCAAACGGGACAAGCCACGCAAACGACGCAGGTGGACAGAATGGAATTTCGGCAGGGCATTCTTGTTCATGTTTCGATCCACGCCCGGAAGCGGGTCTGAAAGCAAAATGGCATGTTACCAGCTTGGGACATCGGCCTTGTAGGGAGAACGCCGGGAAATGGCTCGCAGCCACATCCTGTTCGTGCCTTCATCAAGTCTCGTCACGCATCGACAGGCCGTGCTCCACCGCATAGACGGCAGCCTGTACGCGTGAGAGGAGATTGAGTTTCTTGAGGATATTCTGGACGTGAATCTTGACCGTACTTTCGGCCAGGTCGAGGCTACGGGCAATTTCCTTGTTACTGGCTCCTCGTGCCAGAAAACCGAGGATTTCGCGCTCGCGGGGCGAAAGACGCTCCTTGTCAGCCGCTGCAGGTGCGGCGGGTGCGGCCTGTGGGGTGCTGACACTCTTCATCAACTTGCTAGTCATTTGTGGCGACATGACCGATTCGCCATCGACGGCCGTGCGCAGGGCGTTGACGAGAAAATCCGTTTCGATATTTTTGAGCAGATAGCCGTGTGCTCCCGCACGCAGGGCTTGCAGCAGGTCTTCAATGTCTTCGGAAACGGTGAGCATCAGGATACGCGCCTGCGGGGCTTCTTCAGCCACCAGGGAAACCGCCTCGCGGCCCGTAATGCCGGGCATGTGAATATCGAGCAGCACGACATCGGGCTGAAGAATTTTGGCGCGCTTGACGCCTTCGAGGGCGTCCCCCGCCTCCCCCACGACCTCGAACCCGGGCTGACGCTGTAAAAGAGCCTTGATCCCGCTGCGAAAAAGGGTGTGATCGTCGATCAACAATACCCGGATACGTTTTTCAGTACTCATGGCCCCGACTCAATTTGTTTCGCGTGGCAAGCGGAGCGTGACAATCGTTCCGTTTCCTGGCGAGGATTTTATGCTGAACTGCCCGCCGATACGGTGAGCCCGTTCACGCATGATCTTGATGCCAACATGCACATCCCCTTCGTCAGGCGGAGCATCTGCATCGAACCCTCTGCCATCGTCGAGTACGGAAATGATGAGCTCAGAACCGCGCTCGATGATGACGTGAACATGAGATGCCTGTGCATGCTTGCGGACGTTGGACAAGGCTTCTTGCACGATATGAAGAATCTGGATGGCGTTTTGTGTCGGAATTTCACGCTCGTCCCCCCGCCGCTCCAGCCCTGTGGTGATCCCCGTCTGGCCTTCGAATTTTTCCAGTGCGCTGGCAATGGCGATTTCGACATTGCCCGCAACGATGCGGGTACGGAAATGCACCAGCAGCTCCCGCACGTCATCATAACTTTCCTGAATGCCTTCCCGAATACGGGCCAGCTCGTCTTGCGCTTCCTGCATGTTCTCACGGCGCAACGAATCCTGAAGCATCTGGGCCTGGATATTGAGGAAAGCCAGCGACTGGGCAATGCTGTCGTGCAATTCCTCAGCCAGCAGATTACGTTCCTCGGAAACGGCCAGCTCGCGTTCGCGCTCGACCAATCGCTGATTTTCGATGGCCACACCCAGATGCTGTCCAATGGTTTCAAGCAACCGGACTTCATTGTCCCGCAAGGCGCGGGGGCTATAGAAAAAGAGATTGAAGACACCGAGAATCTGGTTCTTCGAAGAAATGGGAATGGCCACCATCGACGCGTAACCTTCACGATCCCGGCAGGCCATGGCGATATCAATGGCTGGTTTCTGGACGAGCTGGGAGGTCACCGCCACGCCACTGGTCGCCGCCCCGCCACACAGGCAAGCTCCAACAGGCAAACATCCTTCGCAACGCAAGAACTCGTCCGACAGATTGCGATGCACCCCGATTCGCATCTGGCCACCGTCTGCGCCATCTCCTTCGACAAAACGGACCAGTCCTGCCTGGGCATCCAGCAGCTGCATGACCTTGTCCAGCACTTCGTAACAGGCGACATCGCGTGGTACGGGCACACTCAGGTAAGCCGCAACTTCATACAGCAAGGTCAATTCCCGATGCTTGATTTCGATGTCACGCGTTTTTTCTTCGACACGCTGCTCAAGCTGTCCGTAATACCCTTCCAGCCGGTCAGCCATGCTGTTGAACCCCTGGCCCACTTCACCGAATTCGTCATTGCGACGAATGGGCAAACGCACCTGAAAATCCGCGCCGCTCATACGCCGGATCCCGTCACGGATTTCTTCGAGCGGACGAATCACCATCACGAAAAAGAAGGCGATCAGCAGTGTTGTACCGATCATCGCCAGCACAATCAGGCCGATCTGCAAGAGGCGCAGCCAGGTTGCGCTGCGCGTGCCACTTTGTTCAACGGCCGCCACAAGCTGATTGACGTGAGAAACGAACTGCTCCACCGAAGCACGGTAATGGACGAGCTGGCTCGTCCTTTGTTCGGGAGGCATTTGCAGCATGCCCTCGATACGCGGACGCATTTCCTCGTTCCATTCCTTGCGCATCTGTTTGAGCAACCGGGCAATCTCGGCTTCGTCCGGCAGAAAGAGGGGGCGGTTTGGGTCACCATTTTCCAGCGAGTGCATCACACGCTCGAAGGTTTCGACCTCCTTGATGATGCTGCCCTTCAGGGCCTCATCGCCGGCCAGTGTCGATTGCGGGCGAGAAAGGAGGAAGACGATGCGATAAGTCCGCATCCGCTGGCTGCCCGCATCGTTGATGGCCGCCGCATTGCCTTCGAGCTGCCAGGAAAGATAAAGCGTCAGGCTGATGGCAATCAGGGCCACCAGAAAGAAAGCCATGAGGATGCCAATGATCTTGGCACTGAGTTTGCGAAAAAACATGCGGCCAGGTCTCCCTGTCTCCCTTTCGGGTACGCAAAAAGGCAAAGCCGCCCGACATGATGTCACCGGCGGCTTTGCTGCGGAATACTCCGGTGGCTGCGAGGGCAGCCCGAGAGGAATCCGTTCGGGTTTAACGCTTGGAGAACTGCTTGCGACGACGTGCTTTGTGCAGACCGACCTTCTTGCGTTCGACTTCGCGCGAGTCGCGCGTCACGAAACCAGCCTTCGAAAGTGCGGGCTTGAGCGTTTCGTCGTAATCGATCAGGGCGCGGGTGATGCCGTGGCGCACAGCACCAGCCTGGCCGGATTCGCCGCCGCCGACGACATTGACCATGATGTCGAACGTGCCGATGTGTTCCGTCAGCTCAAGCGGCTGGCGCACGACCATACGGCCCGTTTCGCGCGAGAAGAATTCGTCGAGCGGCTTGTCATTGACGACGATCTTGCCGCTGCCTTTTTTCA
>CAZCOS010000042.1:0-19804 GCA_964500605.1 uncultured Sterolibacterium sp.
TGGCGCGGCGATCGGGCGTTTGCATCAGTTGTTATGGTTGTTTCAGGGGCGTGTGGTTTTGAAGGCCTCGTGAAAACGACTGGTGGGCGGACGTGTCTTCGTCAGGAATCTGGAAGGCAGAACAGAATCTGGAAGGCAGAACAGTTTGTTCTGCGAGATGCCGGACGTTGGGGTATAGGGTAACGGGTGTGTGCGCGCAATAAAAATGGATTGCAATTTGTCTCATCGCTGCTTGGGGTGAGCGAAATAACCATGGCGGTTTGCTGCGCGACGGGTGATAATCCGCGTTTTCGTGGTGAGGGAAGCCGGTTCCGAAAGTTCCGGAAGAGGTTTCTGGCCACGGCGCATGCCGTCGGTTGTGGTGCGGGACACGCTGTCTGGTGGAGCCTAGCAGCGGGTTGCAGGTGGGCCGAAGGCGACGTCTTTGGTGCGTCACCAGCGCCACTTCGGGTCGCCGGGCACGCTTGCCAAGGGACGGCAAACCGGACGCAGTATATTGGAAATGAAGGGCTTAAGTAAAGATTCGGCGAATTGGCTGGAAGTTGGCGAAGAGGCAGAGGGTCAGCGCATCGACAATTTCCTGTTGCGCGTCTGCAAGGGCGTGCCGAAGAGTCACGTCTATCGCATCCTGCGCAGCGGTGAGGTGCGGGTAAACAAAGGACGGGTTGCGCCGGAGTATCGTCTTTGCCTGGGTGATACCGTGCGGGTTCCTCCGATTCGTCTGGCGGCGCGCACCGAGACTGCACCGGAGGCGGCCATTCCCGAGCGGGAGTTCGTGGTCGTCCATGAGGATGAAGCTCTTTTGGTTATCGACAAGCCCGCTGGGATTGCGGTGCATGGCGGTAGCGGCTTGAGCTTTGGTGTCATCGAGCAACTACGCCGCATGCGCCCGGCTGCGCGGGTGCTGGAATTGGCACATCGCCTTGATCGTGAAACTTCGGGGCTGTTGATCGTCGCCAAAAAGCGTTCGGCTTTGGCCAGCCTGCACGAGTCGTTTCGCCGGGGCCAGATTCGCAAGCGTTACCTGGCTCTGGTCAAGGGGCGGTGGATGCCGCTTTGCCAAGATGTTCGCCTACCTTTGCTGAAATATCTGACGGCAGAAGATGAGCGGCGTGTTCGGGTGTCCGTGGACGGCAAGGACGCGCATAGCATCGTGCGACTGGTGAGTCGATGGGAAAATTTCAGTCTGGTCGAAGTGGAATTGAAAACCGGGCGCACCCACCAGATCCGTGTGCATCTGGCCCATCTAGGGTTTCCTCTGGCAGGAGATGATAAATATGGTGATTTCGAGCTCAACAAGGCTTTGGTGAAAATGGGGCTCAAACGCATGTTTCTTCATGCGGCGAGGCTGCGCTTGCGGCATCCTTCCGCACCAGATGCGCCCGTCTTGAGTCTGGAGGCTGTTCTGCCGCCTGAGTTGCTGGGGTTTTTGAGGCAGCTGGATCAACACGAAAAAAGGGATCATGGCGATGCGATTTGATCTGATCGTCTTTGATTGGGACGGAACCCTCATGGATTCGGCTGCGGCCATTGTCCATGCGATCCAGAATGCCAGCCTCGATCTGGGGCTGCCCGCACCCTCGGAGGAGCGGGCGCGGCATGTCATCGGCCTGGGTTTGCATGATGCCTTGCGCGTTGCCGTACCAGACCTAGAGCCTGCGCGTTACGATGAAATGGTTCTGCGTTACCGGCACCATTATCTTTCGCATGACCATGAGTTGAGCCTCTTTGACGGGGCATTCGAGATGGTGGAGCAGCTTGCCGGGACGGGGTATATGCTTGCTGTGGCAACGGGCAAGAGCCGGAAGGGTCTGGATCGGGCCTTGTCGGTGAGTGGGCTGAGGTTTTTTTTTCAGGCTACGCGCTGTGCCGATGAATGCCATTCCAAACCGCATCCGCAGATGCTGCTGGAGTTGATGGACGAATTTGCGGCCTTGCCGGAACGAACTCTGATGATTGGCGACACGACACATGATTTGTTGATGGCGAAAAATGCAGGCGTTCCGGCTCTGGCTGTATCCTATGGGGCACATCCGCGTTCGGTTCTGGAGGCGGAGGAAGCCTTGGCCTGCCTGGAGGATGTGGCGGGATTGCGCGATTGGCTGGAGCAGCATGCATGACTCCTTCTTTGCGCCTGATCTGTGCCAGCGAAGCTTTGCGGGATGCAGGAGAGGGAGTTCGTTTCACGGTGCTTCGAGGTGGTGTCGAAGAGTCGGCGTTTGCCATCCGCTATCGGGGTGTGGTCCATGCTTTCATTAACCGCTGTGGGCATGTGCCCATCGAGCTGGATTGGCAGGAAGGTCAATTTTTTGACATAACCGGTACACACTTGATTTGTGCGACCCATGGCGCGATCTATTCTCCTGAGTCGGGTCGTTGCATGGGTGGCCGCTGCAATGGAAAGGGTTTGACCCCACTGGCCGTCATCGAGCAGGACGGTCAGCTTTATTTGAAGGAAGATGATGACAACGCCTGATTCTGGTTCCAATCCGAAAACCGCTCCCGGCTGGGAGCGTGATGTGCTGGAGCGCATCGCGCTGGAAGGTGTCGCCGAGCAACGGCGGGCTCGTCGCTGGGGGATTTTTTTCAAACTGCTGGGTTTTGCTTACTTTGGGGTCTTTTTGCTGGCCTTGGCGGACTTGGGTGGGGCGGTTGACCGTTTTGGTGAAACGGCTTCGCATACGGCACTGGTCAGGATCGAGGGGGCAATCATGCCCAAGGGTGAGGCGAGCGCGGAGAATATCAACAGTGCCTTGCAGGCGGCTTTTGAGGACCAGGGGACGCAGGCGGTCATCCTCAGTATTAACAGCCCTGGCGGAACGCCCGTGCAGGCCGGCATGATTTATGACGAAATACTTCGTCTGCGCGCCAAATATCCGAAGATTCCGCTTTATGTCGTCGTAGAAGACCTTTGTGCTTCGGGGGGGTATTACGTTGCCGCCGCTGCGGAGCGCATTTATGTGGATAAAGCCAGCATTGTCGGTTCGATTGGGGTGCTGATGGATGGTTTTGGGTTTACCGGTGTCATGAACAAGCTGGGAGTCGAACGTCGTTTGCTGGTGGCCGGGCAGAACAAGGGTTTTCTGGATCCTTTCTCCGCGGAAGACCCAACGCAGAAAGCCTTTGCCGAAAAAATGCTGGAGGAGGTTCATCAACAGTTCATCATGGCGGTGCGAAAGGGTCGTGGTGCGCGTCTCAAGGAAACGCCGGAGATGTTTTCGGGTCTGATGTGGAGTGGGGCGCGTGGTATTGAAATGGGTCTGGCAGATGCTTATGGCACCGTGGATTCCGTGGCCCGGGATGTCATCAGGAATGAGGATATTCGCGACTACACCGTTAAACAGAGTTTTGCCGAGCGTTTCTCAAGCCGCTTTGGAGCGAGCATGGCGAAAGGCATGTTTTCCGGCCTGATTGAGTCCGTGAGCCGGTTCAACATCCATTGATTCTCGTGTGGGCGGCGTCCCATTTCGGGTAGTCCCCCGTGCACAGTCGGGGATTGCCTCTCTAAGATGCCCCTGCTCGGAATTTTTGAAATCAAATTTATTGGTATTTACATCTGGAAAGGGGAAATATATGGCGTTTAACGGCAAGGTGGCACTGATTACCGGTGCGGGGAGCGGCATGGGGCAGTTGGCGGCCTGGCGTCTGGCGGATGCAGGCGTCAAGGTTGCAGCCTTCGATATCAGCGAAAAAGGTCTGGCGAAGACGGCGGAAGGCAAGCCCAACATCAAGACGTATGTCGTCGATGTAACCAGCACGGAATCGGTGAATGCAGCTGTTGCTCAGGCTGAAAAGGATCTCGGTCCGATCGACCGGGTCATCAATGCCGCTGCGATCATGCCTTTTGGCAAGCTGCTGGAACATCCCATCGAGCAGGTACACAAGCTCATGGCCATCAACTACGGCGGGCTGGTGAATGTTTCCCGTGCAACAGTCCCCGGGATGCTCAAGCGCGGCAAGGGGGATTTCATCAGTTTCTCGTCCATGCTGGGCCAGATGCCGACCCTGATGACCGGGGCGTATGCGGCGACCAAGTTTGCCGTGTCCTGCTATTCCGAAGTGCTGTATCACGAAAACCGCAACAAGGGGGTTCGTTTCGTTTGTGTCTGCCCGCCCGCCGTCAAAACACCGTTGCTTCAGCAGGCAATCGATACCGTCTGGCCGAAGATTCTCGATGACAATCCTCCGATCAAACCGGAAGAGGTACTCGATGCCGTCGAAGTCTCGCTCGACAAGGGCGAGTTTTGGTGTTTGCCCGGCAAGGGAACACGCTTGGGTTACATCATGCGTCGTTTGTTGCCTAATGCAGTGTGGCAGAACATCCATAAGGTCGAGGGTTTTTGATTCGATCGACGCTTCATTCCGTCTTCTGGATGGAAGTCGGGAAATGAGAAGTTCAGGAAAGCCGGAGTTTTTCCCGGCTTTTTTGTCATTTTGGGTTTGTTTTTTTGGGGTGAGCGTGCGGGGCTGGACAAAGTTCAGCGCAGGCTGAGGATGGGCCAGCCTTTCGTTTCGGCGTGACGGCGCAGCGTTTCATCCGGGTCGACGGCGACGGGGTCGCTGACCTGTTTGAGCAGAGGCAGGTCGTTGAAGGAGTCGCTGTAGAACCAGCACCGTAAAAAACTGCCCCACCACAACCCCATTGACCCCAGCCAGTCTTCGACGCGGGTAATTTTTCCTTCGCGAAATGAGGGATGCCCTGTGGGTTTGCCTGTGTAGCAACCCGTTCGGCAATCTTGCTCGGGGAGGGTGGCGATCAGGTGGGGAATGTCCAGTTCTCGGGCGATCGGGCCGGTAACGAAGCTGTTGGTGGCGGTGACGATGGCCATTAGGTCGCCTGATTTTCGGTGGGTTTCAATCAGGGCACGGGCTCCGGGTGCGATGCGCGGACGAATACATTTTTCCATGAAAATTTCGTGCCATTCATCCAGTTGTGAACGAGGGTGGCAGGCGAGCGGCTGGAGCTGGAAATCGAGAAAGGCGTGGATATCGAGGGTTCCATTTTTGTATTGCTCGTAGAACTCGATGTTTTTGGCTTCCTGGATTTCACGGTCGAGCACGCCTTGTCCGATCAGGAATTCGGCCCATTCAAAATCGCTATCGGTCGCCAGCAAGGTGTTGTCGAGATCAAAGAGAGCCAGATTCATGGCGTGTTCCGGGGGAAAAAGGGGGGGGGATGTTTTGCATGGCCTCACGCAGCAGGGGTAAGGTCAGCGGACGTTTCTTTTCGAGTGAAAGCCGGTCGGCATGATCGAGCAGGGCAAGCAGGGCGGGTAGGTGCCGCTGGCCGTGATGCAGCAGATAGTCGATGATGCCGTCATCAATGCGCAGGCCGCGTTGATGGGCGTGTTGCTTGAGTGCCGTCGCCTTGGACGTGTCATCGAGTGGATGGACTTCGTAGATGAGTGTGGCCCCCAGACGGGTGCGCAGGTCTTCACGCAGACAAGTTTCGAGTGCCAGCGGGGGCGCACTGCCGGAGAGCAGAAGAGCCAGGCCAACCAGTCGGGCGGCATTGAAAATACGAAACAGGGTGATTTGGCCTTCGGGGCTCAGGGACTCAACATTGTCGATGATGATCAGGCTGCCTGGTGGAGTGGCGAGTTCTTCACCGATGTCTTGGCCATTTACAAAAATGGTGGGGCGGCCACGTTCTTCGGCGAGCGCATGGGTTCCGGTCAGCAGGTGGCTACGACCACTCCCGGCCGGGCCCCAGAGGTAAATCTGGTCGAAAACGCTGGCGTCGGCAAAGGCACGCAGGCGGGAGATCAGCTCCCTGTTGTTGCCGGTGACGAAATTGTCGAGCGTGGCGGGTTGGGCGGCCGGGCCAAGATCGAGCAGTAATTGTTGGGCAGGCGGATTCATGTTGAAGGGTCGTTGCCAAGGTAGAAGCGGCTGCCAAGATAGTGGTTGAGGAGCTCACGCAAGCCAACGAGCAGGGCTGCCGAGGCGGGCAAGGCTAGCAGGATGCCGAAGAAGCCAAAGAGCTGACCAAATGCCAGCAGGGCGAAAATAAGGGCCAGCGGGTGCAAGCCGATGCGTTTTCCGACCAGCCAGGGTGTCAGGAGCACGCTTTCAAGAATCTGGCCGACACCATAGACGATAGCGACGCCGATGATGGGGGCGAGTCCGTTGAACTGGAGCAGGGCGACCAGCAAGGCCAGTCCCAATCCGAGTCCAAAGCCGAGGTAGGGGATGAAGATCAGCAGACCGGTGAGGATGCCGACGGGCAGGGCGAAATCAACTCCGGCGAGCCAGAGGCCAAGGCAGTAGTAAACCGCCAGGGACAGCATGACGGAGATTTGTCCTCGCAAAAACTCGGCGAGCACGGCATCGATGTCGGTGATGAGGTGACGTGTTTTGCGATGCCAGGGACGGGGGATGAGGTTTTCTCCATGTCGAAGGATTTGTCGGCCATCGAGCAGCAGGTAAAACATGACGACGGGCGTGAGCAGCAGCGTGGTGATGAGCCCGAGCAGGGCCATGCCGCCGATGCGGAGGGAGGGCAGCAGCGAATGGAAGAGGTTGTGGATGTTTTCGCGGTTTTCGGCCAGGAGCTTTTTCAACGAGGCAGGGTCCAGCAAAAGCGTGATCTGGAAATGGCGTTGCAGCCAGGGAGCCGCCTCCTGATTCCAGAGCGCAAGCCCTTCGGGCAGGCGGTCGATCAGTTGCCGGGATTCTTCACGGATCAGCGGTACGAGGATGAGCATAAGTGCGACCAGCAGGGCTGCGGCCAGTAGCATGACCAGCACGACACTGAGTGTACGGGGGAGTCGTCGGCGCGTCAGGGCTTCGACGGGAGGGGCGAGTACATAGGCGAGGATGCCCGCCAGCAAGAAAGGGGTGAGTACCGGGCTTAGTAACCAGAGTAGCCCGAGCGCGGCCAGCCCGATGCCGCTCCACAGCAAGGTTTGAAGACGATCGGCGCGTTGGTTGGACATTTCCGGTAAAATTGCGAGTTTGATTTGAGGGCGGGTTGCCAACCCGCTACTTTAGCCGCCAGTCCGCAGGAACTCAACTTGAGCATGACAAATTCCAACGCCCCGACCACTTCTTCCCTGACTTACCGCGATGCGGGGGTCGATATCGACGCGGGTGATGCCCTGGTTGAGCGCATCAAACCCCATGCCAAACGCACCATGCGGCCGGAAGTCCTCGGCGGGATCGGCGGTTTCGGGGCCTTGTTCGAAATCTCCAAAAAATATCGTGAGCCGGTGCTGGTTTCTGGTACGGATGGCGTGGGGACGAAACTCAAACTCGCTTTTCAGCTCAACCGGCACGATACCGTCGGCCAGGATCTGGTCGCGATGAGTGTCAATGACATTCTCGTTCAGGGGGCAGAGCCCCTGTTTTTTCTTGACTATTTCGCCTGTGGCCGACTGGATGTGGAGACGGCCGCAACGGTGATCCAGGGGATCGCGAAGGGTTGCGAACTGTCGGGTTGCGCGCTGATCGGTGGAGAAACGGCCGAGATGCCCAGCATGTATCCGGATGGGGAATACGATCTTGCCGGTTTTGCCGTGGGTGCGGTCGAAAAATCGCAAATCATCGACGGAAAGAACATTCAGCCCGGCGATGTCGTGCTGGGTTTGGCTTCCAGCGGGGCGCACTCTAATGGCTTTTCCCTGATCCGCAAGATCATTGAACGTGCGAAGCCGGATCTAGCCGCTGATTTTCATGGGCGTTCTCTTGGGGATGCCATCATGGCTCCGACCCGAATCTATGTGAAACCGCTTCTGGCGTTGATGCAGACCCTTTCCGTCAAAGGAATGGCCCACATCACGGGTGGCGGTCTGACTGAAAACGTGCCGCGTATCCTCGGGGATCATCTTACCGCCACACTGAACCAGAAAAACTGGCCCCTGCCTCCGCTCTTTCAGTGGTTGCAGCGCGAAGGTCAGGTGGCGGATGCCGAGATGCACCGTGTTTTCAATTGTGGCATCGGCATGGTCGTCATCGTTTCGGCCGAGGATCAGCAACGAGCGGTCGATTTCCTGCGTGCGCAAGGTGAAGACGTTTTCGTGATCGGCCAGATTGAATCACGCCAGCCCGGCCAGCCCCAAACGGTCGTGATCTGATCGGGTGGCATCGAATCGCGTCTCGTCGTGTCGAGATAGGGCTGAAAAATTTGATGTGAAGCTGGAAAAGCTTCTATAATCGAAATCTTGCCTGTTTTTGAAGGTTTCAAAGACTTCATTCAGGCAAGGTTTCTTAACCACAATCCACACGCTCGGTACCGAAAGGGTGGCCCTGTTTCAGGGCAGCACGGCCGGGCGGCGGTTTAACCCTGTTCGGAGAAATAGAATGTCTGCAAGCATGCGTGAAATGCTGGAAGCCGGTGTCCATTTTGGTCACCAGACCCGCTTCTGGAACCCCAAGATGGCCCCCTATATTTTCGGTCATCGCAACAAGATTCACATCGTCAACCTGGAAAAGACCATGGTCAAGTACCTGGAGGCGATGACCTTCATCCGCAAGCTGGCGGCCAAGAAGGGCAATATCCTTTTTGTCGGTACCAAGCGTCAGGCCCGTGAAATCGTGGCTGAAGAGGCGCGCCGTGCGGGCATGCCCTATGTCGATGAGCGTTGGCTCGGCGGCATGTTGACCAACTTCAAGACCGTCAAGACATCGATCAAGCGTCTCAAGGAGCTTGAACAGATGGCGGAAGATGGTTCGCTCGACAAGCTGACCAAAAAGGAAGCGTTGACGACCCGTCGCGAGCTTGAGAAGCTGCAAAAGAGCATCGGCGGTATCAAGGATATGGCCGGTCTGCCGGATGCGATTTTCGTGATCGACGTCGGTTTCCACAAAATTGCGGTGACTGAAGCCGGAAAGCTGGGCATCCCGGTGGTTGGTGTGGTGGATACCAATCATTCCCCTGATGGCGTGGATTACATGATTCCGGGTAACGACGATTCCAGCCGTGCAATCCGTTTGTATGCGCGCGGTGTGGCGGATGCCATTCTCGAAGGTCGCAGCCAGTCGCTGAGCGACTTGGAAAAGCAGATTGCTGGCGACGACGAGTTTGTCGAGGTTGAGGAAGAGGCGGCCGAGTAATCTGCGGCTTGTATCCGGTCAGTCGTCGCCTTGGTGCGTCGGCTGGCCGTTTTATATTAAAAGATGGTTTTTGAACATTGAATCTGGAGTAAGAGCATGGCGGAAATTACCGCAGGTATGGTTAAAGAGCTGCGCGAGAAGACTGACGCGCCGATGATGGAGTGCAAGAAGGCTCTGACGGAAGCAGC
Organism: uncultured Sterolibacterium sp.; assembly: GCA_964500605.1. GTDB lineage: Bacteria > Pseudomonadota > Gammaproteobacteria > Burkholderiales > Rhodocyclaceae > Sterolibacterium. The sequence goes on from CAZCOS010000042.1 coordinate 9,243, forward strand.
AGGCGATATGGCTCGTGCAGAGGAAATTCTCCGTGTCAAACTGGGCAACAAGGCGACAAAGGCCGCAGCCCGTGTGACCGCGGAAGGCGTGGTGGGTCTGCATTTGTCGGCCGATGGCAAGCTGGCAGCCATCATCGAAGTGAATTGTGAAACCGACTTTGTGGCCAAGAATGATGATTTCATCGCCTTGTCCAAGAATCTGGCCGAGCTGGTGGCTTCCCGTAATCCGGCGAATGTGGAGGCACTCGCTGCCCTCGAAATCGGTGGCCAGACGGTTGAAGCCGTGCGTACTGCCCTGATCGGCAAGATTGGTGAAAACCTGACAGTTCGCCGCTTTGAGCGGATTGCTGCGCAGGGCAAGCTGACGAGCTATGTGCATGGTGGCAGCAAGATCGGTGTGTTGATCGATGTTGTGGGGGGGGATGAGCAGTTGGCCAAGGATCTGGCCATGCATATTGCCGCCTCCAAGCCGAAGTCGCTCAACAGCGATGGCGTGCCCAAGGAATTGCTCGATACCGAGCGTCGTATCGCCATCGAAAAGGCACGCGAGTCTGGTAAGCCGGAAAACATGCTGGAAAAAATCGCCGAAGGAACGGTACAGAAATACCTGAAGGAAGTCACCCTGCTGGATCAGGTTTTCGTCAAGGCCGAGGACGGCAAGCAAACCGTTGCGCAATTGCTCAAGAGCAAAAATGCAACGGTGGCCGGCTTTGTGCTGTACATCGTTGGCGAGGGCATCGAGAAGAAAGTGACCGATTTCGCCGCCGAAGTGGCTGCACAGGCTGCCGCAGCAGCAAAGTAATTCCGGAGCCTTTTGTTCATGGTGACCACACCCCACGCACCCCACGCACCTCAATCACGCTTTAAGCGTATCCTCGTCAAACTTTCCGGCGAGGCCTTGATGGGAGACGATGCCTACGGCATCAATCGTGCGACGCTGGATCGTATCGTCGCAGAAGTCGGGTCTGTGGTGAAAATGGGTGTGGAAGTCGGTGTGGTCATCGGTGGCGGCAACATCTTTCGGGGAGTTGCCGGTGCTTCGGCGGGTATGGATCGTGCCACGGCCGATTACATGGGCATGTTGGCGACCGTTATCAATGCCATGGCACTGTCTGATGCCATGCGTCAGGCGGGAATCAATGCTCGGGTTCAGTCGGCACTGAATGTCGAACAGGTCATTGAGCCTTACATTCGCGGCAAGGCCATACGCTATCTCGAAGAAGGCAAGGTGGTGGTATTCGCCGCCGGAACGGGCAATCCGTTTTTCACAACGGATACGGCAGCGGCATTGCGCGGTGCGGAGATCGAAGCCGAAATGGTCATGAAGGCAACCAAGGTCGATGGCATTTATACCGCCGATCCAATGAAAGACAAGACTGCTCAGCGTTACGAGCGTATCAGCTTCGACGAGGCCATCCGTCAGAATCTGAAGGTCATGGATGCCACGGCACTGGCACTTTGTCGTGATCAGAAATTGCCCATTGTGGTGTTTTCAATTTTTAAGGAAGGTGCCTTGAAGCGGGTGGTGATGGGTGAAAACGAAGGAACGCTGGTTCACGTTTGAATTGCATCACGACCGTTTCCTGTCTTTGCTTTCCGTTCGATAACAACCGATATTCAGGAGTCCCGCATGCTGGTGATTGCCGAACTCAGAAAACAGGCCGAGCAGAAAATGCTCAAGTCGATCGACGCCCTGAAACAGGACCTTTCCAAGGTGCGTACAGGGCGTGCCCACACCGGCATCCTCGATCATGTACAGGTTGAGTATTACGGTTCGATGGTTCCCTTGACGCAAGTGGCCAATGTCACGTTGATTGATGCGCGGACTTTGGGGGTGCAGACCTGGGAGAAGCCGATGATGGCCAAGGTTGAAAAGGCCATTCGTGAAGCCGATCTGGGCTTGAATCCGGCGTCGCAGGGCGAACAAATTCGGGTTCCCATGCCCATGTTGACCGAAGAGCGCCGTCGCGAACTGACCAAAATCGTCAAACATGAAGGTGAGAACGCCAAGGTGGCGATTCGTAATTTGCGTCGCGATGCCAATAATCAGCTCAAGGATGCTCTCAAAAAGAAGGAGATATCCGAAGATGATGAGCGTCGCATCCAGGACGAAATCCAGAAATTGACCGACCGCTTCGTTGGCGACATCGACAAGATCGTGGCTGACAAAGAAAAGGATCTTTTGGCTGTTTGAGCGACTGGCTGACCAGGTTATGACCGGTCATCCGGCCTATTCGGGAGGGCGAATTCTTGCGCCTGTTCTCCAGTTCCACCCAGTCTGTTCCTGATGTGCTGCAGGTTCCCCGGCATGTGGCCATTATCATGGATGGGAATGGCCGCTGGGCCAGAAAGCGCATGCTGCCGCGTGTGGCCGGCCACAAGGCAGGGCTTGATGCCGTTCGCGCAACCATCAAGGCCTGCATGGCGGCGGGGGTCGAATACCTGACACTGTTTGCCTTCAGCTCCGAGAATTGGCGTCGCCCCGCTGAAGAGGTGTCCTTTCTGATGGGCTTGTTCCTCAGCGCACTGCAAAACGAAGTGACGCGTCTAGACGAAAACGGCGTTCGTCTTCATGTCATCGGCGATCTTTCAAGATTCGATGACGGGCTGGTGGATTTGATTCGTCAGGGAGAGGCACGAACTGCAACCAACACCCGCCTTGTATTGACCATTGCAGCCAATTACGGAGGCCGTTGGGACATCCTTCAGGCGGCCTCGCGGATGCTGGCGCAAAACCCCGAGTTGGCCGCTGTGGGACGTGCGTTGACGGAAGAAGACCTGAGCCCCCATCTTGCCATGGCCTATGCCCCTGAGCCGGATTTATTTATTCGCACTGGCGGTGAACAACGCATCAGTAATTTCCTGCTTTGGCAGCTGGCCTACAGCGAATTTTTCTTTACGGACCGGCTCTGGCCCGAGTTCGATGCGGCTGCGCTGGATGAGGCGATTGCCTCTTACCAGCAGCGGGAGCGTCGTTTCGGACGGACCAGCGAACAGTTGCTGAATTCGACAGACAGCGTGAAGCCGAAGCTGAATCCTGATGCTTAAAGCACGCGTTCTGACGGCCCTGGCCCTGGTCGGAGGCCTGTTGTTGGCCTTGTTTCAATTACCTCTGGCGGGCGTGGCAAGTCTTTTTTTGGTGATTGTTGCGCTGGGTGCCTGGGAGTGGGGTGGCTTGCTGAACATGCGTCCGACAATGCGTCGCATTTATGCGCTGATTCTCCTTCTCCCCTGTGTGGCTCTTTGGTGGGCCGAGCTTCCATCGCTGTTTTTCCACGTGCTTTGCACGCTGTCCCTGGCCTTCTGGTGTCTGCTCATCCCCTTTTGGTTTCGTTACAAGTGGCGTCTTGCAAACAATTTCACGGGCTGGCTGGTGGGCGGATTGCTCCTGATTCCGAGCTGGGTGGCCTTGGTGCTGCTCCAGCAGCAGGGTCCATGGAAACTGCTGGCGGCCATGGCCATTGTTTGGGTGGCCGATATTGCTGCCTATTTCACCGGACGTTTATTGGGCCGTCGCAAACTCGCCCCGCAAATCAGCCCGGGCAAGACCTGGGAGGGGGCCATGGGTGCGATGGTCGGTGTGCAGCTGTATGGTGCCATCGTCGCCATGGCCAGTGGTCGCGCTGCAGACTGGCAGACTGAACAATGGCTGCTGCTTGGAGGGGGCTTGCTGGTCTTGACCATCCTGAGCATTGCAGGCGATTTGTTCGAGTCTTTGGCCAAGCGTCAGGCAGGTGTCAAAGACAGTGGCCGCATTCTGCCAGGGCATGGTGGTGTGCTGGATCGTATTGATAGTCTGACGGCGACGCTTCCGTTGGTGGCCTTGTTCGCAGCCCATTTTTCTTGATTCCGCAATCCTAAGATTTTCATGCAAAAGATGCCAAGGCAAAGGCTGACTGTACTGGGGGCGACTGGCTCGATCGGCCAGAGTACCCTGGATGTTGTGTCGCGTCATCCTGACCGTTTCGAGGTATTTGCGCTTTCCGCGCACAAGCGGGTCGATGACTTGGCGCAGCTGTGTCGCCAGTATCGGCCTCGCTATGCGGTCGTCGCCGATCATGCCGGGCGTGTCCGCTTGCGTGAATTGCTCGATGCAGACCAGCTCGAAACAGAGGTGCTGGCGGGAGAGCGGGCCTTGGTGGAGATTGCCGCTCATCCGGAGGTGGCAGTCGTGATGGCTGCCATCGTCGGTGCAGCAGGATTGCCACCGACATTGGCCGCCGTGCAGGCCGGAAAACGGGTGCTGCTGGCCAACAAGGAAGCACTGGTGATGGCCGGCCCCCTGTTCATGGCCGAGGTGAACAAGAGCGGAGCCGTTCTCCTGCCCATTGACAGCGAACACAATGCCATTTTTCAGTCTCTCCCGGCAGACTATGAGGGGTCGCTGGCGCAAAAGGGAATTCGTCGCATCCTCCTGACGGCGTCGGGCGGGCCTTTTCGTCGCGCTACGCGGGCCGAGCTGGAAATCGTGACGCCGGAACAGGCTTGTGCGCATCCAAACTGGGTGATGGGCAGGAAAATCTCGGTCGATTCAGCCAGCATGATGAACAAGGGTCTGGAAATCATCGAAGCGCGATGGCTGTTCAATGCGCCCGCTGACGCGATCGATGTCGTCATTCATCCGCAAAGCGTCATTCATTCGCTGGTTGAATACGTCGATGGCTCCGTGCTGGCCCAACTCGGTAACCCCGATATGCGCACTCCTATTGCCCATGCGCTGGCCTACCCGGATCGTATCGAGGCGGGTGTCGCCTCGCTTGATCTGTTTCGCGTCGGGCAGCTCGATTTCGAGCCACCAGACCCACAGCGTTTTCCCTGTCTTGATCTGGCCTATCAAGCCCTGCGGGCTGAAGGCACGGCTCCCGCCTTGCTCAATGCCGCGAATGAAATTGCCGTGGCGGCCTTTCTCGATGGGGGCTTGCCTTTCCTCGGGATTCCACAAGTCATCTCGTCGGTGCTTGATGCGATCCCGGTTCAGCCTGTGAGCACGCTGGAGGGCATCCTCGAAGCGGATTCGCGAGCCCGCGAACTTGCAAGGCGGTGCGTGGCAAAACGGTCACGCTGAACGGGAAGAGGAGGCAACGATGACGGCTCATCCACTGCTGTATTTCCTGGCATTCATCCTTGCTCTGGGGATACTCATTGTCTTTCATGAGGCGGGGCATTTCCTTGTGGCGCGTTGGTGTGGAGTCAAAGTCCTACGTTTTTCGGTGGGCTTCGGGAAAACCCTGTTCATACGCCGTTGGGGAAAAGATCAAACTGAATGGGCAGTTTCGCTCATCCCACTGGGCGGATTCGTCCGGATGCTGGATGAGCAGGAGGGGCCCGTCGCGCCGCAGGAATTGCATCGCGCATTCAACCGTCAGCCAGTCTGGCGACGTTTTCTGATTGTCGCCGCCGGGCCGGTGGCCAATCTGCTGCTGGCTGTACTCCTTTACTGGGTCTTGTTTTTGCAGGGCAGTGAGGAGTTGCGTCCCATCGTTCATCTTCCCGCTGCCGGAACACCCGCTGCCCAAGCCGGATTACCAGAAGGCGCGACGATTCGAAGTGTCAATGGACATGCGGTGCGCAGCTGGCAGGAAATGCGTTGGGAATTCACGCAGGTGGCACTCGATCGCGAGCCTGTTGTGCTGGAAGCCGTGACACCCGGAAACGCGCTGGAAATCTATCGCATTGAGACGGTTTCGTTGGGAGAAGACGATCTCGACAAGGATGTTCTGGGCAAGCTGGGCTTGAAGGTTTTTCAGCCCTTGATCAAACCGTTTGTCGGTGAGGTGACGGCGGACTCTCCGGCGTCCCGGGCGGATCTTCGTGCAGATGATGAAATCCTGTCGATCGACGGGCTAGCAATCAAGAGCTGGCGTGAGGTTGTGGCGAAGGTCAAGGCTTCAGCAGATAAACCTTTGATGATCGAATTGCGCCGGGCGGGACAGGTGCTTCAGAAAGAGGCAACGCCTGCGGCAGCGATGGAGAATGGGCAGCGTGTGGGGCGGCTGGGGATGATGGTGCGTGACGACCCGGCTTTGCACGAGCAGATTTTTGTCCGGATCGAGCGGGGCCCGCTGGAATCATTAGGCAAATCCGTCATGCAGACCGGGCAGACGGCGAGCTTCACTCTCAAGATGATGGGGCGGATGCTGGTGGGGGAATTGTCCTGGAAGAATCTTAGCGGTCCGGTCACCATCGCCGATTACGCCGGGCGCAGCGCGCAAATGGGCTGGATGTCTTATCTGAGTTTCATCGCGCTCATCAGCATCAGTCTGGGCGTTTTGAACCTGTTGCCCATTCCTATCTTGGACGGCGGGCACTTGCTGTATTATATTGTCGAGCTTGCCAAAGGCGGTCCGCTCCCGGAAAGGGTGATGGAATTTGGCCAGAAAATCGGTCTGGCCCTGCTTCTGATGATGATGGCGTTCGCCTTGTTTAACGATATTCACCGCCTGCTTTCCTCCTAGTTCCCATGAACAAGACTTTGATTGCCGGATTGCTCGCCGCACTATTTTCGGCGGCCGTTTCTGCTGCTTCCACATTTGAACCTTTTGTCGTCAAGGATATCCGGGTCGAAGGAATCCAGCGTACCGAGGCTGGAACGGTGTTCAGCTATCTGCCCGTTAAAGTGGGGGATCTGTTGACCGAAGACAAGGCGACCCGTGCGGTGAAAGCCCTTTTTTCCACGGGTTTCTTCAAGGATGTCCGCCTGGAAATTGAAAATGGCGTGCTAGTCGTGCTCATCGATGAGCGTCCGGCCATTGCTTCTGTGGGTTTTGTCGGGCTGAAAGCTTTTGAGAAAGATCAAATACTCAAGGGGCTGCGAGAAGTTGGCCTGGCGGAATCGCGTATTTTTGACCGTGCGCTGGTCGATCGTGCCGAGCAGGAATTGAAGCGTCAATATCTGGCGCGAGGCTTTTATGCGGTCAATGTGACGACGACGGTCACGCCGCTTGAGCGCAATCGTGTCGGCATCAACTTCAATATCGAAGAAAATGATATTGCCAAGATTCACCGGATCAACATCATTGGTGCAAAGGCCATTCCAGAAAAGGAGCTGCTAGAGATTTTCCAGCTCCGCACGCCGGGGTGGTTTACCTGGTACACCAAGAACGACCAGTATTCCAAGCAAAAGCTTGCCGGAGACCTCGAAAATCTACGTTCCTATTACCTCAACCGGGGTTATCTCGAATTTAATATCGATTCGACCCAGGTTTCGATCACGCCGGATCGCCGGGATATCTACATCACTGTCAATATCAGCGAAGGGCAGAAATTCGAAGTCTCATCCGTCAAGCTGGCCGGGGATTTGCGTGTGCCGGAAGACGAGTTGCGCAAGCTGATTTCCTTGAAGCCGGGGGATACGTTCTCTCGTGAAAACCTGACTGAAACCACCAAGGCCATCAGCGAGCGTCTGGGGAACGATGGCTACGCTTTTGCCAACGTCAACGCTGCACCCGAGCTCGACAAGGAAAAAAACAAGGTGGCCTTTACCATCTTTGTCGACCCCGGTCGCCGTGTTTATGTGCGCAATATCAACATCACCGGCAACACGCGAAGCCGAGATGAAGTGCTGCGTCGTGAAGTGCGCCAGATGGAATCGAGTTGGTACGACGGTGAGAAAATCAACAAATCGCGTACCCGCATCGACCGGCTGGGTTACTTTGAGGAAGTCACGCTTGAAACGCCGCCCGTGGCAGGTACAACGGATCAGGTGGACGTCAATATCAACGTCAAGGAAAAGCCGACGGGTAACATCATGCTGGGGGCGGGTTTCTCCAGTTCGGAAAAGCTGGTGCTTTCTGCCTCGGTTCAACAGCAAAATCTTTTCGGCAGTGGCAAGACGTTGGGTGCGCAGGTCAATACGAGCAAGGTCAATCGCGTTTATTCGCTCTCCTATACCGATCCTTACTACACCATTGACGGCATCAGTCGAGGCTTCGATATTTACGACCGCCGAACCGATACCAGTTCGCTGAACACCATCGGAAGCTATAGCTCGCAATCCATGGGTGGCGGGGTACGCTTCGGTCTGCCCATCGCCGAGGATGACTACATCAGCACGGGGCTCTCTTTCGATTCGACCAAGTTGACGATGGACGCAACCAGTCCGACGGTCTATCAGCAATACGTCAATCAATTTGGTGAAACGAATACCACAACACTCGCAACGGCGGGCTGGCTGAAGGAAACCATCGACAGCCGTCTTTACCCGACCAAGGGCGGGACACGGCGCGTGGTTGGTGAGTTGAGCTTGCCAACGGGCAAGATGGGAACGCTGCGCTTTTATCGTGCAACTTACCAGTATCAGGAATTCATTCCCGTGCCTTGGACACGCAGCCTGACCCTGCTGGTTAATGGGGAGGCAGGGTTTGCCAAAGGCTACGGCGGAAAGCCTTTGCCCTTCTTCAAGAATTATTATGCGGGGGGGATTGGCTCTGTTCGGGGCTACGATTCCGGCTCTCTTGGCCCCGTGGTCAAGGATGCCTATGGCAATGAAAGCCGTTTGGGTGGAAATCGGCGGCTGGTTGGAAATGCAGAGCTACTTTTCCCCATGCCTGGTTCGGGTCTGGATAAATCCGTTCGTCTGAGTGCTTTCCTAGACGCCGGGCAGGTCTGGGGTGAGGGGCAGAAAGTCAGTGTGGGTGATCTGCGTTACAGCATTGGCGTGGCTCTGTCCTGGTCTTCTCCCATGGGCCCGCTGAAGTTTAGCTTTGCTCATCCTCTCAACAAAAAACCGGACGACAAAATTCAGCGTCTGCAATTCCAGATGGGAACGGTGTTTTAAGCGGCCCATTCATGGATTGATGGATGGGTCTTCCATGTTCAATTTTCCAATGACTTTGATTGATTCGATTGACTTGATTGTCTCTGCTATCAGGAGAAACCGTTGAAAGCAATGTTGCGCACCATTCTGATGACTGCTTGTCTGGCGGTCGTGGTTCCGGCTCACGCCGAATTCAAGATCGGCTTCATCAACACCCAGCGTGTCCTTTCCGACGCGCCTCAGGCGGCGAAAGCCAAAAAGAAGATCGAGAAGGAATTCGAAAAGCGTAACCTCGAGTTGCAAAAGCTGGCCAAGCAGTTGCAAGGTCTTCAGGAGTCACTGGAAAAAAATTCCATGACCATGTCCGAGGCAGACCGTCGGAACAAGGAACGTGAATTTAACGATCTCGGACGCGATTTCCAGCGTCGGGAGCGGGAGTTCAAGGAAGATCTGAACTTGCGCCAGAACGAAGAAATGGCCGCCATTTTTGAGCGGGTCAACAAGGCCATCAAGACCATCGGTGAAACTGAAAAGTTTGACCTGATCGTACAGGAGGCACTCTTTGCCTCGTCACGCATCGACATCACCGATCGTATCATCAAGCAGTTGGGCGAACCCGCCGGAAAATGACGGGCGGGTTATTGGCAGGCCGATGACCGGCATCCTTCTTTCAGAAATCGTGGCACGCCTGGGCGGAGAGCTTCGGGGTGAGTCCGCGGCTACCCGTCTTGTGCGCCAGGTTGCTGCTCTGAACAAGGCCGGGCCGGACGAAATCACCTTTCTTTCCAATCCGAAATATCGCGGACAGTTGGCACAAACCCAGGCGGCTGCCGTCATCCTGAATGCCGCTGCGGCGGAACATTGCCCCACCGCCTGCATCGTTACGGCCGACCCCTATTGCTATTACGCCCGCGTGGCGCAGTGGCTCAACCCCGTTGAGCCAGTCGAAGCCGGTGTGCATCCTGCCGCTACGGTTGAGTCCAGCATTCCCGCAACGGCGTGCATTGCAGCGGGTGCGCGCATTGGTCGAGCGGTGAAACTCGGTGAAAACGTTCGCATTGGCCCGAACTGTGTCATTGGTGATGGCGTCATTATTGGGGACGATGCCTTATTGCATGGCAATGTCACGATCTATCCATCTTGTGTCGTTGGTGCGCGGGCCGTCATCCATTCCGGTGTCGTCATCGGTGCGGACGGCTTCGGCTTCGCGCGTGAAAAAGATGCACAACTTGGGCCGGGCGGTGGCCGGTGGGTCAAGATTCCGCAACTGGGTCGCGTCGTCATTGGCGACGATGTCGAGATTGGTGCCAATACCACCATCGACCGAGGTGCGCTGGATGACACGGTGATTGGCCACGGCGTGAAACTCGATAACCAGATTCAGGTTGCGCACAATGTCCATATTGGTGACCACACCGCACTGGCGGGTTGCGTGGGCATTGCGGGCAGCGCGCGTATCGGCCGGAACTGCACTATAGGTGGCGCGGCCATGATTCTTGGTCATCTTGAAATTGCCGATGGTGTCCATGTCTCGACCAATACCCTGGTCACAAAATCCATCACCCAAGCCGGAGCCTATACCGGCTGGGTTCCCTTCCAGACACACGCCGACTGGGCCAGAAACTTTGGCCGGCTGCGTCATCTGGATTCCATGAACGATAAAATGCGCGATCTTGAAACGCGCCTGTCTGTGCTGGAGAAAATGCCGTGAACGTCGCTGTAAGCTCGATGGATATCAACGAAATCCTCAAACATCTGCCGCATCGTTACCCGATGCTGCTGGTGGATCGTGTGCTGGAATGTGTGC
>CAZCOS010000043.1:0-19281 GCA_964500605.1 uncultured Sterolibacterium sp.
TAGAGGCCGAAAACCACCATAAGCATCATGGCATAGTGGAGCAGCCGGTTGGGCAAGGTTCTCATATCGTGCCTTCCTTTACTGGGTTAGGACATGCAGGTTACTCACGCCAAACTTCCCCCTTCGCGCAGAGCAATCCTTGCTTTTAGCATATATTGTTTTTTTAGTTTTGTGGGAAATTTTTGGATGCAAAGACTGACTATTTGACCCGCCGGATTCGTGCCCCAAGGGCTGTCAATTTCTGGTCGAGTTTTTCGTAGCCTCGGTCGAGGTGGTAGATGCGTTCGATCAGGGTTTCGCCCTGGGCGATGAGGCCGGCGATGACGAGGCTGGCGGAGGCGCGCAGGTCGGTGGCCATGACGGTCGCACCCTGGAGTTGATTTACGCCGCGAACGACGGCGGTGTTGCCGTCGATTTTGATGTCGGCTCCCAGGCGGATCAGTTCGACGGCGTGCATGAAGCGGTTTTCGAAGATGGTTTCGCGGATGATGGCGGTGCCTTCGGCGACGCAGTTGAGGGCCATGAACTGGGCCTGCATGTCGGTCGGGAAGGCGGGGTAGGGGGAGGTTCGCAGGCTGACGGCGTTTAGCCGCGCCGGGGCTTTGAGGGTGATGCTGTCGCGTTCGCTCTGGATGTCGCAACCGGCGTCCATGAGTTTGTCGATGACGGCATCGAGATAGCAGGCGTTGGTGGATTTGAGGCGGATGTGTCCGCCGGTGACGGCGGCGGCACAAAGATAGGTTCCGGTTTCGATGCGGTCGGGCATGATGCGATGGCTTGCGCCGTGCAGGCGTTCAACACCACGGATTCGGATGATGTCGGAGCCGGCTCCGGAGATTTGCGCGCCCATGGCGACGAGGCAGTTGGCCAGGTCGACGACTTCGGGTTCGCGCGCGGCGTTTTCGATGATGGTTTCGCCGTCGGCCAGACAGGCGGCCATCATGAGGTTTTCCGTGCCGGTGACGGTGACCATGTCTGTGAAGAGGCGCGCGCCTTTGAGTCGGGACGTTCGGGCGTGGACGTAGCCGTGTTCGACGCTGACTTCGGCGTGCATGGCGGTGAGCCCTTTGATGTGCTGGTCAACGGGACGCGCACCAATGGCGCAGCCGCCGGGCAGGGAGACGCGGGCTTCGCCGCACCGCGCCACGAGCGGGCCGAGGACGAGGATGGACGCGCGCATGGTTTTCACGAGCTCGTAGGGGGCGACGGGGTTGTTCAGGCCGCTGGCGTCCAGTGTGATCGTTAGTCCTTCGGGATTGGCGGCTTGTGTGATGCGAACGCCCATCTGCTCGAGGAGTTTGAGCATGGTTCGCACGTCGTTGAGATCGGGGACGTGGGTGAGTGTGAGGGGCTCGGGGGTGAGCAGGGCCGCGCACAGGAGCGGCAGGGCGGCATTTTTGGCCCCGGAGATGGTGGCTTCGCCTTCGAGCCGCGTTCCGCCTTCGATCAGGAGTTTGTCCATGGTTTTACTGGGCCCGCCATTCTTCGGGGGTGAGTGTTTGCATCGAGAGGGCGTGGAGTTCGCCGGAGTCGAGTTTGTCGCGGATGGTCTGGTAGACGCGTTGTTGCCGTTTGACGCGGTTCAGGCCTTCGAATTCGGCACTGACGATGACGGCGGCGAAGTGGTGGCCGTCGCCATCCACGGCGAGATGTTCGCAGGGTAGTCCGGCGGCGATCCAGGTCTGGATTTGTTTGGGGTCGAGCATGGCAGGGTTCCTTGAATGGGTGGGGGGCTCAGGCACGCAGTTTGTAGCCGCGACGCAGCAGGTTCAGGGTGAGAAGGGAGAGCAGGAGGAAGGTGATCGAAACGACACCGAGGCTGTGCCATGGGGAGATGTCGGAGATGCCGAAGAAGCCGTAGCGGAAGCCGTCGATCATGTAAAAAACAGGGTTCCAGTGTGACAGGGCTTGCCAGAAGGGGGGCAGGCTGTGGATGGAGTAGAACACGCCGGAAAGGAAGGTCAGCGGCATGATGAGGAAGTTCTGGAAGGTGGCGAGCTGGTCGAATTTGTCGGACCATAAACCGGCAATGACGCCCAGAACGGCAAGGATTCCGCCGCCTAGCAGGGCGAAGACGAGGGTCCAGAGCGGCTGGACAAAGGGCGGTGGCGAGAACCAGAGGATGGCCAGCAGAACGCCCAGCCCGACCGCCAGCCCGCGCACCAGGGCGGCCAGGACATAGGCAAGGAAAAAGGCTAGGTAGGAGATGGGCGGAAGGAGAATGAAAACGATGCTGCCGGTGACTTTGGATTGGATCAGGGAGGAGGAGGCGTTGGCAAAGGCATTTTGCAGGATGGACATCATCACCAGCCCGGGAATGAGGAAGGCGGTGTAGGGGATGCTGCCATAGACCTGGGCCCGACCATCCAGCGCGTGTGAGAACACGAGGAGGTAGAGGAGTGCCGTCATCATGGGGGCGGCGACGGTCTGGAGGGCGACTTTCCAGAAGCGCAGGACTTCCTTGCGAAAGAGGGTGATAAAGCCGGTGAAGTCGTTGGGAGACATCATGAGGCGGTCTCGCTTTGGGGGGCAAGCGGCGGGTTGCCGGATTCGTTGTCCCGCATGAGGCGGACAAAGACGTCTTCCAGATCGGGCTTGCCGATTTCGAGATCGGAAAGCTCGCATCCGGCTGTGCGCAATTCGGCCAGCAAAGGTTCGACTTCTTCGAAGTGGTCGAAGGGAATGCGCCAGAGGTTTTCGTGGGAAGCCCCCCCCAGGTTTGTTGTGCGTGAGATCAGGGCAGCAGGCAAGGGCATCGGCGTTGCCAGACGGAAGCACAGGGCATGGGTGGCAAAGCGACGAAGCAGATTGGCTGTGCTGTCCAGGGCGATGATGCGCCCGGCTTTGAGCATGGCGATGCGGTTGCAGAAGGATTCGGCTTCTTCGAGATAGTGGGTGGTCAGGATGATGGTGTGTCCGTCGCGGTTGAGGCGGCGGATGAATTGCCAGAGTGTTTGGCGTAGTTCGACATCGACACCGGCGGTCGGCTCATCGAGGATGATGACGGGTGGGCGATGCACCAGAGCTTGGGCGACGAGGACGCGCCGTTTCATGCCGCCGGAGAGCATGCGCATATTGGCATTGGCTTTGCCGGTGAGATCGAGGCTATCCAGAATTTCGTCGATCCAGTCGTCGCGCTGGCGAGTGGCGGCGATGCCGAAATAGCCCGCCTGAATGTTGAGCATTTCGCGCACGCTGAAGAAGGGGTCGAAGACGAGTTCCTGGGGGACGACACCCAGTTGTCGACGGGCCTGCCGGTAGTCAGTCGTGACATTGTGTCCCATGACGTGCAGGCTGCCGCTATCCACTTGCAAAAGACCGGCCAAGGCGGAGATCAGCGTGGTTTTGCCTGCACCATTGGGGCCCAGCAGCCCGAAAAATTCGCCCTGCCGAACGTCAAGGTCGATGCCGTTGAGTGCCGTCAGCTTGCCGAAACGCTTGACGACCTGATGGACCTGAATGGCTGGCGTAGCCGGGGTGGCGGAGGGCATGGAAAAATCTGGAGGGAAGGGTGGAGGTGTCCGTGTGGAAGGATTGAAACCTCACACTGGGCCTTCCAGCGGTAGCAGGTCGGTTACGCCGTAGAGCTGTGCTAGCGTGAGCAGATCTGCGCTGGGTTGAGCGATGCGGATCGTTTTGCCCTGGGCTTTTGCAGCGCGCATCCAGCCAAAAATGACGGCCAGCGCGGAAGAATCAACGGCGTCGACGGCGCAGAGGTTGAAGACGGTTTCAGCTTCCGAGGGGTTTAGCAGGCTCACGCCGTTTTTCAGAAGCTCGCGTGCGGCGGGCAGGGTCATGCTGCCGCGGACTTCGAGCGTTTCGCCGACGGTGTGGATCATTTCTTTTCGTTGTTCTTCGACTGAAGTGATTTGATAAGACCGTCGACACCACCCTGGCGAACTTCGCTGGTGAAGAAGTCGCGGTAATTGGTGACCAGGCTGATACCACCTACTTCGATGTCATACACCTTCCATGCGGTGGATTGTTTCTCGAGATAGTAATCCAGTGTGATGGGCTTGGCACTGCCGGGCTGGTTGATTTGGGTGCGTACCTTGACGTCGGTATCGGTGGGTTTGGCCTTGAAGGGGCGGAAGGTGATGGTCTGGTTCTTGTATTCGTTGAGAGCCTTGGAATAGGTGCGAACGAGGAGGGTGCGGAATTCGTCGGTCAGGGATTTTTGCTGGGCTGGGCTGGCTTTTGACCAGTCGCGCGCCATGGCCAGACGGGTCATGTGTTCGAAATTGAAGTGGGGCAGTACTTTCGTTTCAACCAGTGCCAGGGTTTTTTGCGTATTGCCGGACTGGATATCTTTGTCCGCTTTGACCACCGCCAGAACTTCGTTGGTGACATTGATGATGAGTGCGTCGGGTGCGGTTTCCTGGGCCCATGCGAGGACGGCGAAGAAGGTCAGGAAGGGAAGGAGCAAGAGGCGGATGAACTTCATGATGATCGGCAAAAGGGATGAATGGAGGTCAAGGGGAAAGGAGGGCGGGCTTATTTGAGGTTACCCGAGGTTACTTGAGATTACCTTGCGCAAGATGGGTGAGCTCCGGTGCCAGGAGGGTTGGAGTTTGCCACTGTGCGGTCGTGGAGGTGTCGTCCTCGCGTTCGACATAAAGGTTGGAGGATCCGACAACGGGTTCCAGACGGTTTGTGGATCGCGCTTGCTTCGTCTGGGTGGGCGTATCCTGGGTCAGGTCTTCCGATTCACGCGGGGCGTCTCCGTCATAAATCTGGCTACGGCGACGTTGCAGATAGGCATCACGAACATAGGTGTAGCGGTCAAGTGCCGCTTTTTCAACAATCTTGTCGGCGGCAAGCAGATTGGTGCGGTCGTCCAGAGCACGAATGCCAAGTGCCGTATTGCGGCTCGGGACATTTTCAATCTGGGTGACGGGGTCGGTTTTCAGGTCGAAAGCCAGGCCGATTCCATCGCGCAGCGTGCTGGGTCCGAGAAGTGGCAGTACCAGATAGGGGCCGGATTGTGCGCCCCATTTTCCGAAGGTTTGGCCGAAGTCTTCCTCGTGCTTTTCAAGACCGAGATCGGTGGCGAAATCGAAAATGCCGAGAATGCCGAAGGTGGAGTTGATGGCGAAACGTCCGACATCGCTGGCCGCTTCGGCGGGTTTGCCTTGCAGCAGGTTGTTGGTGGCGATGAGGACATCACCCAGATTGCCGAAGAAATTGGAAACACCCTTGCGTACCGGGGCGGGCAGGACGGTTTCGTAGCTCTGGGCAACGGGTTTGATGAGGGTTTTGTCCAGGCCATCGTTGATGTCAAAAACGGCGCGGTTAAAGCCTTCGAAAGGGTCGCGCGGGTTGCCGGAGGTTGCGCATCCGGCCAGCAAGCCTGCAACCAGCGTGGCCGCAAACAATCGGGAAACAGTGCGGTAGGGGGCGGAGCGGACGTTCACGTGTCGGTCTTCCTTTTCATTTTTCTGGAGCGGGTCGTGCTTATTGCTCCTTGCTTATTTTTTTTCGTCGGTAGTACCTTCTTCCGAGGCCTTGCTGAACATGAATTGGCTGATGAGTTTTTCCAGCACGACGGCAGATTGGGTTTTCTTGATGGTGTCACCATCTTTCATCATGTCCGGCGAGCCGCCGACTTCCAGTCCGATGTATTGCTCGCCCAGCAGCCCGGAGGTGTTGATGGTGGCGATGGTTTCCTTGTCGAAATGGTAGCGATTGTCAAGCTGCATATCCACCACGGCCTGGTAATCTTCCGGGTCTAGCCGGATGCCGGTCACACGCCCGACGACGACGCCCGCACTTTTGACTGCACCACGAATCTTGAGTCCGCCGATGTTATCAAATCGGGCTTCCAGCCGGTAGGTGGGGCCGCCGTTCGAAGTGGCCAGATTACCGACCTTGAGGGCCAGGAAGAGAAGTGAGCCCAGGCCGATAGCGACAAAAAGGCCGACCCAGAGATCGATGGTTGCGCGGTTCAATTTAAGCTCCCCGGAACATGAATGCAGTCAGGACGAAATCGGCGGCTAGAACCGCCAGCGATGAGGTGACAACGGTGCGGGTCGTTGCACCGGAAACGCCTTCGGCGGTCGGTTCGGCGTCATAGCCTTCAAAAACGGCGATCCAGCTGATGAGGGTGCCAAACACGCAGCTTTTGATAAAGCCATTGAGGATGTCTTCACGGAAGTCGACGGAGGCTTGCATCTGGGCCCAGAAGGAGCCTTCATCGACACCGATCAGTTTGACTCCGACGAGATAGCCGCCGTAAATCCCCATGGCCGAAAACAGGGCGGCCAGCAGGGGCATCGAAAAAACCCCGGCCCAATAACGCGGTGCGACGACGCGGGCAATTGGATTGACGGCCATCATTTCCATGGCGGAAATCTGCTCGGTGGCTTTCATCAGGCCAATTTCAGCCGTAATGGCCGAACCGGCCCGGCTGGCAAACAGCAGGGCCGCGACGACGGGCCCCAGCTCGCGAACGAGCGAAAGGGCAACCAGTACGCCCAGGGCATCACTGGCCCCGAATCGCTGGAGCGTGTCGTAACCCTGAAGCCCCAGTACCATGCCGACGAACAGGCCGGAAACCAGGATGATGACGAGGCTGAGCACGCCAGTGAAGTAAATTTCACGCAGCGTGAGGTTGAAGCGACGCAGGGCCATGCCTGAATGCAGGAGGAGGGCCACAAAAAAACGGGCTGCAAAGCCCAGCCGCCAGATGCGGCTGGTGAGTCCGTGCCCCAGGCGCGTCAGTGTGGCGGTGACCCGCTCAAGCATGGCCTTCTCCAAAGACGGTCGGATTCATGATGGCTTCGGCATAGGCCGGTGCAGGGTGGTGGAAAGGAACTGGGCCATCGGCTTCGCCCCAGATGAATTGATGCACATAAGGTGTGGAGGATGCCTTGATTTCTTCGGGGCTTCCTTCGGCCACGATGCGACCGGCGGAAACGAAATAGACATAATCCACGATTTTTAGGGATTCCTGAACGTCGTGCGTCACGATGATGGAACAGGCTCCCAGCGCATCATTGAGCTTGCGGATCAGATCACCGACCACGGCCAGGGAAATCGGGTCCAGACCGGCGAAAGGTTCGTCGTACATCATCAGCAGAGGGTCGAGTGCGGTGGCACGAGCCAGGGCAACACGACGCGCCATGCCTCCGGAAAGCTCGGAAGGCATCCGGCCATGCACGGCCCGTAGCCCGACGGCATGGAGCTTCATCATGACCAGATCGTGGATGAGCTCTTCGGGCAGGTCGGTATGCTCACGCATCTGGAAGGCAACGTTTTCAAAAACCGACATGTCGGTGAAGAGAGCTCCAAACTGGAACAGCATGCCCATGCGCCGACGCAGGGCGTAGAGTGCGTCGCTGTCGAGTTCATGAACGAGCTGGCCGGCGACTCGTACCGTCCCCTTGCTGGGCTTGAGCTGCCCGCCGATCAGGCGCAGTGTGGTCGTTTTGCCACAGCCACTGCTGCCCATGATGGCCACCAGCTTGCCGCGAGGAATCCGCATGTTGATCCCACTCAGGATGGGGCGTTCGCCATAGGCGAAGCTGACATCGTCGAGCTGAACCAGGTAATCCTCGTCGGTATGCGGTACTGAATTCACGCAAGTTATTCATTTGAAAGAAGAGGCGGAATTCTAGCATTTTCATTTTAAGAATGCTTCATTTCCCTTAGATGGATTTTTGATTAACATGCGCGGGTGTCCCTTCTTGTTTTTTATCTTCTTTCTGGAGCTAGCCATGAAGTTTCGCATTGTTGCTACCACGACTTTGGTTGCCCTGACTTTCGCCCCGGCGGTGTACGCACTTGAGATGGCAAACGAGATGTATGTGGTGGGAACCTTGGGCCGTTCCAATATTGGGCATTCCGCCATGCAGGTGGACAATAACGCGATCTATTCCAGTAGTTTTCCGGTTCCCGGCGTGGGCTTTAACTCGACCCAGGAGCAAGGTTCGCGGCTTGCCGGCAAATTGCAGTTCGGCTATCAATTTAGCCCCAACTGGTCCGTGGAAGGCGGTTATGTCAATCTAGGAAAGACCACATACGCAGCCCGGAATGCGGCGCAGACTGTGACGACTTACAAGAAGAATTTGTGGGGACAGACGGTTGTGGATAAGCGGACGTCGATTGCAGCAAGCAGTACCTTGCGTGAATACAAGGTGACCGGCTGGAATATCGTGGGGGTTGGTGCTTATCCGGTTAGCGACAGTTTCTCCCTGATCGGCAAGGTTGGCATGCTCCGCGCGGAGGTCAAGGCCAGCACAACAGGCAAGGTCATCGGTGGTGGCGATCAAACCTGGACGAAATGGGTGCCCACCTATGGCGTAGGGGGCGACTACAAGCTGAACGAAGAGTTCGGTCTGCGGGCTGAGGTGGAGCGTTTCAATAACTTTGGTGATGACACCAATACCGGTGCGGCCAGTGCCACGGTCTTTTCATTGGGGATGACCGGTCGTTTCTGATTCCTTTCCCCCGGCCTGTCACAAAGCCTTCTTTATGCGCCGAAAAGCTTCTTGAAGCAGGTCGGGCGGGCAGGCGAAGTTGAATCGAACAAAGCGTCGGGAAGGATTTTCACCTTGTCGGGGCAGGTCGAAATCCTGCCCTGCCGATAAGCCCAGACCAGCCTGTTCAAAGAAAACCTGCGGATGATCGAGCCCTCGTCTGCGAGCCAGTTCCCCGGCGTCGATCCACATCAGGTAACCGGCTTCGACATGATTCGGGCGTAACGTGCCGTTTGTGTCGTTTTGTAGCCGATTCATCAGCCAGTCCCGATTCTGCCGGAGTCTTTCCAGGCAGGCGAGATGCCAATCCTGCCCTTCGCGATAGGCCGCTTCACAGGCCGCCAGCCCCAGGGTGTTAACATGCGGAACGAGCCCTTGCATGGCGTGGCAAAAGCTGCGTCGGAGACGAGGGTTGGGGATGATTGCAAAGGCGCACCCCAGCCCCGCGATGTTGAAGGTTTTGGACGGGGCCATGAGGGTAATGCTGCGCTGGGCGGCTTCCTCGGAAAGTGTCGCGTAGGGGCGGTGACGCTGGCCCGGGTCGAGAACCAGATCGCAATGGATTTCGTCGGAACAGACGATGAGCGTGTGTCGTGCGGCGAGCAGGTCGATTTCGCGCAATTCTTCTTCTCGCCAGCTGCGTCCGACGGGATTGTGCGGGTGGCAAAGCAGAAAAAGGCCAGTGTCCGGTCGTAGGGCACGCACGACGGCGGCAAAATCCCATTCCCATCGAGTCAGCCCTGCATCATTGGCTTGCGCCTGCAGGGAGGCAGTGAGCAGGGCGCGCCCCGCATGCAAAGGGGCGGTCAGGAAGGGCGGATAGACGGGAGTGGCACTGAAGATCGAGCCCGGAACCGCCCGGCAGGCCAGATTGAGCCCGGTCACCAGACCGGGTAGCCACACCAGCCAATCTGGATTAATCGACCAGTCGTAAGCGGATTTCAGATGGGTTTGCACCGCCTCGACCAGGCTGGGCCAAGGTTCGGCATAGGTGAAACGGGCCTGGCCGACGCGACGGGTGAGTGCCTCGACGAGGGCGGGCGGCGCGGGGAAATCCATGTCCGCAATCCACAGCGGCAGGATGTCCCGACCGGCGTAGCGATTCCATTTCACGGAATCACCCGCCGTCAGATCAGGCAGATGGTCGAAGTCGAAGGCCACGCCTGCGTCGAGCCGGGGTGCAGAAATTGAAAGCAGTTTCGTGTGGTTTCAGGCTCTCACACTTCCAGATGCTGGAACAGGGCAGTGGAAAGGTAGCGTTCACCGCAGGAAGGCAGCACTACGACAATCAGCTTGCCCTTGCTTTCCGGGCGGCGAGCAATTTCCAAGGCTGACCAGACTGCAGCACCCGAGGAAATACCGACCAGCAAGCCTTCTTCCGTGGCCATGCGCCGGGCTGTTTCGAAGGCGTCGTCGTTCTTCACGCGCACGACTTCGTCATAGATGGAGGTATTGAGTACCTTGGGCACGAACCCGGCCCCCAGTCCTTGAATCAGATGCGGGCCTTTGGGTCCACCGGAAAGAACGGGGCTGCCGTCTGGCTCAACGGCAACAATGCGCACGCCCGGTTTTTTCGCCTTCAGGTATTCACCGACTCCGGTGATTGTGCCGCCTGTGCCGATGCCGGAGACGAAGATGTCGATCTGGCCATCGGTGTCATTCCAGACTTCTTCGGCGGTGGTTTGGCGATGAATGTCCGAGTTGGCCGGGTTTTCAAATTGTTGAGGGATGAAATAGCGGGAATCCGTGGCTGCCAGTTCCTCGGCCTTCTTGATCGCGCCCGGCATCCCTTCTGCGCCCGGGGTCTGGATCAGTTCGGCTCCGTAGGCCTTGAGCAGCAATTTGCGCTCACGGCTCATGGTTTCCGGCATGACGACGGTACATTTGTAGCCGCGTGCTGCGGCCACCATCGCCAGACCAATGCCGGTGTTGCCGGAGGTGGGTTCGAGGATGATGCTGTCGGGCTTGAGTTTGCCAGCTTTTTCAGCGGCATTGATCATGGCCAGGGCAATACGATCCTTCACGCTGCTGCCGGGGTTGAAGAATTCGAGCTTGACGGCGATTGTTGCGTCGATTCCATGGGTCAGACGATTCAATTTGACCAAAGGGGTGCCGCCGATCAGTTCGGTCACATTATTGGCAATTTTCATGAGAGCTCCTTTTAAGGATCGTTAGTGTTTGGACGTGCAGGCGTCGTAAAGGGCGTAGCCCGCCAGCAGCGTCAGGGAAAGAAAGCCGAGAAGGGCATATTCAGCCAGCGAGAGGCCGAACAAGACCCAGGCTGGATCTACACACAGGCCACTGGCTTGAAAAAGCAGAGGTGATTTTTCACCCGCCCAGTCGACGAACAGTTCCCACCAGGCGGCCTCTCCGCTGCATTGAATATCCTGGGCCACACGCTGGATGTAGGATTGATAGGCGGCGATCCACACTCCGCTCAGGGTGCAGGCCAGCATCAGTAGCGCAGAAAAAATACGACCCGGACGCGAAGTCCCAGCCAGCAGACCGATGCCCGAAGCCCCGGCCAGTGCAAGACAGGCCATGCGCTGGAGAATGCAAAGCGGACAGGCCGCCAGTCGCCAGGTTTCAGCGATGAATACTGCCCCGCCGAAAAGGCCGCAGGCAATGACAAAAGCGGCAATGAAGGGAAAGCGTGGCGAGCGCAGGAATCGGGAAAGGGTCGAAGTCGAGAGCGTCATGGGCAGGCGTTCCTGATCCGGAAGGACGAAAGTATAGAGTCTTTTGTTCAGTGCAGGGTTTGACCTTCCGGCGGGAAGAGGGTTTCGAGAATGTCAGCACCGAACCGGTATTCGTGGTTGCAGATATCGTCGCGGATGATGACTTCACCCTGTTCTTCAAGGATGGCGGCAATTTCTTCCCTGCCCAAGGAAACGAGCATGTTGCGCACTTTTTCTACGTCACGCGGACAGAAATAGCTCACCGGGCAGGGGTCGAAAACGCGCAGGGTTTCCTCGGCAAACAGACGGGTCAGCAAGGCCTCCACCGGCAGGCGCATTTCAGCGGGCTGAACGGTGGCGGCCAGTTGTTGCACACGATTCCAGGCATCCGGGTCCGGGTTGCGGGGATGGTCGGGGGAGGATGGGCGGGGCGGCAAGGTTTGCAAAAATAGTCCGGTGGCCAGGTTTTCGTCGGCAAAGAGCCAGAGTCGGGCGGCTTGCTGGGCAGACTGGCTCATGAAACCTTCAAAAATTTCCGCCATGCTTTCACCCGAAAGTTCGACAAAGCTCTGATAGGGTTTGGCCATTTCCTCTCCCATCAGACTAAAGAGCAGATGGCCTTCTCCCAGTAGTTCTTGCAGTGAAGTGGCCGTGGTTTCCTCTGTGCAACGGGCCATTCCACGGATCAGCAGTTGTTTGTCCGATTCTTCGCAATGGACCACCATCAGATCCAGTGCGCCCTGGCCCCGGGCTTGAAACGTCAGGTGGCCCGGTGTTTTGAGATTGCTGCCGATCATCGTGGCCACAGCCGTCATTTCGCCCAGCAGGTGCAGAACCTGGGGAGGGTAATCCCGCGTCTGGTGCATTTGTTGCCAGGCATCGGAGAGCCGAATGACGGCCCCGCAGATGTCCAGGTCTTCAAAAATGAAACGGGTGACTTCGCTGGGCGGAAGATTCATGGGGCGGTTTTCCTGTGATTCAGGGTTTGAAACAAGCTGCAAAGCGTTCCGGATCGAAGCCCACGAGAAGATGGTTCGAAAACTCAAGGACAGGACGTTTGATCAGGCTGGGGAATTCAAGCATCAGTGCGATGGCCTGTTCATCTGTATCGATGTGTTGCTTCTCGGGCGGGAGCTTGCGCCAGGTGGTTCCTCGTGTATTGACAAGCCCTGCCGCGCCCAGCACGCTGCACCAGGCTTGCAGAAGACCCCGTGAAGGTGGCGTTTTCTTGTAGTCATGAAAAACGTATTCAATGCCCTCCGCTTCCAGCCAGTCAAAGGCTTTTTTCATGGTCGAACAGTTCTTGATGCCGTAAATCTGGCAGACGGTATCGGAAGCAGGGCGGGGAGGCATGGTGAGAAGGTGAAATGAACAGTGAGGTAATTCAGACCCAGGTTCCCGGCCCGTTCAGAGGTTGATAAAAGACGATTTCCCCGTCGGCCAGCAGGTAATTGACCACAAAGCTGGTCAGGGCAACCAGCAGGCTGACCAGAATGGCCCGCCAGAGCCCTTCAACGTGAAATCCACGCACCATCCAGGTGACCAGACGCACCATCAGACCGTTGATGACCAGCAGGAAAAGCCCCAGCGTGACAAGGGTGAAGGGGAGTGTCAGCAGGATGACCAGCGGGCGAACAAAGGTGTTGGCAAAGCCCAGTAGCAGGGCAGCAGCCAGCAGTGCGCCAAAGCTGTCGAAGCGCACCCCACGGATGAGGTGACTTGCCAGCCAAAGCGCGCCGGAGACGGTGGCCCAATGGAGGAAGAAATCGGTCAATCCGTCAAACATGACGATCTCCGTGTTGTATTCCGCATTCCGTGTTCCGTATTCTGTATTCCGGAAAACCTGTGTCAGATCAGGGTTGCGGTCCTGTCCAGCCGGGATGATCGAAATAGCGAGCGTAATTACGCAGAGCCTGAGCCAGTGCCAGTGCGCCGGTTCGCTGGATGGGGGCCTTGTCACGTTGCAGCAACAGAACAGCCTGATTCACGTCGGTCAGGATGCCATGAAAGGCCTGATCGGTCCGTGCGTCGAGCTTGCAATTCCGGACGATCTCCTCGGTTTGTCGCGTGACCTGCCGGGCCAGTTCCTGATAGGCCGGTGTTTGCAGACGGCTGGCCTGAATATCTGGCCAGGCCGCATTGAGAAGGGCCGCAATCTGGCTCATCCCCTTGCGCAAGGGCTCATCCGTTGTGAATTTTTTGATCGGCCGGTCAGCGGGGGCGGCGGTGACGTTGGCTCCGGTGTTCCCGTTGGCCGTGGTAGAAGGCGTGGCGGCAAGAACCGGAGCCGCCAGCAGAAGGGAACAGGACAGGATCAACACCTTGAAGTGACGACGACCGGCAACCAGGTCAATTTCTGATTTTTGCAGATTCATGCAGAAGTTTCCGAAGAAGGTCTGGAGGCCGCATTCTACAAGCCATGCCCGGGCTTTGCGTTTTCTGGACGATTCCGGGTTTGGCCTGAGGTTTTCAACGGCGGCTTCCAGGTTCAACGCACCGTGACTTCATCCTTCGATAAACTCCGGGTGAATGAAATGATTGCGGGCCGGAATGATGTCGTGCGTTCCTTCTTCGCTTTTGCTAAGGAAAAAATATGAAACTCAAAGACCGTATTGCCATCGTGACAGGAGCCGCCAGCGGGATCGGCAAGGCCATTGCGACACGTTTTGTACAGGAGGGGGCGCGTGTGGTGCTTGCCGACCTGAACCTTGACGCGGCCGACTCGTTGGCTTCGGAATTCCGGCTGGCAGGCGGGCAAGCGATGGGGGTGGCCATGGATGTGACTGACGAGGCCGCCGTCAATGCGGGGGTGGAGTCTGTGGTGAAGGCTTGGGGTGGAGTTGATGTGCTGGTGAGCAACGCCGGTATCCAGATCGTGCATCCACTAGAAGAATTCAGTCTTTCAGAATGGAAAAAGCTGCTCGCCATTCATCTGGACGGTGCTTTCCTGACGACACGCGCCTGTCTGCCGCACATGTACGCCAGCGGTCGCGGCGGCAGCGTGATCTACATGGGCTCGGTTCACTCCAAAGAAGCCTCCTTGCTGAAAGCACCCTATGTCACAGCCAAGCATGGCCTGATGGGCCTGGCCAAGGTTGTCGCCAAGGAGGGCGCGGCCCACGGCGTGCGTGCCAACGTCATTTGCCCCGGCTTTGTGCGGACACCGCTTGCGGAAAAGCAGATTCCCGAACAGGCTCAGATGCTGGGAATCAGCGAGCAGGATGTCATCAAGAAAATCATGCTCAAAGACACGGTCGATGGCGAATTTACGACGCTCGAAGATGTTGCCGAAGTCGCCGTACTGTTTGCGGCCTTCCCCAGTAATGCCCTGACCGGACAATCGCTGGTGGTCAGCCACGGCTGGTTCATGCAATAAGCCAGCCCGACACGTTTCATCGCCCCGACGACCTGCATGGGCCGACAGTGGTTTTTGAAAGTGCTGGATAAACGGCTGCGATGAAGCGTTGCGACGTTGCACGGAGCTTGCGCCTTCGCCTTCGGTTCAAATATCACCACTGAGCACCCCTGGACTTCCCCGCACACCAAGGTCAGCACTCGGTGACTCAGAAGGGGGAAGGGGGTGCGGCGCGTTGGCCGAACCTGGGATGCTCCGTAGGGGCGAATCATTATTCGCTTCAAACCCTCTTCGCGCGATGCTTCGATGTGCGGCTTCATTTTCAACGTTGCCAGGACTCGCCCCGGCGGGCGCACTGGACAAGCTGGTGGGCAATCCATCATTGAAAATCAAAAGCGATTGCCCTTCGGCTTTGCGTCAGAACCTTGCCTTGAAGGGCTGACTTTGGCTATAATTGCAAGGTTTGACGAAGCGGGATGGGCTGAGGCCTGTCCCGCTTTGCACATCCAGCCGCCCAGTCCTTTGCCACATTGCCAGGAGCCCCATCGTGAGCCAGTTTCCGCCCGCCATACTTGCACTTGCTGACGGGACGGTATTCCGGGGGCAGGGAATCGGAGCCACCGGCGTCAGCGTCGGCGAAGTAGTTTTCAACACCGCCATGACGGGCTACCAGGAAATCCTGACCGACCCTTCCTATTCGCGCCAGATCGTCACACTGACCTACCCGCACATCGGCAATGTCGGCATCAACAGCGAGGATGGCGAAGGCAGCATCACCAACCAGGTGTACGCCGCCGGCCTCGTGATCCGCGATCTGCCGCTGATGGTCTCGAACTGGCGTTGCGAGCAGACGCTCGACACCTATCTGCGCGCCCAGGGCATCGTTGCCATTGCGGACATCGACACCCGCAAACTCACCCGCATCCTTCGCGAAAAGGGCGCGCAGTCAGGTTGTCTGATGACCGGCGAGATCGACGAAGCGCAAGCCATTTCCCGCGCACGCGCGTTTTCCGGTCTGGCGGGGATGGACCTGGCCAAGGTCGTCAGCTGCGCGCGTTCTTATGAATGGACAGAAGGCGAATGGCAGCTCGGGCGAGGATACGTCACCCCGGTCCATTCAAAGTTTCATGTCGTGGCCTACGATTTCGGAACGAAGCGCAACATCCTGCGCATGTTGGCGACACGGGGCTGCCGCCTCACGGTCGTTCCCGCACAGACCCCGGCAGACGAGGTGCTGGCACTGAATCCGGATGGCATTTTTCTCTCGAACGGCCCCGGCGACCCGGAGCCCTGTGATTACGCGATTCAGGCGATACGCACCTTTCTGGACAAAGGCCTTCCCACCTTTGGTATCTGCCTGGGGCATCAGCTCCTGGCTCTGGCCTCGGGCGCGAAAACCATCAAGATGAAATTTGGCCATCACGGCGCGAATCACCCGGTCAAGGACCTTGAGAGCGGGCAAGTGCTCATCACCAGCCAGAATCACGGTTTTGCTGCTGACGTGGATACCTTGCCCCCAAATCTGCGCGTCACCCATGTTTCGCTGTTCGATGGCAGCCTGCAAGGTATCGCACGCACCGATGTGCCCGCTTTCAGCTTTCAGGGGCACCCGGAAGCCAGTCCTGGCCCGAACGATGTCTCCTACCTGTTTGACCGCTTTGTTGATCTGATGGACAAGCACAAACTGGCAGCCTCCCGTTAAGCCCGTCCGGGCCGCATTCTGCGTCTCACATCTTACGCTTCACCTTCTTTTTTTGCATCCATTTCCGTTTTATCCCCGTCCCTGCCCGCATCAATACTCGATTCCCGGCCTCAGAAAAATGCCAAAACGCACAGACATCAAGAGCATCCTCATCATCGGTGCCGGCCCCATCATCATCGGTCAGGCCTGTGAGTTCGACTACTCAGGTGCACAAGCCTGCAAGGCCCTGCGCGACGAGGGTTACAAAGTCATTCTGGTCAATTCCAATCCGGCGACCATCATGACCGACCCGGGCATGGCCGATGTCACCTACATCGAACCCATTACCTGGCAGGTCGTTGAGCACATCATTGCCAAAGAACGCCCCGACGCGCTCCTGCCGACCATGGGCGGGCAAACGGCCCTCAACTGCGCCTTGGATCTCGCCCGTCATGGCGTGCTGGAAAAATACAATGTCGAAATGATCGGTGCTTCGCGCGAAGCCATCGACAAGGCCGAAGACCGTGAAAAATTCAAACAGGCCATGACGAAAATCGGCCTGGGCTCGGCGCGATCCGGCATCGCGCACTCCATGGAAGAAGCCTTCCAGGTGCAAGCCGTCATCGGCTACCCCGCCATCATCCGTCCCTCCTTCACCATGGGCGGCAGCGGTGGCGGGATTGCTTACAACCAGGAAGAATTCGTCGAAATCTGCAAGCGCGGGCTGGAAGCCTCGCCTACCAGCGAACTCCTGATCGAAGAATCGCTCCTGGGCTGGAAAGAATTTGAAATGGAAGTCGTGCGCGACCGGCGCGACAACTGCATCATCGTCTGCTCCATCGAAAACCTCGACCCGATGGGCGTGCATACCGGGGATTCCATCACCGTCGCCCCGGCGCAGACGCTGACAGACAAGGAATACCAGATCATGCGTAACGCCAGCATCGCGGTGTTGCGTGAAATCGGTGTGGATACCGGCGGATCGAATGTCCAGTTTTCCATCAACCCACAAGACGGACGGATGATCGTCATCGAAATGAATCCGCGCGTCTCGCGTTCCTCAGCACTGGCTTCCAAAGCAACCGGCTTCCCGATCGCCAAGATCGCCGCCAAGCTGGCCGTCGGCTACACGCTCGATGAATTGCAGAATGACATCACCGGCGGCGCAACCCCGGCTTCGTTCGAACCGTCCATTGACTACGTCGTCACCAAGATTCCCCGTTTTGCTTTCGAAAAATTCCCGACCGCCGACGACCGCTTGACCACACAGATGAAATCGGTGGGCGAAGTCATGGCCATTGGGCGCACCTTTCAGGAATCCTTCCAGAAAGCCCTGCGTGGTCTGGAAGTGGGCGTTTATGGACTGGACGAAATCGAAGCCGAAATCGAGGACATCGAACACGAACTCGCCAGCCCCGGCCCGCAGCGCATCTGGTATCTCGGCCAGGCTTTCCGCAGCGGCATGTCCTTCGACGAGATTTTTCAGCTCACCCAAATCGACCCTTGGTTCCTGACCCAGATTCAAGACCTCATCCAGATCGAGCAAAGCCTCGTGGGCCGCACCTTATCGTCGCTCGATGCAGACGCGATGCGCGCCTTGAAGCGCAAGGGCTTTTCCGACCGCCGCCTCTCCCGTCTGCTCGACAGCAACGAAACCGCCGTGCGCCAGCACCGACAGTCGCTCGGCGTGCGCCCCGTGTATAAGCGTGTCGACACCTGTGCTGCGGAATTTGCCACCTCCACGGCTTACATGTACTCCACCTACGAGGAAGAATGCGAGGCACGGCCAACGACACGCAAGAAAATCATGGTACTCGGTGGCGGGCCCAACCGCATTGGCCAGGGTATCGAGTTTGACTACTGCTGTGTCCATGCTGCATTGGCCATGCGCGAAGATGGTTACGAAACCATCATGGTCAACTGCAACCCTGAAACGGTTTCAACCGATTACGACACCTCGGATCGCCTCTATTTCGAGCCCGTCACGCTAGAAGACGTGCTCGAAATCGTCCACGTCGAACAACCCACCGGCGTCATCGTCCAGTTTGGCGGCCAGACGCCCTTGAAGCGCGCGCGCGAGCTGGAAGCCAACGGCGTTCCCATCATCGGCACGACACCAGACATGATCGACGCCGCTGAAGACCGCGAACGCTTCCAGAAACTCCTGCAAGATCTCGGCCTCAAGCAGCCGCCCAACCGCACAGCACGCACCCCGGAAGAAGCCCTGTTGCTGGCCGCTGAAATCGGCTACCCCCTGGTCGTGCGCCCCTCCTATGTGCTGGGCGGACGCGCCATGGAAATCGTCCACGAGCAAAAAGACCTCGAACGCTACATGCGCGAGGCGGTGAAGGTTTCCTTCGACTCGCCCGTGCTGCTTGACCGCTTCCTGAACGATGCCACCGAAGTCGACGTCGACGCGCTCTCCGACGGCCAGCAGGTCATCATCGGCGGCATCATGGAACACATCGAACAGGCCGGTGTTCACTCGGGGGACTCCGCCTGTTCCCTGCCGCCTTATTCGCTTTCCAAAGAGATTCAGGATGAGCTTCGCCGCCAGACAGCGATGATGGCGCGCGGACTCAATGTCGTCGGCCTGATGAACGTGCAGTTTGCCATCCAGGGCCAGGGCAGCGAAGCCGTGGTCTATGTGCTCGAAGTCAACCCGCGCGCCTCGCGTACCGTTCCTTTTGTTTCCAAGGCTACCAGTCTGCCGCTGGCCAAGATTGCCGCCCGCTGCATGGCGGGTCGCTCGCTAGCCGATCAAGGCGTGAAGGCCGAAGTGATCCCACCGTATTTCTCCGTCAAAGAAGCCGTCTTTCCCTTTGCCAAATTCCCCGGGGTCGACACGATCCTCGGCCCGGAAATGAAATCGACCGGCGAAGTCATGGGCGTGGGCCGCAGCTTTGGTGAGGCTTTCGTCAAGAGCCAGCTTGCTGCGGGAACCAAGCTGCCCTCCGGTGGCCGTGCCTTCGTCAGCGTCAAGCCTGCGGATCGCCAAAAAGCCGTCGAAGTCGCGCGCGAGCTGCACGATCTGGGCTTTACCGTCGTCGCCACACGCGGCACGGGCTCCGCGATCCAGGCAGCCGACAT
>CAZCOS010000044.1:0-15383 GCA_964500605.1 uncultured Sterolibacterium sp.
ATTATAGGAAAGCTTTTGGAGCTTGTAAAGCCTTTTTTTGGAAATTTTTCAAAAATTCACAATTTCTTCAAAAATGCTTACGGCCCACTTTACCCACCCCTCTATATAGTAGAAGGGGCAGTCAAACCAATCTGATCCGCGCGAATTTGCGCTTCCCGACTTGCAGGACAAAGGTTTCTCCCGCAGTCAGTGCGGTGTTTT
Source organism: uncultured Sterolibacterium sp. (assembly GCA_964500605.1). GTDB lineage: Bacteria > Pseudomonadota > Gammaproteobacteria > Burkholderiales > Rhodocyclaceae > Sterolibacterium. The sequence continues at coordinate 202 of CAZCOS010000044.1, forward strand.
TATCCTCCAGTTTTTCGCCGTTCAGCCGCACACCACCTTGCCCAATCATCCGCATGGCTTCGGAGGTGCTGCTAGTGAGCCCGGCTTGCTTGAGTATCTGAATAATAGGTAGCCCCGTTCCTGCGGGTGCGTTCATGTTCAGTGTGATCTCGGGCATGTCCTCCGGCAGGCTGCCGTGCCTGAACCGGGCTTCGAATTCTTGCAACGCTTCTTCGGCGGCTGCCTTTGAATGGAATCGCGCGACGATTTCTTGCGCCAGCAGCACTTTGATGTCTCGCGGATTGCGTCCTGCTTCGACCTCACGGCGATACCCGGCGATTTCTTCTGCTGTCCGGAAGGAGAGCAGGTCGTAGTAACGCCACATCAGTTCATCCGGGATGGACATGAGCTTGCCAAAGATTTCCCGGGGGGGCTCAGTGATGCCTATATAGTTACCCAGGGACTTGGACATCTTATTGACGCCATCCAGCCCCTCGAGCAGCGGCATCATGAGAATACATTGCGGCGGCTGTCCGTAGTGCTTCTGCAATTCCCGCCCGACCAGCAAATTAAATTTCTGGTCTGTTCCGCCCAGTTCGACATCGGCCCTCATGGCCACGGAATCGTAGCCCTGACAAAGTGGGTAGAGGAATTCGTGAATGGCGATCGGCTGGTTGCGGGCGTAGCGTTTGGCGAAGTCGTCACGCTCCAGCATCCGGGCAACGGTATGCTGCGCGGCCAGCCGGATCATGCCCGCCGAACCCAGCGATTCGAGCCAGGTGGAATTGAAGCAGATTTCCGTCTGCGCCGGGTCGAGGATGCGGAAGACCTGATCCTGATAGGTGCGGGCATTTTCGACGATCTGTTCGCGCGACAGCGGCGGGCGGGTGACATTCTTGCCCGTGGGGTCGCCGATCATGCCGGTGAAATCACCAATCAGGAACATGACCTTGTGGCCCAGTTCCTGAAAATGCCGCAGTTTGTTGATGAGGACGGTGTGTCCCAGGTGCAGGTCGGGGGCAGTGGGGTCGAACCCGGCCTTGATCCGCAGTGGCCTACCTTCCTTCAATTTTTCGAGCAATTCGCTCTCGACCAACAATTCATCAATACCGCGCTTGATCAGCGCAAGTTGCGATTGAACATCCTGTTTTTCCCGATTTTCCATTAAAACGACCGCCCAAGAATTTTCAAGCATTTTCAACCGACGCTATCCGGCGTTATCCGGTCGGGTTTTTGTTAGAATAGACCAGTTAAATTCGGTCCATATCCCTGATGAATAAAGAAAAGACTGGAATTCTAGCGCAACTCCACTGCTTCCGCGCGACCCATCCCGGCCCCTTCTGGGCCTCCACGGCACTCGCTACCCTCTCCATGTTCGGTATGGTGGCTGCCTTTGGTACCGCACCGGGCACCCTTGAACAATCCTTGCAGCAACAAACGGTTGTCGAGCAACTCGCCCCCAGCCTCACCCTGGCCGCACTGGGCGATGACGAATACTTCGTCCGTGAAGAGCGGGTGCAACGCGGGGATACCGTCTCCACCCTTTTCTCCCGACTTGGCGTTCAGGATGAAGCCGCCTTTCAATTTCTGAAATCCAACCCATCCAGCCAGCTCGTCTTTCGTCAGCTACGCCCGGGGAAAACTATCACCGCCCATGTCAATAACAGCGGTGAGCTGCAGGCCCTAATCTACCCCCTGAATGGTACGGATCGTGCCCTCTTCGTCGATCGCCGTGACGGCCGCCTCCACGTCAGCGAGCGAGCTCTACCGCTCGAAACCCAGACCCAGATCAAATCCGGCGAGATTCAGACCTCCCTGTTTGGTGCGACTGACGACGCGGGCATTCCGGATAGCATCGCCATGCAAATGGCGGACATCTTCGGTGGCGACGTCGATTTCCACCGGGGGCTGCGTCGCGGCGACCGCTTTTCCATTGTCTACGAAACGCTGACCCATCTCGGCCGCCCGGTTCGCACCGGACGCATTCTGGCTGCCGAATTCATCAACGATGGCAAAACCTATCGTGCCATCTGGAATGCCACGGAAGACGGCAAGGGCTCGTATTACACTCCTGAGGGCAAGAGTCTGCGTCACGCTTTCTTGCGCTCGCCGCTGGAGTTTTCGCGAATCTCCTCCGGCTTCACGACCGCCCGCTTCCATCCCATCCTCAAAACCTGGCGGGCACACAAAGGTGTGGACTACGCCGCCCCGACCGGCACGCGCGTCAAGGCGACAAGCGACGGCACGGTCGATTTCATTGGCAACCAAGGTGGGTACGGCCGCGTCGTTATTCTTCGGCATCAAGGTAAATACTCGACGGTCTATGGTCATCTTTCCGGTTTTGCCTCGGGTCTTCGTCAGGGGGGGCACGTTTCTCAAGGTGACGTGATCGGCTACGTGGGCAGCTCGGGCTGGGCCACCGGTCCGCATCTGCACTACGAATTCCGCATCAACAACGTACAGCAGAATCCGCTCTCCATCGCCCTGCCCAATGCTCAACCCCTGAGTGCGGCCCAACTGGCGACTTTCCGCAAGAAAACCCAGCCTTTACTAGCCAGCCTCGAGCAAGTCAGAAGTCACACGCTCGCCCTGCTCGATTGAGCGTGTCCTCTCCAGCGACCGCCCTGTTCATCGGACTGATGTCAGGGACCAGCTTGGACGGCATTGATGCCGCGCTGCTTGATTTCGCCTCCGGTCGCCCAACACTCAGCCACACGGCCTACCTAGCCTATACCGATGCCCTGCGCTCGGAAATCCTTGCCTTGCACGCATCCGGCCCGGATGAACTTCACCGCGCCTCGATGCTGGCGCAAGATCTCGCGCATCTGTACGCGAGCACGGTTAAATGCCTGCTAAAAGAATCCGGCCATTCTGCCGCCGACATCCTTGCCATCGGCTGTCACGGCCAGACTCTCCGACACCGTCCTGAAAAAGGCTACACCCTCCAGCTCAACCAACCCGCCCTGCTGGCCGAACTCACCGGCATCGACGTGGTTGCCGATTTCCGAAGTCGTGACATCGCCGCGGGGGGGCAAGGTGCGCCACTCGTTCCCGCTTTCCATGCTGCCGTTTTCAGTCACCCGACGCTGCATCGGGTCATCCTCAATGTGGGTGGCATCGCAAACCTGACCCGGCTTGCTCCGGGAAAACCGGTCTGTGGTTTCGATTGCGGCCCGGGCAATCTACTGCTCGATGGCTGGATACAACGGCACCGACAGCAATCCTACGATGCAAACGGCGAATGGGCCGCCAGCGGGAAATCGATTCCTTCCTTGCTGAACCGTCTGATGGCCCATCCCTTTTTCCACGCGCCCCCCCCAAAAAGCTGCGGCAGGGAAGAATTCAACCTTCATTGGGTCGATAAAAACTGCGAAGGCAACGAAAGCCCGGTGGATGTTCAGGCCACCCTGCTCGAACTGACCGCCACCTCGATCCGGAATGAACTCGAACGCCACTGCGCGGGGCACAAAGAGCTCTACGTTTGCGGCGGCGGGGCTCACAACAAAGCTCTACTCGCCGCTCTGGCGCAGCAACTCCCACAAGTGCGTGTCCAAACCACCGAAGCCCTCGGCCTGCATGCGGATTGGGTCGAAGCCGTCGCTTTTGCCTGGCTGGCCCGGCAGACCCTTGAAAGACAGCCCGGAAACCTGCCCGAAGTCACTGGTGCGACCGGCTTTCGGTGTCTAGGTGCAATCTATCCTGCCTGAACGAACGGGATATCCTGAAAAGAAAAACAAAAAGGGCAAGTGCACTTCCCGTGCACCGGCCCCTTTTCCGAAAGTCCGTGCAGTATCAGACCGTGAATGACGAACCGCAGCCGCAGGTCGACTGGGCATTCGGGTTCTTGATGACAAACTGCGAGCCCTGAATGCTTTCCGAATAATCGATCTCTGCACCGGCCAGATACTGATAGCTCATCGGGTCGATCAACAGATGCACACCGCCTTTTTCAACGACGGTATCGTCCTCGTTCTGTTCTTCCTCAAAGGTGAAACCGTACTGAAAGCCGGAACAACCACCGCCGCTGACGAAAACGCGCAGCTTGAGATCCGGGTTGCCTTCCTCGGCGATCAGGTCACGAACCTTCTCGACGGCCTTATCGGTAAACACCATCGGCATGGGCATTTCACTGGGGGCATTCATGATAAAACTCCTCTCGTATTCTGGATTGTTCAATTCTAAACCATAAAACCGGTATGTGAGGGGCACCATTCATCGTCTTCGGGCCGCCCAAAATAGGTTCACTGACTCACAGCCAACTTCAGCTCCGGAGCCTGGCTGGTGGAAGCCAGGCAATCCAGCTGCCCACGCAGTACCGCGCCCAACTGGATTTCGATCGTGTTGTAACGGACATTCCCCGTCACCCGCGCGCCAGGATGCAACTCCAGATAATCCGTCGAATGAAGGTTTCCATTGATCGTTCCATTGACAATCATCCGGGCCACTTCAACGTCGCCTTCGATCCGTGCCTGTTCGCTGACAATCAGAAGGCTGTCATGCCCTTCTGCTGCCTTCACATTCCCACGTATCTCGCCGTCGAGCCGCAGACCGCCAGAAAACGTGACGTCTCCGACGACCCGTGTCCCCTGCCCCATCAGCGTGTCGATACGATTTTGTGATTTCTTCTTCGAAAACATATTCATCCTTTCCAGTCGATATGCCGGGAAGCCTTCAAAACGCCCTCCTGCAAAAGACGAACCTCCATCCCCTTCATCTGTGCATCGGCAGGGATAGCGAAGCTGCCTTCCACGCGCTTGAAAAAACGAAAATCCAGTGGATACGCAGCAGACTGGTTACCGGAAGAGGAGGGTAGCCGCAAGACCATACTGCGTCCAGCCTGCTCCATTCCCACGATCAACTGCAACTGCCCCCTGAACGCCCGATCCTTGCCGCCTTGCATCACCAGCAACATGCGATAACGAAAATGTCCGGCCTGTCCCACCTCAGGCTCCAGACGAACACGATGAATGCTCAGATTGCCGTCGTTCTGGCGTGCCAGATTTTCAAAGACGGACAAATCTTCCTTGAGCTGCCCGTTTTCAGCTTCCAGCGCACGCAACTGCTGCGCCATCTGCTGCTGGGCCGTGCGCTCGATCTGCATCCGGCTCTCACCCGCATCCGTTAGGCTGCGCAACTGCACCACTTCTTTTTCCAGGCTGACGACCCGTTCATGCAAGGCTGTACGTTCTTGCTCCAGGACGCCCCGATCCAACCCCGCCTGACGCTGCGCAAAAGCATAGAGCCAGACCGCGCCCCATGCCACAGCGGCTGCGCAAAGCAGCCCGGCAAAAAGCCGCCAGTGCCATGAAACATGGGTGCGCACGGCAAGGCGAGGGGCATTGGGCCCCAGGCGATGCCGCCAACGCCGCCACTTCAGGGAAGGACGGGGAGCTGTCCGAGTCCGGCGCACTCGTCGCGTCCAAACATCAGATTCATGTTCTGAACGGCCTGCCCGGCTGCGCCCTTGACCAGATTATCGATCACGGACAGGATCACCAGCGTATCCCCTCCTTGCGGACGATGCACGGCGATCCGGCAAAGATTGGCCGAACGCACCGAGCGGGTTTCGGGGTGGCTTCCCGCAGGCAAAACATCGACGAACGTTTCGCCAGCGTAACGCTGCTCGAACAAAGCCTGAAAATCCTCATCCCGCGTGATCCGAGCATACAAGGTCGCATGGATACCCCGGATCATCGGGGTCAAGTGTGGAACGAAGGTCAGCCCCACTGGCCGCTGCGCTACGCGCGACAAGCCCTGCACAATCTCAGGATGGTGACGATGGCCCGCCACCCCATAAGCCTTGAAATTATCAGAAGCCTCTGAAAAGAGAATATGCGTTTCCGCCTTGCGGCCCGCACCGGATACCCCTGATTTCACATCAGCCACCAGATGATTCAGATCAATACAGCCGGACTCAACCAGCGGCAAAAAACCCAGTTGAGTCGCCGTCGGATAACAGCCCGGATTCGCCACCAGACGCGCCGCGCGAATCTGCTCACGGAACAATTCCGGCAAACCATAAACCGCCTCGGCGACCCACTCCGGGCTGGCATGCTTCATCCCATACCACTTCTCCCAGACGGCCACATCCTTGATGCGAAAATCCGCCGCCAGATCGATCACCCGCACCCCGGCATCCAGCAACTCGCCTGCCTGCTGCATGGCAATGCCATTGGGTGTGGCGAAAAACACCACATCGCAATCTTCCAGACCCGCCTTGGCCGGATCGGAAAAGCACAAGGGCACACGACCGCGCAGACTCGGAAACAGATCCGCCACCCGCGTGCCCGCCTCGCCGCGTGACGTAATGGCCTTTAACTCCACATCCGGATGCTGCGCCAGCAAACGCAACAATTCCACCCCGGTATAACCAGTTCCTCCCACCACACCTACCTTAATCATCGTCTTCTCCATCCGGAATCCATCAAAATCAGCTGCTCATGGTAACGCCTTGTTCTGGAACGAGGCAAGGAAACGCCAAAATCACCGCGCACTCACCCCTGTACTCGGTAAGGTGTCGGATCAGGCACACCCGCCGCCAGAAAGCCATCGCGCCGCAGGCGACAGGCATCACACAAGCCGCAGGCCCGCCCGGCTTCGTCCGCCTGGTAACAAGAAACTGTCAGTGCGTAATCCACCTCCAGTGCAATACCTTCCCGGATGATTTCCGCTTTGCTCAGGCTCATGAGCGGTGCATGAACATGCAGCGGCCGCCCTTCTACCGCCGCGCGGGTTGCCAGATTCGCCATCGCCTCGAACGCTCGGACATATTCCGGACGACAATCCGGATAGCCGGAATAATCCACGGCATTGACCCCCACGAAAATATCGCTGGCATCGAGCACTTCAGCCCAGGCCAGTGCCAAAGACAGCATGATCGTGTTCCGCGCGGGGACATAAGTCAGCGGAATGCCCGGCTTGATACCACCCGTGGGTACATCGATCTCCGGGTCGGTCAATGCCGACCCCCCGAAAGCTGCCAGATCAAGATTCAAGGTTTGATGCGCCTTTGCGCAAAGGTGAGTGGCCACTCTTTGTGCGGCGGTCAGTTCTGCTCGATGACGCTGTCCATAATCGAGCGAGAGGCAGTAGCAATCATGTCCCCGCGCCCGGGCCATCGCCAGTACAGTCGCCGAATCGAGCCCGCCCGAAAGCAGCACGACTGCATTACCAGAATGTTTTTCAGTTTTCGACATGCTTCATTTCCCTCGTTGCGCGCCCCAAAGCTGCTTGTGCAGCTGCAACTGAAAACGAACCGGCAGGCCATCGCGCAAAATCCATTCCGCCAGATCACGCGGGAGCATACTTTCCGAATCCGCGACCGGCGAAAAAAGCACGGTACAAAGGCTTGTCAGATTTTGCTCCACGAGCATTTTCTTCGCCCAGTCATAGTCTTCCGGCGAAGCCAGTACACACTTGATCTCATCCCGTGGTGTCAAAAAGCGCAGATTATCCCAGCGATTGGCAGCCTCCTCACCCGAGCCAGGTGCCTTGAGGTCCATGATTTTCGACACGCGTTCATCCACAGCAGACACATCCATCGCACCGCTGGTTTCCAGCGAAACATCCAGCCCGACATCACACAAAGCCGTCAGCAAGGCCAGACTATCCTTCTGGGCCAAGGGCTCGCCCCCCGTCACGCAGACCACCGGACAGTTGAAGCGGCGAACCTGCGTCACGACCTCCTCCACGGTCAGGGAGTGCCCACCGCTGAAGGCGTATTCGCTGTCACACCAATGGCAGCGCAAGGGGCAACCTGTCAGTCGGACAAAGACCGTCGGCAGCCCCACCCGCGTCGACTCGCCCTGGATGGAATGGAAAATCTCGTTGACGAGCAACATGAAAACTCAACCCGTAAATGGACCGCAAGAGAAGGAAGGCAAGGCGTGGCACGGATGCATAGTGGCACAATGGCACACTCCGGCAAACCAGGTCGAAGCCGCACAGACGCCCGGCTTTATTTTGCCTGCAAGCGACTGCGCGCTGTCTGCCCGGCCGGGGTCGCCGGATATTTGGCCACCAACAGCTCCAGCGTCTTGCGCATGGCCTTGACGTTTCCGGCATCCCGATAGCTGTTCGCCTGCCCGAGCAGGGCATCGGACGCCTTGGCATCATTGGGCCAATTCGCCTGCACCTTACCGAACAGTTCAGCGGCCTTAAGGTATTCACGCAACTGGTAATGAGCCGTAGCTGCCCAGAAATGTGCGCTGGGCAAAAGCGCGCTATTTGCATAACGCTCAATGAAACCTTCAAAAGCCGCCATGGCATCCTTGAACTTTGATGCCTTGAAAAGCGTCAGGGCCTTCTCGTAATCGCGTGCTTCGGCAGCCGGATCGTGCTCGGGCATCGGAACTGCTGTCGGGGCCGCCTCCGGCTCGACGGCAGCGGACTCCATCTTGCGAAGGCGGGTATCCAGATCGACATAAAAATCCTTCTGCCGCTTCTGGGCCGTATCCAGTTCGTAAGTCAGCACTTCCGTCTGGCCACGCAAACGCGCAAGCTCCGCCTTCAACTGCTCGATCTGATTGGCCAGATCGAGCTGGCCGCTGGTTGTCGTGGTCACGGTGGCCGTGAGCGCATCGATCCGCTTGCCCTGCTCCGTCACATCCCGGCGCAAGGCCTCGATCCGGTTACGCGCCTCGTCGTCATCGAACAGCCCGGCCCGGGCCGACACCGAACCCAGACCGAAACAGGCCAGAACCAAAGCCACACCGAGCTTGCGACACCCAGCCCTCATCAGAACTCACCCGTATAAAGGATGTCGCCCCGACGATTTTCAGCCCAGCATTCTTCCGTGTGCTCCGTGCAACGCGGCTTTTCCTTGCCCAGGCTGACTGCCTCGATCTGCTCATCCTTTGCACCCAGCAAAATCAGGGATTTCCGGACGGCTTCCGCACGTTTCTGCCCCAGAGCAAGGTTGTATTCACGGCTACCCCGATCATCGGCATTACCCTGGATCAGCACCTTGAGTTTCGGATTGGCCACCAGAAAACGTCCATGCGCCTCAACCAGCGTCTTGAATTCATCTTTGATGACGTACTGGTCAAAATCGAAATACACGCTGCGTTTGGAAAGAATGCTCTTCGGATCCTTAAGCTGCGCCAGATCATTACCATCGAGTGCGCTACCTGCCGTCACGGAGGCAACTTGCTGCGTATCAACCGAAACCGGGCCCGGCTTCACATCTTCCACACGAGCAGGTGCCTGCTCGGCCGCAGGCGGTTGGCTGGCACAACCTGATAGCAGGACCGTCAAGGTCAAGAAGGAAAGGGCAAGGGCAGATTTGTACTGAGACATGGCAATACCTCCGACAAGAAATTACTTCGAAAAAGGCCCCCAAGCCGGCTCGCGCACATCCGCAGCCGAGATGGAAAGTTTCTGTTTCACACGCCCATCCACCGAAACCACAGACAACACGCCGCGTCCTCCGGTTTCTGTGGCGTAAATGATCATGCGGCCATTCGGCGCGAAACTGGGAGACTCGTCCTTGTTCGTGTCCGTCAGAATCTGGCTCTGACGGCTGGCCAGGTCCATCAAGGCCAACTGGAAACGGCCATTGTTCCGGCTGATGTAAGCCATACTCTTACCATCCGGCGAAAGCCGGGGCGTCACGTTGTAATTCCCCTCGTAAGTCATACGCTGGGCATCACCGCCGCTGGCGGGAATGCGGTAAATCTGCGGGCTGCCGCCCCGGTCGGAGGTGAAATAGATGTACTGGCCATCCGGAGAGAACTGTGGCTCGGTGTCAATCCCCGAAGAACGCGCCAGCCGCGTCACGCCACTGCCATCCGCATTCACCAGAAAGAGCTGGGACCCCCCTTCCTTGGAAAGCACCACCGCCAGCTTCTTGCCGTCGGGCGACCAGGCCGGAGCCGAATTCGACCCCTTGAAATTCGCCGCCACATGACGACGGCTGGTCGTCAGGGCGTGGACATAGATCACCGGTTTTTTCGCCTCGAAGGAAACATAGGCCAGACGCGTGCCATCGGGCGACCAGGTCGGTGAGATGATTGGCTCGCGGGAAGTCAGTGCCGTTTGTGCATTCATCCCATCCGCATCGGCAATCTGAAGTTCATAACGCCCTGTCGTTTTCACCACATAGGCAATATGCGTTGAAAAGATGCCCGGTTCACCGATCAGTTTTTCATAGACCAGATCAGCAATGCGGTGTGCCACAGCCCGAAGCTGCGGCGTGGTCGATGCGTAGGACTGCGCAGCCAATACAGCCTGTTTGGGAACATCCAGCAGGCGAAAGCGTGTTTCGATGCGGCCATCGCTTGACAGCGAGGGCGTCACGCTGCCGCTGACCAGTGCATCGGCCCCGCGCGACTTGAGCCCGACGAAATCCACTGTGCTGCTCTCGTTGAGCGGTGTCGGGCCCGGATCCACCATGCGAAAAAGCCCGCTACGCTCGAGATCCGAGCGCAACACCGCCGTCAGGGTTTTGGACGTCAGACGCTCACCTGAAAAATCGGCTACGGCGACAGGGAGACGATTCGCGCCCGCACCGGTGATTTCAATGGAAAGCTGGGCCTGGGCCGAGAGTGGAACGCTGCACAAGGCCCCCAGCACACTCCACAAACCCAGCGAACGCCGGGCCGTTAAAAGGAAGGGAAGACGAGGGGAAATGGTCAAATTCAACATGCAAGGATTATATCGTCAGAGGTCTCGAACTCATTCGTCGAGCGGATGAAAGCGCAATTCCAGCGTGCGTGAGAACAATTCACCCTGTGCTGGCTTGGGCAAGGGAGAAGACTTATGGATGGCGCGCTCCACCGCCGTATCGTATAGCGGCTGTCCACTAGATTTTTTCAGATGCACGCTGAGAATCTCGCCACTGGGGAACTGTACGACTTCGAAAACGGCTTCAGGGTTCCCTTTGATGTCGGGGGGCAGGATGATGTTGCCGCGAATGCGCGCACGGATGCGTCCGATGTAATCCGCCATGGCCCGGCTTCGGGCCTGGATTGCCTGGGCAGACTGAAAATCAGCCAACTCCTTCGCTGCGGCGTTGCTGGCCTCGGCGGCCCGGCGGGTGGCGGCCGTGCTGCGTAATTCTTGTTCCAGCTGCTTCTGGAAACTGTCCATCACCGGTGGCGCGGGTTGTTGACGAGGCTCGGGCTTCTTCTTTTCTTCCTTCAGGGCAATGTCGGGTCGGGGATCGGCCTGTCGAACCGGGTCGGGGGCAGGGACGGGTTCAGCTTTCGGCACTGGCGCGGGACGGGCGGCCGGAGGGGAAGGCTCGACCGGTTCAGGAAGGCGCGGAGAAGGGGGAGGCGGAACAGGGGATGCAGACGCTGCGGGGGCGGCGAATGAAGTCGGCCCCACAAGCTCAACCTCGACCGCATCGCTCACCTTCGTCTGCCAGCGGATGCCATAAAGAAGAAAGGCAACCAGCAGAAAATGCACCAGCAAGGTCAGGCCCAGCGCAGCGTATTTGCCATGCCGGTCTACCGTCACGGCGTGCTGGAGCTCCTCTTGGGGTGCTGAGACGTCGGACATCAGTGCGCGTCCTTCGCCGCCCCGTGTGCGGCAGGCTGAACCAGCAGGCCGATTTTCGTGATCTGGTTCTTCTGCAAGGCATCCATGACACCCAGGACGACCTCGTAGCGCACGTTCTTGTCACCCGCAATCAACACAGATTGCTGGATATTCGCAGTCTGGGCCTCACGAATTCGTGTGACCAGATCTTCCCGGCTCAGGGCGATTTCATGTCCTCCCCGGGCACGGTCGCGCAGGCCCAACTTTTCATCAGCATGCACCACCACTTCCAACGGGGCCACAGGCGGCTGATTGGCCTTGCCCACACTGGGCAGTTCCACGCTCCCGGTCTGGATCATCGGTGCGGTGACCATGAAAATGACGAGCAGCACCAGCATCACGTCGATATAGGGCACGACGTTGATTTGATTCATTTGTCGACGCTGTCGCATGTCGCGCTCCGTTCCGGTTTCAACGCAACTGGCGTTGCAGGATGTTGGAGAATTCTTCCATGAAGCTCTCCAGCCGGACGGCCAGCCGATCGACATCATGGGCGTAACGGTTATAGGCGACGACCGCCGGGATAGAGGCAAACAGGCCAATGGCCGTGGCGACCAGAGCCTCGGCAATCCCCGGCGCGACGGTAGACAAGGTGGCCGAGCTCATCTGCCCCAGCCCCCGGAAGGAGTGCATGATGCCCCAGACCGTGCCAAACAGGCCCACATAGGGCGAGACGGAACCGACCGAAGCCAGAAATGAAAGATGAGCATCGAGCGCGTCGATTTCACGCTGGTAAGTCGCCCGCATGGCACGGCGAGCCCCATCGACGACCATGGAAGGATCGGCCGTTTTCTGGCTGCGCAGCTTCGTGAATTCCCGATAGCCCGCCTCGAAGATATGTTCCAGCGCGCCGCTTTCGTGCCGCGCATGGACCGCCGCCTGATACAGGGTATTGAGGTCCCCTCCACTCCAGAATTCGCGTTCGAAAGTATCTGTGCGTGCCCGCGCATCCCGCAGGGCAAACCATTTCCGGAAAATCCAGTACCACGACATCACGGAAACGCCAGCGAGCAAGAGCAGTATCAGCTTGACCACCAGACTGGCATTGACGATCAGTTCGAGAATGGACAGATCCTGAGTCACGTTCATGAGTTTCTTTCCGTATATCCGTTTTAATTCGAGCTCATTCAGGCAATAGACCTGCAAACAGCGCATACAGCGATGCGGGCAGGGCCACCGGGCGACCGCAGCCCGGGTCGATACAGGCAATCCGCATCCGGCCTGTCGCCAGGGTTTCCTCGCCACGCCGCACCCGCTGGTCGAACACGACCTGAGCACGCCCCAGCGATTCAAGGGTATTGACCACCTCCAGCGCATCATCGAGCCGCGCGGGCCTGAGATACTCCACCGCCGCCGAACGCGCCACAAACGCCACGCCATGCGTTTCCACCATGCGTGATTGTTCGAAGCCCAGTGAACGCAGCCACTCCGTGCGGGCGCGCTCCATGAATTTCAGATAATTGGCGTAATAGACCATGCCGGCGGCGTCAGTATCCTCGTAGTAGATACGCAGCGGATAAACGAAGTTCCGTGATTCCATGATTTTCATTCCAGGTTCAGCTTGCCGGATCATCCCAAAGTTCCGGCGAGCGCGGATACACCCCGGCCCCGACCCCGACCCCTCCCGGTTGTGCCAGGCCAAAGTGCCGCCAGATGGCCGGTGTGGCCATGCGGCCGCGCGGCGTGCGCTGCAGATAGCCTTGCTGGATGAGATAAGGCTCCAGCACATCCTCGATGGTATCGCGTGCCTCGCCGATGGCCGCAGCAAGGTTATCCACCCCCACGGGCCCACCGGAAAACTTCTCCAGCATCGCGCCCAGCAGCTTGCGGTCCATCAGATCCAGCCCCAGCGGGTCAACATCCAGCATGATGAGCGCGGCATCGGCCACGTCCCGCGTGATGCGGCCATCGGCCTTGACCTCGGCGTAATCGCGCACCCGCCGTAGCAGACGATTCGCGATGCGCGGCGTCCCCCGCGAACGCTTCGCGATTTCCATGGCACCATCCGGCACGATCTGCACCTTCAGCAGACCCGCCGAGCGGGTCACGATCCGGGCGAGTTCCTCCGGCGTATAAAACTCCAGCCGCGCCACAATGCCAAAACGGTCACGCAGGGGGTTGGTCAGCATCCCGGCGCGTGTCGTCGCCCCCACCAGCGTGAAAGGCGGCAGATCGAGCTTCACCGAACGGGCCGAAGGGCCTTCACCGATCATGATGTCGATCTGAAAATCTTCCAGTGCCGGGTAGAGAATTTCCTCGACCACCGGCGAGAGGCGATGGATCTCGTCGATGAACAGCACATCATGCGGTTCGAGATTGGTCAGGATCGCCGCCAGATCACCCGCCCGCTCCAGCACCGGCCCGGAAGTCTGGCGCAGATTCACCCCCATTTCATGCGCGACGATATGCGCCAGCGTCGTCTTGCCCAGGCCCGGCGGGCCGAACAGCAGGACATGATCGAGCGATTCCTTCCGCTGCCGGGCCGCATGAATGAAGATTTCCAGCTGGTCACGGATTTTCTGCTGGCCGACGTAATCCTCCAGCATCTTCGGCCGCAAGGCGCGCTCCAGCGCATCCTCCTGCGAGGATTCCGGCTCGGCGGAAATCAGCCGGCTGGCGGCTGAGCTGCCGCTGAGAGAATCGGTTTCGATGGCCATAAGCGCGAAAGTTTACCCGAGATGCCCCGCCTCAAACCTTGGATAAAAGCTTCAAAGCCTGCCGTATTCCCTCGGACACCGCCACGCCCTCCGGCAAACTCTTCAGTGCGGGCAAGACCTCCTTTTCGCTGTAGCCCAGAGCCATCAGCGCATTGAGGATGTCATCCGTCGCGCTAGGGGCAGCCAGGCTCGCCGCACTTTCCGTGCTCATGGCCTTGGGCAGACGGTCACGCAATTCCAGCAGCAGGCGTTCCGCCGTTTTCTTGCCGATCCCCGGGATTTTCACCAGACGGCCCGCTTCCTGTCGCGCCACGGCCTGCGCCAGTTCCCGCACCGAAAGCCCCGAAAGCACGGCCAGTGCAATACGCGCCCCGACACCGGTAATTTTCAGCAATTGCCGGAAGGCCACCCGCTCCTCCTCGGTCAGGAATCCATAGAGATAATGCCCATCCTCCCGCACGATCAGATGCGTCTGCAAGCTCACCTTTTCACCTGCCGCCGGCAGGTTGAAGAAGGTGCTCATCGGCACATCGAGGTCATACCCCACCCCTTGCACATCCAGCAAAATCTGCGGTGGATTCTTCGCCGCCAGAACACCCGTCAAACGACCGATCATGCGCTTTCTCCTTATCCATTTCCGGCATTCGCCGGATTCTCCCGATCCAGTGCCCATTGCTGCGGATTGTTAAAAACATATTCGCGAATATCGGCCAGCGCGTCCTCGTCACGAATGACGTGCTCAAAATAATTCCGCTGCCAAAGAGCCCCCAAAACGCGACCGGGATCGTGTTGTCGAACCCAGGCCAGGCGGTGATGAACACACAAGGATTTGTACGCACCCACAATCTCCCCCACCGTAGGGGCAGCCCTTGCGGCTGCCCGGTCTGTTGAAGGAGGAACATCCACGATAAAAAACACCAAATGAACATGATTTGACATAACGACAAACTGCCGGGGAAACCGCTGCGGCATGTTCCGCCATTGTTCCGCCACGATTTTTCCGGT
>CAZCOS010000044.1:15483-16828 GCA_964500605.1 uncultured Sterolibacterium sp.
GTTCCGCCATTGTTCCGCCACGATTTTTCCGGTTTCGTTTGGCCGCATTTTTCCTTCGATCACTTCCCCAAACAGGCAAGCCCGGTTCACCGTGCAGATCGTCACGAAATAAGCTCCGGCCTGGGTGTCATCGTAACCCCGCCAACGAAGGGTTCGGCGTTTTGCGGGAGCGTCCATCAGGACGCGCTACCCTGCACAAGCAGTGCCCCCGCCAGCAACAAGCCATGCAGCAGCAGGCCGAGAATCGTCAGCTTGATCGCTGGCGCGAGCCGGGCGGGTTCTTCGGCGTGTTGCCACAAGCCCTGCGCGGCATGGAGCAGCAGCGGTGCGGCAAACATGGCAACGAGCGCGGCCTGGGGCAACCAGCCAAGCACGATGCCCAGCAACAGCCAGGCATGGGCGGCCACAGCCAGCAGAAGATAACCCCAACGCGCCCGCCGCGCGCCCAGGCGGACGACCAGTGTGCGTTTCCCGGCCAGCGCGTCGGCGCGTCGATCCGGAAATTGATTGATGTAGAGCAGATTGGCCAGCAGCAGCGCGTAGGAAAGCCCGCAAGCCAGCGGCATGAAGCTCAGGCTGCCGCGCTGCACTTGATCCGTGCCGACGATGACCAGCAGCCAGCCCGATGCAACGGCGAATTCCCCCAGCCCCCGGCTGGCCAGCTTCAAAGGCGGTGCGGAATAAGCCCAGGTGATGAGTAGCCCCAGCACGCCGGTCAGCAACAAACCCGTCGTCGACCGGGACACCAGCCAGAGCCCGGCCGGGATCACCGAAACCAGCAGGGCCAGGCCAAAGAAGAACGTCTGGCGAGGACTCAACAAGCCGTCCTGAATGAAACGGCTTCCGCCCGTGAAGGGAAAGACGCGATCGACATTGGCCGCATCCGTTCCGTTGAGCGCGTCGTAATAATCGTTGAGCACATTGGCCCCGGCATGGGCCACCAGCGCGAACAGCAGGGTCAGCAGGGCCGGAAGGGGGGCAAACGCCACACCCTGCGCCCGGGCACCGGCCAACCCGAGCAGGACTGCCACCAGCGTGGCGGAAAGAAAGGCCGGGCGCGTCGCCTGAAAATACAAAGAGAGACGCGGTGAAGAGGAGAGTGCTTCGGATTTCACATCAGCCGCCCGCCACGCACCCGCCGCCCCGCCGTCGCCAGCGCGCCCAGCCCCTGTCCGCCGTGGGCATGGCAAATCGCACAGGCCAGCGCATCGGCGGCATCCTTGCCGGGCTCGCCATCGAGTGCCAGCAGCCTTTGCACCATGTGTCCCACCTGCTCCTTCGCCGCCTTGCCGTGGCCAACCACGGCCTGCTTGATCTGCAAGGCCGTGTATTCCGCCACGGGCAG
>CAZCOS010000044.1:16928-18993 GCA_964500605.1 uncultured Sterolibacterium sp.
CCAAACCCCGTCGCCCGCAGGCCGGGGTCGATGCCGAGAATACGCAGGCTCACCACAAGGCCCGGCGCATCATTCCTCGATGACCGCGTTGGTATAAACCTCCTGCACGTCGTCGAGTGCATCCAGCGCGTCGAGCAGTTTCTGCATCTTGAGCGCGTCCTCGCCCGTAAACACGTTTTCCGTCGCCGCTTTCATCGTCACTTCGCCCAGTTCCGTGGCGAAGCCCGCCTTTTCCAGGGCTTCCCTGACGGCCACGAATTCATTGGGTGGCGTGATGACCTCGATCGAACCATCGTCATTCGTCACCACATCTTCCGCCCCAGCCTCCAGCGCGGCTTCCATCAGCGCATCTTCGTTCGTACCCGGCGCGAAAATCAGCTGGCCACAATGCTTGAACATGAAGGCCACGGAGCCATCCGTCCCCAGATTACCGCCGTTCTTGTTGAAAGCATGACGCACATCGGCCACGGTACGCACCTTGTTGTCCGTCAGGCAATCGACGATCACCGCCGCGCCATTGATGCCGTAGCCCTCGTAACGCAACTCCTCGTAATTCACCCCTTCGAGCTCACCCGTCCCGCGCTTGATGGCGTTCTTGATGTTATCCGCCGGCATGTTCTCACCCTTGGCCTTATCAACCGCCACACGAAGACGCGGATTGAAATTCACATCGCCGCCCGCCATCTTGGCCGCGACGGTGATTTCCTTGATGAGCTTGGTGAAAATCTTGCCGCGCTTGGCGTCCTGACGCCCCTTGCGGTGCTGGATATTGGCCCATTTGGAATGACCTGCCATGATCGAAAACCCTTTAAATGACTTGCAAACCGCAAATTTTAGCAGCCTCACCCGTACCGCCGTGGACGATTGCTAAAATCACCGAACTCCCTCCCCATTTCCATTCCGCCATGACCGAACCGCTCTACCTCGCCAAAGCCGTCGATGCCGACCGCTTTCCCGCACTGCTCCCGCAGATGGCCAACCGCCACGGCCTGATTACCGGCGCGACAGGCACGGGGAAAACCGTCACCCTGCAATCCCTGGCCGAACGGCTTTCCTGCCTGGGGGTGCCCGTCTTCATGGCCGATGTCAAAGGCGATCTGGCCGGTGTGGCCGCCGCCGGAACGCTGACCCCGAAACTGGAAAAGCGCGTACAGGAACTGGGGCTCGAAGGCTTCACTCCCTTTGCTAACTCCGCCACCTTCTGGGACGTTTTCGGTGAAAACGGCATTCCGGTCCGGGCAACGATCTCCGACATGGGTCCGCTACTGCTGGCGCGGCTGCTCAACCTCAACGAAACCCAGGCTGGCGTACTGCAACTGGTGTTCAAGATTGCGGATGACCAGGGGCTGTTGCTGCTCGACCTCAAAGATCTTCGCGCCATGGTGCAGCATGTCGGCGACAACGCGAAAAATTTCACCACCGAATACGGCAACATCGCCGCCGCCTCGATCGGCGCGATCCAACGCGGACTGCTGGTGCTCGAAGAACAAGGCGGCGACCTGTTCTTTGGCGAACCCATGCTCGACATTCAAGACCTGATGCAAGTTGACGACAACGGCCGGGGCGTCATCAACATCCTTTCAGCCGAAAAACTCATCAACGCCCCCACCCTTTACGCCACCTTCCTCCTCTGGCTGCTGGCCGAACTCTTCGAGCAACTGCCCGAAGCGGGCGACCTGGACCAACCCAAACTCGTCTTCTTCTTCGACGAAGCCCACCTCCTCTTCACCGACGCACCGCAAGCCCTCGTCGACAAAGTCGAACAGGTCGTCCGTCTCATTCGCTCAAAAGGCGTGGGCGTTTATTTCGTGACACAAAACCCGCTAGACGTGCCCGAAAAAATTCTGGGGCAACTGGGTAACCGCATCCAGCACGCCCTGCGCGCCTTCACCCCGCGCGACCAGAAAGCCGTTCAGGTGGCCGCCGAAACCCTCCGTGCCAACCCCGCCTTCGATGCCGCCACCGTCATCGGCGAGCTCGGTGTCGGTGAGGCCCTTGTTTCCTTCCTCGACGAAAAAGGCCGCCCCAGCATCGTCGAACGCGCCCTGATCTTCCCGCCCGCCTC
>CAZCOS010000045.1:0-18954 GCA_964500605.1 uncultured Sterolibacterium sp.
ATCGAACAGGAAATGATCTTCCCATTCGTTGTCGCGGAAACGGTTGTCGCCCTTGACGGGTGTGGCCACGGGTTGGGTCTCCATCCCTGCCATGCGCAGCATCGAATGCTGCCAGAGGGAGAGGTAATCCCACACCAGACGCGTTTGGATCTGGGCGAGCTTATAAGGATTGGCGAGCAGTTTTGTCATCATGTCCATGAAGGCCTGGGCAATACCCAGCTCATCTGCCGGGGCAGTGATGCCTTTTTTCAGCTGTCGCTGGATATGATCTTGGATCAGTTTGGATGCGCGCTGAGCAATTTCGCCGTAGGTCTTGGCGACTTCCTTGGGATCAGGCAGGCTGGGAGTGGCGGGTTTTTGAGGTGCGGTCATGGTTAACTCTCGTCAAGGGTAAATCATCAGGATTGAAAAAAACTTACTGGGGAACCAGATAACGACGAATCCCGTCATCGCTGACATGAAGCAGCTTTTGTCGGGCTTCGAGATAATTCAGGTGGGCAATGGTCTCCCCCATGGCGAACTGCAGTTGGTGCGGGTCTGAAATATCCCGGTCAAATAGAACCGGTAGCAGCTCGGCCGCAGAACGGGGTGTCTTGCAGGCTTCGATCATCAGTTTGCAGCGATGCCGGTGATGCTGGTGTAACTGGTCGATTCGCTCGTGCAGGCCCCGGAAAGGCTTACCGTGCGAGGGTAGCACCAGCGTATCAGCAGGCAAGGAAAGGAATCGGTCGATGGAATCAAGATAGAGCTGCAGGGCATCGGATTCCGGCGTGGCCGCGAGGACGAAGACATTGGTGGTGATGCGGGGCAAGAGCATGTCGCCGGAAATCAATACATGCCGCTTTTCACAATACAGGGCTGCATGTTCCGGTGAATGTCCTGTGCCGGTGATGACCCGCCATTCGTGTTCCTCAATGGTAAAACGTTCACCATCGACCAAGCGAACAAAGGTTTTCGGCATCGAAGGCACACCTCGAAGGAAGGCATTGCCTCGCGTAGTCAGGCTTTGCTGGCGCGCTTCATCCAGTCCGTGTAACGCAAAGAACTTCACCATTGCGGCAAAGCTGTAATCATCGATGGATGCACGCAGCAAGTGGGCGACGGCGAACTCCCCCTGAGTCATCCACAGGCGTGCCCCCGTGCGTTCCTCCAGCCAGGCTGCGAGCCCTAGGTGATCCGGGTGGCAATGCGTGACCATCAGGCGGCTCAACGGGTATTTCGGTAACAAGGTTTGCCAGTGTGCTCGAACTTCATCGAGTGCCAGACCCGTATCGACCGCGACCCAGCCGCCGCCATCCCGAATCAGCCAGAGATTGACGTGATTGAGTGCGTAAGGCAGGGGCATCGAAACCCAGTCGATCCCCGGCGCAACTTCAAAAGCCAGGCCAGGTGCTGGGGCGTGTTCAAAGGGATGGTGCATGGAAAACAGCGAATGGGTACGGCCCGATCGTGCCGTACCCGGATAAGCGCATGAATTGGGAAGCGCGCATTTTACTCGAAGGGAATCGGACAGATTGAGCAGATTGGGCGGATTGGAGGTATTGCCTCAAAAACCCGTTCCGCCCGGATGATGTGGACAACGAATACCGAATGTTCAGCGTGCCACACAGGACTGGTCGGCTCCCTGGCCAATCCCCGCGCCACTCGCCTCATTCTGGCTGATGGAAGGGGGCATCGTCACCTGCACGCCTTCTGAAGGCGGAACCACGACTGGCGGCAAAACGCTGCTGGGTGCAAAACCAAACTGTCCGGCAGAGATGAGCTGTTCGCCGGTATTGTTCCGTAGCACGATCGCCCCGCTGGCTACATCCACATGCAAGCCATCCGCTAATGGTTGTCCGGAAATGTTCGGGACGTCCGCACAATCCTGCTGGCAGAACAGCGCGCCAAAATGCGTGCCACGAATTCCGATGGTCGCTGTCGGCGTATTCACGCTCACGGCCGAGCGGTTACGCTTACCAATCAAGCCGGTCACCGCCCGCAGACCACCCTTCAGGAGGTTCAACAAAATATTGTCGGATTTCGGCTCATGTTCTGCATAGTGATAAGCACTGACACGCAACTGCGAAGCGGGCCGCAGTACTACTTCCGCGCCATCGACGAACTTGACCCGTGCGTAAGTCCCCTTTTCGGTCGTCAGCAGCTCACCCTCCTGAACGTCGGAATTCACCGATAGCAAACGCGAGCTACCCTCGGCTGTGCGTGCAGAAAGTGTCCCGGACAAATGGGTGACCTGTCCGGCCACACCCGCCCACGAGGACGCACTGAATAAAAGGAAGGCAAGCAGCCCGCTCCCCAAACACGCCTTCTTCATGACAAGTTTCATGATGGTTCGCTCCATTCCACAATCAGCTGCACATTGCCGTATTACCTGCCGGGGCAGCAGGTTGTTCCTGTCCAGACCCGGCTGGACCACGGCCTGCCGAATCTTCTTCGCCTTCCGCCTCACCCCGTCCGCCCCCGGCTGCAAAGGTTTGCGCTCCGCCAAACTGCCCGACCCCACCACCGATGGTTTGCGGCGCACGCGGCACAGGGCGTGACCCGGTTGGTGGCAAGACAATGGGCGGCGGAACGAGCCCCGATCCTGAGGCGGGATCCGATGCAGAGTGCATCGATGTCGTCGTTTCGTTCGCAATCTGAGCCACCGTCGGCAATACCGGGGCAACCACTTCATCGGGGGTGGGAACGATGGGGGATTCCGGATTCGGATTTGGCGGAGTTGTTGCCGTAATGTCGGCCAAAGCCGTCGCGGTGTCGTTCATAAGGACATAATTTCCCGCATCTGCTCCGCCCAACCGGATGCCGCTGATATTGACGGTCTTGCCACTTCCCACGGCCGAATCAACAAACTGACCACTCGCACTGGCCACCGTCAGAACGTCTCCAGTGAATTGCCCCGTAAAGCCCGCCGAACTGCTGTCCAGGTTCGCGGCCGTCGTCCCATCATGTTCCTTGTTTTGCGCCGTGATGCCCGTTACTGCGGCAATGCTGGCCGGGGTGATGTCCGCCTGCGTTGTCGCTGTGTCATCGGCCAGCACATAATTCCCCGCATCTGCTCCGCCCAGCCGGATGCCGCTGATCGACACCGGCTTCCGGTTTCCTGCGGCCTTGTCGGCGAACTGGCCTTGCGCTGCGGCCACCGTCAGCACGTCGCCGGAGATTTTGCCGGTGTAGCTGGCGGATGCGGTATCGAGCGTGGCCGTGGTCGTTCCGTCATACCCCTTGTTTTGCGCGGTGATGCCCGTCACTGCGGCAATGCTGGCCGGGGTGATGTCAGCGGTCAGCCCTGTGGGAAGCGTCAGGGTGTAATTGGCCGCATCCGTCCCGGCCAGGCTGAGCCCTGTGGCCGTGACGGGTTTGGCCTGACCCACATTTTTGTCGGCGAAGCTGCCCAGGTGGCCCGCGAGCGTGACGACATCGCCGCTGATCATGCCGCCCAGGGTGGCCGAGCCGACATTGAGCGTAGCGGCAGTCGTGGCGTCATAAACCTTGTTGCTGGCGGTCACGCCGCTGACATGCAGGGCCAGCGGCGTGATGCTGCCAATGTTGCCACTGGCCGTCGTCGGCAAGGTGTAGTTCGCCAGATTGGTCGAGCCCGTCGGGGTGAAGTCGCCGCTGGACAGACTGGTGCTCACCAGAATGTTGTTTCCCACATTCTTGCTGGCGTAGGTCCCCGCCGTCTGGGTCACATTCGCGCCCTCGCCGGTCACGAAGCCGCTCAGCAGGAAGTTGGAAGGCGTGAGCGTCGCTGTGGTCGTACCGTCATACACCTTGCTGCTCGCCCCGGTCAGAGCTGCGGTAACGACCGTCAGCGGCGCGGGATTGACGGTATAACCCAGCCCTGTGCCGGGGGTGAAGGTGTAACCCGCGCTACTGCTCAAACCACTGGCGTAGTTGATGGTATAGCTACCCGCCGAGCTTGAGCTGGACATGACAGGCGAGAATACGGCCGGGCCAGTGATGGCCGCGATATCTTCGTTGTCGGCGATGCTGCTGTTGGCAAAGCCGTAGCCGAAAACCGCCGTCGGGTTGTTGCCGTAGGTGTGGCTGGCTGTGCCGGAGGAAAGGAGGGTATCGACTTGCAGCACACCCGGCGTCGAAGCGTAGATGAAGCCGTTGCCGGTGGTATTGGTGGGCGCAGTCGGGTAAGCCTTGTTGTATTCACGGAAGCCGGAGGTCAAACCGCCCTTACTGACCGCCGTCGGGCTGGAGGCATACACTAGCCAGCGCGGGCCGCCCGTGCCCGTGAGGGTCATGGCTCCGGCACCAGACTTGGTAAAGCCGCCCGTCGCCGCCAGTGTGATGGCGGTATTCGGGCCAGAAAGCGAAGAAGTCGCCGGGGCATTCAGGGTAATGTTGCCAGTCACATCCAGCACCACCGCCCCACCGGCAGCATTCAGCCCGGCGATGGTCGGCACCGGCGCGCTGCCGCTGACCGTGGTCACCGTCGTGTTCTGGCTGTTTTTGATGTTGACGCTTCCGGCACTGTTGTCGACGGCCACACTGGTGAAGGCATTCCCGGCGACATTCAGATCGGTTGTCCCATTGGATTTGACCGCCAGGGTGCCCGCCGTGATGCCCGCCGCCTGAATGACCTTGGCATTACTGAGCAGCGTGACTTTGTTGGAAGGGTTGCTGAGCGCGGCATCGACGTAAATATCACTGGTCGTATCCGTATCCGCAACATTCGAGTTACCGATAACAAGATTGGTGACATTGAGCGTCATGCTGGCCGGATTGACCACCAGGCAATAAGGTGTCACGGCGGCATTGCAGGTAGTCCCCACCGTGATGGGGCGATCATCTGTCGAGGTACGGAATATCAGACGGGGGGCTGTCAACGTTGGTTTGGGAGTCACGAAACTCAGGGTGTCCGTCTTGAGTGTCAGATCCGCCGTACTGGTCACGCTGTTTCCCGCAGCGGCGATCGAAGAAATCGAGGTCGTTGCCTCCAGCTTGACGTTTTTGCCCGACACATTGGCGGCACCTGTTCCACCCAACATGATCGTCGAGGCAGTCATCTGGATGTCACCGGTTCCCGAGTTGATGCTGCCATCCACGGTGATATTGCTGGCGCCGTTATCCACCGTGATGGCACCATTGTTCGTGCTGGCTCCCGCCAATACCAAGGCAGCGCTGTTGCTGACATTGACAGAAGCCGGAGTACCCGCAGTCTGGAATTTGCTGAACGCATTGGTGCCCTCGTTCAGGGTTACCGCACCGCTCGTCGTGACCTTCAGGCCGGTACCTGTCCCGGTCACCACCTTGGCCAGGCTGTCCTGGCCGATACCGCTGCCTTCCAGTTCCACCCCATAACCGGACGTCACGATGGTGCTGTTGGTCTGAACCCCCTTGAACCCATTGACCTCGCTGAGTTGTATCCCGTTACTGCTTTTGTACTTGAAAGCATCCAGTGCCGCGGCTCCCGTCGCCTTGCCGGCAATCACTCCCGTGGGATTGGCTTCGGTCAGCGTTACCTGCATTCCTTCTGCATACACCGCCTTGCCGGCCAGTAATGCGCCTGCTGATTGGGTGATGGGCGAGCTAGTGGTTTTCAATGCGATCACGCCATCTGGCGCACCCGAGTTATACACTCCGCTGGTCTGGATGCTGATGCCGCTGATGCCGTTGATATTGCTGCCGACGTTCAGCGTGCTGTAATTAACAAAAGTGAAATTCCGGTTCAGGTTGCTGGCGTTCCCCACCTGTGCAGCCACATTGCTCACCATATTGTTGGTGTCATTCAACGTGACATCGCCCCAGGCTACCACCGCCAGCTTGCTGGCAGTAATGGAGGCAGTTTGTGTCACCGTGCCTCCGGATTCGAGCGACAACACCGCGGCATTGCTGGCATTGGGGTTGTCATCGACGATCAAATTCCCCGCATTCGTGTCGCCGATGCGTAATACGCCGGTGGTCGTGATCCCCCCCAGCTCGGTCGGGGTCAGCTCAAAGCCGGTGGTTTTTGACGAGACAATCCCGATGGGCGTTGCCGAAACAGAGGGCTTGAACCAGACATTTCCAGCCCCGGTATCGGTCGTCGCCGTGTTATCCCAGTCGATGCGCTTGCCGGAAGCGGTCAGGTTACCGCCGTTGGTGGAAACGGAAGAAGTCGAATCCTTCGACACGACACCCGTTGTACCCGAGCCAAACTGATCGGCCATCAGGACGACGTTCAGCTTTCCAGCACTTGAGGAGATATTGCCTTGCGAAAAGGAAATATCGTTATGCGCCTTCAGGGTCAGGGTGGCATCCCCTCCCGCCGTTTTGCTGATCGTGGTCGTGTTGATGTCGATATTGCCGGGCTGCCCGCCACCGCCGGTCGTGTCGACACTTACGCTCGTGCCTGCATTCAGCAGACTGTTAACCGTCGCCGTATTCAAGGTCGCGGAATTGCCCGTCGCGGTGAAATTCGGGGAGCCGGTGATGTTGTAGTCTGTGCTCCCGATGATCGTGATGTCGTAAGGATCCAGCAACCACTCCCCGCCTGCGCCCACTTTCAGGTCGATGCCTGCCGTATCCAGAAAATGTCCCGAGGTTTCGACAAAGCCGCCCTTGCCGCCCGCTGCGCCCTGCGCGGAAATGTGGCCGTGGGCGCGGGTGGCGTCGTCGCCCCAGAGGATGACGCGGCCGCCTTGTCCTTCTGTTTTCGCATCGGCGCGGATGCTCGCCTGCGGGCCGAACCAGGTGGCGGCGGCGTTTTGAATTTCCGGATTGCCGCCGCGATAGTCGCCGCCGATCCGCACCAAGCCGCCGCCTGCTTCGCCGGAGGCGTCGATCTGCGCCCGATCCGCCACGGCGACATGATGACCCTGCACGTCGATGGTACCGCCGGTTTTTCCCGTTGCCGCGAGCTGGCCATCGCCTTCGACGAAGGTTTCCTGCCGGGCTTTCAGGAAGATGCGGCCGCCTTCACGCACCACGCTGCTGGCGTCCAGCTTTCCGCTGTTTTTCACCAGCGCGCCGACCATGCCGATGCGCCCGGCATCAGTGGCGATCTGCCCGAGATTGGTCACCTTGCCAGCCTCGCCGGTGATTTCGACCTTCACGCCGGGGGTGGCGGTGTCGATGAGCTCGACTTTCTGCCCGGCGGCCAGCAAGGTTTCGCCCGCAGGCGTAGTGATAATGCCTTCGTTTGTCACCTCCGAGGCCACGAGATAGACGCTGCCGCCCGCAGGCGTGGTGATGGCCCCGCGATTGACGAGGCTGCCCGCCCCCTGGGTGTTCTGGAAGGTGAGCCGCCCGGCGAGGAAGTCTTCATTGCGGACATTCAGGGTCGAGGCAACGAAACCAGCGGTGTCGATCTTCGCCCCGGGGCCGACGAGGATACCCGCCGGGTTCACGAGCCAGACGCGGCCATTGGAGCTGAGCTGTCCGAGCAGCTGGCTGGGGTCGTTGCCCAGTACGCGGTTCAATACGCTGCTGCTGGCGGAAGGCTGGATGAAGCGCACGGATTCGCCTGCGGCGATGCCGAACCGCTGCCAGTCGAGAATGGCACTGGCACTGTTTTGGATGGTCAGGGCGGCTCCGTTCTGGCTGAGGGTGGCCGTACCGGCTACGACCTGCGCGCCGGTGGGCAGGGCGAGGACAGGCGCGGCGAAACAGGCGGCCAGGGCCGCGGCCAGCAGACAGGACGTTTTCCTGACGGAAGGAAAGGGCGCAGAGGGGGGCATCGTAAAGGCCGTCATGATGGGACTCCTTGGACTTTTCGCGTCAGAAACCGACGCTCAGATTCATATGGCCGAACCAGTCGCCACGGCTTTCCGTCCCGACCGGCCCGGCTTTGAGCACGTTGGCCACATCGGCCTGAACACTGATGTTTTTTTGGTAGTTATAGCGCAAGCCCAGGCCGCCGGAAGCAATGCCCAGACGGGAAGCCGTGGGGGCCGTGGGAGCCACTACGCCCCGGTTCTGGCCACGCGCCAGATCGTAGAAGGCTAGTCCGCGCAGATTTCCCGGAAGACCAAGGCGAGTGGCCACATCTGGTGTGTAGATTTCCAGATTCAGAAGATGACCGACATCGGCAGAGACCGCCCGTTCACCAAATCCGCGCACCGCCGTGCTGCCCGCCAGGCCGAATTGCTCACCCGACACCAGTCCTTTCGGGGTGTATTGCCCGGAGAAGACTGCACGCCCCTGCCAGTCTGCCGGAAGGAGCGTGGTATAGCTGCCGCCGACTCGGAGGATGGTGAAATGGTCCTGAACCGGGCGGCCCGCGATGGTGCTGTAGTGATCGAAACCACTGTTGAACAGATAGCGGCTTCCCGTCGGAAGGTTGGTCGCCAGGCCGACGTTGTAGTCCGCCGAAGCCGAAACCCCCTGCCACTGCCCGGAATAGCTCAGGCTCAGGGGGCGGGTCGTGTAGGGGGTGCAGGCGGCCAGTGCGGGTAGCGGGGGGGCGATGGATTGAGGCACGCCATTGATGCTGCAACGGGTATTGAAGTATTTGTGTTCCAGGCCCAACGTGAGTTTCGAGGAAAACTCGCCCGAACGGGGGAAATAGTGGTTGTAACGCAAGGCGGTGACTTCCCCCTTGCCAGCCAGACCAAAGCCGGTGGCCTGAACGGAAGGCGTGTTGACGTTGGAGTTCCCGTACAGGAAGTCGATGCTATCGCCCAATCCGTACAGCGGCAGGCGGTAGGCGAGACTGTAGATATCCACCTTCACCCCGCTGGGAGCATCGGGCGATCCGGTGTAGGCGAGCGTGAGGCTCTGGTCGCTGTCGAACAGGTTGGCGTGCTGGAAAGCCAGGCTCATGCGCCACTGGCCTGTGGCCTGGGTTCCGGTATTGTTGAGACTGGCGACAATTTGCCGTGGATTTTCTTCACTGACGGCCACGCCGACATTGACCTGATCGCCTTCCATCCCGAGGGTAACGGCCACTTTTTTGGCCGGGTTATCGTTGGCCAGCTGGATATTTTCGGAAAGCCTGCGGGCATTGGGTGCCGCGCCTTCCTTGAGTGCAGGCAGGCTGGCCCGGATATTGGCTTCGCCAAAGTGCCGATTACCGCTGACCCGCACCTTGCCGATCACGCTTTCCTTTACTTGCAGGCGGATGACCCCTTCTGTCAGCTCCTGTTCGGGGACATGCACATTGACGGTGTTGAAGCCCGCAGCGCGATAGGCATTCTCAAGTGCCTCAAGCGCGCGCTGAATGTCGCCATAGTTTCGGTTCTTCCCCAGATAAGGGGCGACCTGTTCAGTGACTTGCTGGGCAGGGAGCAGCGTGTTGCCTTCCACGGAAAATCCCTTGATATCGAAACCCTCTCCTTCCGCCCAGGTCGGCAGAGAAAAACAGGCTGCCATCAGGGCGGCCAGAAGAAGATTCCTTTTACCAGTAGATAGACTCATCGAAACAGCCTCACGAAATATCCATTTTTATGGAACCGCTGATTAAATTAAACCCGTTTGGGATCAGGGCGAACGGAATATATCAGCATCAGGGTTTTCTTACATCAAGACGATGTCGTACTGCTCTTGAGTATACCCCGCTTCCGGCTTGAGGGAGATGGGCTTGCCGATGAAGTCGGAAAGCATGGCCAAGGCCTGGGATTCCTCATCCAGAAAAAGATCGATCACTGCTGGCGAGGCCAGCACGCGGTATTCAGCCGCATCGAACTGCCGGGCCTCGCGCAGCAGTTCGCGCAACAGCTCATAACAAACAGTGCGTGCTGTTTTGATCTCGCCTCGTCCATTGCATGTCGGGCAAGGCTCACAAAGTACATGCGCGAGCGATTCGCGCGTCCGCTTGCGGGTCATTTCCACCAGGCCCAGACTGGTGAAATCATTGACCGCCACACGGGTTCGGTCGTGGGCCAGCTCCTTGCCCAGTTCCGCCAGTACGGCCGCCTGATGCAAGGAGCTGTCCATATCGATGAAATCAGCGATGATGATGCCGCCCAGATTTCGCAGTCGAAGCTGACGGGCAATCGTTTGTGCGGCTTCCAGATTCGTCTTGAAAATCGTGTCGTCGAAATTGCGTGAGCCCACAAAGCCACCGGTATTGACGTCGATGGTCGTCATGGCCTCGGTTTGATCGAAGATCAGGTAGCCTCCGCTTTTCAGGTCCACCCGCCGTGCGAGTGCCTTTTCGATTTCATCCTCAACTCCGCGCAATTCGAATAGAGGGCGTGCTCCGGTGTAATGTTCCAGCAAGCCGGCCACCTGTGGCATGTATTCTTGTGCGAAGGCCGAGAGTTTCTGGAAATTCTCCCGCGAGTCGATGACCACCCGGGTGGTTTCTGCAGTCACCAGATCGCGCAAAACACGCTGCTCCAACCGAAGATCATGGTGCAGCATGGATGGGGCCTGGGCATTTCTGGCGCGATTGCCGATCTCTGCCCAGAGGCGTCGTAGATAGGCAATATCGGCGGAAAGCTCCTCGTCGCTGGCGGTTACGGCCATGGTGCGGGCGATGAAGCCCCCGGGCTCGCCCTCCGGCAGGAGGCTCTGAATACGGGCCCGCAACTGCTCGCGTTCGGCTTCATCCTCGATGCGCTGTGAAATACCGATGTGCTGATCCTGAGCCAGATAGACCAGCAGGCGACCTGCAATGGACATCTGTGTGGTCAGACGCGCCCCCTTCGTCCCGATGGGGTCCTTGAGGACTTGCACCATGAGACTTTGGCCCTCGACCAGAAGGCTTTCGATCAATTTTGGAGACGATGCGCTGCCACCATTGCCACCATTATTGCCATTGCCAGTGCGGGACTGCCAGATGTCGGCCACATGCAGGAAGGCCGTGCGTTCCAGGCCGATGTCGATGAAAGCGGACTGCATTCCTGGCAAGACGCGAACGACGCGTCCCAGATACACATTGCCAACGATGCCCAGATTCGCACTGCGTTCGATGTGCAGTTCCTGCACCACGCCCTGTTGCATCAGTGCAACCCGTGTTTCCTGCGGGGTGAAATTGATGAGAAATTCTTCGTTGGTGGCCATGACGATATCCGGAAAAAGAGAAAACTTGCACCGTCAAAGCGGGTAGCCGAACTGGCGCAGCAACAAGGCGGTTTCGCACAAGGGTAGGCCGATGATGCCGCTGTGTGAGCCTTGAATTTCCTGCACGAATATCGCAGCCCGCCCCTGAAGTGCGTAGGCTCCCGCCTTGTCCATCGGCTCGCCCGTTTGCACATAGCGTCGAATTTCAGTCGTATCCAGGGCGCGAAAACGAACGGTGCTGACGCTTAAAGCGTGCTCGATACGGCTTCCCGAGGCCAGTGCAACTGCGGTGAGAACGCGGTGCGTTCGTCCGGAAAGACGGGCGAGGATTTCGGCTGCATCCTGCTCATCACGCGGCTTACCGATGATCTCATCATCGAGGTCAAGCGTCGTATCTGCCGCTAGAACAAGATGCGTGGAAACACGGCGCAGGCCTTGCAAAAGCAGTCCATGTTCGGCTTTGGCTCGTGCAAGACGCACTACATAATCTTCGGCGGCTTCGCCGGGCCGGGCATCTTCATTCACGGCCTCATCTTCACGCGGTGAAGCCCGAAACATCAGCAGTTCAAAGCGAATGCCGATCTGGTGTAACAACTCGCGCCGCCGCGGGCTGCGTGAAGCGAGATGAATACGAGGTTCGATGGGAGTCATGCCGACATTATCTCACCCGCAGGCTCACGAATTCCGCATCATTCCCGGTGATAAGGATGCCCTTTGAGCAAGCTCGTGGCGCGGTAGAGGGCTTCGGCCAGCAGGACTCGAACGAGGGCGTGCGGCAGGGTCAAACTGGACAGGCGCAAGGTTTCGTGGGCTTCCTGCTTCAGAGCCGGGTCGAGTCCGTCTGGCCCGCCGATGAGGATGGCCACATCCTCACCGCCCGCTTGCCAATTTTCGATGCGCTGCGCTAACGCGCGTGTCGTCAGGTCTGCGCCGCGCTCATCGAGAATCACACGACGACAGCGGGGCGGCAGGGCTGCGCGAAGCCGCTGCGCTTCGGCGGCCATGAGTACGGCGGCAGGTTTGCCCACGCTGCGCGGTTCGGCCTTGATTTCGACGAGCTCCAGCGGCAGCTCACGCGGCATACGCTTTGCAAAATCGGCATAGGCCTCATCCACCCAGCCCGGCATACGCGTGCCGACCGCCAGCAACAATAGCTTCACGTTTAAGTCGTCGCTTCGTGATCGCCCCGGTCGCCCTCGTCATCCACGTTCTCGTCTTCGTCTTCTTCATTCGCCTCATTCAGACCGGCTCCTTTCGCCGGGCTCAAACGGGCCTGGGTTCGTCTGGAGCTTGTCTGCCAGAGCTCTTCGAGGTTGTAGTGGCTGCGCACTGCGGGCTGCATGACATGCACGACGATGCGACCCAAGTCGATCAGCACCCACTCTCCCACTTCTTCACCTTCCATGCCGACGATCTCGCCACCCGCTTCCTTGACCTTGTCGTGAACATTGCGGGCCAGGGCCTTGACCTGCCGGGTCGAATCGGCACTGGCGATGATGATGCGCTCAAAAAGCGCGCTGAGCTTACGGGTGTTGATGACTTCGATATCACGGCCCTTGATGTCTTCCAGGGCGGTCACAGCGATTTTTTGCAGTTTTCGGATGTCCATTTACGAGGAGGGAGAAAGAGAAGAAGAATAGAGGCCATGGCGAAAAATATAGCCAAGAACCGGATCAGGTAGCAAATAGCGGGGGCTGCGGCCTGTGGCGAAATCCGTGCGCAGCCGCGTGGCCGAGATGTCGAGCGAGGTGATGGAAAATGGCAGGATCAACCCCGCTGGTGCTTGGCGGATTTGGGAAGCCCGATCGCAATGACGCGTGGCATAGGCTTGGGCCAGTGCAGTGGGCATGGTGGTTTCATCCAGCACGCTGCCGGGACGGGTGGCGACGGCGAGATGGGCCAGGTCGAACAGGTCTTGCCAGCAATGCCAGCTTGTCAGTCCCAGGAAAGCATCGGCCCCCAAGAGCAGCACCAGCGGGCGTTCCAAACCTAAGGTTTCACGCAGGCGCAGTAAGGTGGGGACGGTATAACTGGGAGATGTGGCGCGAACTTCTGCGTCGTCCAGCTCAAAAGCGGGGTGGTCGGTAATGGCCAGCCGCACCATTTCGAGCCGGTGTGCCGCGCTGGCCTGGGGGGGGGGGCGGTGGGCAGGTTGCCCCGAGGGAATCCAGCGCACGGCGGACAAGCCTAGCTGTTCCCGTGCTTCTTCCGCCAAGCGCAGATGCCCCCAATGCACTGGGTCGAACGTGCCCCCCAGTATACCCAGTGGAGCCGGGCGACTCATGTCGGGTTTTCCTGCACGGTCTCGACGAAAATTTCGCGGTAGCTGCAATAAGCCCCTGTGGCCAGAACAGGCGCGGCTGTCATGATGATGAGCATTTGTACCAAGGTGGTCACAAAGCCAAGTGCTTGGCCACTCAGCATACCGACCAAGGCCATGAAAAGAGCCGGGATCAGGAGGGTGAACGTGGTCACCGTCAAAACATAAACCAGAAAGGCCCGCCAGTTTCGCCAGACGGCCACGAGGCTGAAAAAGACCGACTTGAGCGGCGCAAGGCCATGCCAAGCCGTCAGAAGCGGGGCAAACCAGAAGGCGGGCAGGGTGACCATGCCAACGAGAGTGAAGTTCAGAAAAAGCAGGCCCATCGTTGTGGCATCCAGCGAGTTTTTCTGCCCCCCTTTCATGGCCTCTAGCACCTCCGGATCGATGTTCGGCAGGAGAAGGTCAATCACTAGGCCGGCAAGCATCAGGTAAGCGATCTGCACCATGCCCAGCCGCAGCAGAATACGCAGATTTTCCCGTAGCCCGCGTGTCAGCATGTCGCGCCGGATCTGGGTGGGGCTGTTTTGCGCCACGGCCACGCAGGCATTGGCGATCAAGGCAACGATGAGCGGGGAGGCCAGAACCAGCAGGACGGGGCCAATCGGCTGCAGCAGAGTGCAAAGCAGCGCGAGCAGCAGATTGGCAAAGGTGAGCATGCTCAGCAGGGCGGGATTCCGGGTGTAAAGGAAAAATCCGTTGATCAGCCAGTTGATGCCGTGACGGTACGGAAGACGGTTAGCCTGCATGCGACGTGCGAGAGGATGAAAACGAAACGTTCAAAAGCGCAAAGGTTTAGAGATTCAAAGGTTCAGAACGTCAGAACGTGCCGATGACCCACATGGGCACGCGCAAGCCGCTGTCGAGGGATTCTTGCCGCGTCATCTTGCCGTCGCCTTTTTCGTCGATGAGGTAATAGCTGATGCCATTGGGTGGGGTGACCTTGAGCATGTAGAGCTTGCCGTTCAGGCGGTATTCCTCGACGCGATCTTCACCCCGTTTCGTGATGACCACCTGCGGTTCGAGCGAAGAATCGACCACCCCCGGCGGGGGAGGAGGGGGCTCGGGCAAGGGTTGCAGATCAGCCGGAGCTTGTTGCGCCGCAACGGGCAAGGCCAGGGAGGTGGCGAGAATCAGGAAAAAACGGCGCATGGCAATGTCCTTGCAATGTCCCGGAATGGGGCGCGGATTTTATCAAAGGTTGAGCAGCAGCTCGTGCTCGGCAGGCAACCGTTCAAAACCGCGACGCTCATAGTGCTTGAAAATGGCGGCCACGACTTCGGAAGGCTCATCGATCAGCTGCAGTAAATCCATGTCTTCCGGGCTGATCATTCCTTCTCCCACGAGCCGATCCCGGAACCAGTCAATCAGCCCCGCCCAGAACGCACTGCCCACTAGAATCAAGGGGATGCGCGGTGTCTTGTTCGTCTGGATCAGCGTGAGTGCTTCGAGCAATTCATCGAGCGTTCCGAAGCCACCCGGCGCGACCACATAGGCGGCGGCATGACGCACGAACATGTATTTGCGTGTGAAGAAGTGGCGGAAGGTCTGGGAAATATCCTGATAGGGATTGGCCGACTGTTCCATTGGAAGCTGGATATTCAAGCCGACGCTGGGGCTCGAACCGGCGAAGGCCCCCTTGTTGGCCGCTTCCATGATGCCTGGCCCGCCGCCGGAGATGACGCTGAAGCCGGCATCGGAAAGTTGTCTGGCTATTTTTTCGGTGAGGATGTAATAAGCTGAATCCGGTGGTGTGCGCGCCGAGCCGAAGATGGTGACCGCAGGCCGGATGCTGCTCAGGCGGTCAGTCGCCTCAACGAATTCTGACATAATGCCAAACAGCCGCCAGGCCTCGCGGGAGGCATAAGGTGCTGCCGCTGCCGAGGCCGAAGGCTTGTGCGGAACCCAGCTTTCACCATCGCGTGTGGGTGGAAACGGTTTGGGGGTTTTCTCCCAGATACTCATGACATGTTCTCCCTGATTTTCCTCGTGGCATTCATTCCGGTGTTGCCCTTGCCCCGCTCCTTGCCGGGGAGCCAGGTTTTTCCGTATTCATTTCTTTCTTTCCGGTTCTTCCGCCATGGCCGCTCTTCTTCTTGTCGATGGATCATCCTATCTTTACCGGGCTTTCCATGCCATGCCGGAGCTGCGCAACAAGGCAGGCGAACCCACGGGTGCAGTCTATGGCGTCGTCAGCATGCTACGCCGCCTGCTGGCCGACTACAAGGCAAACCACCCGGAAATCGAGGAGGAAACACTCTACCGTGCTGTGATCTTCGACGCCAAGGGCAAAACTTTTCGGGAAGACTGGTATCCGCAATATAAGGCTCATCGCCCGCCCATGCCCGAAGAGCTGGTGCGACAGATCGAGCCACTTCACGCGTGCATTCGCGCCAGCGGCTGGCCGCTATTGATGGTGGAAGGTGTCGAAGCCGATGACGTCATCGGCACGCTCGCCGCCCAGGCCACGGCGCAAGGCATCGACTGCCTCATCTCGACGGGCGACAAGGATCTCGCCCAGCTCGTCAATCCACACGTCACGCTCATCAATACGATGAGCAACGAAATGCTGGATGTGGCAGGCGTCACCCAGAAATTCGGCATCCCGCCCGAGCGCATCGTGGATTACCTGAGCCTGACGGGGGATGCTGTCGATGGCGTCCCCGGTGTTGAAAAAGTCGGCCCCAAAACGGCTGTGAAATGGCTGACGCAATACGGTTCTCTGGACGAAGTCATCGCCCATGCCGACCAGATCGGCGGTGTCGTGGGTGAAAACCTGCGTCGCGCGCTCGATTTCCTTCCGTTGGGTCGTAAGCTGCTGACCGTCGTTTGCGATCTGCCGCTGGAAACGAAGCTCATCGATCTGCAAGCCCGCCCCATCGAGCGCGAATCACTCATTTCGCTCTACACCCATCTCGAATTCAAGAGCTGGCTGCGCGAACTGCTCGGCGAACAAAATGAGTCCACTGAACCCTCCCGTGCGCCCACCTCTCCCAGGATGCGCCATCTGTTCGACTCGCCCCCTTCCTCCGCGAATGGATCACTACGCCCCACCACAGACCGCAGCCGCTACGAAACCCTCCTCGACGAAGCCTCGCTCGAACGTTGGATGGCCCGCCTCGATTCAGCGCAACACGTCGCACTCGACACGGAAACCACCGCCCTCGACCCTTTTTCAGCCCGGCTGGTGGGGCTCTCCTTCGCCATCGAAACCGAAACAGGGCAGATCGACGCCGCCTACCTCCCGCTCGCCCATGATTACGTCGGTGCTCCCGCGCAATGCCCGCTCGAACCCACGCTGGCGAGGCTACGCCCCTGGCTGGAATCGCCACGGCATACCAAGATCGGCCAGCATCTCAAATACGACCGCCACGTCTTTGCCAACCACGGCATCACCCTGCGCGGCATCGTTGCCGACACCCTTCTCGCCTCCTATGTGCTGGAAAGCGACAAGCCCCACGATCTCGGTGCATTGGCCATGCGTCATCTGGGCTTGTCCAGCCTTTCCTATGACGACCTCACCGGCAAGGGCGCATCGCGCATTCCCTTCAACCAGGTCGCCATCGAACAGGCCGCCCCCTACGCCGCCGAAGATGCCGACCTCACCTTACGGGTGCATCAGTCCTTTGCCACCCAGTTCGCCACGGAAGAAAAGCTCGATGCCCTCTATCACCAGCTGGAGCTCCCCGTTGCCGAAGTGCTCTACCGCATGGAGCGTCAGGGTGTCCTGATCGACACCGATGCCCTTGCCCGGCAAAGCGAAGAACTGGGCCGCCACCTCATCGAGATTGAGCAACAGGCCCACGTCCTCGCTGGACAGCCCTTCAATCTCAACTCCGCCAAGCAGATTCAGGAAATTCTGTTTGTTCAACAAGGCCTGCGCGTCATCAAGAAAACCCCGGCGGGTGTACCTAGCACGGACGAAGAAGTCCTGAGCGAGCTGGCCCTTGACCACCCCCTGCCTAAACTGATCCTCGAACACCGCAGCCTTGCCAAACTGAAGAGCACGTATACGGACAAACTACCGGCTCGGGTCAACCCGGCCACAGGCCGTATTCACACTCACTTCTCGCAAGCCACTGTCGCCACAGGGCGACTGGCCAGCTCCGAACCCAATCTGCAGAACATTCCCGTCCGCACGCCCGCCGGCCGTCGCATCCGCAGTGCCTTCATCGCCCCGCCCGGCCACCACATCGTTTCTGCCGACTATTCCCAGATCGAGCTGCGCATCATGGCGCATCTTTCCGGCGATCCTCGCCTGCTGGAAGCCTTTGCCCAGGGCGAAGACGTACACCGCGCCACCGCCGCCGAAATTTTCGGCATCACGCCGCTCGAAGTCGCTCCGGATCAGCGGCGTGCGGCCAAGGTCATCAATTTCGGCCTCATTTACGGCATGTCCGCCTTTGGACTGGCCCGCGAACTCGGCATCGAACGCGCCGCCGCCAGTGCCTATATGGAACGCTACTTCGCTCGCTACCCCGGTGTGGCCCGTTACATGGAGGAAACACGGGAACAGGTTCGTCGACAAGGCTATGTCGAAACCGTCTTTGGCCGCAGGCTGTGGCTGCCCGAAATCCGCTCTTCACAAGCCAACCGACGCCAGGGTGCAGAACGCGCCGCCATCAACGCCCCCATGCAAGGCACGGCCGCCGATCTCATCAAACGTGCCATGCTGGCTGTACAAGGTTGGCTGGATACTGAAAACATCCAGACCCGCCTGCTGCTTCAGGTGCACGACGAACTGGTGCTGGAAGTCCCCGAAAACGAACTCGCGATCCTGCGTGAACATCTGCCACGCCTGATGAACCACGTCGCCCAGCTCTCCGTTCCTCTCCTCGTCGAAATCGGTGTCGGACCGAACTGGGAGGCCGCGCATTGATGAAACTCAGTGGTCGACTGCGGTTTCCAGATTCAAAGTTGAAGTGTGGGCCAGAATGATGTGATCCGTGCAGCCTCCGTCCGTCAAAAAAACTCGGGGCCGGCTGTCTTTCGACAGGCCAGCCCCGGTTTGTGAAGCGACAATCTTGCTATCGGTCAGACTCAGGCAGTGCGTTTTTCCAGTGCCTTTTTCGCGATGTCATGGCCGATGGGGTTGGGGTGATGCCCCTGATGTTCCATGTAAATTTTCACGAGGATCAGAAGGATCAAGCCGCCTGGGCCAAACATGCCGAACATAACGACATCGTCACGCTGCTGCATCAGGAGTTCCTGTGACATGTAGTTGGTAAACCAGGTGAGGTAGAGGGCAAAGGGGATGTAGATGTCCAGATACTTCGAGCGCACGTGGCGTTTGGAAGGCGTCATCTGCAGGATGTAGTACCAGGCAATCATCATGGTGAAACCACATACCCACCAGCCGATGAAGTTGGTGATCGGTTCGCCGCTACCATCGAGCCAGGGATAGATGCCGCCATTGTTGTGCCAGGTGAAGTTGCCCGCTTCGACCGAAATCGGATCGACAATGAAATCCAGTGCCACGCAGAAGAGGCCGCCGACGGTGGAAACAGCAAGGATGTGCAAAAAGCGGTTCCATTGCGAGAGCTCAGCACCAAACTTTTCGCTGGGCAACAGGTAGAGCACCAGATAGAAAGCGGGGTAGGCGAAAGACTCCCAGCCCAGCGCAACGACCCAGGGGACCCCGAGGAAGTGGCCCAGCAGGATGGTATCGCTGTAGTGGTACGGCCCGAAAACAC
>CAZCOS010000046.1:0-18287 GCA_964500605.1 uncultured Sterolibacterium sp.
GAGCGAGGCCAGCAGGCTGGCTTGATGCGAGGGTTGGGTATGGAAAAGGTCGATGTTTTTCCCGATCAGATTCTTCGGATCGAAATCCGGCACTTTCTGGCGGATGACGGAAGCGGTGTTTTCGAGAATGGCCTGTACGGCCGGGTTGGCATAGATGATCTGACGCTGCACGTCGGCAATCATGACCCCCGTGCTGACGTTATCGAGGGCCACCTTGATGCGCTGGGTGCGTTCGGCCGCACGATGGTTTTCCGCAACTTCAAAGCCCAGGCGGGTTTGCACGGTTTGCAGACCTTGCAGGATGCGCCCGATTTCGTCGTTTTGGCTGACATCGATTCGGGTCGAAAAGTCACCGCTGGAAATGGCCCGGAAGGCACTCAGCGCGGTTTGCAGGGGGCGGTCGAGCAGGCGGCGAACCAGCAGGAGAATGATGGCCAGCAGGAGGAAGGTGACCAGAAAACAGGCCAGGGTCAGCTTATATTGCATCTGGCGGGCGGCGGCTTCGATCTCGTCGCGGTAGGTTCCCCCGGCGATGACCCAGTTCCAGGTCGGGAAAAACGCATAAGAAACGATTTTTTCCCGTGCAAAGGTTTCGCCAAGCTCAGCGTTTTTCCAGGGATAACGGATCAGGCCCTGTTTCTTTTCCAGCATTTCCCGTATGAATTCGTGCCCGTCATCATCGCGGACGGCCAGCAGGTTCGTGCCTTCCTTGGCAGGATGCACGAGCAGCGTGCCGTAATTCTTGCCGGGATGGGCGTCGAGGACATAGAAATAGCCGGTTTCGCCCAGATTGCTGGCCAGAATCTGTTTCTTCAGCGTGGCCATTTCGGCCGAGGCATCAACCCCGACGAAGTAGGCCCCGATCACGCCGCCATCCGGATTCCGGATCGGCGTGTAGCGGGTGTAGTAGTCCTTGCCGAACATCTTGACGAGGCCGGTATAGGGTTTTCCAGCCAGCAGTTTCAGTCTGGCGGGGTGCTCGGTTCCCAGCGGCGTGTCCGTTGCCCGCTCGCCGTTTTCCTTTCGCAAGGAGGTAGACAATCGCGAGAAATCCTCACCGTTGCGAACGAAGACGGAAGAATAGGATTTTGTCAGGCTGAACAGTTGATCAACTTCGGTGGTGCGACCATGTAGCGATGTCGCACCGACACGCAGCGAAGGCTGGCCATTGACCGTCTCAGCGGTTAACGGCTCGGGAAAGTAAGACAGGAACAGCCGGTTGAAGCTTGCGGATTTTTCTTCCAGCCCGGCCGCGGTAACTTCCAGCAGGCCGTGCACGAGCTTCAGGCGCATGTCCATGTCCGTCAAGGCGAGTTGTTGCAGACGGCCGGCGGTCATTTCGCCCAAGAGGAGGGTCATCATCGACATGAGGACGAGCAGCACGGCCGCGCTGGCCATGACCAGCTTGCGCGCCAGCGGCATGTCTGCCGCCCGCCGCATGAGGCGGGCCAAGCGTCCGGAGGAGACAGCCTGCCCGTTTTCGACCATCAAGCCTTTGGCCTTGCCTTCGCGTACCAGCCGGTAAACCTGTTCGTGGGCATCAACCGCAGCGCGGGAGGGCTTGCGGCGCAGGGAGAGGTAGCCGGTGATGCGCCCGCCTTCGAAGATTGGCGTGGCATTGGCTTCGACCCAGTAATAGTCGCCATTCTTGCAGCGGTTTTTGACGAAACCGTTCCAGGGGCGGCCTTCCTTGAGCGTGTTCCACAAATCCTGAAAGCCTTCGGGCGGCATGTCCGGGTGGCGGACGATGTTGTGATTCTTGCCGATGAGTTCTTCTTCGGTGAAACCGCTGACTTCAAGAAAGTCGCTATTGACGTAGGTGATGATGCCCTTCAGGTCGGTTTTCGAGACGATCATGATGTCGTCGCGAAGCTGAACCTCGTGATTGGTAACGGGCAGATTGATTTTCATGTGAGGGCCTTTGGTCCGGTTCAGTTTGTGGCACTGGCTTCATCGACCAGTGCCATTTCGGAGGACAGCATCAGCTTTTCGATGTCGACCACGATGAGCATGCGCTCGTCGAGCGTGCCAAGCCCCAGGATGTAGCGCGCGCCGAGTGTCGAGGAAAATTCCGGAGGTGGGCGGATCTGGCTGTGCCCGAGCGTGATGACATCCGAGACGCTATCGACCACGATGCCCACGATGCGTTGGGCGATGTTGAGGATGATGACGATGGTGAAGGGCGTGTAGGTGGCCTCGCCGACGCTGAACTTGATGCGCAAATCGACGATGGGCACGATGGTGCCGCGCAGATTGATGACGCCCTTGATGAATTCGGGGGCGTTGGCAATTTTGGTGACGGCGTCGTAGCCCCGGATTTCCTGAACCTTGAGGATGTCGATGGCGTATTCCTCGGGGCCGAGCGTGAAGGTCAGGAATTCTTGACGGAAGTCACCGTCTTCGATGTTTCCGGTGGAGGCAGTGTGAGGTGTAAGGCTTGACATGGTGGCTCCCACGATTCAGGCGTTGGGGGTGGGTTGGGCGGCTTTCTGGCTGGGTGGCCGGGCTTCGATTTCGCTGACTTTTTGTGCCAGTGCGGCGACATCGAGAATCATGGCGACGTGGCCGTCGCCCATGATGGTCGCGCCGGAAACCCCGCTGACCTTGCGGTAGTTGGCTTCGAGGCTCTTGATGACAACCTGGTGTTGACCGACAAGACTGTCGACTTGCAGGGCAAACTTGCTGCCGGCGGATTCGAGGACGACCATGATGCTCTGGTCGAATGCCTGCACGGCGTTGGGAATACCGAAAATCCGGTGCAGGGGAAGAACAGGCAGGTATTCACCCCGAACCTGGATCAGTCGTTCGGCCCCGGAGACGCTTTTGACCATGGCGCGGTCGACTTGCAAGGATTCGACAACGCAGCCGATGGGCAGGATGTAGATTTCCTCACCGACGGCAACAGAAATCCCATCGAGAATGGCGAGAGTCAGCGGCAGGTGGATCGTCATGCGGGTACCTAGCCCGGTGATGGATTCGATTTCGATGCGCCCGCCGAGGCTGGCGATATTGCGCTTGACGACATCCATGCCCACACCGCGCCCGGAGACTTCGGTGACTTGT
Organism: uncultured Sterolibacterium sp.; assembly: GCA_964500605.1. Taxonomy (GTDB): domain Bacteria; phylum Pseudomonadota; class Gammaproteobacteria; order Burkholderiales; family Rhodocyclaceae; genus Sterolibacterium. The sequence goes on from CAZCOS010000046.1 coordinate 3,064, forward strand.
TCGGCGGTCGAGAACCCGGCTTCGAAAATCAGGGCCCAGACTTCGGGATCGCTCAGGCTGTCGGAGACGGGCATGCCGCGTTCGCGGGCCTTGGCAAGGATGCGCTCACGATTGAGCCCTGCGCCGTCGTCGCCGACTTCGATGACGATGCTGCCACCCTGGTGAAATGCCTTGAGGGTGATGGTGCCAATGGCCTGCTTGCCAGCGGCAAGACGTTTTTCGGGGGATTCGATGCCGTGGTCGAGGCTGTTGCGAATGAGGTGGGTGAGCGGGTCGGAAATCTTTTCGATGAGGCTCTTGTCGAGCTCGGTGTTTTCGCCGCTGGTGATGAGCTCGACTTGTTTGCTGAGTTTTTGGGCGGTGTCGCGCACCACGCGTGGGAAGCGGCTGAAGACGACGGACATGGGCATCATGCGGATGGACATGACCGATTCCTGCAGGTCGCGCGTGTTGCGTTCGAGCTGCTGCAGACCGGCGTGCAGGCGTTCGAAAACGACCGGGTCGAGCCCGTCGGCCGATTGCGCGAGCATGGCCTGGGTGATGACCAGCTCGCCGACGAGGTTGATGAGCTGGTCGACCTTTTCGATGCCGACGCGGATGGAGGTGTCAGCACTCTTCGCTCCTGCACCGCCTGCACCCCCCGCATTGCCCGCAGCTGCGCGCCGCTCTGTGCGGGCGGGGGCGGGGGATGGCGGAGAAGAGGCGGCCGGCACGGGAGGAGCGTCTGCCTGGTCTGTTGCAAGGGGCAAGGGTTTGAAGAAGCCGTAAGCCCCTTTCGGGTCGTCAGCCCCGGAGGAAGGCGCAGGCTCGGCAGATTCCTGTCCTGGCGAGGCTTCGGGTAGCGGCTCGAAGAAGCCAAAATCTTCGCCTTCGATGGCACAAGCCGCAGCCGATCCGGAGGAGGCGGTATCGGTGTTGGAGGTGGTCGGGGTGTCGAAGAAGCCGAAGTCCTCGCCTTCGATGGCGGTGGCCGGGGCGGGGGAAGCCGGTTCGTCAAAAAGGCCGTAAGCATCGTCGACGTCTGGTGTGGGAGCTGCGCTGGCAGGGCCGATCCGGATGCTGTCGCTGGCGGCGACGAATTCAAGCATCTCGCGCAGGCTGGTTTGATCTATGTCGGTGGAACCGTTGGGCTCTTTCGGGGCGATGCGTAGCCAGCAGACGGGCTGGTCGGCCGTGGGAGGGGCGATGAGGCTGACTTCGCCCAGGACGCCGAGTGCCTGGAGGGTGTTGTCGAGGTCTTCCGGGTTGGGGTGGCCCGGTGTTTCGCTGTCTAGGATGAAGCGGACATCGAGGCTGCCCGGGAGGGCGGAGGTAGTCGGGGCGGAAGGGTGTTCTGCTTGGGCGTTAGCGGTCGAAACAAGTGCGTCTGGCGTGTCGGGTGCTGCGGTGGGAAGTGTGGTGGGGGGCGGGGTGTCGCCCGTCAGGGCGCGCAGCCGCGCACAGGCCGATGCAACGTGTTGTGGGTCGCTGGGACTATCGTTGCGATGGGCATCGAGGAGGGTTTTGAGGGTGTCGCCCGCGTCGAGGAAGGCGTCGATCATGTCGTCGCGCAGGGCGAGTTCGCCCTTGCGGATGCGGTCGAGCAGATTTTCCAGGATGTGGGTGACTTCGACCAGATCGGTGAAACCGAAGGTGCCTGCTGAGCCCTTGATGGAGTGGGCCGCGCGAAAGATGGCGTTCAGTTGTTCCGGGTCGGGCTGCTGCAGGCTTAAGTCGAGCAGCATTGTTTCCATGCCATCCAGGTGTTCTGCGGCTTCTTCGAAGAACACCTGGTAGAACTGGCTCATGTCAAGGGCCATGATGCCTCGATCTCCAGGAGTAAGCGGGGGCAAAAGCGGTAAAGCGGAGCAGGGGGCAGTGGTCAGCCGATGACTTTCTTGATGACTTCGAGCAGCTTTTGCGGGTCGAAGGGTTTGACCAGCCAGCCGGTCGCCCCGGCGGCCTTGCCTTGCGCCTTCATGGCATCCGAGGATTCGGTGGTGAGGATGAGGATGGGGGTGGTCTTGTATTGCGGCAGGGCACGCAGGCTTTTGACGAGGGTCATGCCGTCCATGCGGGGCATGTTTTGGTCGGTGAGGATCAGGTTCACAGGCCGGGCTTTGGCCTTGTCCAGACCGTCCATGCCGTCGACGGCTTCGATGACTTCGTAACCCGCGCCTTTGAGCGTGAAGGAAACGAGTTGGCGGATCGAGGCGGAGTCATCAACTGCAAGAATGGTTTTTGCCATGGTCGTTCATTCCATCCGGATGAAGAAGTTAAGGAATAAATAGTAGGAAGGGTGTCAGAACAGTTCGATATCGCCCTGCTCAAAAGATTGCTGGGCGACGGGGCTGTGAGATGTTCGGGTGGTCATGTCGTCAAGGTGCTGAAGGACGCGTTCGCAGCCTTCGCGCAGGGTGGATTTGAAGGCGGCGGGGTCGTTGCGCAGCCCCGGGCGGTTCAGGCTGGATGAGAGAGCGGCAATTTGCTGCATGACGCCGGACATGGCGTCTACCCGGCGCAGCGCGTGGGCGATCAGTTGCGAGACCATGTCCTGAAACTGCAAGGCGGTGATGGCTTCCCCCACCTGGCCGGAGACGATGGTCGCGCTGTTGTCGAGTTCGCCGATGGCGCGGGCGCGGCGTTGGTTCTGCTGCTGGCTTTCGGTGACGACCCGTTGGACGCGATTGCGCGAGTCGAGGGCGAAGGTCATGTCCTGCGAGGCCATGCGCTGGATGGTTTCTTCAGTGTGCAAGACGGCCCCTTGCATGTTCTGGATGAGGGTTTTGATCTGCAGGCTGAACTGGGCCGTTCGGGTGGCCAGATCGCGGACTTCGTCGGCGACGACGGCAAACCCCCGCCCGGCTTCCCCGGCCCGGGCGGCTTCGATGGAGGCGTTCAGGGCAAGCAGGGCGGTCTGTTTGGCGATGGCTCCGATTTCGGACAGGATGCCCTGGATGTCCTGGGTGTGACGGGAGATGTCGGCCGTGACTTCGACAAGCTCCATGCCCATGCGGCTGTTTTCCACGATGCTTTCCGAGATGCGGTCCATCGAGGCGGCGGTTTCCTGGGCGAAGGCATCGAAACTGGCGGCAGCACCGTCGTCTTCGATGACACCGTGGGCGATTTGCCGCTGCGCGTTGACCTGACGCATCATGCCTTCAAAGTTCCGGGTGAGGCTGGCAATGGCGTCGGACAGCAGACTTTGCACGCGGCCGATTTCGTCATTCAGGGCATGGTGTTGTTCACCCAGCTTTCGGGCGCAAGCATCGAGCAGGGGGGAGATTTCGTCGGCGGCATCCCTGGAGCTTGGGATATGAGCCAAATGGACGGCTTCGTGTCCGCCATGCAGGATTCCGGGATGGCTTTCTCTTTCTGTTGGGCTCGCTTGGGCTCCGATCGGCAGACGGTCGATCACGGCCCAGCCCAGCGCGGCGGCGAGTGCCCCGAGAACGGCGTCGGCCCCGGCAGTGCCTGTCGGCGGGAAGAAATAGAGTCCGGTCGCTGCCAGTGCCGTCCAGGCCAGGCCCAGCCAGAAACGGATGTCGAAATGTTGGTTCATCGTGTCGGTTTTTTATAGCTATCGTTCAATCAGAAGACCGCCGGGCGGGCTGGCCACTTTAAGCCTAAAATGACGCGTTGTGCAAGCGAAGATGCGCTTCGCTTTGTTATTTCTTAAGCTGTGTTTTTTTGCCCTGGTTTTCAGAACACCATCATGACCGCCCGCCTGCGAGAAATCCCCTACAACTACACCTCCTTCTCTGACCGGGAAATCGTCATCCGGCTGCTGGGGGAGTCTGCCTGGCTACAGTTGGATGCCTTGCGCGCCGAGCGGGTGACGGGGCGTTCCGCGCGGATGCTCTATGAGGTGCTGGGCGATATCTGGGTGGTGCGGCGCAATCCTTATCTGGAGGATGATCTGCTGGCGAATCCGGAACGCCGTGCGGCATTGGTCGGAGCCTTGCGCCATCGTCTGCGGGAGATCGAGAAACGGCGTCAGGGCAATGCGCGGGTGGGGGAACTACTGGCGGCGGCAGGCGAGGCGGTGGATCATTTCGAGCGGCATTTCAGCGAAACGGCGGCCTTGCGCCAGAAAGCCCTGCGCATACTCAGCCGCTACACACGACGGGATAACATCGCTTTCGACGGCCTCGCGCGCGTCTCGCATGTGACGGATGCGACGGACTGGCGGGTGGAATTTCCCTTCGTGGTGCTCACGCCGGACTCTGAAGAGGAGATCGGCGCGCTGGTGCGTGGCTGCTTTGAGCTCGGGCTGACCATCATCCCGCGCGGCGGCGGGACAGGCTACACCGGGGGGGCCGTGCCGCTTACACCGCGTTCGGCTGTCATCAATACCGAAAAACTGATCGACCTGGGCCGGGTGGAGCAATGCGTTCTGCCGGAGTCTGCCCGGCCTTATGCCACGCTGGCGGCGGGCGCGGGGGCGGTGACGCGGCGGGCCATGGAGGTGGCGGAGGAGGCCGGACTGGTGTTCGCCTGTGACCCGACTTCGGCGGATGCTTCGACGCTGGGGGGCAACATTGCCATGAACGCGGGCGGCAAGAAAGCCGTGCTTTGGGGGACGGCTCTGGATAACCTGGCGTCCTGGAAGATGGTGACCCCCGACGGGGAGTGGCTCCGGGTGGAACGTCTCAACCATAACTTTGGAAAGATTCACGAGCAGGAGATCGTGCGCTTTCGCCTGCGTTACCACGCGCCGGAAGATGCGGCCTGCCGTGTTCCCCTGCGCGAGACGGTGCTGGAAATCCCGGGGAGCACGTTCCGGAAGGCCGGGCTGGGCAAGGATGTGACAGATAAATTCCTGGCGGGCCTGTCCGGGGTGCAGAAGGAAGGTTGTGACGGCATCATCACTTCGGCCGTGTGGATTCTCCACCGCCTTCCGACGCATACCCGCACAGTGTGTCTGGAATTTTTCGGCCAGGTGCGCGAGGCCGTGCCGTCCATTGTGGAAATCACCGACTTCTTCAAGCCAGGCGGCGGCGGGCTGGCTTCGGGGGTGCAGCTGGCGGGGCTGGAGCATCTGGACGAGCGGTATGTGCGGGCCGTGGGCTATGCGACCAAGGCCCGCCGTCAGGAATTGCCGAAGATGGTGCTGATCGGCGACCTGGTCGGGGACGACGAGGAGGCCGTGATGAAGGCGGCCTCCAGCGTGGTCCACATGGCCAATGCCCGTAGCGGCGAGGGCTTCATCGCGGTCAGCCCGGAAACCCGAAAGAAATTCTGGCTCGACCGCGCCCGGACGGCCGCCATCGCCCGGCACACCAATGCCTTCAAGGTGAATGAGGATGTGGTCATCCCCCTGCCGCGCATGGGAGATTATTGCGACGGGATCGAGCGGATCAATATCGAGCTGTCGATCCGGAACAAGCTGGCCTTGTGCGCGGCACTCCGGGAATATCTTTCGGGTGAGCTGCCCTTGTTCAACCCGGAAGCGGAAGTAGGCAAGAATGAGCTGCTGGAAGACCGGCGGGAGCTGGCCCTGGGGCTGGTCGCCCGGGTCGAGGCGCGGTGGCAGTGGCTGCTGGCAGGGCTGGACCTGCCACTGGCCGAGGCGGAGGCGCGGTTTGCGGCGATGGACATCGAGGCCGGGCCACTTCTGAACCGGGCGGAGCAGCCCACGCTCTTTCACCGCCTTCAGGATCATTCCGTGCGGGTTTCCTGCCGCCGCGAGCTGCAAAAGCCGCTGGAGACGATTTTCACGGGGAATGTCTATCGACTGATCCTCGAACGCCTGAAGACGCTGCATGGCGAAATCCGCAAGGGGCGGGTTTTCGTGGCCTTGCACATGCACGCGGGCGACGGGAATGTGCATACCAACATCCCCGTGAATTCGGATAACTACGCCATGCTGGCCACCGCTAACGAAGCCGTGGAGCGCATCATGGCTCTCGCCCGTCGTCTGGGCGGGGTGATTTCCGGGGAGCATGGCATCGGCATCACCAAGCTGGAGTTTCTCGACGAGACGCAGATCGCGCCCTTCCGCGCCTACAAGGCGAAGGTGGATCCGCAGGGGCGATTCAACCAGGGCAAGCTGTTGCCGGGCGGGGATTTGTCCCGCGCCTACACGCCGTCCTTCTCCTTGCTGGGGGTGGAATCGCTCATCATGGAGCAGTCGGAAATCGGCGCGATTTCGGCGATGGTCAAGGACTGCCTGCGCTGCGGGAAGTGCAAGCCCGTGTGCTCGACCCATGTGCCGCGCGCCAATCTGCTCTACAGCCCGCGCAACAAGATTCTGGCCACTTCGCTTTTGATCGAGGCCTTTCTTTACGAGGAGCAGACGCGACGCGGGATTTCGCTTCAGCATTTCGCGGAGTTTTGCGATGTGGCCGATCATTGCACGGTCTGCCATCGTTGCGTGAAGCCTTGCCCGGTGGATATCGACTTTGGCGATGTATCGATCGCCATGCGGAATTTCCTGCGCGAGCAGGGCCGCGTTCCGGCGAACCCGGGCAAGGCTTTGGCCATGGCTTTCCTCAACGCAACAGAACCGGCGACCATCAAGACCTTGCGGGTGGGCATGGTGGATGTGGGCTATCGCGCCCAGCGGGTGGTGCATCAGATTGCGAAGGCCACCGGGATCACGGAAGCCGCCGTGCGCCAGCCACCCTCGACGCTGGGCCGTCCTTCCGTGAAGACGCAGGTCATCCATTTCTTCAACAAGCCCATGCCGGCCAATATGCCTTCGCGCACGGCTCGGGCCTTGCTGGGCATCGAGGATGCCACGATGATTCCGGTGATCCGCGACCCGCAGCGCGCCGGGCCGGATGCCGAGGCAGTATTCTATTTTCCGGGTTGCGGCTCGGAGCGGCTGTTCTCGCAGGTGGGGCTGGCAACGCAAGCAATGCTGTTCCACGCCGGGGTGCAGACGGTGTTGCCACCGGGCTATCTGTGTTGCGGTTATCCGCAGATTGCCAGCGGGGACGAGGACAAGGGGCGGCAGATCACGACGGATAACCGGGTGCTGTTTCACCGCATGGCCAATACACTCAATTATCTGGACATCAAAACGGTGGTCGTCTCCTGTGGAACCTGCATGGATCAGTTGCAGCAGTATCAGTTCGACCGAATCTTTCCTGGTTGCCGTCTGCTCGATATCCACGAATTCCTGCTGGAACGCGGTATCCGTCAGGAGGCCGTCAGCGGGACGCGCTATATGTACCATGATCCTTGCCATACGCCGACGAAAACCCACGCGGCGCAAACCGTGGTGAATACCCTGATGGGGCAGGCCGTGCCGTTCAACGACCGTTGTTGCGGTGAATCCGGCACACTGGCCGTGGCCCGGCCGGATGTCTCGACCCAGGTGCGATTCCGGAAGCAGTCCGAGATGGAAAAAGGGGCGGCCCGCCTGCGCGAGGACGGCTTCGATGGCAAGGTGAAAATCCTGACTTCCTGCCCTTCCTGCCTGCAAGGGTTGTCCCGATACAACAATGATGCCGGAACACAGGCAGAATTCATGGTCGTCGAGCTGGCCCGGAATATGCTGGGTGAGAATTGGATGCTAGAGTACGTAGACCATGCCCGCCAGGGAGGCGTGGAACGGATATTGCTGTAGCGGCCAGCGCATCTCGTGCAGCCGCGACCAGACAGGAAAGGGCGCAGGGCGTGAAGGTCGAAACGTGTGAGTTGTGCAATACGCCGGGTGGCGAGCTCGTCTGGCAGGATGAATTTTGTCGGGTGGTGCGTGTGCCAGAGGGTGAGGGGATGGACTATCCCGGTTTCTGCCGGGTGATCTGGCAGGCGCATGTGCGGGAGATGACCGACCTTTCACCAGCTGAGGCTCGGCATCTGATGGCGGTCGTTTTTGCGACTGAAAGCGTGGTGCGCGAACTGTATCGGCCCGACAAGATCAATCTGGCCAGTCTGGGCAACATGACGCCGCACCTGCACTGGCATGTCATTCCACGTTGGCGTGAAGATCCGACTTTCCCGTCACCCATCTGGGCTGTTTCCCGACGTGCTTCGTTGATGACCGGACGGATCACTGCAATATCCCTAGAAACCTTGAGCGAGCGGCTCGGCAGGCAGTTGCCCCGATTCCAACAGGAGTAGAACCCATGACTGTACAGACACTGACGGATGGTTTGGCTGGCTTGGCGCATTTCGGTCTGCCCGCCTTGAATGGCGAGCATGCTCCGCTTTTTCTGACGGCTTCAGAGTGCAAGAAATGGCTGGCCGGTATTGCGATTACCAATGCACCCCAGGCGCAGGCGGAACTGGGGCGTCAGCTCGAATTGTTGAATCGTTACGAAGTGCCCCCTTCGGATCGCTTGAAAGTGCTCGAGATTTTGCGTAGCCCCTGTTATTTCGTCCATGGAGAATCGCTCAAGCGTTTCGCGCTCAAACGCCCCATTTTCCCGCTGGGAAGTCTGGAGCAAATGAATTTCGATGCCAGCCAGTCACTCTGGGAGGCTTTGATGACGGGCTATTTGCATGTCCTGCAAGCGAGTCTGGTCAAGGCTGGGCAGGTGAAGCGACTGGGAAATGGTGATCGCGAGGCCGCGGCACTGGCGGCAAGCCGTGCACTTTCTGTGGCCCAGTCGGTTTTCCTGGATCATTGTGCGGTAGGGGTCCGGCCCGATGCGACGTTCTGGCAACGCTTACATCGCATCGTACTGGCTGCGGAAACACTGGGTCTGGTGGATCAGGAAGTCGAAGACAAGCTGGCACGCAGCAGCGGGGTGACCATCAAGTTGTTGTATGTCGAAACCTTGCTGCTGGCAGCGGCCCAGCCACATACCTTGCGCCCGAAACAGTTGGCCAATGTGGTGTATTGGGCGCACCGCTGGGCCAGCAAGGTGAGTTTTCTTTCCGCGCCGCCCGAAGATTTACGCACGCCACCCTTGTGCGTCAATTTGGGCAGTAGCCTCCCTGCGAGTTTTCTTCCGGTTTCCGCGCAGTCGCGTCTTGATCCGGCTTTGCGTTGGCTGGATTTAGCCCTGCTTCGCAAGACGATCAAGCAACGCCTGGTCAAGCTGGCGGCAGGCGTGTCGCCCCAGGAGCTCAAACTGGGGAAAACCTGTACCCAGCCCGGCTGTGAGCGTCTGCTTCGTCAGGTGTATGGCGATTGGTGCAAAGGCGGCCGCTCAATGGCCGGCTTGCTTGCACCGGGTGCGGTGGTTCATCACTACGAAGTGGCTTTTGGCAATGAAGCCATTCACTATCACCTGAGCGGCTGCATCCTGCGTAATCCGACCCAATCGATTTACCTGAGCAAGAAATCGGCCGATGAAATTGCGACCTTTGGCCATGTGGCCACGCGTCATGAAAGTGCAACGGCACAGGCGGGGCGGTTTCCGCTTGAGCCCTGGCAGGCGGGTTACGAGTCTTTGCACGACATCGAATTGCAGCGTCCATTGGATCAGGATGGTTCCCCTTTGCATTCCGATGCGCTGGTTGCCGTGCGTCGTCGAGGGGAAGAGTGCTTTCAGCTGGCAAAGCTGAATTGGCTGCAAGTCTGCCCTGATGAGGCCGTGGTGCGTGTGTCCTTGCATCTGATGCCCGGCATTGCCCGCGCCATGACGCTGACCATTCCGGGGAGCGGGACAACCAAAACCCGCCATGACCGAGGCTATACGCTGCCCGCCATCGAGGCCTTGCAGCACCCGGCGACGGTGCTGATTCCAGCAGCTTGCTTTCGTCTGGGGCAGGTCATCGAGGTTTGCGACGAAGGAACACGGCGGTTTCGATTGGGACAATTACTGGATCGGGGAGCGGATTACGACCGTTGTACCTTCGAGCCTGCATGAAAATGTAAATAAAATACCAAAAACTTGACACACATCGTTTGCAGTAAACTCGAAAACCGTATCATCATTTTTGCCGCTTTTCTTTCTTAGTTAACCAGAGAGGTTCGCATGACCCGTCAGACCCAACCCAAATTCCTCGCCACGGCCCTGATTGCTGCCCTGGCCACCTTTGCCACCACACAGGCTCAGGCTTCTTGCGGCCCGGCCAATGACAAGAACTACAGCCTGATGTTCAGCGTCGGGGGTGTCGGTTGCAGCATGTTCTCAACAGACACGGCAGACCAGTTCCTCGATAAGCTCTCAACCTCCGGCTTGTCCTCCCTCAACAATACCTATAACGGCACACAAGCCGCCAGCATCAATGCGAGTTTTAACGCGCTGGGGATGAATATCGCTTATCCGAATGCAGGTTATACGGGAACGGGTGCAACGCTGGATTTCAGCATTCCTAGCCTGAATGAACACAAGGTTTTTACCGGGGTGGATCGTGACGACACCAAGCGTCAGTTGTCGGATTACCTGAAGAAGTCCAATCTCATCGGCAAGATCATGAAGTGGCAGGCTGAAAACTCGCCGGTGAGCCCGCTGACGGGTGCAGGTGGCCTGCTGCCCAGCACCGTATCGTCGGACTTCAACCAGAACTTCACCGATTCCGCCACTAACATCGCCGCACCGATGGCCGCCGTCAAGCAGGACGCCACAGCTGGAGCCAACCTGATTGGTGCAGCCCTTTCCTACAGCTCCCTGAAGTCCAAGGATCGGGATAACGATGTGATTTCGATTCCGCTGTCCTACACCATCCGTAACGATATGGATCCGCGCCGTCAGCTCGTGCTGAGCCTGCCGATCACCCAGATCGACACGGCTGGTGCGAAGTCTTATCACACAGGGCTGGGCGTGGCCTATCGCATGCCGATGAACGACAACTGGACGTTGACGCCCTCGGGCCGTATTTCGGTGGTGGGTTCCAAGGATCTGGCCACGGTCGCGGGTTTGTACTCCTTCTCGCTGACCAGCACCTACATCTGGTCCATGCCGAATTTTGACGTGGCCATGGGGAACATGATCGGCTACAACCAGACCGCCAAGGTCAAATCCGGTGATTACTCTTCCGATCCGGACATCCAGTCGACCGTGCTGCGTAACGGTGTGATGCTCTCCCAGCCGGTGACGCTGGGTGGCAAAAAGATGTCGGTCGAATACTCTCTGGTTGACACCCGCTATCTGGGCGACAAGCTCTATATGGATAACACGCAGGAACTGAGCGTCACGCTGGGTACCAACAAGCGTGCTTATTCTTCGCGTAGCTTCTTCCGTGCGGGGCTGACCTATCTTCACGGCAAGGATACCGACGGCTTCACGCTGAACTTCGGTTACTGGTTCTAAGGCCGCGGGGCCCTGCCGGGGCTTCAAATGGAGCCACGGCAGTCCGGAAAGTAAAAAATGGCAGGGCGGCCTTTCGGGTCGCCCTGTTTGCTTGTTAGAACACGGAATTCACGCAGGGGGGATCACATCATGAATCGGAAAATCCATTTGTCTTCCTCAAGGGTTGCCGCGGTATTGCGGGCCGGTTTTCTGGCGCTGACCCTGACGGGTGCGGGTTTCGTGCATGCGGACAGCAGTAGTCAGCAATTCGAGTTTGCAGCCAGCGGCCGGTTCGACGAATTGCAAAAGCTCATCGAGGCCGAAGAAGCCAAACACCCCCTGAATACCCGGGACCGGCATGCCTTGTGCTATGCCTACTCCAAGACCAAGCGTTACAACAAGCTCCTGCCCTGTCTGGACAAATTGGCAGAGAACGTGAAGAAGGGTGATTTGCGGACCCGTCTTTTCGGGCTGGATGATGCCACGCCCACCATACACATCCTGCGTGCCGACGCTTATATCGAGCTGGGGCAATACGCCAAAGCCATCGAAGAAGCCCAGAAGGGGCTCAAATGGCTGCGTGATGAAGACAGCGACGATCTTGATATGGTCGTGCAAAGTCTGGCTGCTTTGTCATTGGCTTCCACCTTGAGCGGCAATCGCAATGACGGCGAACGCTACGCCAAAGAACTTGCGCGCACCAACACCTCGCTGCTGGGGCATTCTGACTACGCCAATGCCCGCGCTATGGCCTTGGGGCGCGTGTATATGGCCCTGGGAGATTACCCGCGCGCGCTGGAAGGCATCCGTAGCGACAGCACCTTCAAACTCAAGGCTTTTCTTGACAATCTCGTCAGCGGCGCGCTGTTTCGTGGCGTGAGCAACTGGGCCTGGGCCGAGCTACCGCGTGGCTTCATGATCAACAAGGCACTTCTGGAAACCGGCCAGGTCGATCAGGCTCGGGCGGGGTTTGACGAGCTTCTGAACATCCCGCAGGTCAAAGAAAATGGCGAGATTTACTGGCTGATCCTCAATGACCGGGCACGCATCGCCGAGCAGGACAACGACCGGGAGCGGGCCGTTCGTCTTTACAAGGAGGCCATCGACATCATCGAATCCCAGCGTTCGAGCATCAACACCGAAGCTAACAAGATTGGTTTTGTGGGGGACAAGCAGGCGGTCTATGGCCGGCTTATCGCCGTCCTTTTCAAGCTGAATCAGCCCGCTGAAGCCTATGAATACATCGAACGTGCAAAGGCGCGCGCCCTGGTCGATCTTCTTGCAAACAAGGAGGATTTCGCCATTCCGCCATTGGCCGCCAAGCAGGCTGCGCCACTTCTAGCAAGCTACCGCGCGGCGGAAAGTGACGCACTGGTGCAGATGCCGCTGGATCTGAGCGCAGGCACGAAATCCGGGCAGCGCAATTTGGTCGTGAAAAAGGGGGCGGAACTCAACAGTGTGGCACCTGAATTGGCTTCCCTGGTCTCGGTGACTTCCATTCCGCTCAAGGAAATCCTTACGCATTTGTCGAAAAACGAAGCCATCATCGAGTATTACTTTCACGACAAGTCGCTTTACGCCATTGTGCTTTCCGAAGCGGGTGTGCGTGCGGCACGGATCGATGGCCAGAAACTGGAGGAGCAGATTCGCAATTTCCGCGCCGAGATTGATCAGCGTGGTGAGGACGTGGGTCGCCAGTCGCAGGCCCTCTACAACCAGCTCATTCGTCCTCTGGAAGCTGATATCAAGGGCCGGGATTTGTTGATTGTTCCGCATGGCGCACTGCATTACCTGCCTTTTGCCGCCTTGCATGATGGCCAGAATTTTCTGCTGGCCCACCATTCCCTGCGTTATCTGCCCAGTGCTAGCGTCCTGAAATATCTGAAACCCTCCAGCAAGGAAAAGCCGGAGTCCGTCCTCGTGTTTGGCAACCCGGACTTGGGTGACCCCAAATATGACCTGCCCAATGCCGAAGTGGAGGCAAAAACCATCGCAGACTTGTTGCCGGGCAGCGAATTGCTGGTGCGAAAGAAAGCCTCGGAAGTCGCTTTCAAGCAATTCGCCCCCAGCTTCCGCTATCTGCACATTGCCTCTCACGGCCAGTTCAATGCGTCCAATGCCCTTGATTCAAGACTGCTCCTGAGCCCCGAAGCCGGTCAGGATGGCTCACTGACGGTCGGCGAGTTGTATGGCATCCAGCTGGATGTAGACCTGACCACGCTCAGTGCTTGTGAAACCGGTCTGGGCAAGGTGTTGAGCGGGGATGATGTGGTTGGCCTTACCCGTGGTTTCCTTTACGCGGGCAGCAGTAGCGTGGTCGCCAGTCTTTGGGAAGTGGACGATCTGGCCACATCGGAGCTGATGAAAGCCTTCTATGGCAGGCTGAAAAACGGTGTACCCAAGAAACTCGCTCTGCGCGAAGCCCAGATGGAGGTTCGCAAGAGCTTTTCCCATCCTTTCTTCTGGGCCGCATTTTTCATTACCGGGCAGGGGAGTTGATCCGGGCGGGCCGTGCCGGTGTGAATGCGCCTGCATCAATGGAGGATGAAGGGAGTGCGCTCCATTGGCGGCGCGATAGAACCAATCGGGTCAAATTCGATTGCGCTGAATTCAGAACCGCCAAACCGGCAACGTACTGACCACTTCAGGGTTTCGCGCTATGATAGCCAGTCTTTTCCGATGGACTTCCGAATCCCGTTCCTGCCATGGCCGGTCTCGACAAGAACACACCGCATCCAACTGAAATCAAGCTGCGCCAACAATCCCGCCTGTTAGAGGTGAGCTTTGAGGATGGGCAGACTTTCAGCCTGCCCTTCGAACTGCTGCGCGTCTATAGTCCCTCTGCCGCGGTGCGGGGCCACATGCCCAGCCAGGCCGTGTTGCAAACCGGAAAGCGAGAAGTCGGAATCACGGATGTTCAGCCCGTTGGGAACTATGCCGTCAAGCTGGTGTTTTCCGATGGGCACGATACCGGCATCTATTCTTGGGACATCCTCTACCGCCTGGGGGCACAACAGAGTGTGTACTGGCAGCAGTATCTGGAACGTCTGGAACAGGCTGGAGCCAGTCGGGACATTGATCTGAGCCTGACGACCCCAAAACCGCACCAAACCAAACCTTGCGGAAGCGGGGGCGGTTGCGGACATTGAACCTAGGTTGAACAAACGCGAATTCATGAGCACACAACAAACCCATTTTGGTTTCAAACAGGTTGCCGAGGACGAAAAGGCTCGGCATGTCGCCGAGGTCTTTTCCTCCGTGGCCCAGAAGTACGACATCATGAACGACCTGATGTCCATGGGCTTGCACCGGCTCTGGAAGCATTTCACCGTCCAGATTTCAGGCGTTCGTCGCGGTGAGCGCGTCCTCGATGTGGCGGGTGGCACGGCCGATCTGGCCCGCGCTTTCGCCAAGCGCGTGGGTGAAACCGGGCAGGTCTGGCTTACCGACATCAACAATGCCATGCTCACCGTCGGGCGCGATCGCCTGCTCGACGACGGACTGCTGATGCCCACAGCACAATGTGATGCCGAGAAATTGCCTTTTCCGGATGATTATTTCGACTGCGTCACCGTCGCCTTCGGGCTGCGGAACATGACCCACAAGGACGCGGCACTGGCCGAGATGCGCCGTGTCCTGAAGCCGGGCGGGCGTCTGCTGGTACTGGAGTTTTCCCGCGTCTGGGAGCCACTCACCACGGCGTATGACCTCTACTCCTTCAAAATTCTGCCCTGGCTTGGAAAGAAGGTAGCCAACGATGCAGACAGCTATCGTTATCTGGCCGAATCCATCCGTATGCACCCTGACCAGGAAACGCTGCAAAAAATGATGGAAGACGTGGGGCTCAAGCGCGTTGAGTTTTTCAACCTCTCGGCGGGCGTGGTGGCCCTGCATCGCGGCTACAAGCTCTAATCCTGCTTTCTCCTGGCTCCATTGCATTGCCGGGTAGCACCCCCATCTGCGTGTTCGAACCGCAGGTTGGCCACCCGGCCCTTTGTGTTTAGCCCTTTGTATTCTGCACTTTGCACTTTTCGGAGGTTTCGATGAAACGTTTTTCACGGCTTTCCCGTTTTTCCCTGCCTGTTCTCCTGCTGGTTCTGGGGCTGTCTT
>CAZCOS010000047.1:0-17490 GCA_964500605.1 uncultured Sterolibacterium sp.
ACAGCATCTGGCCGAAATCGAAAAGCTCATCAAAATCAAGATCGAGCAAGTCAGTACCCCGGGGTTCGAGCTGCCCGCCGATGCCCACCTCGACGAGGAAGTCGACCACGTCAGAGGGCGCCGGAACCAGAATCATGACCGCCGCGAATACCTCCAGGAACGCTCCCGGCAGGCTGACCGCGAGCGCTCACAAGAAACGCTCTCCCGTGGCCGGCGTACCAGCAACGCCCCTGCCGTCCCGACGCATGACCCGCGTCTGCCCAAGCTCGATTTTGACCCTTACAAGCCCTACGAATCACGCCCGGGCAGTACCCCCCCCCGCCCTGTCAGCGAAAAGCAATCTCCTCGCCGATCACAACGCCCGGTTGCCGCCCTGCTCGGTGGTTTAGGGAAAAAGCCCCTTTCCTGATCTTCCGAACGAGCGCAGCACATCATGATTGACTTCGATGTCCTGATTCTTGGCAGCGGTTTGGCCGGCCAATCCCTGGCCCTGCGTCTGGCAGACAAACTCCGCGTCGCCATCCTCACCAAGCGGACACTTGAAGACTCTGCATCCGGTTGGGCCCAAGGCGGCATTGCCGCCGTCCTCGATGCCGCCGACTCGATCGAAGCCCACATCCAGGACACCTGCACCGCAGGAGCGGGCCTGTGTGACCCTGCCGCCACCCGTTACGTCGTCGAACACGGCCGCAATGCCATCGAATGGCTCATCAGCCAGGGCGTCCACTTCACCCGTGATACCTCCGCCGAGCTGGGCTACCACCTGACGCGTGAAGGCGGCCACAGCCACCGCCGCATCATCCACGTCGACGACGCCACCGGCGCAGCCGTTCAGGAAACACTCACCGACCGGGTTCGTCACCACCCTCGCATACAGATATTCGAGCACCACATCGGGATCGACCTCATCACCGGCAGCAAACTCGGTCAGCCCGAGCTGGGCTGCCTAGGAGCCTATGTTTTCGATATCCGGAATGATCGCGTCCTCACCTTCCGCGCCCCTCATACCGTGCTGGCCACAGGCGGGGCCGGAAAGGTTTATCTCTACACCACCAATCCGGACACCTCCACCGGCGATGGCATCGCCATGGCCTGGCGTGCCGGTTGCCGGGTGGCCGACATGGAATTTGTCCAGTTCCACCCCACCTGCCTGTATCACCCGGAAGCCAAATCCTTCCTCATCTCCGAAGCCGTGCGGGGCGAAGGCGGCCTACTCCGGCTGGCCGATGGCCGCCGCTTCATGCCCGACCACGACCCCCGCGCCGAACTTGCCCCCCGCGACATCGTCGCCCGCGCCATCGACTTCGAAATCAAGAAACACGGCCTTGATTGCGTCTTTCTCGACATCACCCACAAACCTGCCGATTTCGTCCGAGAACATTTCCCCAACATCCACGCCCGCTGCCTGGAACTGGGCATCGACATGACGAAGGACCCGATTCCCGTCGTGCCGGCGGCCCACTTCACCTGCGGTGGCGTACTCACCGACCTGCGTGCCCGGACGGACCTCACTGGCCTCTACGCCATTGGCGAGACGGCCGCCAGCGGCCTGCACGGCGCAAACCGGCTGGCCAGCAACTCCCTGCTTGAATGCCTTGTCTTTTCCGAAGCCGCTGCCGCCGACATCCTCGCCACCCCGCCTCGCACCCTGCCCGATCTGCCCTGCTGGGATGAAAGCCGGGTGACAGATGCCGACGAAGAAATCGTCATCTCGCACAACTGGGACGAGCTACGACGCTTCATGTGGGACTACGTCGGCATCGTTCGCACCAACAAACGGCTGGAGCGGGCCTTACACCGCATTCATCTGCTGGAACGCGAAATCAACGAGTATTACGCCCATTTCCGCGTCAGCAACGATCTGCTCGAACTGCGGAATCTGGTGCTCACCGCCCACCTCATCATCCGCTGCGCCCAGCAACGGCACGAAAGCCGTGGCCTGCATTTCAGCCGCGATTACCCCGAGCTCCAGCCGAAAGCCCGGCGCACCCTCCTTCGACCTCGAAAAAGGTCTGCCGCCCGCTGAAAACAGTCTTTCGCCTCTTGCGTCGGTACTGTTCAGTTTTTGCTATTCGGGCAACTGCCATCGCAACCACAGGCGCAGCTGCCGGAAGGCATCGGGTGAAAGGCTGTCTGGCAGGATCACCCACGATCGTTGCCGTTTTCTCTCATCCCGAAAGCAAAGTACGACCATCCAGGGCATGAGCGTCGTCGCCGGATCGACCTGAACCTGAACCGTTTTGCCGTTTTTCTGTTCAAACTCCAAATGACCGTCCCGGTGCAAGGTCATCCGAATCACCGCCCGCCCGCCGTGAAGTCGCATGAGCACTTCCAGAAGCGAGAAGGCAATCAGCGTCTCGATCGTCAATACGAGCGCAAATAGCGGCGCAGAGACCGAGTCAAAGCGAAGCGGAACAGAAAAAAGAATCAGCGCACTCGCGCCGTGGGCCAGCGCGAGCAGAGCTGTGAGCCTCAGAGGAGGCTGAAGGCAAAGCGTGAGCGGCAACTGCATGGGGCCGCCCGCCTGCTGTTGATTGATGATTAACGTCAGACCCGACGGAAAACCAGTGTACCGTTGGTCCCACCAAAGCCAAAGGAATTGGACAGTGCAGCGCGAATCTCCATCTTTCGTGCTGCATTGGCACAATAATCAAGATCGCACTGCTCATCCTGATTGAAAAGATTGATGGTCGGTGGGGAAATCTGGTTGTGCACGGCCAATGCAGAGAAAACCGCTTCGACACCACCGGCCGCACCGAGTAGATGGCCGGTCATCGATTTGGTTGAGTTGACGACCAGACGTTTGGCTTGATCGCCAAAACAACGTTTGACCGCCATGGTCTCGGCGACATCTCCTAGCGGCGTAGATGTTCCGTGAGCATTGATGTAGTCGATTTCATCGACGTTCATCCCGGCATTGCGCAGTGCGTTAACCATGCAGCGACGCGCACCATCGCCATCTTCAGCGGGAGCCGTCATGTGGTGTGCATCGGCACTCATGCCGTAACCAACAACCTCTGCGTAAATTTTCGCGCCGCGTGCCTTGGCATGCTCGTACTCTTCGAGCACCAGAACGCCCGAGCCTTCGCCCAGCACGAAGCCGTCACGGTCTTTGTCCCAGGGGCGACTGGCGGTGGCCGGGTCATCATTCCGGGTTGATAGCGCGCGGGCCGAAGCAAATCCGCCGATGGCCAGTGGTGTGACGGTGGATTCCGCCCCACCGCAAATCATCACATCCGCATCGCCATATTCGATCATCCGGGAAGATTCGCCGATGCAGTGGGTTGCTGTCGTACAAGCCGTCACCATCGCAAGATTGGGTCCCTTGAGGCCGAAGAGGATGGAAAGATGGCCGGAGATCATGTTGATGATCGTTCCGGGAATGAAGAAGGGTGAAATTTTGCGCGGCCCGCCTGCCAGATAATCGTTGTGCGTCTCTTCGATCATCGGCAAACCGCCGATACCGGAGCCCACATTGACCCCCACACGCTCAGCATTTTCGGGCGTGATTTCAAGTCCGCAATCCTTGAAAGCCTGTATGCCTGCGGCCATACCGTAATGGATGAAGGTATCCATGCGGCGCGCATCCTTGGGTGAAATATAAGCCGCGATATCGAAATCCTTGACCTCGCCGGCAATCTGCGAGGCAAAGGCCGATGCGTCGAAGCGGGTGATACGGCCAATGCCGGATCGACCCGCAATGATGTTGTCCCAGGCCGTGGCAACAGAATTCCCCACGGGTGAAACGATGCCCAGACCAGTAACGACGACTCTACGACGCGCCAAGACGTTCTCCCCTTCGTTGATGGATACGATCGCTGTGACGATCGACTTTCATTTGTAGTGTTGCCCGAATGCTCACAGCCAACATCAGGAATTCTTGGTGAAACACTGATTCATTCAGCTCGCCATGAGCCTTGCCCGAAGGGATTTGGTTTAACTGGCATTTCCTCGGGAATACTCAGTAACGCTCAAGAATACTCACGAATTTTTCATCATCCAGCCGCATTCGACCTTCAGTTGAACGGGTTAAATCCGTTGAATCGGCTGGATCAAAGGAACCGGATAACAGATGATCTACATTCCGCACCAAGCCTTCGGCATGATGCGGAAACGCCCATTATTTCTTGAGGTTGTTGTTGACGTAGTCAATGGCCTGCTGGACGTTGGTGATCTTTTCAGCTTCTTCATCCGGAATTTCGCATTCGAATTCTTCTTCGAGTGCCATCACCAGTTCAACGGTGTCAAGCGAATCCGCACCGAGATCCTCAACGAAAGCCGACTCATTCTTGATGTCGGACTCATTGACACCCAATTGCTCGGCGACGATTTTGCGGACACGTTGTTCGATGTTTTCCATGGACTACTCCTTCCCTGTTTCTTCAGGTTTGAAAAAATGAAAAATTATTTTATCAGAATGTCTCCACCGCAAATCGAGGGGTGAAGACAAGGTTTCAGCTCATGTACATACCGCCATTGACATGCAGGGTCACGCCGCTGACATAAGCTGCGCGCGGACTGGCGAGAAAGCCGACCGCCGCTGCGATTTCATCAGCCTGCCCAAGACGTCCCAAGGGAATCTTGTGCAACAGCGCGTCTTTCTGAGCATCCGGCAGAGCTTTGGTCATATCGGTATCAATAAAACCAGGCGCGACACAGTTAACAGTGATGTTCCTGCTGCCCAATTCCTGGGCCAGAGCGCGGGTCATTCCGGCGACTCCGGCCTTGGCGGCCGCGTAATTGGCCTGACCCGGATTCCCTGCTGCGCCAACAACGGAAGTAATGTTGATGATGCGCCCTTGACGGGCCTTCATCATGCCGCGCATGACCAGCTTTGAAAGGCGAAACACCGCACTCAGATTTGTGTCCACCACGGCATCCCACTCTTCCTCCTTCATTCGCATGGCGAGATTATCACGTGTGATCCCAGCGTTATTGACGAGAATGGCGACAGATCCAAATTTTTTCTCGATTTCGGTGATCAATGTCTCGCAAGCCTTTGCATCCGTCACATTGAGTGCAGCACCTTCACCCTGTATCCCAGCAGTCTCCAGGCCCTTTTGAATATCCGCAGCACCTTCCGCTGTCGTGGCTGTACCAATGACTGTCGCCCCCATTTTTCCGAGTTCCAGGGCAATGGCCCGACCGATCCCGCGTGAAGCACCCGTGACGAGTGCAATTTGTCCTGTCAGCATTTTTTGCTCCTGTTTGTCGAACAAACTCAAGATTTCAGTGCTTGCAAAGCCGCGTCCAGGCTGGACGAATCAGCCAGTGCCCCACTTTCCAGACCTTCCGCACAACGTTTAACCAGCCCTGCCAACACCTTGCCCGGGCCACACTCGAAAACGTGGGTCACACCTTGTCCGGCCATAGCCTGCATGGTCTCTACCCAGCGTACGGGAGCCGCTGCCTGGCGAACCAAAGCAGTCCTGATCCCATCAGGATCGGCGACAATCGCGACATCAACGTTGTTGATCAAGGGAATTTCAGGCGTCCTGATTTCCAGCGTTTCAAGACGCTGCTTCAATTTCTCAGCCGCAGGCAACATCAACGCACAATGAAAAGGCGCGGAAACCGGCAACATCATGGCGCGCTTTGCACCGCGCGCCTTGCACGCATCAGCCGCTCGCTGAACGGCGGTTGCATGACCTGCGATCACGGTCTGTTCTGGCGCATTCAGATTAACGGCCTCAACCACTTCGCCCGCCCCCCCCTGCGCTGCTTCCGTGCAAGCTGCTCGAACGGCTTCCACATCCAGCCCGAGAATGGCTGCCATGCCACCCACCCCGGCAGGAACCGCCTCTTGCATCGCCCGTGCACGCAATTCTACGAGCGGGACGGCATCAGCAAAGGCAATCGCACCTGCTGCCACCAGCGCGGAATATTCTCCCAAACTATGGCCCGCCACCAGTGCGGGACGCAAACCACCTTGCGCCAGCCAGAGGCGATAAACCGCTATCCCCGCCGTCAACATCAGCGGCTGGGTATTGACCGTCTGGTTAAGGGCTTCTGCCGGGCCTTCAGTCACAAGCTGCCAGAGATCACGCCCCAAGGCAGCAGAAGCCTCATCAAAGGTTTCACGGATGACGGGATGCTCACCGTAAGCGGCCATCATGCCGAGTTTTTGTGAGCCCTGACCGGGGAAAACAAGTGCCAGTTTCATGTTTAGCGAATCCTCAGAATTTCAAAAACCGCGATGCCCCTCTCTGTTTTTTGCGTTCAGAACCGGAGCAGCACCGCCCCCCAAGTAAAACCTCCACCGACCCCTTCGAGCAAAAGCGTCTGTCCTCGCCGAACTTGCCCATTCCGAACGGCCAGATCTAGTGCCAGCGGTACAGAAGCGGCTGAGGTATTGCCATGTCGATCCACACTGACCACGACCTGATCATCCGATAGCTCAAGCTTCTTGGCGGTCGCCTGAAGGATGCGGATATTGGCCTGATGGGGAATCAGCCAGTCAATATCCGTCGTTTTCAGCCCGGCGGCATCGAGCACTTCATGCGCGGCCTCGGCCAGCACCCGAACGGCAAACTTGAAGACCTGTTTGCCATCCATCTGTAGGAAAGGAGAGCCGAGGATCTGTCCACCGCAAATCTGCCCCGGAACTGAAAGAATATCGCTGTAACGGCCATCGGCGTGCAAGGTCGAGGCGAGAATGCCCGGCTCGTCGCTGGCCTCCAGGACCACCGCACCGGCTCCATCACCGAAGAGTACGCAGGTTCCACGATCATTCCAGTCGAGGATGCGTGAAAACACTTCAGCCCCCACGACCAGGGCACAGCGATGCGAACCAGAACGAATGAATTTTTCTGCGACTGTCAGGCCATAAACAAAACCGCTGCAAACGGCCTGCACATCAAAAGCGGCCCCGCCATTCACGATCCCCAGCTTGTTCTGGAGAATGGCCGCGCTGCTGGGAAAAATGAAATCCGGTGTTGATGTGGCATAAACGATCAGATCCACCTCATCCGCACGCCGTCCAGCCGCTTCGAGCGCACGACGGCAGGCTTCAACCGCCAGATCAGTAGAGGTCATCCCTTCCGGGGCCAAATGGCGCGCCCGGATGCCGGTTCGTTCAACGATCCATTCATCCGTCGTATCGACCCCACGAGCTCGCAAGTCATCATTACTGATTGGCGAACCGGGGAGATAACTGCCTGTCCCGGTAATCCGGGCCTGTTTCATGGAAGCCATTTGCATCGTTTCTGGTTCCTGCGATCGTCTCTGATGTGAGTGCCGTCACTGTCCAACAGCGGACGCACCCAGCATGGTGGAAGGCAGTTGTGCCATCCGCTCGGCGATGCGTTCCGGCAAGCGGTTACGCACCGCCTCGGCCGCCCGTTCAAGCGCATTGAAAAAGCCAAAAGCATCTGCCGAACCATGACTTTTGACCACGACGCCCCGCAGGCCCAGCAGGCCTGCTCCGTTATAACGACGGGGATCAAAGCGATGTTTGAACGCCTTGAGAACGCGCAGTGCCATCAGTGCAGCAAATTTGGTGAAGATATTGCGGGTGAAATCGTGCTTCAGTGCGTCGAAAACCATGTGGGCCAGACCTTCGGAAGCCTTCAGGGTCACATTGCCGACAAAGCCGTCACAAACGACCAGGTCCACCGTCCCCTTGAAAATGTCATCGCCCTCAACATTGCCATAAAAATTGAGGCCGCTCTCGCGCAACAACTCACCCGCACGCTTGACGACATCATTACCCTTGATGATTTCCTCACCGATATTGAGCAATCCGACGCTTGGTTTTTCTTTGTGCTCCAGAGCCGAAACCAACTGTGCCCCCATGATCCCAAACTGCAGCAGATGCTCTGGCGCGCAATCGACATTGGCCCCCAAATCCAGCATATAGGTATAGCCGTTGATGTTGGGCATGGCGGTGGCAATGGCCGGGCGATCGATTCCAGGCAAGGTTTTCAGCACAAAGCGTGAAATGGCCATCAACGCGCCGGTATTTCCGGCCGAAACGGCTCCCTGCGCCTCGCCAGACTTGACGAGTTCCGCAGCAATGCGCATCGAGGAATCTTTCTTGACGCGTAAAGCCGTTGCCACGGGGTCATCCATGGCAACCACTTCACTGGCGTGACGCACCATCAAGCGATGCCCGAATTCTTTACGCGCCTGCACCAGCAGAGGCGAAAGAACTTCCTCGCGCCCCACCAGAATGACCGCACAATCCGCGTCCTTGCGCAGAAAATCCAGAGCTGCTGGAACGGTGACCGAGGGCCCATGGTCCCCTCCCATGCAGTCAATGGCCAGGGTGACCGTCATCATATCCACCAAAAAATGATCGAAAAGCGCAAAACCTGATCCGGCCAGACGGAATCAAAGGTGATGACCGAAGACCGGAGGCCGGAAACCGCAATTACTCGCCTTTGGCCTTAACAACCTTCTT
Organism: uncultured Sterolibacterium sp.; assembly: GCA_964500605.1. Lineage (GTDB taxonomy): Bacteria > Pseudomonadota > Gammaproteobacteria > Burkholderiales > Rhodocyclaceae > Sterolibacterium. Next base: position 8,402 of record CAZCOS010000047.1, read on the forward strand.
GCCGCGATAGTAGCCGCTCGGGCTGATGTGATGACGCAGGTGAACTTCACCCGTCGTGGCCTCAACCGCCAAAGGGGGCGTCGTCAGAAAGTCATGGGCACGATGCATGCCACGCTTGGAGGGGGATTTCTTGTTCTGCTGAACTGCCATTTTGATACTCCTTCAAAAAATCTTCAAAAAAATCAATGTGTTCGCTTCAATTGTGCCAACGCCGCAAAGGGTGAAGCTGCCGCCCGTCCATCATCATGCTCCGGCAATGCACAAACTGGATGCCGAGGAACGATGGGCAAGGCCAACAACAACTCGTCTTCCACCAGATCCAGCACACGCTGCTCGGTCAATGCCTCGACTGGATCCGCATCGTCCAGCGAAACATGACCCTCACCAGCCTCACCGCCCTCGCCCGGATCGTTCTCCAGCCCCTCTTCAGGCCAGGGCATTCCCGGTGCAACCAGCAACAACCGGGCTTCGATATCGAGCGGTTGTTTCATTGCTGACAAACAACGCTGACAAACCAGATTCACATCACCACAGACCCTGAGCCGCAAATAACACTGCGGCTGACCGAAACGATCGACGGACTGCTCACCCGTCAAAGACCACTCAAGCTCACCTTCTGTATCCGCCAACTGATCCGCGAGGCGGGTCAGCATTGATACAGGTACTCGCCCTGAGGCTTCACGTTCCCGGCGCGCAAACTCGAGGCTGTCGATGAAGAGATCGGACGTTTTCATCACACCCTGTCGCGACATAAACCCGAGATGATATTATTTTTTGCTTTTTCAGTCAAAACGAAACCCGCCGAAATCCATCCTCTTCGATACTTTTCCTCATCAAACACCTTCTCCCACTTCACCTGACGCTTTCCATCCGCCCCATGCCACGCCTGATCCTTGCCTCCACTTCCCGCTACCGCCGGGAACTTCTCACCCGCCTGCAAATCCCGTTTGAAACAGCCGATCCTGCGGTTGACGAAAGCGTCATTCCTGCTGAAGTACCTACTGTCACCGCCGAGCGACTGGCCCGAGAGAAGGCACGCGCCGTCGCAACTCAATATCCAGACGCGCTCATCATCGGCAGCGATCAAGTCGCCTTCTGCGGCGAAAAACGCTACGGCAAGCCCGGAACACGCGAAAATGCAATGCTTCAACTCCAGTCGATGCGCGGCAAGGAAATCACCTTTCACACCGGCTTGTGCCTGTTCAACAGTGCGACGGGGCAAGACCAAACCACCGGGATTGCCACTCTGGTTCGTTTCCGCGATCTTTCAGACGCGGAGATCGAGCGTTATCTCACCAAGGAAAATGCCCTCAACTGCGCAGGTAGCGCGAAATCCGAGGGTTTGGGCATCGCTCTGATGGATTACATGCGAGGCGACGATCCCAATGCCCTGATCGGCCTGCCGCTGATCGCGCTTTGCCGGATGCTAAGAGCAGAAGGTATCGAACTTCCCTGAATATCCTCTCATCCAAGTGACTCGACGTCGACCTTATCGAAAGGGTTATTTACCAATCGAACTTCCCTGAATATCCTCTCATCCAAGTGACCCACCACTAGAATTCAGATCCACCCCATTCGCTCACCACAAGGAACCACCAACAATGAACATCCTTTTCAAAGCTGGAAAAGCCCGGCAACTGCTGGCCCTGCTGTCAGGATGCCTGACCGCGACCCTCGTTCATGCCGCGCCAGGCAACTACTGGGACATCACCTCCAAAATGGAAATGCCCGGCATGCCCTTTGCCATGCCCCCCATGACCATCAAGGTCTGCATCCCCAATGGCGGAGAAAAAAATCCGCAGCACATGCAGAAGAAGGACGACAAATGCAAAATGTCCGACGTCAAAACCTCTGGAAACAAGGTCAGCTGGAAGGCCACCTGTGTCGAAAACGGCGAAACCCTGATCGGTACAGGCGAAGTCACACACGGTAAAGACAGTTTTCAGGGAACGCTACGCCTGCAAGGTAACAGCCACGGCCAGCCCATCAACATGACCCAGAACTACAGCGGCAAAAAAGTGGGCGGCGCATGCGACAGTGAAGATCAAATGCGCGAAGTCAAGAAAATGACCGACAGTCTTTGCGACACCAGCCGTTTTGGTGCAACGGACTGGATTTCTCGCGCCAGCCAGTTCCTGCAAGGCAACAGCTGCCCGGGCAAGAAAGAAGCCCTGTGCACCGCCGTTCGCCGGGATGCCGCCCGAGATGCCAATGCCTACCAATTGCTAATCGAAACCGAAAAGCACAACAACGCACTCATCATCACGAGTTGCGGCCTCAACCTCGAAGCGACCCGCGCCTCGGTCTGCAAGGCCAACAAGAATGGAAATTACGAATTCCTGAAGGCGAATTGCCCGGCTGAAGCCAAGGCCTACAAGGAAGACAGCCGCAAGAAAAACTGTGAGGGGCGCAGCTATACGGCACGCAACAGCGCGGAATGCCGTGGCGGAGCCGACAACGACGACCGCACCCCCGAAGCCGTCGGCAGCCACACTGACCGTACCCAGGCACCTGCCGCGCCAGCAGGCAACAACCCGGAAACGGGCAAGCTGATCGATGCCATCCCCAGCACCGGGAACGCCAACACCGACGCCGTCATCGAAGGCGCGAAGAAGCTGAAAGGGCTATTCGGTTTCTGATGCGCCACTGCCTCACCGGGCTGCTGCTCATCGGAAACCTGCTGGCGCAGCCCGCCGCCCTCGCCTCGCCAACTGGCCAGGCGAAGATTGACGACCCCTTTCCACGCGCCGCCACGGCCTACGCGCTCTACCTCGACACCCAAAATACGCCGTACTGGGCAAAACAGGAAAACCGCCGCCTCCCCCCGGCCAGCCTGACCAAACTGATGACGGTACTGCTGGTCGATGAAGACGACAAAGCACTGGCAACCGACATCACCATCCGCCAGAAAGCCAGCCAGGAGAGCGGAACCCGCCTCGGCTTGCGACAAGGCGAGCGTTACCGCGCCACCGACCTGCTGGCTGCCGCCCTCATCGGCTCCCACAACGACGCCTGCCTTGCTCTGGCCGAACAGCTTGGCGGAAACGAAGCCCGATTTGTCGAACACATGAATCGCCGGGCAAAGCAGCTCGGGCTGCAAGACACCCATTTCGCCAACGCCTGCGGACACGACGCAGCTGGCCACTACACCACGGCCACCGATCTTGCCCGGCTCGCCAGAGCGGTCCTGAGCCGCCCAAGATTGCGCGAACTCGCCCGGCTTCAGGAATTCAGGATGAATTCCCTCGACGGAGCGCGACACCACCTCATCAAAAACACCAATCTCCTGCTAGGCCGCTTTCCCGGCGCACAAGGGCTCAAAACTGGCTACACACCCCAAGCCGGGAAATGCCTGATCGCCTACGCCACCCGTGGTTTGCGGCAGGTACTGCTGGTCATGCTCAATGCCCCGAACCGCTGGTGGGACGCAGAAGACCTGCTGGAACTGGCCTTTGCCCAGCCTGCACCCTGAACCTACAAGCATGCACCACCCTCACCAGGCCGCCTCTCCCGCGCGAAGGCCACACGGTCTGATCTTGCTACTCTTCCTGGGCATCCTGTGCGTTTATACCGAGACGATCTATCAGGGCGCATTCCAGTTCGACGATTACAACGTCATCCTCGGCAACCCCGACGTTCATAGCCTATCCGCCTGGTTTCACACCCTGGGACACGGCATCCGCCCCCTGCTCAAACTCAGCTACACCGTCAACTGGATCACTGGCGATGGTGACATTCTGCCCTTCCATCTCACCAACCTGCTCATCCACCTCCTCAACACCGCCTTGGTCTTCCGCCTTTCATCCCGCTTCATCGAAAACCACTCTTCCATCACAACGATGGCGCCTTCCCATCGCGCCACGGAAATAGCCCTGCTCAGTGCCGCGATTTTCGCCCTGCACCCGATCCAGACCGAAGCCGTCAGCTACATCAGCGGACGCTCCAGCGCACTGATGACCCTGTTCTATCTTGCAGGACTGCTCCACCACGAAAACACCTGGAGAAAAGAAGCCTCCTCGAAATGGCTCACTCCCCTACTGTTTCTGCTTGCACTCGCCAGCAAGGAAACCGCCATCACCTTTCCCGCCGCCCTCCTGCTCTGGGACATCGCCCAAGGCCGCCGCCTCCGCGAAGCCCTGCGTCACGCGCTGGGAAACTGGCTCCTGCTACTTGGCGCGACACTCTACGTTTTCAGCCGCCCGGAATACATCGCCCACCTCGAACGCAGCCTCCACTTCAACACCCTGCCTGGCAACCTCACCAGCAACGCCCTCGGCATGTTTTGGCTATTGCGCCAATGGTGGCTACCACTCTGGCCCAACATCGACCCCGACCTCCCTCTGCGCCACCACCTCGACACAAACGGCCTGCTCGCCCTGAGCCTTCTAGCCGGGCTGCTCCTGCTGACAATCCGCCATCGGGGAGGCCACCCCGGCCTTTTTCTCGCCGCCGGATGGTTCATCCTGCAAACCTTCCCGCTGCATCTCCTTCTGCCAAGGCTGGACATCGCCAATGAACGGCAAATGACGCTGGCCGCCTGGCCCATGGCCCTGCTGCTGGCCGCGACACTCTCACGGCTCCCCCTCGCCTTTCGCCGAATCCTCCCAGCGATGCTCCTGCTCGCCTTCGCAAGCCTGACAATGATGCGTAACCACGATTACCGCAGCGAAATCGCCCTCTGGCAAGCCACAGCGCAACAATCCCCCAACAAGGCACGCGTCCACAACAACCTCGGCTACGCTTACGCCGAAGCAGGCCGAACCGAAGAAGCCCGCACGGCCTACCTCTGTGCACAACATCTAGACCCGCAAGACCTCAAGGCCCGGAATAATCTCAACAAGCTGCCGCCACCAAAAACGCAAACGCATCCCGGCAAAGATCAGGCGGAGACATTGCCTTGCCCGCCGCAACGGGCGACAATGGCCGATTGACATTCATCAACCTTTCCAACCTTTTCCGAGGCGTCTTTCATCATGCTTTTCGAACCACAAATCGAGCCCAGCATCGAAAACTGTACCTACGACGAGATCCACATCGGTGACACCGCGAAACTTTCTCGTACCCTGGAACCACATGACATCCAGCTTTTCGCCATCATGTCGGGTGATGTCAATCCGGCGCATGTCGATCCGGAATACGCCAAATCTTCCATGTTCCACGAAGTCATCGCCCACGGCATGTGGGGCGGCGCGCTGATTTCCACGGTACTGGGCACTCAGTTCCCCGGCCCCGGCTCGATCTACATCAACCAGACGCTGCATTTTTCGCGCCCGGTGAAAGTCGGCGACACGATGACGGTCGCCCTCACCTGCCTGAAAAAATTCGACCACAACAAGCATGTCCTTTTCGACTGCGTCTGTACCAATCAAGATGGACTGGAAGTCATTCGGGGAACGGCCGAGGTCAAGGCTCCGATGGAAAAGATCCGTCGTCCCCGGGTTGCCATGCCGGAAGTCATTCTTCACGACCGGGAATCACGCTTCCAACGGATGATCGGCATCGCCAAGGATAAGCCTGCCATTCCCATGTCCGTCGCCCATCCTTGCGATCTGGAATCACTCAAAGGCGCACTGATGGCGCGCGATGCCGGCTTGATCCACCCGGTGCTTGTCGGCCCCGAAGCCCGCATCCGCGCACTGGCTGACCAACACGATCTTTCACTAAAAGACTGCCGTCTTGTGGACTCCCCTCACAGCCACGCCTCGGCTGAAATCGCCGTGCAGCTTGCCCGCAGCGGCGAAGTCGAAGCCCTCATGAAAGGCTCGCTGCACACAGACGAACTGATGATGGCTGTCATCGACCGCGAAAAGGGTTTGCGCACCGCACGGCGTATCAGTCACGCCTTCCTGCTCGATGTCCCCACCTATCCGCGCCCCCTGATGATTACCGATGCGGCCATCAACATCGAGCCCACACTCGAAGACAAGGTGGACATCGTCCAGAACGCCATTGACCTCGCCCACGCACTCGGCCTGAGCGAACCCAAAGTGGCCATCCTCGCCGCTGTCGAAACCGTGAACCCCAAGATGCGTGCCACACTGGATGCGGCGGCCCTTTGCAAAATGGCCGACCGGGGGCAAATCAAAGGCGGGCTGCTCGACGGCCCGCTCGCCTTTGACAATGCGGTTTCGCTGGTCGCCGCCAAAACCAAGGGCATCCGTTCGGCTGTAGCCGGGCAGGCCGACATCCTCGTCGTTCCTGACATCGAATCCGGCAACATGCTGGCCAAACAGCTTGAATATCTGGCCGACGCCATGGCCGCAGGACTCGTCCTCGGCACTCGCGTTCCCATCGTGCTCACCAGCCGCGCCGACACCGCCGAAACACGCTGCATCTCTTGTGCGATGACGGTTGTCATGGCCCATGCCCGCCGCAAGGCTCTCGAAGCCACAGCAACTTCGGTAACGAAAGGTTAAGCCATGCTGGACGCACTCCTGGTCATCAACGCCGGTTCCTCCTCGATCAAGTTTGCCGTTTTCGGCATCGAGGCATGTCAAAACCCAACCCGTCATCCCCGGTTTTCCGGGCAGATCGAAAACATCTGTGCGGGCAAAACTCTGCCACGCCTCTACGTCAAGAACCCATCCGGCCAAACCCTGGCAGACCGCACACTTGACGATGCTCCCGCCGAAGCCGCTGACCAACACCGCTACGCCCTAGACTGCCTGCTGGGCTGGCTGGATGCCAATGATGAAGACATCCACTTGCGAGCCGTTGGCCACCGCGTCGTTCATGGCGGTGACCGTTATACCCAACCCATCCGGCTCGATGAAAACATCCTGAAGGAGCTCGACAAGCTCAATTCCCTCGCCCCGCTCCACCAGCCCCACAATCTCGCCGCCATCCGCGTCATCGACAACCTCCTGCCCGATCTTCCTCAAGTAGCCTGTTTCGACACGGCCTTTCACGCCTCCCAGCCTCCACTCGCCCGCCAGTTCGCCCTGCCGCGCGCCATCACCGCGCTGGGCGTGCGTCGCTACGGTTTTCATGGCATCTCCTACGAATACATCGCCCAACAAATGGCCGATCTCCTCGGCCCCGAAAAAGCCCAAGGCCGCGTCATCGTCGCCCATCTGGGCAACGGAGCCAGCCTGTGCGCCATCCATCAAGGCCGAAGCGTCGCCAGCACCATGGGCTTTACCGCCGTCGACGGACTGATGATGGGCACACGCACCGGCAACCTCGACCCCGGCGTACTGCTCTACCTGATGGATTATCAAGGCATGGACAGCAAAGCCCTGACCCGGCTCCTCTACAAAGAATCCGGCCTGCTAGGCGTCTCCGGGCTCTCGCAAGACATGCGAACCCTGCTGGCCGCTGCCCCAGAAAACCCCGCCGCCCGGGAAGCCATCGACCTCTTCTGCTACCGCATCCAGCGCGAAATCGGCTCGCTCGCCGCCGCCCTGGGCGGCCTCGACGCCCTGATCTTCACCGGCGGCATCGGCGAACACGCCGCACCCGTTCGTGCACAAATCGGTGAAGGCTGCCGTTGGCTGGGCGTTGAAATCGACGCCAAAACCAACGAAACCGTCACCGGTGCACAACGCATTTCCACAGCGGGAGCGAAAACCATCGCCTGCGTCATCCCGACCAACGAAGAATGGATGATCGCGCGGCATACTGTCGGGCTTTTGTGAAAGCGCGATGGATTCTGTTGCTCCGGCGCATTGACATCTGAATCGCCACCCGTAGGGGCAGCCTTTACGGCTGCCCGCAGTTCAGAATTCACCGGATCAGCAAATCGCGTCTCCCTCAGCCAGCAATGCCCGCACCGGCCCGAAGCTGCGCCGGTAGATGGGCACAACGCCGTGCTCACGCAAGGCCGCCAGATGCGCGGCGGTGGGGTAACCTTTGTGTTTGGCGAGGCCGTATTGGGGGTACTGGATATCGAGTCGCCGCAGTTCTTCATCCCTTGCGGTTTTGGCGAGGATGGAGGCGGCACTGATGACGGGTTCGGTGGCATCGCCCTGGACGATGGCGCGAGCGGGCATGGGGACTTCGGGGCATTGGCGGCCGTCCACCAGGATTTCGTCTGGGCAACAGGAGAGGGCTTCGACAGCGCGGCGCATGGCAAGGAGGCTGGCGCGCAGGATGTTGATCTGGTCGATTTCTTCGACGCTGCTGCTGGCAATGGCCCAGGCGAGGGCTTTTTCGCGGATTTCCAGGGCGAGCCGTTCGCGTTTGGCTTCACTCAGTTTTTTGGAATCCGCCAGCCCGAGGATAGGCCGCGCCGGGTCGAGGATGACGGCGGCGGCATAGACGGGGCCGGCCAGGGGGCCGCGTCCGGCCTCGTCGACGCCTGCAATGCGTTTCATCGCTTTATCCGTGTCTTCTGCGTTGCAAAACCGGCAGGATGACTTCGGCGGCTCGGGTGGCGGTGTCCTGACGCAGCAGGTGGTGCATGCCGGTAAACACGGCAGTCAGCCGTTCTCGAACCGTGGCATCGGTGACGGCGTTGCCCAGGGCTTGCGCGAGGTTTTCGGGGGTGGCGTCGTCCTGGAGGAATTCGGGGACGGCGAAACATTGCGCGAGGATGTTGGGCAGGCCGACCCAGGGTTGATAGCCCATGTTCCGCATGATGCGCCAGGAGTTGGGCGACATTTTGTAGGTGATGACCATGGGTTTTTTGAGGAGGGCGACTTCGAGCGTAGCCGTGCCGCTGGCCACAAGCACCCCGTCGGCAGCGGCGATGGCCTCCTGGGCATGGCCGAACAGGAGAGTCAGGGGCAGTTCCTGGGCTTCGTTGCGCCAGAGTTCGTTTTCAAAAAACAGCCGCGTTTCGCGGGAGACGAGGGGAACCAGAAAGCGGGCCTGCGGAAAGCGTTGGTGCAGCAGCTTCGCGGTCTGGATGAAGGTTTGCGCCATGTACTGCAGCTCGGATTGTCGGCTACCGGGCAAAAGGGCGAAGATCATGCGATCAGCGGGCAAGGCCAGACGTTCACGCGCCTGCGCGAGATCGGTGTTCATCGGGATCACGTCGGCCAGCGGGTGGCCGACGTAGGTGGCCTGAACATCTAGCCCGGCGTAGAGAGGTGGCTCGAAGGGAAAGAGGCAGAGGATCTGATGCACGGAACGGGCAATCTTGCGAA
>CAZCOS010000048.1:0-16523 GCA_964500605.1 uncultured Sterolibacterium sp.
AGTCGACAAGCTGCCCGATGAACTGCGCGATTTCGGACACCTCGTCAGCGAATCCTTGGAATTCGCCAAAGGGACGCGGGCCGAAGACTGGAGCATGGTGTTTTGTGCCGCGCTAGGCGGTGAAGGCAAACACCCCCCTTCGCGCGAGGAAGCCGACCAGCCCCTGCTCCAGATGACCAACGCCATCCGCATGGGCGACATTGGCCGCTACATCGTCTTTGACCGCATGGGCCACCAAGTTCGCCTGACTCAAGCATGAACCTCCCCCCCGAAAGCCCTGCGGCACGCCATCTCCTCATCCGTGGCCGCGTCCAAGGCGTCGGATTTCGCTACAGCATGGCGCACGAAGCCCGGCGTCTCGGGCTATCGGGCTGGGTACGCAACCGGCGCGAAGGCACGGTAGAAGCCGTTATCACCGGCGAAGCCGAAGCCCTCGCCACCCTGCTCGCCTGGACCCGTCACGGCCCGCCTGCAGCACATGTCGAACACGTCACCGTCACACTCGCACCGGCCGACGAAGCGGCTGCTTTGATGGTAGATGGCTGCTTCACACAACGGCCTGACGCTTAACCCTAGAAACCGCAGTTGACCGCTGAGTTTCGGTATAAAACTCTCCTTGGTCATGCTTCTCTTGGTTACTCAAGCTGTGGTGCGAAGAAAAGCCGTGGAAGTTGTGGTTTTGAGTTTTAAGGAAACACTGATTTATTCCGTTCGCCCTGAGCCTGTCGAATGGCACTACCTTTAAACAATAAAAGCAAAACAATAAAAGGGGCCAGGCTCATTAAATTGCAGAAATTCCACGATGCCTTAAAAAATCCACCCAGGGCATTGCCACACCCAAGCCTGATGTGGCGTTGATCAAGTTGCGCTTGAAGGCTATCGAAGCCAGTTTAGGAGGTCAGTCATGATCGAGATCGATGAAGGTTCCGGCAACGTCTATGCCGATTTGCAGGCTCCCGATGCCGAGGCCATGTACGTCAAGGCACGTCTGGCCAGCAAGATTGGTGACATCATTCGCCACCGCCATTTGACACAACAACAGGCCGCCGAGATTCTGGGTATCCCGCAACCAAAGCTGTCCGGCTTGCTGCGTGGGCAGTTCCGTGGCATCAGCGAGGCGAAGATGATCGAATGCCTCAACCGCTTGGGCCGGGACGTGGAAATCGTGGTACGCAAAGCACCACGCAGCCATCCGCAGGGGCAAACGCAGGTTGTGTTTGCTTGATTGCTGATTTTGGTGCTGGATGCGTGGATGGCGGGGTCAATTAGTCGTCCCTGAAAAATTCATTTTCTCCCCCCTACGCCACCCGCAACCTCAAACCTCTCGAATCATTTCGCATCTCGCCCCACAAAAGCAGACGCAAAAAAATAAAGCACACACAAAAACCGCCCTTTCGGGCGATCATGCGCAGTAACCAGCGCAGGTTGTAGCCTGCCGCACACAGCAAGTAAGGCAGTAAGGCAGGGGGTCACCCATTAGCCACTCCCGTCAATAGGGGCGAATAAAAATCTGCGCCGCAAGGCGCACCAGTCACCCATCAGGATCAAGGCCGGCGCGATAGTCTGCGTGCCCCCTGGCGGCGTCAGCCGCCCCAGAAAACCCTCTGTTCCCCATTGCGTCCAATAGCGGCAGGCCGTCTTCCGACCTGCACAGATCTTTGGCTCGCCTCGCGGCGTCCTACCCATTCCTGGCTCGCAATGCGGGCACCGTGTTGCGTGTTGCTCGGGCGGGGCCGCTGCGCGCGTTCAATCAGGTCTATTGGTTCTACCAACCCCATTGCCGACTCGCGCGCAGCGCCCCATTGATCTTCAACTGAATGCGCGTCCCACCTCGAAGGGTTCTCCTGTCTTCAAAATGTGATAACAAGCGCGTGCCAGCTTGTGCGCCACCGCCTTGATCGCCACCACCGGCAGCCTCTTGGCGGCCTTCTTCTGATACCAACGCTTGATCTGTGTGTCATAGCGCACGGCAAAGTGCGCGGCTTCCACGAAGGATTTAATGACCCTGACCCCTTTAATCCAGACAACGCGGCGCGGGACTATGAGCATCGTAGATCAACATGGACTTTTCCTACGGGAGGCCGCCGCAGCACATCACTGGTCACCCCCGAGGAAGGTGCCGAGCAGACCGCCCTCTTCGCCGCCTTTGCCGGCCCCTCCTTGACGCGCCGGTGCTGCCGCAAATATGCGTGAAGCCAGGCGCGCAAATGGCAGGGATTGCAGCCACACCGTCCCTGGGCCGCGCAAGCTCGCGAGGAACAGGCCCTCGCCACCAAACAAGGCGGTCTTGACACCGCCGACAAACTGGATATCGAAATCAACACCAGCGGTATAAGCGACCACACAACCAGTGTCGACGCGCAGCGTCTGGCCGGCAGCGAGGCGACGCTCGATCACCGTGCCACCGGAATGTGCGAAGGCCAGGCCATCACCGTCGAGGCGTTCCATGATGAAGCCCTCGCCACCAAAGAAACCAGCACCCAGGCGACGCTGAAAGGCGATACCCAGCGCGACACCCTTGGCCGCGCAGAGGAAGGCATCCTTCTGGCAGATGATGCTGCCGCCGTGTTGTTTGAGATCGAAGACGATGATTTTGCCGGTATAGGGTGCGGCAAAAGCCACACGCCGCTTGCCCTGCCCCTCATTGGTATACACGGTGGTAAACAGCGACTCGCCGGTGATCAGACGCTTGCCTGCACCCAGGAGTTTTCCGAACAGGCCGCTTTGCTGCGCCGAACCGTCACCGAAGATGGTATCCATGCGGATGCCGTCTTCCATGTACATCATGCTACCAGCCTCACCTATAGCTGCCTCGCCCGGATCGAGTTCGATTTCCACGAACTGCATGTCATCGCCATGAAGGAAGAAATCAATCTCGTGCATACCTGTATTGCTCATGTGCTCTGCTCCCATGTGAAAAATTGATCTGCCTGCAAGCCGGACAGCGACAGATACCTGCCACTGATCTGCCAGTGCGGTCAGCGGCACAGTCTAGCAGCCAGCAGTCCTTTCTCTACGGCCATGCTTACACCCAAGTCCCGCGATTGATTTTGCATAGAAGTTGAAAAAGCCCCGCCACGCGGGCGATCCGATAAAGTTGAGGTTATTGAGGCACTCACCTATTGGGAGACGAAAGGAGGCGGGGCGATGGGGACTTTGGCACAAACGGTGCTGCCGTTCAAGCTTGAGGCGACGGAAGAACTGCGTATGCTCAAGAGCGACGCGGTACTGGCGACGGTACTCAAGTGGGCACGGTGCCCAGCACCGATGCGGTTGGCGATTGGCAACGTCACGCGGTCACTACCGTGCGCTGGCGTCTGTTCCATCTGCCGGGCAGGCTGGTTCGTCATGCCGGAGCGTGGGTGTTGAAGGTGGCGACCGAAGTACTCGACCTGTTCCGGTCCACCCGTACCCGGAGCTTCACACTGGCACAAGCGGTCTTTCCGTAACCAGGGCGCGCCCAGATTCGGTATCGGCACGGCGCACCGTGCCACGGGGCGTGTCGAGCAAAATTCGCCCGATGGCACCATCCAGCACGATTTCCACCCGTGCTAGTTCATTCTCGACCGCCGGGAGCCGTCAAGTTGCTCCGGCTCCCGCTCAATCGCGCCAAAATTCCTCGTCCACCAGCCTGTGGGAATTTCAATCGCGGAATTTGGGTTACTGTTTTCGTCGTAGCAGGGTCGAAGAAAAGAATCCCAGAAAAAACGAATCATCCCAGACTCAGGTATTTCATCTCCAGATATTCCTCGATGCCGTATTTCGAGCCTTCGCGCCCGAGGCCGGATTGCTTGATGCCGCCGAAGGGGCCGACTTCGTTGGAGATCGCGCTGCTGTTGATGCCGACCATGCCGGTTTCGAGGGCTTCGGCGACGCGCCACTGGCGGGCAGCATCCCGGGTGTAGCAATAGGCGGCCAGGCCGGATTCGGTGTCGTTGGCCAGGCGCAGGGCTTCTTCTTCGGTTTCAAAGCACAGGATCGGGGCGAGGGGGCCGAAGGTTTCCTCACGGCTGCAGCGCATGGCCGGGGTGATGCCGGTGAGCAGCGTGGGGGTGAAGAAGTTGCCGCCGAGGGCGTGGGGCTGGCCGCCGTACACGAGACGGGCACCTTGTTCGAGCGCGTCGGCAATGTGGGCTTCGACCTTCTTTCGTGCAGCAGCGTCGATGAGCGGGCCGACCTGCACGCCTTCTTCCGTGCCTTGGCCTACCTTGAGCCGGCCCATGGCCTCGGCCAGTTTTTCGACGAAGGCATCGTGGATGCCGGATTGAACCAACAGGCGGTTGGCACTGATGCAGGTCTGCCCGGCATTGCGGAATTTGCAGTGGAGCGCACCCGCCACGGCAGCATCGAGATCGGCATCGTCGAAGACGATGAAAGGCGCGTTGCCCCCCAGTTCCAGCGAGAGTTTCTTGATGGTCGGGGCGCATTGGGCCATGAGCAGGCGGCCAACCTCGGTGGAGCCCGTGAAGGAGAGTTTGCGGACCTGCGGATGGGCGGTGAGCTCGGCCCCGATGCGCGGGGTATGGGCCGCGCTGGCGGTAAGGACGTTGAATACCCCCGGCGGCAAGCCCGCCCGCTGGGCCAGTTCGGCCAGGGCCAGCGCGGTGAGCGGCGTTTGTTCGGCGGGTTTGAGGATGACGGTGCAGCCTGCAGCTAGGGCCGGCGCGACCTTGCGGGTGACCATGGCGGCGGGAAAGTTCCAGGGGGTGATGGCCGCACACACGCCCACGGGCTGTTTCAGGACGACCATGCGCCGGCCGGGAATGGGGCTTTCGAGTACGTCGCCGCAGATACGGCGGGCTTCCTCGGCGAACCATTCGACGAAGCTCGCTGCGTAGATAATTTCACCCCGGGCTTCGGCCAGCGGCTTGCCCTGTTCGGCCGTGAGCAGCTGGGCTAATTCCTCGGAGTGTTCTTCGATCAGCGCGAACCAGCGGCGCAGATGGCGGCCTCTTTCCTTGCCGGTCAGCGCGCGCCAGGCCGGGCCGGCGGCTGCCGCTACATCAATAGCGCGGCGTGCATCGCGCTCGTCCAGATCGGCCACGAGGGCCAGCCGCTCGCCCGTTGCCGGGTTGCAGACCTCGAAATGCGCCGGGGCTTCGGCACAGCACCAGGCTCCGCCAATCAGGGCCTTTTCACGCAGCAGGGAACAGTTTGCAAGGGTGGGGGAAGGCATGACTGGCAGATTCAGACGAGATCAACGGCGTTCTCGCGCCCTGTCTGTGCGGCCAGACGATAGTGCCGGTTGGCCTCGTCGGTGCGTTCCAGGTGGTCGAGCAGTTGAGCCATTTCGGTGTGTGCCTCGCGGCTGGCATCCTGCGAGAGCGAGGCTTCGAGATAGCTTTGCGCCTTGCCCCAAAGCTGCTGCTGGCGACACAGGCGGCCTAGCATCAGCAACAGACGGGCATCGCGCGGGTGCTGCTTGAGCCATTCTTCGCCTTGCGCAATACGGGTCAGCACATCGCCGGACTGGGCATTGCCATAGGTTTCCAGCAGGGAAGCCTCCCACTCTTCCTCCAGGGCATCTTCGATGATGCGACGTGCGTGGAGGTCATCTCCCGCCGCAGCCAGACGGCGGGCGGATTCGTGGGCAAGACGGGGAGAGCGGCGATCCTGCGAGGGGATGTTGCGCCAATAGGCAAGAAGTGCCGGGGCTTCGAGCGGCATGGTGCGCAGGGCTTCGAGATGGGCGCGCAGACGTAGCGGCGCGGCCTGTTCGCTGCTAAGCGCGCGGTGGCGTTCGAGCTGGCGAACCAGCCGGACGACTTCTTTCCAGTTGCCCAGTGCCTGCTGTGCCCGCAGAGATAGGCGCAAGGCCGCGATATGCCGCTGACCCGAAGATTCCATGACGTCGATGATGCCTTGTGCATCGGCATGACGACGGTTATTCAGGTAAAGCTCAGCTTCGGTCATCAGCCTTGCATTCCGAATTTCGCCGTCGAAAGCTGTGGCGCGTTGCAACCATTCGGCTTCGCGCTGATCGTCGCGCATGGCGTGCGCTGCCCGCGCGGCCAGCAGTGCGGCCAGCCCCGGTGCGTGGCCTGCATCATGCGCGATCTGCGCCCGCTTCAGGGCATGGCTGTAGCGACCTTCAAGGCTGTAACGCACTGCTTCACTCAAAGCGCGTTCAGCCTTTTCCTTCTGCTGACGCAGGCGGAATTCCCGCACCCGGCCAGGCAACCGTAGGGCATGGGAAACGAGGCGGGTGCTCAGATAAAGAAGGATGAAGCCGCCGACTTGCAAGAGCAGCATCAGGTTCAGGGAAAGCTCGACTCGCCAGGGGGAGAACACCAGCAAGACATAGCCATCGTTGTAACGTGCGGCCAGTGCCAGCCCCACGGCCAGTGCCGCCAGTGTGAGCAACCAGAGCAGGGTACGCATGGCTTACTTTCCCTTTTCGGTCTTTTCGGCGGAGAGCTTGATCTGCCGCAGGCTGCTCAGGGTGTCATTGAGCGTGGGTAGTTCAAGACTCAGATCCGCCGTGGCCATCCCCTTTAGGGTGAGAATGGCCGTGCTGACGGATTTTTCGCGGGTATCAAAATAACGTTCCAGCCAGAACTGCGTCTGGCGCAGGTCTTCACGATAGGTTTTGCCGTCCCGTTGCAACAAGGCCAGACGCGCCGTAAGCAGCCGCAGCTTGAGGTTTTCGCGCAGGAAGAACACCTGGCTGGGTGAGAGCAGCGCGATTTCTGCATGGGCGGAATGCTCGACCCGCTCAACACGGATGAGCTGCCGGAATTCCGTCCACAAGTCCCGCGCCACTTCTTCCCACCAACCTCTGGGAGCGACATCCAACCTTTGCTTGACCAAGGGCTCGGCGCGGGCACGTTGCTCGAAAGCCAGGGGCAAAGTGTCGGCAACGGCCATGAGTCCTTCCAGCTTGAGCGAAATGCCGGGAATATCGGCCAGTGGCAGAGATTTGAGCCCTTCGATATCGTGATTGAGCTGCTTGCGCAGCGGCAGGAGCTGCGGCAGACCGGCACGGGCTAAGCGCGCGTCAGCCGCCTGCAAAGCAATCAGGGCGGCTTCGACATTGCCCGCAAGCTGGAGTTGCTGCGCTGCCAGGGAGACGGCCTGTTCGACTTCGGAAACGAGTCGTTCTTCACGGCTATGGGAAAGCTCCTGATAGATGCTTTCCAGCGTCATCTGCTGGGCCTGCATCTGGGCCAGCCGGGCTTCGAGCTGGGTGGTTCGGCCAGAAAGCGTCTGCAACACGTCCTGATTCTGCCGGACGAGCTTGCGGCTTTCGTCGATCAGTGCATCGCCAGTCGCCAGCCGCTGGGCGAGCTCGGTGCGAAGATCATTCATCCGGCTACGACTATCCAGCCACAGCCCCGCCAGCAATACCAGCCCTGCACCCACCAGCAAAGCGGTGTTGGATGGCCGCTTCAGGGCGGGACGCGCTACGAGAGCATCCGTTGACGCGGTCGAGGCAGAAGCGGTTGGCGAGGGGGCAGGTTCGACGGAAGAAGTTTCCGGTTGCTTGACGGGTTCAGTGTCCATGATTCATCCGGAGGCGGAGTCAGGCCTTAAAGGAAGTGATAGAGGGAGATGATAGAGGTGAGGGAGGTAAGGGTGCGAAATGACGGATCAATCCTGCCATCAGGCCGTCGTCGCCGGCTTCTGTCAGGATGAGATGGCCAAGCCCGAGCTCCAGAGCCTGCTGCGCGATGCGGGCGTGAGGAAGAAACAGGGGGATCGCCCGAAGATACGACTGATCTTCAGGTGCCGTCAGAGCGTGAAGGTGACGCAGCCCTTCGCTACTGGTGAGCGTGAGCGCGTCCACACCCCCTTCGTCACGCCACAAGGCCCGCAGCCGTGCACGAGCAGTGTTTTTTTCCGGTGCATCGCGGTGATAACAGGTGAGCAGCTCAACCGTCGCGCCACGTTCGCGCAAGGTGTTGGCGATGAGCTCACGCCCTCCGTCGCCGCGAAGAATGAGAACCCGCCAGCCATGAACAGACCCAAGGGCAGGCAAGGCCAGCAACCCTTCCGAATCGAAACGGTACTCCGGTGCGATGACGCATTCAGAGCGTATGCCACGTTCAGCCAACGCGCTTTCGCTACCCTTGCCCACGACAGCAACCCGCAGGAAGCTCGGCCAGGATTTTCCGGTTTGTACCAAGGCATCAAAGGTCTGCTCGATGGCATTCGGGCTCACGAAAACGACCAAATCGAAAACGCCCGCAACAATTTGTGCCAGTGCAGTGAGCAGACGTTCATGGCCCGATGGGTCGACCGGACGGATGGTCAGCAGCGGAAAGGACAGGGCTTGTCCTCCTGCCGCCGTGATGGACTCGCACAATCTCCTGCCCTGATGAGCGGGCCGCGTGACGACAATACGACGCCCCGCCAGCGGCAAGCGCGAAGAAGAGCAGGAAGAAGTGGCGCAGGCAGCCATGAAATTGGATCGAAAACGTCAGGCCATGCCCGCGAGGATGTCTTCCGCCCCCTGGGAGCGCAATGCTTCGGCTAGTTGCGTTCCCAGCGTTTCAGGATCGTTCAGCTCGCCGCGCAGCTCGGCGCGGGCGAAGCATTTTCCGGCCGGATCGGCCACAAAGCCGCGCAGCCAGAGCGTGGAACCCTGCAATTCGGCATACGCCCCCAGTGGGACTTCGCAGCTACCGGCCAGCGCGCGCGAAACGGCACGCTCTGCACGGACACACAAGGCAGTGGGCAGATGGTTGAGCGGCGCGAGCCATGCAGCGAGATCTGCCCGCCCGGCGCGAGCTTCGATGCCGATTGCGCCCTGCCCGGCAGCAGGCAGGGATTGTTCCGCCGACAAGGTGCTGCGGATACGCGCCCCCAGACCCAATCGCTTCAGCCCGGCCGCAGCAAGGATGATGGCATCGTATTCACCGCTATCGAGCTTGCGCAAACGGGTGTCGAGATTGCCTCGGAGGCTGGTCACGGCCAGATAGGGATGTTGCGCACGAATTTGCGTTTCGCGGCGCAGGCTGGAAGTTCCAACGACTGCACCCGGCGGCATGTCGGCAAGGCTTTCGTATTGACCGGAAACAAAGGCATCGAGCGGCACTTCGCGCTCGCCAATGGCCAGCAATTCGAATTCTGGCTCCATGACCATCGGCACATCCTTCATCGAATGGACGGCGATGTCGGCCGCGCCTTCGAGCAGCGCAGCTTCCAGTTCCTTGATAAACAGGCCCTTGCCGCCCACTTTGGCCAGTGGCCGGTCGAGAATCTGGTCGCCCCGCGTGGTCATGCCCAGCAGTTCAACCTGGCAGGCGGGATAAAGCCGCCGCAGCAGCGTTCGGACGTGCTCCGCCTGCCACATCGCCAGCCGTGATTCTCGGGTAGCAATGACCAGACGTTCGGGAGGTGGAATCGTGCTCACAATGAAAGCCGAAGAAAGTTGAAAATCAGGTCTTCGGTTCTGCCAAGAATGTCATGACAAACCCGAAGACAACGCGCTGGATTCTACGCGAAGATCAAGCCTCTACCCGTCCTGCGAGCTTTTCCAGCAACTCGACAAGCCGGTCGATTTCAGCGTCTTCGAGCAAGGCCCGGATGGATTTTGCCGCCACACCCATCAGCTCCGTCATGGCCGTCTCGATCAGGTTTTCTCCCTTGTCCGTCAAGCGGACGGGCTTGATCCGTCGGTCGGTTTCAGCAGTCGAGCGTGCCACCAGTCCGCGCACTGCCAGCTGCTGAATGACTTTACTCAGGCCTCCGGAGGTGATAACCATGGAACGCTGCAATTCGCTGGGCGTCAGCTCACGAACGGGGCTACGGCGCAAGGCCGCCAGCGCATCGAATTCCGCCATGCTCAAGCGATGGCGCGACATGATCCAATCATAATTGATGGCCTCGGCCACATTGACGTGCTGCAAGGCCAGCAACAGGGAAATGATGCGGTGATCGAAAGTCTCCGGCCAGTTCTGGCGATGGGCTTCGATAAAAGGCTCGGAGCGGGAAGTGGTCATAAAGGATAAGGAAAAGCCGAAAATGTTCTGATCGTTGTTTCTACGTTGCTTCAAGAACGTCGTGTTCGTGTTCGCGTTCGCGTTCGTGGATGTTTCAGCGTTCCACGGGTTGCCGTCCTCGCAGCCCCCATTTTCCGCAACGAAAAATCGACGGGATCACCCTGATAATTATCTTGCTAGGAAATTATTTTTTCAATAATATCTTTCTCGGAAGATAAAGAGTGCAGAGGCTGTCTACCGTCCGCCTTTCGTCCGAATGTCTGACGGCCTGTCTGTCTGCCTGCATTTCATTACAAAACGGCCTCATCCCGGCAGCTCGGGGAGCTTGGGCCTTGCCGATTCTGACCCATTGCCTGCGTCAGGATCGACGCATCGGGAGGAAGGATGTTGACGCCGTGGATCAAAGCCGCACAGCCTGTTCTAGCAGCCTGTGCCTTGTCTCTTGTTACCGTGGGGACGCTGGGAATGACGGGTTGTGCCTCGCCGTTGGCTCTTAGCCCAGATTACACCCCGCCGGAGGCCGACCGGCTGCTGCCCGCTGCACAATGGCAAGCCGCCTTGCCACACGAAGGTCGTTCGCAAAACCTGCTCGACTGGTGGAAAACCTTCAACGATCCGGTGCTCGATACCCTGCTCGCTCGTGCAGAAAAAGACAGTCCCACCCTGGCCGAAGCAGCGGCACGCATCAATGAAGCCCGCAGCCACCTTGAAACCACCGAATCGCATCACTGGCCCACGCTGAGCCTCAACGCCCATGCCCTGCGCAACAACGGCAGTGCCGATATTCCAACACCGGCCATGACCACACGGGGCACGACGCTGGATGCCCGCTGGGAAATCGATCTCTTCGGCCACACCCATCAAGGGACGGAACGCGCCGCATCGGCCCGCCTGTCAGGAAGTGAGCAAGGCTGGCATGCAGCCCGCATCTCACTGGCCGCAGAAGTTGCCGACCATTATGTGCGCTACCGGGCTTGCGAACGGCTTCTGGGGATCGACCAGGCCGAACAGACCTCCCGCCAGCAAAGCCGTGCCACGATCGAACGGGCTGTGCAGGAAGGACTGCTATCGACTACGGATCTGCAACAAGCCCGTGCCAGCGAAGCCATGGCCATCAGCCAGGCCAAAAATTCCGCGGCACTGTGCGCGCTGCTGCGCAAATCCCTGGTCACCCTCACGGGCGAGCCGGAATCCAGTCTACAAGTCCTGCTGGATTCCACCCACGCAAAGGCCATTCCCGAACCTGCCGCATTTTCCGTCGACACTCTCCCTGTCGCTCTCTTGTCCCAACGCCCGGATCTGGCCGCCGCAGAGCGTGAGCTGGCGGCCACCCACGCCGAAATCGGTGCGGCCCATGCCGATCGCTTTCCGCGTCTATCACTCGTGGGGAGCCTGACGCGCGATAAGACCCGGGCGGACGACGGCCCGACCTATATCAGCTCCCCCTGGTTTTTCGGCCCGGCCCTGAGCCTGCCCTTGTTCAACGGCGGCGCACTGGCCGCAAGGGAAGAAGCGGCGCAGGCTCGCCATACCCAGGCCCTTGCCCGCTACCGTCAGGCTGTGCGTCTGGCCATCGAAGAAGCGGAAGGCGCGCTGGTGAATCTGGATGCAGCCCAGACTACACAAACACAGTCCCGTGTTATCGCGCTGGCCTGGCAAGGGCAACTGGATTCGGCAGAAAAGCAGTTTCAGGCGGGCAGCATCAGCCGCCTGGCCCTTGAAGAATCCCGTCGCCTGGCACAGAACGCACAACGTCAAACCCTCATCAGCCAGCGCGAGCTGGTTCGCCGATGGATCGGCCTCTACAAGGCACTAGGTGGGGGCTGGTCTGCATCTTCGTCGGGGGCCGTATTGGCCACCGCTGTCCATCCGTCCCATCCTCCTTCTTCTGTCTCCGCCTCTTCTGCAGGAGCTTCGCAATGAAAGCCGCCTTGACCTCCCGTCTGATTCCTTCCCGTTTGCGCACTCCGGCTGCTGCACTGGGACTGGGGCTTTTGGCCCTTGTCGCGCTTCCCCTTTCCTGGCCCACACAGGCTGCAGATGGTGCGGACAAAAAAGTGCCAGCAAAACGTGCGATGGCCATCACGGTGGCGCAACCGAAAATCCAGAGCTGGGAAGTCGGCATCACGGCCAGTGGCGGCATTCATCCCTGGCAGGAGGCCGTCGTCGCCAGCGAGCTCGGCGGTCTGGCCATCCGTGAATTGCAGGCGGACATTGGCAGCCACGTCAAACGCGGGCAAGTGCTGGCCCGGCTGGATCAGGAAACGGTACGCGCCGCGCTGATCTCGCAACAGGCGAACGTCACAAGAGCCCGTACCGCCCTGGCTGAAGCCCGGACTCAGGCCGAGCGCGCCGAAAAGCTGAAAGATTCCGGCGCATTATCGGAACAGCAGATCCAGCAACTCCAATTCGCCCATGAATCAGCCCGCGCCGCGCTGGCCGCAGCGGAAGCCTTGCTCCATGCCGATGAAGTTCGTCTGCAGCAGACCCTCATCCGTGCTGCCGACGACGGCGTGATTTCCGCCCGCACGGCAACTCTCGGAGCCGTCGTTCAGCCGGGAGCCGAGCTCTTCCGGCTGGTTCGGAAAGGACGCATCGAATGGCGGGCCGAGCTGACGGCCGAACAGCTGGGTCGCCTGAAGCCTGGTCTCAAAGCCAGTGTGCGTTTGAGCGACGGCACGCAAGCCGAAGGCAAGGTGCGGCTGCTCTCACCCACGCTCGACCCCGCCAGCCGCAAAGCACTGGCCTATGTGGATCTTGCCGCGGGTAGCAATGCCAGGGCAGGCATGTTCGGACAGGGTGAAATTCTCCTGGGGGTTCAAGCTGCCTTGACGGTTCCCAATTCCGCAATACTGCTGCGGGATGGCAACAGCTATGTGTTTGAGATCGTTGCCGGCAACCTGGCCGAGTTGAGAAAAGTGGAAACCGGTCGTCATCAAGGCAATGCAGTTGAAATCCGCAGCGGGCTGACAAAGGAAGCCCGCATCGTCACACGCGGCGCAGCCTTCCTCAATCCGGGCGATCCGGTTCAGATTGTGGCCGACCTAGGCGATCAAGGTAGCAAGAAAGATGATTCCGCCAAAAAATGAATCCGGCACGCCCACCTGTTTCACATCCCGACATGCCTTCTGAACACGGCCAAGCGAGGGCCTACGCATGATCAACGTCTCTAGTCTGTCAATCAAGAATCCGGTTCCCGCCATCCTGCTGTTCAGCTGGCTGACGCTGCTGGGTCTTTTTGCCTTCCGTACCCTCGGGATTCAGGCTTACCCGACGGTCGATCTACCCATCATCATGGTTAGCGCGACTCAGGAAGGCATGGCCCCGGCCCAGCTCGAGCAGGAAGTTGCCCGTAAAATCGAAAACGCCATCGCGCCACTTTCCCGCCTGCGTCATATCCGCACCGTGATCGTCGATGGAACGGTCAGCTTCGTCGTCGAATTCTTCATCGACAAGGATGTCGAAGTCGCCCTGAGCGAAATCCGCAATGCTGTTGAAAGCATCCGCCCCGAGTTACCGCCGGAGATGACCTCTCCGCCTGTCGTTTCCAAGCTGACCACGGCGGGAGCCCCTCTGCTGGGCTACACCGTCGAATCGACATCAATGGATGTGGAGGACCTATCCTGGTTCGTCGATAACGAATTGTCACGCGCCATGCTGGGGGTGCACGGTGTGGGTAAGTTTCAGCGCATCGGCGGTATCGACCGCGAGGCGCGTGTCGATCTTGACCCGGTTCGCATGGCGGCACTGGGCGTGAGTGCAGCGGAAATCTCCCAGCAGCTCAAACGTGTTCAGCTCAATTCCTCCGGCGGACGCGCCGAAATCGGGGCCTCCGTACAAGGCTTCCGTACCCTGGCGGCGGCCAGCCGTATCGAAGAACTCGAGGCCCTGTCCATACCGCTGGCCGACGGTCGCACCATCCGTCTTTCCGACATTGCCCGGGTGCATGACGGCCACGCCGACCGTTCCTCAATCGCCCTCATCGACGGCAAACCCGTCATCGGCTTTGAAGTCACGCGCAGCAAGGGCAGCATGGAAGTGGAAGTCGCCAATGCCGTCAATCTCGCCCTCGACAAATTCCGCACCGAGCATCCGGAAGTCACCATCAAGGAGGTGTACAACACCTACCAGCCGACTTACAACAACTATCAGGGTTCGATGGATCTGCTCTATGAAGGCGCGATCATCGCCATCATCGTCGTCTGGTTCTTCCTGCGCGACTGGCGGGCCACGCTGGTGGCGACCACGGCCCTGCCGCTGTCCATCATTCCGACCTTCCTCGGCATGAAAATGCTGAATTACTCGCTGGACACCATGACGCTGCTGGCCATTTCACTCGTTGTCGGGGTACTGGTCGATGATGCCATCGTCGAAATCGAGAACATCTCCCGACACTTGCGCATGGGGAAATCACCCTACCACGCGGCCATGGAAGCCGCCGAGGAAATCGGTCTGGCCGTCATCGCGACTTCCTTCACCATCGCCGCCGTCTTCCTTCCCGCAGCCTTCATCGGTGGCATTCCCGGAAAGTATTTCGCACCCTTCGGCATCACGGCCACCATCGCCGTTCTAGTTTCCCTCATGGTGGCCCGCCTGCTCACACCCATGATGGCAGCCTACATCATGAAACCACCGCGCCATGAGCACAGCGACCCTCCACTGATGCAGCGTTATCTCGGATGGGTGACCTGGTGTCTGCACCACCGCAAGACCACCGTCGCCGCGGCCACGCTCTTCCTGATTGGCTCACTGGCCCTGACTTCTCTTCTGCCTACGGGTTTCCTGCCCACAGAAGACCGCGCCCTGATTACCCTGGTCATTGAACTCCCGCCGGGCAGCTCGCTCCACGATACGGAGCAAACCGCCCAGCGAGCGACTACCCTCCTGCGCGAAATTCCCGAAGTAGAGGGGGTTTTTGCCAATGTCGGTGCGTCCACCGACCCCTATCCGGAAACCCCCACCGGGGCGGCCAACATCGATAACCGCAAGGCCACCCTCATCATCCGACTCAAGCCGAGACAGGAAAGAGAAGCACATCAAAGCAAAGTGGAAATGGCCGTGCGCGCCAAACTGCGCGAGCTCCCCGCCGTGCGCTTTTCCATTCTCTCCGGCGCGCCAGGCACGGTGCTGCGCGTGGTACTGGGCAGCGACGATGCCGAAAGCCTTAGTCTGGCCGCCAAAGCCGTGGAAAGTGATCTGCGCACCCTGCAAGGCGTGGGCTACATCACCTCAACCGCCGCCTTGCAGAAACCGGAAATTCACATCACGCCCGACCTGGCCCGTGCGGCCGATCTGGGGGTAACCACCGACAATCTCGCCCGCACCATCCGGATTGCAACGACCGGAGACTACCGTGTTCAACTGGCCAAGCTCAACTTGCCCCAGCGGCAAGTGCCCATCCGTGTACAGCTTGACCCTTCACAGCGTGACGATCTCGAACGCATCCGCCAGATCCCTGTTCCAGCGCGCCACGGCACCGTGCCGCTGGAAGCCGTGGCGAAAATCGAGCTGGGGAGCGGCCCGGCCAAGATCGACCGGCTCGACCGCATCCGCAACATGTCGATCGAAACCGAGCTGGGCAGCCGGGTACTGGGCGATCTGCTCAAGGAAGCGAACGAACTGCCCTCGCTCAAGCAACTGCCTGCTGGTGTTGTCCGCATCAGCGACGGCGACGTCGAATACATGGAAGAGCTCTTCGAGCGGGTGAGCGTCGGAATGCTCGTTGGCGTGGTCTGCGTGTATATCGTGCTGGTGCTGCTGTTTCACGATTTCCTCCAGCCCATCACCATCCTCATCGCCTTGCCACTCTCCCTGGGCGGGGCCTTCGTCGCCTTGTTGCTCACGAACAACGCCCTGTCGATGCCCTCCATCTACGGCATCCTGATGCTCATGGGCATCGTGACCAAAAACTCCATCCTGCTGGTGGATTACGTCATCATCGCCCGACGCGAACGGGACCTGGATCGTTTTGAAGCCCTGATCGACGCCTGCCACAAACGGGCCCGCCCCATTTTCATGACCACCATCGCCATGGGTGGCGGCATGCTGCCTTGCGCACTGGGCTTCGGGATCGCCGACCCGGGCTTCCGCTCCCCCATGGCCATCGTCGTCATCGGTGGCTTGATTACCTCAACGCTCCTTTCCCTGCTGGTGATTCCCGTCGTTTTCACCTACATCGATGACTTAATGGTATTCCTCCGCCGTCTGGCAAGACGCTTCACCGCTGGCGCAACAAACGCGCAAACGGAATAAGCGCGTCACATCCTGGAATAAGGCAACGGACAGGAACCCGCCTGCTTTGAGACTTGCCCTTTCCGGAGGGCATTTCCCGGGCGACTTTTCAGCCGCGAAGACCCGCAAAGACCAGGTGCAGCACCAAACAAAACGCCCCATTTTTTGATGGGGCGTTTTGCGATGAAACAAACGAAACAAACAATTAACGCTTCAGGATGGCCGCCGTCGCGTTACCGCCCAGGCCCAGCGTTTGCGCCAGGCCCACCTTGGCGTTGGGAACCTGACGTCCACCCGACTGGCCGCGCAGCTGCCAGGTCAGTTCGGCGATCTGGAACACGCCCATGG
>CAZCOS010000049.1:0-15993 GCA_964500605.1 uncultured Sterolibacterium sp.
AGGCGGTCTTGTTTCTGGCGAGGGCAAATTATGTGACCGGACAGACGCTGGCGGTTTCGGGAGGATATGGATTGTGAAACCTTTACGTTTTTTGCGGATCGGCAGGATGCTGTGGCTGCTGGCACTGCCAGTGCTGCTGGGCAACGCCCTGCCCTCGCAGGCACAGGCCGTTGCCGGCGAGGTGAGTGTGCAGATGGATCGCGGGGTTGCCCTGCGTCAGCAGGGGCAGCTTCGGGAGGCCATCGAGGTTTTTTCCCGGCTTGGGGCCGAGGCAAGGACGTCGGAGGAGAAGCGGCGGGCCGACGGTGAACTGGGGATTTCCCTGTTGCAGGCACGGCGTCTGGCCGAGGCCGAAGCTCCCCTGCTGGCGGCTTACCGTCCGGCACAGGGCATCGAACGCGCGCGTCATGCGGTTTATCTGGGCAATCTGGCCCAGGAACGAAAGCAGGCTGCGCAGGCCGAGGCTTACTACACGGAAGCATTGCAGCTGGCGAGCGGCGACACAGAGGTGTACTGGAGTGTGGCCTTGAATCGTCTGCGCAATCTGCCGGAGACCGAAAAAGCCACGCGCATGGCGCAGCTTTCGGCGGAGCTCGATCAGGCGGGCGAGGAATCTAGGCTGGCACGGTATCATCTGAATCTCGGTCATCAGGCGATAGCACTTGGCAAACCTTTGTTGCGTATTGCCTACAGCCATCTCGAGTCGGCACGCCAGTTGGCCGGGCAGTCGGGCAATGTCCGTCTGCAGGTGGAGGCACTCGACGCGCTGGCTCAGCTCTACGAGAACCGTGGCCGCGTGGTCGACGCGCTGGCATTGAATGCTCGGGGCTTGGCGCAGGCCGAGGCGTTACCGCTGGCGCAAAAGTCCGACTTGCAGATTGCAATGGAATGGCGGCGAGGCCGCCTGCTCAAGATCCGTGGAGAATTCGATGCGGCCTTGTCGGCTTATCGACGTGCCGTCGACCAGATGGAGGCCAACCGTCAGGACATTCCCGTGGAATACCCTGACGGTCGATCTTCCTACCGCAGCTTGTTCGAGCCGGTTTATACGGCGTATGTTGACCTTCTGCTGCGTCAGGGAGACGGACCGGCGAACCTGCAAAAGGTTGTGCAGACGTTGGAGCTGATTCGTCAGACCGAGCTGCAGGATTTCCTCGGAGACCGTTGTGCGACCGAGGCCGTGCAGGGTAGTGCCAGCCGTGCCTTGCCCGCCGGGACGGCAGTTTTGTATCCGCTGATTTTGTCGGACCGGCTGGAATTGTTGCTGGTCAGCGGCCAGGGGATCATTCGGCGCAAGGTGGCGGTGAGCGGGCCGGATTTGCGTGACGAGGCGACGGCCTATGCTGCCAGCCTGCGCCGTGGCCTGCCCGATACGCGCGGCGCGGCCCGGCGGTTGAATGACTGGTTGCTGGCTCCGCTGGCCGATGCCTTGACGCAACAGAAGATCGACCATCTGGTCGTTGTGCCGGATGGGGCCATTCGCCTCGTACCGCTGGCCTCGCTGTTCGACGGCCAGCGTTATGCCATCGAAAAATATGCGGTTTCCATGGTGACCGGCATGAGCATGACCAACACCACGCCGCCGGCCAGAGAGGGCGTGCAGGCCTTGGTGGCGGGCTTGTCACAGCCGGGGCCGGTCGTAAACAAGCTTGGTCCCTTGCTGGCTGCGCAGGTGCTCGATCCGGAGGGCGGCAGCGGTACCCACCGTGGTTTGGCGCAAGGGGCCGATCTTCGGGCGATTCGCAATCTCGAGGTGCGTGCCAAAGTGCCCGGGGCCGCGGCCGACACGAACGCCGGGCAGAATGCGGCGGTTGTATCCGCCGCTTCCACCGTTTCCGACGGGGAAATTCAGGCCTTGCGCGAGCGTCTGGCCTTGCCGGGGGTGCGCGACGAGGTGCGCGGCTTGAATGGCATTCTCGGTGGCCAGAGCCTGCTGGATGGGGAATTCACCATCGACCATTTCCGCGATGCCGTGAAGTCCGGCGATTACCGGATTTTGCACATCGCCTCGCACGGCATCTTTGGCGGAAATGCCGAGACCAGTTTCATCATGGCCTACGACGATGTGCTGAATATGAACGGCTTGCAGGCACTATTGAAATCCGAGAAATTCCAGAAAATGCCCATCGAGCTGCTGAGCCTGTCGGCCTGCCAGACGGCGGAGGGCAACGACCGGGCCCCTCTGGGGATTTCCGGGGCGGCGATCAAGGCGCGGGCGCGGAGTGTGCTCGGTACACTCTGGCCAGTGGAAGATAATTCGGCCAAGTCCTTGATGCAGTCGCTGTATTCCGGGCTGGCACAGCCTTCGCTGGACAAGGCCCAGGCCTTGCGTCAGGCGCAGTTGCGTTTGCTGCGTAATCCGGCCACACAGCATCCTTTCTTTTGGGCGCCCTTCGTCTTGATCGGGAACTGGCTCTGATGAAATCACGAAATCTTTTTCCGCATTTTCCCCGCCGGACCAGTGTGCTGGTCGTTGCGGGCGTCTGGGGGATGCTGCAAGTGACGGTGTCGCTGGCCCAGATTCGTACGGACGGCAGCCTTGGTCAGGCGGCGCAAACCTTGAACGGGCCGAATTTCCAGATTCCGCAAACCCTGGGTAAGCTCGTCGGCAATAACTTGTTCCACAGTTTCCAGACTTTCAACCTGCAGGCGGGCGAGTCGGCCATGCTGACGACCAGCCAGGCCGGGATCGCCCATGTGATTTCCCGGGTCACGGGCGGTTCGGCTTCGACGATTGCCGGCCGTTTGAGCCTGAAAGCAGTAGGGAAGGAGACGCCGGGGTTTTTCTTCATCAATCCGGCCGGAGTGACTTTTGCTGCGGGGGCCGTGGTGGATGTGCCGGGAGCTTTTTATGTCAGCACGGCCGATTATCTGAAATTCCCCGACGGCAATTTTTACGCGGACACGACTTCGTCCAGTACCTTTTCCAGCGCAGCACCCGAGGCTTTCGGTTTTCTGGCAGGCGGCCGAGCCACGGTGCAGGCCATTCATACCAATCCGGCGGGCACGTCCGGGCAGCCCCTTCGTCCCAGCCTGTTTATGGGGACGGACAAGGCGGTTCACATCGTGGCGGGCGATGTCACCATCGACAACAGCGTCATCGGCAACGAGAGTGGCGATGTGCGTCTCGTCGTACTGGGGCGGCCGGACAGGGAAAGCACGGTAGCTCTTTCCGGAGGGCACTCTGCGGCTTACGGCGATTTGACGATCCGCAATGGCGGCCAGGTCAATTCTTCGACCAACAGCCGCAAGGATGTCGGTTCGGTCGATATTTATGCCGGCAATATCCTGATCGACCGGGCCGGGGCCACGCGCGATACCGGTGTCATCAGCCAGGCGGATCGCGGAGCTTCCGGCCGTATGGGCGAGATGAACATCGTCGCCACGGGGGATTTGACCCTCCTCCATGGCGCGAAACTCTCCGCCAGCAATGCCGCCATCGCGGCCGATCCGGCCCGGCAGTCACCGGGGCGCATGACGGTCATGGCAAAGAACATTACGCTGGAAGGCAGCACGATCACGGCCGAATCACGGGGCAATGTCGATGCGTCCAGTATTCGTGTGGTTGCCACGGGCAGCCGGACGACACCCCCTGACGTTACGGATGTCGATTCCCCGGCGTTCAAGGCTGGCGGCGATTTGACCCTGAAAAAGGGAGCGTCGATCAATGGCAATACTTATCTTTCGGCCCAGGGTGCTTCCATTACCGTCAAGGCAGGGACGCTGGCCCTCGACGGCACGGGTTTGCCCACACTCATTGCGGCTAGCACACTGACTTCGGCCACGCCGGGGGAGGCGGCTTCGCTCCCGGCGACGGGTGACAGCGGCAGCATCGACATCACGGCGGATACCGTCCGCCTGAGTCAGGGAGGGCAGATACAAAGCTCGACGCTCACCCGGGGCCGGGCCGGTTCGATTCGTTTGCGGGCGGGCGGATTGAGTATCGATGGCCAGAACGGGCAGTTCCCCACCGGGATTTTCGGCACGGCCAACCCTGGATCGGGCGGGCAGAGCGCGAGCATTGATCTCGATCTGGGCGGCGGGGATCTGCTGATTACCCGGAAGGGGGCCGTGACCGGGCAGAATGATGCGACGGTTTCACCGGCACAGCTTGCCGGGCTGTCGCCGGCGAGCGTGAATATCAGCGCAGGCAGTCTCCGGATGACGGAGGGTGCCCTGATTTCTGCTTCGACCAGCGGCAATGTCGAGGCCAGCCAGATCAATGTGCGTGTGCAGCGCGATGTCGTGCTCGATGGCGCGGCGGCCATACAGGGGAGCACTACGGGTTCCGGCCATGCCAGCTCGATCGACGTGACGGCAGGCGGCGACCTTTCCCTGACGGACCGGGCCTTCATCAACGGGAATACGTCGCTGTGGGGGAATGCGGCCGGCCTTCGCATTCAGGCGGCGAACATCACACTCGATGGCCAGGGCAAGCAGGCCATCATTTCCTCCGAGGCCAATGCGCAGAAATACACGCCCGAGGCCACGGGCAGCGGCAATCTCATCGAACTCACGACGCCCGGCCGGCTGACGCTGGCCAACGGTGGGCAGATCAAGAGCGCGACGAATACGGCGGGAAATGCCGGGAAAATCCGCATTCAGGCGGGCGATATCGACATCGACGGGCAGGACAATCTCCAGCAGCAGACTGGCATCATCAACACGACGATCCGCAGCGGGGACAGCGAGGAGATTGCCATTGCGTCGTCGGGAGCCTTGCGTGTCCGACGGCTCGGGCAGATCAATGCCAGTGCCTACGGGCCGACGGGCCGGGCCGGCGCGATCCGTATCAATGCGGACAGCCTGCTCGTCGATGGCATGAAAGAGTTTCACGGCAGCATCACCTTGCCGGATGGCACGTTGCGGGCGGTCGATGGTTTCAAGTCCAGTGCCATCAGTGCCGAGGCGGGGAGCTCTTCTGCCGGACGGACGGGCGCGGTGGATATTGTCGTGGGCCGGGACATGACGGTTTCGAACGGGGCCAAGGTGACGGTTTCCAACCTTGCCATGGCCGCTGATCCGGGCGCGATCAATGCTTTGCCCGATGAACAAAAACCGGATCTGACGATCCAGGCCGGAACGCTGTCTGTGGGCAGCCGCGCATCCATCATGGCCTCGACAAGCGGCAATGTGGATGCCAGCACCATCAGGGTCACCACGATGGGCGATTTCACCGTGGGGCAGGATGCCATCATCAATGGCAGTACCAGTGGCTCGGGCAAAGGGGCTGCCATCGTTCTCAAGGCGGCCACCCTGACGGTCGATGGTCAGGGGGGGCTGGCCAGCATTGCCTCCGAATCCATGCCTGCCGCATCGCCGGGTGCCCCGGCAAGCACGGGGGATGCCGGCAGCATCGATATTGCCGTATCGCGTCTGGTTGTCAGTAACGGCGGGCAAATCAAAACCTCGACCGTTACGGCCGGCCAGGCCGGGGTGGCCACGATTTCGGCAGACAGCATCCTGGTCGATGGCGCGGACAATACGCAGGTCCTGACGGGCATCGCCAGCACCACCAAAGGCTCGGGAGACAGCGGCCGGGTGTCGGTGACGGCGAAAAATGATTTCTCGTTGCGCCGGCTCGGGCAGATCAGTGCCAGCACCAACGACCTCGGGCAGGCGGGCAGCATCGAGGTTCGCGCCGGGACGGTGCTCATCGACGGCAAGCTGGACGCCAGCCTTCCGGACAGCCGGGTTTCTGCCAGTGCCATCAGTGCCGAAGCCGGCCCGGGCTCCTCGGGCAAAACCGGCAATGTGAGCATCGACGCCAGCCAGAGCGTGACTTTGTCCCGTGGGGGCAAGCTGTCGGCGCAGAATTATGCCGAGGTCGGCCCTGAGGCGGCCTCCCGGCTCAATGCCGATCGTGCCCGGCGTCCACGGCTGACGGTCAGCGCGCCGGATGTCACACTGATCGACAGCCAGATCAGCACGGCCTCCACCGGCAACGTCAATGCCAGCGACATCGATATCCGCTTTACCAACAAACTTTATCTCGATCCCAGTGCCATTTCGACCAGCGCGAACACGGGGGATGGTGGGGCGATCGACATTCGTGGCGGTCGCCTGATGGTGCTCGACAATTCCATCGTCAGTACCTCGGTTCGTGGTTTGCTTGGCTTTAACGGGAACCCGGCCAATGGTGGGGATATTCATGTTCAGGCCGACAATCTCTTGCTGAAAACGGGCTTCATTCAGGCGAATACCGCTGCCAGCCATGCCAGCGGTGGCAATGTGTCCTTGACGGTCAAAAACCTCGTGCCCAGCGGCAACACCCTCTTTCTTGGCGGACAGACCGTTTATCGTTTTGCGCCCTATGTCTTTGGTTTCAACGTCATTCAGGCGGCGGCCCCCACCGGTATTTCCGGAGACATCCGGATCAGTGCCCCCACGCTGGATCTGGCCGGTGCGCTGGGTGGGCTGGAAACGAAGCGGGTCGATTCCGGCGGGCTCGGGCGCAGCCCCTGCCAGGCGTCCGCCGGCAGCTCTTTCGTCCAGACCGGGCGGGGCGGTTTCGCACCTTCGGCACGCGACCTTCTGGGTCCGCTTTCTTCCATGAAATCTTCCGCCGGGGGCACGGCGAACCTGAATCTACCCGGGACGATGCTCCTGGGGCGGGCCATCACGGAGTGCGCATATCCATGAACAGGCAGCAGATTTTTTTCGGATCCCCTCTGGGGCTAGCCTTGGCCGTCGCAGGTCTGGGGCTGCTTCCATTAGCGATTTCGTCGGCGTACGCCGACATGCCGGCCTCACCGGCTGCTGCCGGGACGCGGCCACTGGATACTCGCATGGCCCCGAGGCTGGCCAGCGACGCGGCTTTTGACTTGCCTCCCGTGGCCGGTGCAGAGCATGAACCTCGGGCTTCCGGGGCGGCCGGGACGGTGCGGCACATCGCTTTTCGTGGCAACCGCGCCGTGACGCGCGCAGCACTTGAAGCCGTGGCGGCCCCCTGGCTGAACCGTGCACTGGCGGCGGCTGACATTGAGCAGTTGCGGCAGGCCGTGACGCGGTTTTACGTTGATCAGGGCTACGTCAATTCCGGCGCCGTGCTGGCGGCCGATGCGCTGCGCGGGGATACCCTGACGCTCGACATCATCGAGGGGCGCGTGGTGGCAATTCGCCTCAAGGGCCTGGCGCGGTTGAACGAGAATTACGTCGTCGACCGGCTGGTGGAGGATGAGGCGGAAGTGCTCAATGTCGAGCAGTTGCGCGAACGCTTCCAGCGTTTGCTCGAAGACCCGTTATTCGATCGCATGAATGCGCGCCTGATGCCCGGCAATCAGCTGGGCGAGGCCATTCTCGATATCGATGCCGTGCGTGCCCGCCCTTATTCCCTGAGCCTGAGCGCGAACAATTACCGGCCGCCGTCGGTGGGTGAATACGCGCTGAATGTGAATGGTGGGGTGCGGAATCTGACCGGCCAGGGCGACCAGCTGGAGCTTGGTTTGCAGCAGGCGGAGGGCGGGCCGGGTCGTGGCAGCTTGTCCTGGCAGATGCCGCTGGGGGCAAAGGGGCCACGTTTGTCCTTGCAGTTCGATCATGGCCGTTCGTCCGTGATCGAGGAGCCGCTGAGCGTTCTGGACATTCAGAGTACGCTGGACAGCAAGGATATTGGCCTGAGTCAGGTGGTGCATGAGACTTTGCGCGACCGGCTGAGTTTGGGCGTTCATCGCGTCTGGCGCGAGAACCGGACGGAACTACTCGGCATGCCTTTCTCGTTTGTGCCGGGCGAGCCGGACGGCGTGACGCGTACACGCTCGTGGCGTTTCTGGCAGGAATACACCCATCGCACCGAAAAGGATGCGCTGGCCTTGCGCTCGACCTTCACCTGGGTGCGTAACAACCTTCAGGGTGGTGGAGCGCAGTCGCCAAATCATTACACGGTCTGGCTGGGGCAAGCGCAGTATGCCCGGCAGATAAGTGCAAGCAGCGGAACGCAGCTGGTAGTACGGGGGACATTGCAGACCAGCCATCGCCACCTGCTGGCACTGGACCAGCTGGCGATCGGCGGCGTGTCGACGGTACGCGGCTACCGCGAGAACTTGATGCTGCGCGATACCGGTGCGGTTTTCAATGTCGAAATCGACCATCCGCTGATCCGTCATCCCGGGAACGGGCTGAATCTTTCGATGATTCCTTTCTACGATCATGGCCATGCCCGCAACAGGAACGAGGCGGGTGATTCGGTGTCTTCCGTGGGCCTCGCGTTGCGCAATCGCTGGCAGGGGGTGTTTGTCGATCTGGCCGTGGCGCATCGCCTGATCTCTCCGGAGACAGTGAAGGCATTGAAGGGCAGCCTGCAGGACAAATCGGTGCATTTGCAGGTGGGGTATCGCTTCTTTTGAGTGCCGGATACGGAACAAAATCCCGGTTGAAGCATCCATAGGACGTGCCGTCATCCGGTGCGGGCGGGCGCGCATCATTGCGGCTGCCCTGGTTTTTTCATCGAACTCATGAGGAATCACATGAAACCTGAAAATCAAGGAGCTTCCCGTTTTTTCAAACGCAGTGCCATGAGCATGGTGTTGGGGACCGCACTGTTTGCCGGTGGTTACGCAACGCATGGTGTCTTGCCCGTTGGCGAGGCCTGGTGCGCGCCTCGGTCTGCTGACAAGGTAGAAGCAGGAGCTCCGGCTGCCTCAGCTAGTCTTCCTGGGAGTGTGGCTGAACGCAGGCTCGCCCTGCCCGATTTTTCACAAATCGTGGCCCAGCAGGGCCCGGCGGTGGTCAACATTAGCGTGGCAGGCTCAGCAAAGGCCGGTCTATTCCCGGGAATGCCCCAGATGGATCCGGATGACCCTTTCTTCGAGTTTTTCAAGCGATTTCAGGTGCCGCAGGGACCGCGCGGCCGGACGCCGGTTCATGGGCAGGGCTCCGGCTTTATTGTGAGTAGTGATGGCATCGTGCTGACGAATGCTCATGTGGTGGCCGAAGCGGAAGAGGTCACCGTCAAGCTCACGGACAAGCGTGAATTCAAGGCCAAGGTGTTGGGGATTGATCGGCCCAGCGATGTGGCCGTGCTGAAGATAGACAGCAAGAATTTGCCCGTTGTCCGGATTGGCAGCGCAGATAACACGCGTGTGGGGGAGTGGGTGCTGGCCATTGGTTCACCTTTCGGTTTCGAGAACAGTGTGACGGCGGGGATTCTTTCAGCAAAATCTCGCAGTCTGCCAGATGAGGGCTATGTCCCCTTCCTTCAGACCGATGTGGCGATTAACCCCGGCAATTCCGGAGGGCCCTTGTTCAATATGAATGGTGAAGTCATCGGCATCAATTCACAGATTTACAGTCGCAGCGGGGGCTATCAGGGGCTGTCTTTTGCCATTCCGATCGAGGTGGCGATGAAGGTGCAGCAGCAGCTTGTCAGCCATGGCAAGGTGAGCCGTGGGCGTATTGGGGTGATGATTCAGGACGTGAATCAGGATCTGGCGGATTCTTTTGGTCTCGACAAGCCGGCCGGTGCGCTGGTGAGCTCGGTGGAGAAGGGAAGTCCGGCGGAAAAGGCGGGCTTGGAACCGGGGGATGTCATCCTGAAATTTAACGGCAAACCTGTTGCCCGTTCTGGCGAACTGCCGCCGCTGGTTTCCGAACAGCCTCCCGGCAGCACTGCGACGCTGAGCATCTGGCACAAGGGGCAGTTGCGTGAAATCCGGATGACCTTGGGCGAAGTGGATTCCGGTGCGGTGGCATCGAAAAATGGGCGCGAGGCAGCGGGGGGCAAGCTGGGGCTGGCAGTGCGCCCCTTGACGGCGGAAGAGCGACGTAACGCGGAAGTAGAAGGCGGCGTTGTCGTTCAGGGCGTCGGCGATGGCCCAGCCGCACGCGCAGGAATCCGTCCGGGTGACATCATCCTCTCCGTCAATGGCGAAAAGGTGAGTAGCGGCGAGCAGCTACGCAAGGCCACAGAAGGCAAGTCCAAACATCTGGCTTTGCAGGTGCAGCGCGGAGGAAGCCGGTTATTCGTGCCTTTGCGATTGAAATAAGAAGGCACTGGCATTGCCGGTTTAGGGCGCGACCGGGCCCTTGGGTGGAACATTGGGCCGGGTCGCGCTGCTGGTTTCCAGATGTCGCAAGGTGGGCTCACCCGCTTGCGGGCGAGAAGGCTGGGGGCCTTTGACGCGTTGGAAAATTTCGGTTCGACCAAAGAGCGGCAGACCGAGATAGCCACGAACCATCAACCGGTCGTCGTCTTCGAGCCATATCTTCGCTTGAAAGGTAGCCCCCAGTTCGGCGTCGTACACCTGCCCTTGTGACCATTGATTTTGAGTATCGCGCACAAACCCGGAAAAGACGGTCAAGCCTAGCAGTGAACGATTTCGCATGACGGGATCGGGGTTCTTGCTGTCGAGCTGGCTTGCATCTTTTTCCGGAATGGCGATGAGGCGGCCGCTTAACCGCCCCTGTGTGTCGATCTTCATTTCGAGCTTGGCATCCTTGCGTGGTGACCACCATACGCCAGAGATGTCATCGCCCGCTTGTGCAGGGGATAGAAGGCTGCAGAGCAGAAACGGAATGATTAGCCCGGTTTTCCATTCATGCAGCTTCATGACTTTTTCCTTTTTGTTTATCTTGTTTTGCCGTGCTTCGCACCCGAAAGCAGCAGGCGTTGATTATGACGCGGTGGGTGTGGGCAAAGCCCCCTGCACGAACAAGCTTGAATCCGGGCGTGAAGTTTTCCACGGATTCCAAAAAAAGCATTGGTCGAGTGATGGCTTCTCGATTTCTAAAATTCGAAAAATGACAAAATCACACGTCCAGACAATGAGTTAGCGAGTTTGTCGTATTGCGTCGGTCATAGCGTCTACGCTATGATCCGCAGTCTTTGTGGCCGTATTGGGCCCTCTTCTATATCGAACCACGCAGAAAGCCGATCATGAGCAAGCACCCCGATATCGCCATTCCCTCGCTGGACACCTGGGCCAAGGCCGCCGCCAAATCGGCCCCTGAAGGCGATCTGAACAAGCTGAACTGGGAAACGCCCGAGGGTTTGACCGTCAAGCCGCTCTACACCAAGGCGGACACCGAAAATCTGCCCTATGCCGATACCCTGCCCGGCTTCGCGCCCTTTTTGCGCGGCCCGCAGGCGACGATGTATGCCGTCAAGCCGTGGACGATCCGCCAGTACGCGGGTTTCTCGACCGCCGAAGCCTCCAACGCCTTCTACCGCAAGGCACTCGCCGCCGGGGGGCAGGGCGTGTCGGTGGCTTTCGATCTGGCCACGCATCGCGGCTACGACTCGGACAACGCCCGCGTGGTGGGTGACGTCGGCAAGGCGGGTGTGGCGATCGACTCGGTCGAAGACATGAAAATCCTCTTCGACGGCATCCCGCTCGACAAGATTTCCGTCTCCATGACCATGAACGGCGCGGTGCTGCCGATTCTTGCGGGCTACATCGTCGCCGCCGAAGAGCAGGGCGTGAAACAGGAACAGCTCACCGGAACCATCCAGAACGACATTCTCAAAGAGTTCATGGTTCGCAACACCTACATCTACCCGCCCAAGCCGTCGATGAAAATCATCGCCGACATCTTCAGCTACACGGCGCAGAACATGCCGAAGTTCAACTCGATCTCCATCTCGGGGTACCACATCCAGGAAGCCGGGGCGAACCAGGCGATCGAGCTGGCCTTCACGCTCGCCGACGGTATGGAATATGTGCGTACCGGTGTGGCCTCGGGAATGGATGTCGACACCTTCGCGGGTCGCCTGTCCTTCTTCTGGGCGGTGGGGATGAACTTCTATCTGGAAATCGCCAAGATGCGCGCCGCGCGCCTCTTGTGGCACCGCATCATGACCAGCTTCAATGCCAAGAGCCCGAAGTCGATGATGCTGCGCACGCACAGCCAGACCTCCGGCTGGTCGCTGACCGAACAGGACCCGTACAACAACGTCGTGCGGACCACCATCGAAGCCATGGCGGCCGTATTCGGCGGTACGCAATCGCTGCACACCAACGCGCTGGATGAAGCCATCGCGCTGCCGACCGAATTCTCGGCGCGTATCGCCCGCAATACCCAGCTCATCATTCAGGAAGAAACCCACATCTGCAACGTCGTCGACCCCTGGGCCGGTTCCTACATGATGGAAAAGCTGACGCAGGATATGGCCGACAAAGCCTGGAGTATCATCGAGGAAATCGAAGCCATGGGCGGCATGACCAAGGCGGTCGAATCCGGCTGGGCCAAGATGCAAGTCGAGACCTGCGCCGCCGACAAGCAGGCACGCATCGACTCGGGCAAGGATGTCATCGTCGGCGTGAATAAATACAAGCTGGCCAAGGAAGATGCCATCGAGATTCTCGACATCGACAACCACGCCGTGCGTGAGGCGCAAATTGCCCGTTTGCAAAAGATTCGCGCCACACGCGACACTGCCGCCGTACAGGCCGCACTCGATGCGCTGACGAAGTGCGCGGAAACGGGCGAGGGCAACCTGCTCGATCTGTCCGTCAAGGCGATGCGTCTGCGCGCCACGCTGGGTGAAGTCTCGGACGCGCTGGAGAAAATCTTCGGCCGTTTCCGTGCCAATAACCAGACCATTTCGGGTGTCTACGGAGGTGTCGTGGAAGGACAGCAAAGCTGGGAAGCCATCAAGGCCGACATCGAAAAATTCAAGGAAGAAGAAGGCCGCCGCCCGCGCGTGATGATCGCCAAGCTCGGCCAGGATGGCCATGATCGCGGTGCCAAGGTCGTCGCCACGGCCTTTGCCGACCTTGGCTTCGACATCGACGTCGGCCCGCTCTTCCAGACACCGGAAGAAGCCGCGCGCCTGGCCATCGAAAACGACGTCCATGCCATCGGCTGCTCGTCGCTGGCCGCAGGCCACAAGACCCTCGTACCGCAGCTCATCCAGGCCCTGAAGGCGCAAGGGGCGGACGACATCATCGTCTTCGCCGGTGGCGTCATCCCGGCGCAGGATTACGACGCGCTCTACGCGGCAGGCGCGAAAGCCATCTTCGGCCCGGGCACGCGCATCGAGGATTCAGCCAAAAAGGTACTGGAAGAAATCCGCCGGGCGCGGGGCTGAGGGCATGCATTGATGACATGGGGCAATGATTTGGGTTTTTCGATTGCCGTAATTTTTGACGCTGGGGAGCAATCAAATGGATATTTCCCGTATCACCATGGAACCCGGCAAGCGTGGGGGACGTCCCTGCATCCGGAATCTTCGCATCAGCGTCTACGACGTTTTGGGATGGCTGGCTTCGGGCATGAGTGAAACAGAGATTCTGACGGACTACCCCGAGCTGGTTCGCGAGGACATTCTGGCCTGTCTCGCTTTTGCGGCGCAACGGGAACAGCAGATCGTACGGTTGGCAGCGTGAAACTTTTGCTTGACCAGAATCTCTCGCGTCGTCTGCTTTCCGACCTTGAAACCGTCTTTCCGGGATCAACTCAAGTGGCCCTGTGTGGGCTTGACCGGGCCAGTGACGCGGTACTCTGGCAGTTTGCCAAAGAACAAGGTTTCGCGGTGGTAACCAAGGATGCAGACTTTCTGGAGCTTGCCCTGCTGCAGGGGTTTCCCCCCAAGGTCATCCATCTGAACCTGGGCAATGTCAGCAACCATCGCATCCGGGAAGTCTTGATGGCTCAAGCCTCGTACATCGTGACATTTTTGCAATCCGCCAGCGAGGGAGTGCTTGAGATTGACTGACGTTGCGCGTTCTTCTCTTTCCACGCCTGACCAATCTCTCGTTACCGCCATCCTGGCCGGCGGTGCAGCACAGCGGCGCGCGCTGGCGAAGACCATCACCCTGCTCGAATCGACGCGGCCGGATCACCAGCCTCGGGCTCAGCAGGTGCTCGATACCCTCCTGCCGCATACCGGCCGCGCCATGCGGCTGGGCATCTCGGGCGTCCCGGGAGCCGGGAAATCGACCTTCATCGAAGCCCTGGGCTTATGGCTGATCCAGCAGGGCAAGCGGGTTGCGGTACTGGCGGTTGACCCTTCCTCCTCGGTATCGGGCGGCTCCATTCTGGGCGACAAAACGCGCATGGAGCAGCTTTGCCAGCACGAAGAAGCCTTCATCCGCCCGAGCCCTTCGGCCGGCTCGCTAGGCGGCGTGGCGGAAAAGACGCGCGAGGCGATGCTGGTTTGCGAGGCCGCCGGTTACGACGTCATCATCGTCGAGACGGTGGGGGTGGGCCAGAGCGAAACCGCCGTGGCCGGGATGGTCGACATGTTTTGCCTGCTGCAACTGCCCAATGCGGGTGACGATCTGCAGGCCATCAAGAAGGGCATCGTCGAAATGGCCGATATGGTCGTCATCAACAAGGCCGACATCGACCCCAAAGCAACGGCTGTGGCGCGCGCGCAATGGAAAAAGGCACTGCATTTCGTTCGTCCGGCCAGCCCTCACTGGACACCGCCGGTCATCGCGCTCTCGGCCTTGCACAAAGAAGGCATCGCCGATTTCTGGGAACAGGTCGAGAAGTATTGTGCCGCGCTCAAGCCGACGGGCGAATTCGAGGCGCGCCGCCGCCGACAGGCACTCGACTGGATGTGGAGCCTGATCGAATCCGGTCTGCATCAATACTTCCGCAATCACCCCGCTGTGCGCGCGGCTTTGCCGGTGCTCAGCCAGTCGGTGGCCGATGGGCGAACGACCCCGGGAGCGGCTGCTTACCGGCTACTGGCCACTTTGCAGCATAATTAGCAGTTTTCGCTTTTCGTTTCAAACGCCGAAACATCGAACGACATCCGGTCATCCGGGAAAACAAGAGGAGCAAATCTCATGCATGACATCATCCGCCAGCTTGACGAAAAACGCGCGGCGGCCCGCCTCGGTGGGGGCGAAAAACGCATATCCGCCCAGCATTCCAAAGGCAAGCTGACCGCCCGCGAGCGTATCGAGCTGTTGCTCGATCCGGGTTCCTTCGAAGAATGGGACATGTTCGTCGAGCATCGCTGTACCGATTTCGACATGGCCGATACCAAGATTCCCGGCGATGGTGTGGTGATCGGCTACGGTACGGTCAATGGCCGCATGGTGTTCGTTTTCTCGCAGGATTTCACCGTATTCGGCGGCGCGCTCTCCGAGGCGCATGCGGAAAAGATCTGCAAGGTCATGGATCATGCCATGAAGGTCGGCGCACCCGTGATCGGCCTCAACGACTCAGGCGGCGCGCGCATCCAGGAAGGCGTGGCCTCGCTCGGCGGCTATGCGGATGTGTTCCAACGCAACGTCATGGCCTCCGGCGTCGTGCCGCAGATTTCCCTCATCATGGGCCCTTGCGCCGGCGGGGCGGTGTACTCGCCAGCGATGACCGACTTCATTTTCATGGTCAAGGACACCTCCTACATGTTCGTGACCGGCCCGGATGTGGTGAAAACCGTGACACATGAGGAAGTCACCGCCGAGGAACTCGGAGGGGCGGTAACGCACAACACCAAATCCGGCGTGGCCGACCTGGCCTTCGACAACGATGTCGACGCGCTCCTGATGATGCGCCGCTTCGTGAATTACCTGCCGCTCAACAACAAGGAAAAAGCCCCGCACCGCGACACCACCGACCCGGCGGACCGTCTCGACCACTCGCTCGACACGCTGGTGCCGGAAAATCCCAATGTGCCGTACGACATGAAGGAACTGGTCGCCAAGATCGTCGATGACGGTGATTTCTTCGAGCTGCAGCCCGATTACGCCAAGAACATCATCATCGGTTTCGCCCGTATGGAAGGGGATACCGTCGGCATCGTCGCCAATCAGCCCATGGTGCTGGCCGGCTGCCTCGACATCAAATCCTCGATCAAGGCCGCGCGC
Organism: uncultured Sterolibacterium sp.; assembly: GCA_964500605.1. Lineage (GTDB taxonomy): Bacteria > Pseudomonadota > Gammaproteobacteria > Burkholderiales > Rhodocyclaceae > Sterolibacterium. The sequence goes on from CAZCOS010000049.1 coordinate 15,765, forward strand.
TTCGTGCGTTTTTGCGATGCCTTCAACATTCCCGTCATCACCCTCGTCGATGTTCCCGGCTTCATGCCCGGCACTTCGCAGGAATACGGCGGCATCATCAAGCACGGCGCGAAGCTGCTCTACGCCTACGCGGAATGCACCGTCCCGAAGGTGACCGTCATCACCCGAAAAGCGTATGGCGGCGCGTATGACGTGATGTCCTCCAAGCATCTGCGCGGCGATGTGAATT
>CAZCOS010000050.1:0-15612 GCA_964500605.1 uncultured Sterolibacterium sp.
CCCTATGAAAAGGTCGCCGAGGTCATGTCTGCCGCCGCACAGGCCGGGCTGACACGTATCGGATTCATTACGGAGCCTGTCAAATGAATGGAAATGGGCGAATTGAACGCGCTGTGCGTCCTGCAAACAATGCAAGCATTGAAACTTCTGCATCTTCGGCAAGCCCAGCAACGATCAATGCAACCGTCGCTGCGGGTATTGTGGAGAGTAGGGATTTGTTCAAGGGGGCCAGCACGGTGTTCATTCATCATGCCAATCAGCGTTACGTTCTTCGCGTGACGCGGGAAAACAAACTGATTTTGACCAAATAAACCCATAAAAATTGCCAGCCAGTGCCGCTTGTGCCAGCCAGCCAGAACGATTCAGCTAAACCACAGGAGCAGTTTCATGAACAAGAAGTTTGCACGAAAAAAAGCAGCATTGGCCCCCGGCGCACTGACGATTTCCCTGTTATTAGGCACGTCGGCCATGGCGGCCGAGGGTGCAAGTGGTACGAAAGAGACGACCCTGCCGACCGTTCGTGTCGAGGCGACGGGTGAAGTCTCCAGCAAGGACACCCTTCAGGCGGTGACAACCAAAATCGGCAAGGGTAAGCAGGAATTGCGCGACATTCCCCAGTCGGTGACGGTGGTGACCGAGAAACTGATCGACGACCGGCGGATCGACACCTTCAAGGAAGCCCTGCACAGCACTTCCGGTGTGAGCTTTCTGGCAGCCGAAGGCGGCGAGGAAGATATTCGCCTGCGGGGTTTCTCCCTGCAGGCCAGCGGCGATATTTTTGTCGACGGGATGCGTGATCCGGCCTTCTACGAGCGCGACACTTTCAACTACGACCGCCTCGAAGTCTTGCGCGGCTCGGCTTCGATGCTGTTTGGCCGGGGCTCGACGGGTGGGGTGGCCAATCAGGTCAGCAAGGAGCCCAGCCTGATGAACCGCAAGGAAATCACCGCCACGGTGGGCAGCGGAAATTACGCCCGGGTGGAAGGCGATTTCAATCTCAAGACCGGCGACAACTCAGCTTTCCGCGTGGCGGCCATGTGGACGGGTTCGGGGGCTTTCGGGCATTACGGGGCGGGTCTCGACAAGAAAGGGATTGCCCCGTCGTTCCGATTCGGCATTGGCATGGCGGATGAGTTTCTCGTCAGCCTCTATCATCTCGATAACCACAATGGCATTAACTATGGCATGCCCTGGCTGACACCTGCTCCGGGTGCGACTGCCCCAGGGCTGGTTCCGGTCGATCCGAAGAATTATTACGGCATGGCCAGCGACGTGAATGCCGGTCGGGCGGATTTCGGAACTTTCTCGCATACCCATCGCTTTGATGACGGCGGCGAACTGAAGACTACGGTGCGTGCCGGCAGCTTCGAACGGGACCAGCGTGCCAGTGCCATCCGCTTCTGCCAGCGGAGCGTCAATCCGACGACGGGTGTGGTCAGCAATCCCACTTGCCCCACCAGAGTGACTGGACTGAATCTCAGTGATGCGACGGTTCTGACTCGTGGAACGCAAAACAAGGCCATGGATCTGGATACCCGCATGATGCAAAGCGATTACAGTGGCAAGTTCACGGCATGGGGGTTCAAGAATACGGTTCTCGCCGGTGTTGATTTCACTCAAGATGAATTTGTGGGTTACACCCCCTTGCTGCCCGCCGGGGTGACGCTGGTCAAGGCCATGACCACGCTTGGGACGCCGGAGGATGGGGCCAGTGTTGATGAGTCCCGTCGGATCAAGATGAAAAACCGTGAATTTGAATCCGAGGCCGTCGGCGCTTATGTGCAGGATACCTTGCAGCTGAATGCACACTGGAAACTGATCGGCGGCTTGCGCTGGGACAGGTTTGAAGGCACTTACCGCACTTTTGCGACCACAGCGACTGCCGCCACTGCGACGGCTCCCGCGTACAGCGCGGGACAACTGACGGGCGTTCGTGGCCGCTCCGATAGCCTGTGGAGCAAGCGTCTGGGCGCGCTCTATCAGCCGACGGCCTTCTCGTCCTATCACGCTTCTTTCGGGACGTCGTTCAACACCTCGGGCGACGCCTACCAGTTTGACGCGATGGGCTCCAACACCCCGCCGGAAAAGAGCCGCAACATCGAAATTGGTGCCAAGTTTGATAGCGAACGGGGCGACCGCAGCCTGCGTCTGGCCTTGTTCCATTCCACCAAATACAACGAGCGTAACCGGGATGAAGATTCGGTGACGCCGACGACCTATCTGTTGTCCGGGGCACGGCATGCTGCTGGTCTGGAAGTCGATGTCGCCGGGCGTTTGGCCAAGGATTGGGAAATCTATGTCTCCTATGCCTGGATTCCTGTGGCCCGTATCGACAAGGGTCCGCGTAGTGGCAACAGCTTTCTGGTGGGCGAGCGTGTCGGCACCCGTCCGGGCCTGACCCCTGAGCACAGCGGTACAGTATGGACGACCTGGCAGGCCACGCGCCAATGGCGTCTGGGCGGCGGCCTCAATCTGCGGGGCAGCATGTCGCCACAACAGGCTGCCAGCATCAAGGCCCCGGGCTATCTGACGGTCGACCTGATGGCGGAATACAACGTCATGCGTGATCTGGATCTCAAACTCAACATCACCAACGTGACCAATAAGCTGACGGCAGATTTCCTGTACCGCGGCCATTACGTCCCCGGCGCACCCCGCAATGTGCAGTTGTCAGCGACTTACAAGTTCTGAGCCCGGAGGAATTTACATCATGAATCGGCGTGAATTTTTGTGGCAACTGGGGGCGGCAGCAACCGTGGCCGCTGCGGGCGGGCTTCCTTCGCTGGCCTGGGCCACGCAAACCTCGGGCAAGACCGGGGTGATGCGGGTCGCCGGGGGCTGGCGCATGAATGAGCGGGATTATCAGGTCGGCATGCTGGCAATCGACTGGGTGGCTGGCAAAGTCGATCTGGTTCATGCCGTGACCGTTCCCAGTCTTCCTCATGCCCTGGTTCCCGAGCCCGATGGAGGCTTTCTGGCAGTGGCCACACGGCCAGGAACCTGGATGCTGCGGGTGGATGCCCAGGGTAAGGTGGCACATCGTCTGAATATGGAAGATGAAGGCAATGCCCGGACGCTCGATGGCCATGTCATCGCCAGCCCGGATGGCCGCTGGTTGTATACCGGTGAAACGGATCGAAAGACGGGAGCGGGCTGGGTGTCCGTGCGGGATGTGCGTGATTTGCGGAAGGTAGCCGAGCATCGTACGCATGGTATTGACCCGCACCAGATTCTGGTCGATGCTCGCGGGCGTCTGGTGGTGGCCAACGGCGGCATCCCGCGCACGGCCAGTGGCGACAAACGCGATCTGGACGAAATGAACCCCGTTCTGGTGCTCATGAATCCGGAGAATGGTGAAAAACTAGGTGAGTGGCAGTTGCGTGACAAACGTCTGGCCCCGCATCACATCGCTTGGAATCGCCCGGTCGAGGGTGGCCCGACCCTGTTGGGCATCGGCTTGCAGGCAGAACACGATTCTCCTGCCAAGCGGCGCGAGGCCCCATTGTTGGCCGTTTGGGACGGAAAAGCCTTGAGCGTTCCGTCCTACATGACGGCGGAAGGTTACGCAGGGGATGTGGCCGCAGGCCCCAAGGGCGGCTTTGTGTTGACGGCCCAGCGGGCTAACCGTCTGATGCAGTGGCAGCCGGATCGTCCGGCGGAGCTTGCGGTGATCGGTGAAGTGCAGAATCCGTGCGGTTTGTGGCCGCTGGAAGCGGCACCCGGTATCGTCGCTGGCGGTGGGCTGGGGATTGCCCGCTGGCACCCGGCAGAACCGGCCAATATGCTGCGCTGGCCTGCCGGCATGGCAGCAGGGAATCACTGGGCGATTCTGACGTAAAAAAGCCGGGAGCGTTTCCGTTCCCGGCTTTGAAAAGATCAGCGTGGCCGTTCAGAAGGACTGTGAATACTGCAGGCCCAGGATGTCGACGCTGTTCTTGTAAGTGCCGCGCAGCGTGCCCCTGATGTTCCGCGCATCGTGGTCGTTGTCGTTGATGGAGGAGTCACCCACAAACAGGTGGGTGTAGCCCAGATCCAGCGCGGCATCTTTGCTCAAGCGGTATTGCGCACCAAAAGAAAGCCAGGTGCGGTTGTTGTCCGGCAGGCGGGGGGTTCGGAAGGCGTCTTCAACCGGGGATTGGTCGTAGGCCAGACCGCCCCGTAGCGTCCATTGCGGGCTCATCCGGTAATTCGCACCGAGGGCTGCCCGCAGGGTGTTGCGCCATCTTTCTTGGGTTGAGCTGAGCATGGAATTGTCGTTGGCGTATTTGAAGTCCAGCGACTGGATCTTCGACCAGCCTGTCCAGGAGAGGTCCCAGAGTACGTCCCATTCGCGATCCAGATTGTGCAGGCCGCTGATCGTCAGCGTATCCGGTAGTTTGATGTCCGAATAAATCGCGCCGCCTCGGGTGGGCAGACGGCCCGCAATGGTGGCCGCTGTGGCCGGGCTGACGCCGGCAATGGTATTGAGTACCGTGTTCAGATTGGCATTGGGACTGAAGGAAGCCGTGCCGGTGAGGTGGTACTTCGTCGCCGAGCGGTAGGCGATGCCCAACCGTGTGGCCGGAGTGAGCTGGATCATTGCACCGAGGTTGTAACCCCAGGCAGTATCGTCACCCTTGATTATTGTCGTTCCAGCCCCTGCTGTTGCAGCCAGCGGGGCGAAGGAAGCGAGGAGGGGGCTGGAAGCAACCAGCCCGCCCAGCACGGCAGAATAATTGACCGCACTGGTGAATTCACCTTTCAGCTTCTGGTAATTCGCACCTACTCCAAGCGTGACTGTGTCATTGACCTTGAAGGACAGGGATGGGTTGAGATTGATGGCCTCGACGGAGGATTTGATGCCGAGGAAACTGCCTTTCCAATCGGAGTCGTATTCGGTCATCAGCCCGAAGGGCGCACCAAGGCCTAAACCGAAGGTCAGTTGGTCTGTCAGCGGCATCGTGAAATAGGCGTGAGGTACGGCGGCGAGGCTGCCTGCATCACCGCCGTTCCCTGCGCTAAGTGGCTGGCCGATGGCGGCAATGCTGCCGTTATCCGAAAACTTGGCGGATGGGTTGATGAGGTTGAGACCGACGGCCACATGTTTCTTTCCTGCGGGCAGGTAGGCCATGCCGGCGGGGTTGAAAAACACGGTGCTGGCATCTTCGGCTACGGCGGCGGAACCGGCGTAGGCATTGCCCAAGCCGCTGGCGTTTTGTTCGAGGAGCTGGAAGGCGGAGGCTTGGGCGGCTCCTGTGTAAAGACCCAGGCTGGCGATCAGGGTCGGAAGAAGGGCCAGGGCGAAACGGTTTTTGCGGATGGGTGTGCTCTGCATCTTGAATCCTCGCTGGGGTGGGTGTAAAGGAAAGACTGGATAGGAGAACAAGGTGAGACAGGGGGAACGAGATACCAAAAAACTACGGAAAATACTGCAGCATTCTGCCACGGGAAGGTGGGAAGGGCTCATCTTGCGGATTTGGCGCGCGCAACGGCTTGATAAAGCTGTTGACGCAGCGCGTCAACGGGAAGACCTTTTTCGCGGGCATGCTGCATTCGTTCGAGAATGGACGAAATCTCGCCACCCGCATTGCGATCGGGGCTTGCTGTGTTTTCTTTTTCCGAAGAAGGTGTTGCCGATGCGGATGAGGTTCCGGCTGGGGCATCTCGGTAGACCAGTTCTGCCCGTTCTCCGGCAGGGCGGTTCGCGCTGGGCCTTTGGGCGGTAATCACCAGCGCCCCCGGTTTTTTGCGGATGGCCCGGCTACGACCACCGATGACGATGCGCTTGCTGTCACGCTTGAAGATTTCGACGGCGGCCATGAGTTTTTTGCGTAGTGGGGCTACGGGCTGGCCGGCGGCTTCGGCCAGACGGATCTGTTGCAGGATTTCTTCCATTTCCAGCGGGGCGGCGACGGAACGCGTCGCCGGGCCGAATTGGGCTGGGTGGGTCTGGGCGGCGCGGGCAAATTCACTCTGGCTGGAAATGTTCTTGGCCAGACTGTAATGACCGTGGCGCATGGCCCAGATCAAGGCCGTTTCTCCCTGTTCATTGCTGGCATTGGTATCGGCTCCGGCTTCGAGTAGTTGTTGGGCAAGGTCGCTGTGGCCTTCTCGCGCGGCCATCATCAGGACGGTCGAGCCGTTGGGGGCGCGGGCGTTGACGGTTGCACCCCGTTCGAGCAATAAACGGGCGATGTCCGGGCGATTGGCGAAGGCCGCGTAATGCAGGGCCGACCAGCGGTTGCCTTCCCGTTCGGGCTTTGCACCGTGGTCGAGCAGCCATTTCACCGCCTCAAGATGTCCGCGCCATGCGGCCAGTTGTAAAGCCTGTTCGTCGTAGCGGTTGGTGAGCGCAATGGAAGCTCCCTTCTGGACGAAGAGCTCCATCATGGGAATGTTGCCGTGCCAGGCGGCGATCATCAGGCCGCTACCGATGCGATCACCAGCATGATCCGGATTCAGACCGTCTTCGAGCCAGGCTCTCACTTTTTCGATCTGCCCATTTTCGACGGCCAGGGCAAAGCTGACCGGGTCGGGCGGCGAGAAGGGCTCGGCCCAGGCGCGGGTGAATGGAAGAGCAAGAAAAAGGCTCAGGAAAAAGACGGTCAGAGCGGTTCGGAAGTGAAGAAGAAAATGAAGGAGGAGGCGATTCACGATGGTTCTGCACGCAAAAGTTGTCGTTGTAGCAGAATGCGCGGCGATGTCAAAATCCGCCCGGGAATGCTTTTCTTTCATGTCTCCTGTTTCCATAGAACGCCGCTTTCTCTGGGCCCTGTCAGGCTCGATGTTTTTGCACGGGCTGGTTTTGCTGATCGGTCTTTTTCTCCACGGCTGGCTGCGTACCCTGCCCGCTGCCGAGGAAAAGGCTCCGCCTGCTGCAATGCGGCTGGATGCCACCTTGCTGTCTTCTCCTGAGCCCGTTCCGCCGGATGAACCTTTGCTGAAAAACACACTGGCCGAAGCCCGCTCCGAAAAGGTGGAGCCCGCGCCGACGCGCGAAGAAACGCCTCCTCCCCCGATCGCACCCAGAGATGCCCTGCCACATCCAAAAATTGCCAGGGATGCCCCCAAGGTGGTGCGCGAGGCCCAGCTCAAGCTGGCCGCTCACATGTTCTATCCACCCGAGGCCATTGCACAGGGACTAGAAGGTGAGGCGCGCATTCTGCTGGAGCTGGCAGCGGATGGCACCATTCTCGAAGCCAGCCTGGCGGCAAGCAGCGGACACGTCCTTCTGGATCAGGCTGCGCTCAACGCGGCCCTGGCCATGCGCCGGGTGCCGGAATCCGGTACGACGGAGCTGATTCTGCCCGTCGTCTTCAAACTCCAGTGATCCGGGGCCGCTGGAAAGAAAAAGAGGAAAAGGGAATGAGAAAAACGCTGCATCTGCAAAACCGGAATCAGAACGGACCTGCCTTCGGGACGAAATGGAGATTTTGGCTGGTCGGGTGGCTGCTGTTGTGGAGTGGGCTCATGGCCTGGGCGGCCCCCTCCCCGGTGCTGCTCGAACAATCTGCACCGGATGCAACTGTCTTATCGAAGAGCAAATCTATTCCCATCCTGGCCTATCACCGCTTTGGGCCAAGCCGGGCAGACAGCATGACGGTACGCAATGAAATCCTTGTCGGGCAGATCAAGCGTCTGCGTGAGCGGGGCTATACCGTGATCCCGCTGCATCTGGCCGTTGAGGCCCTGTCGGGTCGGGCGGTGCGTCTGCCTGTAAAACCTGTTGTGATCACCGTGGATGATGGACATGCTTCGGTTTATACCGATCTGCGTCCCCTCGTCCTGCGCGAGAAAATTCCCGTCACCTTGTTCATCTACCCTTCTGCCATTTCCAATGCCCACTACGCCATGACCTGGGCGCAACTGGCTGAGCTCAAGGAGACGGGGCTGTTCGATATTCAGTCCCACACTTACTGGCACCCGAATTTCAAGATCGAAAAACGTCGCCTCGCACCGCAGGCTTACACAGATTTCGTGCGTAACCAGCTTGAAAAATCGCGCCAAACGCTCAAGAAACGACTGGATGTCGAGGCAATCTATCTGGCCTGGCCCTTCGGGATTTATGATGATGAATTGATGGCGGCGGCAAAGGCAGCGGGTTACAAGGCGGCATTCAGCATTGATGGCCGTCACGCTCGCTCTACCGATGCGTTTTTTGCCTTGCCGCGTCATCTCATGGTCGATGCGCAGGGTGTGGATGGTTTTTCAAAACTGTTGAGTGAAGGAAAGTGATGCGCGGTTTATTCAGAAAATGGGGTGGCCTGCTGGCGGGGTTCTGTTTGCTGGTTTCTCCGCTGAGTGCATGGGCACTGATGGTCACGGGCAAGGTGGTCGATGCCCGGACGAGCAAGCCGTTGGCGGGGGCTTTCGTGGCCGTCGATCAGCGGATTGTGATGACCGGGGTGGATGGCCGTTTCGAATTTGATCCAGCCTCGGTAAAAGGAGGAAGCCTGGGTGTTCGTGCGGTGGGTTATCACCGTGTCCGGGTTCCTGTTCAATCCGGTCCGGCGGGCACTTCTCCCCTGGTTCGCCTGGAGCCCTTTCAGCCCAAGGCTCTGTATCTATCCTTCTATGGCATTGGCAGCAAGGTATTGCGCCATGCCGCACTGGATCTGATCGATCAGACGGAGCTGAATGCACTGGTGATTGACGTCAAGGGCGATCGCGGCATGATTCCCTATCGCAGCAAAGTGGCTCTTTCGGCGGAAATAGGAGGTCAGCGCGTCATTACGGTCCGTGACATGAAGGAAATGATCGAGCAGCTTCATGCACGAGGTGTTTATCTGATTGGGCGCGTTGTCGTATTCAAGGACGATCTGCTCGCTACAGCGCGTCCGCAGTGGGCCGTGCGCGGTGCGAATGGCAAGCCCTGGGTGGATCGCGAAAAACTGGGATGGGTCGATGCCGGTTTTTCCGAAATCTGGAAATACAACATCGACATCGCCGAAGAAGCTGCACAGCTGGGTTTCGACGAAATCCAGTTCGATTACGTCCGCTTCCCGGACACGCCAGGGCTGGTCTTTTCAAAGGAAAATACGGAGGAGTATCGCGTCAAGTCCATCAGCGGCTTTCTGGCGGCCGCGCGGCAGCGTTTGCTCCCTTACAACGTCTTTGTTTCCGCGGATATCTTTGGCTATGTGAGCTGGAATGCCAACGATACTTTTATCGGTCAGCGGCTGGACAGCGTTGCCCCGCATGTTGATTACCTCGCCCCCATGCTCTATCCCTCCGGTTTTCAGTTCGGTATCCCGGGCTACCGGAATCCGGTTGCCAATTCCCATGCCCTGATTTCGCTCACGCTCAAGCGCGCGGCGGAGCGCACCGGGCTGCCCGCTGTGCGTTTCCGGCCCTGGTTGCAGGCTTTCAAGGATTACGCGTTTGACCGACGCGCGTTCGGCGCGCAGGAGATTGGTGACCAGATTCGTGCTGCTGAGGAGTTTGGAAGCAATGGCTGGATGCTCTGGAATCCGCGCAATAGTTACAGCAAAGCCGGCCTGAAGGCCCGAACGACACCTCTTTCGCCCCTGACGGCCACGGTTCCCTCTGCTTCTGTAACGGCTCTTCCTTCCGCTGCTGCCCCGATCGCGCCCACTGCCCTGAAGAAGTCATCGCACTGACATGGATCGGCGTTTTTTGGGCGGCTTTATTGTTGCAGGCTTGATCGCCCTGTTGAGTTTTCGCCCGACCTGGGCTTTTGATGCGGAAAAACTTGCACCCATCGGGCAGATTGTGGAGGCCCAGATCCAGGCGGGAAATCTCCCCGGGGCCGTCGTGCTGGTGGGGCATCAGGACAAGGTGGTTTATCAACGTGCATTCGGGCTGCGCAGGCTCCAACCGGCGCAGCCGATGACGCTGGATACGATCTTTGATCTGGCTTCCCTGACCAAGCCGGTTGTGACCACCACCGCCATCCTCCAGCTCGTGGAGCAGGAGCGTTTGCAGCTGGATGCGCCTGTAGCACGTTACTGGCGGGAATTCGGTGCCAATGGTAAGTCGGCGATCACCTTGCGGCAGCTCCTGACACACACTTCCGGCCTGCCTGCGGGCCTGCCCTTGAACAAGTCCTGGCGTGGGCGGAATGCGGCCTATGAATTGATCCTCCACCTGAAACCGCAGATTGCCCCGGGAACTGGATTGATCTATAGCGATGTGAATTTCATCGTGCTGGGCGAGCTGGTGCGACGCGTTTCGGGACAGTCGCTGGACCTGTACGCGAAGGCGCATGTATTCAGGCCACTGGGGATGAAGGACAGTCGTTTTTTTACCCAGCCCCCGCAGACGGATTCGTCCTTGGCGAATCGTCTGGCACCGACCGGCTTTCTCCAGGGGTATCTGCGCCTGGGTACCGTGCATGATCCCTTAGCCTGGCGCATGGGCGGGGTGGCGGGCCATGCGGGTTTTTTCGGGACGGCAGCGGATCTTTCGCGCTTTGCGCAGAGCCTGCTTCACGGCGGCTCCCCCGTTCTCGGCGCGGCTTCAATGGCACTCATCGAGACACCGCAGGTTTCCCCCCTCGTGGCGACTTCGCGTAACAGCCTGCGAACGCTGGGCTGGCGGGCTGACCCGCCCCTGGCGGCTAACCGCGATCAGCTTCCACCTGTGGGTGCCATCGGGCATAACGGTTACACCGGTACTTCGCTATGGATTGATCCGGTCAGCAAGACCTGGGTGGTGATTCTGAGCAACCGGGTTCATCCGGCTGAAAAGGGAGATGCAGCACCCTTGCGTGAACGGGTGGCCGCCATCGTGGCCGAGGCGGTTGGGCCGATGGATTTTGATCAGGCCGTGGCCTCGAATGGCGCACTGGCGGCCTATGCGAACCTGCCGCCCCGTCATCGTTCGGGAGGCGGTGTCCTGAGTGGAATCGATGTGCTGGTCAACGAGAATTTCGCACCTTTGGCGGGTTTGCGGATCGGGCTCATCACGCATCAGGGCGGAATCGACAAGGCCGGGCGGCGAACGATTGACCTGCTGCGTCGCGCACCCAATGTCCGGTTGGTGGCCCTGTTCAGCCCCGAGCATGGACTGGAAGGGAAACTTGATGAAAAAGTGCCTTCGGGAACGGATGCGGCCAGCGGCCTGCCTGTGCACAGTCTGTATGGAAAGACCCGACGGCCCACACCGGAGATGTTGTCCGGGCTGGATGCACTGGTGTTCGACCTGCAGGATGCCGGTGTCCGTTTTTATACCTACATCAGTACGATGGGCTATGCCATGGAAGCGGCTTCACAGCAGGGCCTGCGCTTCTTCGTGCTGGATCGCCCCGATCCCATCAATGCCGTGATGGTGCAAGGCCCCATGCTGGACCCGGAGCTGCGCTCTTTCACGGCTTACTTTCCCCTGCCGGTTCGGCATGGGATGACGGTGGGTGAATTGGCCCGTCTGTTTGCGGATCAGCAGCAGCTCAAGCTGCAGCCGGAAATCATCCGGATGAAGGATTACCAGCGTGATCTGTGGATGGATCGCACCGGCCTGCCTTTTGTGCCCCCTTCCCCCAATCTGCGGAACATGACGGCCATGGCCCTCTATCCGGCCCTCGGGATGATCGAAGGGGCCAATATCAGCGTGGGACGGGGAACACCCTGGCCTTTCGAGGTGCTCGGTGCGCCCTGGATCCAGGGTGAGGCACTGGCGGCCGAGCTCAACCACAGGCAGATTCCCGGTGCGCGCTTCGAGGCGGCGCGTTTCACGCCTCAATCCAATGTCTATGCCGGCAAGGGCTGTCAGGGGGTGCGCCTCCATCTGGAAGACCGAAGCCTGCTGGAAACCAGCCGTCTGGGCCTGGAGCTCGCCGATGCCTTGCTGCGACTTTATCCGGGACGATTCGAGCTTGAACGGACGCTGGGTTCCATCGGTTCACGGACTGTACTGGAGTCTCTTCGTCGTGGCGAAGCCGTGACGGATATCGTGGCCAGTTGGCAGGGGGAGCTGCTGAAGTTTCGCGATCTACGCGAGAAATACCGGCTTTACTGAGGTTGTTTGCGGGGAGTTCCGCGTGTTTTTGGCGCAGAAAGGGGCAGGGTGATGAGGAAGGTCGTGCCCCGTCCCATTCGTGTGCGCAGTTGCAGTGGAAGGTCGAGAAGGCGGGCGATGCGCTGGACAATGGCCAGTCCCAGACCCAAGCCTTCTCCAGGGCTTCGCGCGGGATTGCCTGCTTGATAGTACTCGTCGAAGATGCGCCGCTGGTGGTGATCTTCAATACCGTGGCCGTTGTCGCGAACCTCGATGTGCAAGCCTTTTGGAGCGCGTCGCGCACAGACCAGAACTGCACCATTCGGGTGACGGGCAAACTTGAGGGCATTGTCGATCAGATTGCCCAGCAGGCGACCGACCAGAGTGGGATCGGTATGCACGACAAAATCCCCCGCCCGAAAATTCAGACGAACCTGGGCTTGCATGGCAACGGGACCATAAGTGGCAGAAAGGTTCTGGAAAATATGTTGCAGCGGAATGTACTGGTACTGGGGCTGGAGCTTGCCCATGTCCAGCCTCGAAACATCGAGCAGGGATTCGAGTTGGGCGGACATGGCCCGAATGGCACATTGCAGGTTATCGAGCAGTTTTTCCTGGTGGTCATTGAGTGGCGTGTCGGCCAGTGCATCGGAAAAAAGCTGGGTGGCGTAAAGCGGCTGGCGCAGATCGTGGCTGGCGGCGTTCAGGAAATGGGATTTGGCCGCCGCCAGTTGTTCGGCCTCGCGACGTCGTTGGTCGAGTTCAACCAGCGTCAGCCGGAGTTCTTCTTCAATTTGCTTGCGCCCGGAGATGTCGTTGAGCGTGCCGACCATGCGTAAGGGCTTGCCCTCGGCATCTCGTCCAACGAGAAGTCCGCTGCCCAGCATCCACCGCCAGTGACCATCCTTGCAGCGCATACGGAATTCGATACTTTCGCTGCCCCGACCAGGCATGGCCAGCACTCTGTTCATGCTTTCTTCGACATAGGACAGGTCGTCGGGGTGGATGCGCGAGAGCCATTCGTCAGCGGTATTGCCGATTTCGTTTTCGGCATAGCCAAGAATGGCCTTCCAGCGTTTCGAAAACAGGGTAAGGCCGGTTTGCATGTTCCAGTCCCAGACACCGTGCCCGGCTCCTTCCAGTGCCAGCGTCCAGCGTTCCTCGTTTTCCTGCAGGGCGGTTTCGAATTGCTTGCGGTCGGTGATGTCGGCATTGGTGCCGACCACGCGCAAGGTTTTGCCCGCATGGTCGCGGGTGACGACAGAGCCGCGCGAGAGTATCCATTTCCACTGGCCGTTTTTGGTGCGTAACCGGACTTCGATGGCGGTGGATGAGGTTTTGCCATCCGTCAGGCGCAGGCCGTTGGCTTCGGTGAGCGGGACATCATCGGGGTGAACGCGGGAAGTCCATTCTTCGGGTGAATCGCTGATTTCGTCCTCGTCGTAGCCCAGTATCTCTTTCCAGCGGGGGGAGTAGAGAATCCGGTTGTTTTCCACATCCCAGTCCCAAACGCCGTCGCCGATGCCTTCGAGGGCGAATTTCCAGCGTTCCTCGTTTTGGCGCAAGATGTTTTCGATCAGCTTGCGTCGGGTAATGTCGATGGTATGGCCATGCCAGAGAACGGTTCCTCCCGGTTTTTTCTCCGGCCAGGCTTCGAGCGCGCGCCAGATGATTTCACCCTTGAGGGTTCTCATGCGATATTCGTGACGCCAGGGCTCCAGGGTTCTGGCTGATTCGTGCATGCTGGCGATGAGTCCTTTTTGATCTTCAGGCAGAACATGGTGAAACAGCGTATTGGCGTCCTTGGCCGCGTCTGTCTGGCTGACGCCATACAGATTCCGGATGGCATTGCTGATATAGGTGAAGTGGGTGCTGCCATCAGGATCGAGCTGATACTGAAAAAGAATGCCGGGCAACTTTGTGCTCAGATTGTTCAGCAGTTCGAATTTCTCCCGCAGGGTGGCTTCGGCATTCCGGCATTCCGTCATGTCGGTGAGGACGACATGGCAGGACTGGCCTGCTTCATCGGCGGTGGCATCCATGCGGAAATGGAACGGGGTTGGATGGCGCATGGGCCGGAATTGAAGCTCGCAGCGATGATCTCCTTTTTCAGATAAAGCGGCTTTCAGACAATTGTGGAACAAAGCCCGGGAGGCTTCGGTCAACGAAGCGTCCAACACGGTCGGGTGGAAGGGCTCGCCCAGATGATCGAGTAGCTGTCGTCCTCGTACGTTGCTTCGCAGAACCCGTCCTTCTGCGTCGATCAGGAAACAGGCAACGGGGAGTAGCGCGTAGTCTTCGCCGACGGCGAAGACGGGCGCGGAGGTCTTTTCGTGTCGAGGCGGGACGGTGGTCATTTGAGGGACAATGCAGGCTGCTCAGTCCGTGGGGTTGAAAGAGAAGAAGGAGAGAAAGTGTTGAACAGAGCGTATCGTGAAAGGGAGCGGGGGCTCCTGAAGGGAGAAGGGGAAGCGAGGGGAGTGAGGGGTGTGGGACGCGGCCATCCGGGGTGGTTCGTGCTTGTGGCTCTGCTTCTGGCCCCTTGGGTCATTTTGTCGGCAACGGTCTTGCTTGTGTTGCTATTGGTCGTTGGCGGAGGGCTCGCAATCGGTTTGTGGTGGAAAACCCGTGCATTGCGTCGTGCTGTCCGGGAGAGGGCCGAGGCGGAGCTTGGAGGTCGGTCGGCCCATCCTTTTGGGCGGGAATTCGGACGGAATGGTGCGGGGGCCGGGAATGGGGGCAAGGGAAGCAACGGAAGCAATGGATACAGCGGGACAGAAAGTACCGGAAATGTCATTGAAGGCGAATCGCGGCGTGTAGAGGAGGACATGCTGCGCTAGGCGTCGGGGTTCAGTGGAGTGTCGGGTGATCGTTGTCGAGGCTGGCCATATAGTCGACAAAAGCCCCCGCTGCCATGGGACGGGCAAAGTGGTAGCCCTGCGCTTCATGGCATTGCTGGTTGAAGAGCATGGAAACCAGCCGTTCATCTTCAACGCCTTCTGCAATGACCTGTAGCCCCAGGCTGTGCGCCATTTGAATGATGGCCTGGACAATGGCCGCATCGTTTTTGTTGTTGACCATGTCCCGAACAAAGGATTGATCGATCTTCAGTTTGTCGACATTGAAGCGTTTCAGGTAGGAAAGGCTGGAATAGCCCGTGCCGAAGTCATCGATGGAAAGTTTCAATCCCATATCCTTGAGACGGGTCAGGGTCTCCATGGCGCGGCTGGTGTCGTGAACCAGAATGGATTCGGTCAGTTCCAGTTCGAGGTAATTGGGGTCGTGCCCCGATTCGCTGAGGGCTTGCAACACACTTTTTTCAATGTCGCCGCGCTTGAACTGAATGGCAGAAAGATTGACAGCCACGACGATGGGAGGAAGCCCCGCCCGACGCCATTCGACGGCTTGTTTGCAGGCTTGCTTGAGTGCCCAGTCGCCCATGGGAACGATGAGGCCACTGTCTTCGGCGATGGAGATGAAACGTGAGGGCTGGAGTACGCCAAGCTCAGGGTGACGCCAGCGAATCAGGGCTTCGACGCCGACCACCTTGCCATCGGCCAGATTGATCTGGGGCTGATAGTGCAACAGGAATTCTTCCTGGATGAGGGCCTGGCGCAGACCGTTACGGATTTTCAGGTATTCAACGGCTTCGCTGTTCATCTGTTCCGTATAAAACTG
>CAZCOS010000051.1:0-15394 GCA_964500605.1 uncultured Sterolibacterium sp.
AGCGGCTGAAAACGGAATTCGGCATCTACGCCGTCAGCACGGGCCGCATCTGCCTTGCCGCACTGAACACCCGCAATATCGATTACGTTGCGGATTCTATTGCTGCCGTCGTGCAAGATTGAAACGACGGATCAAGCTGAATCAAGCTCACACGGCGCGGAGCCTTTTCCTTTTCCCGTTCTCTTTCCGTTCCGTGTGACTTTCTTTGCGGACCTTCGCACGCCTCAAGCAAATTCACCTCAAACGATCATTGACACCCCCGGCAACTTCCCCTAGATTCGATCCCATGCCAACCGGCTTGCAACCCTTGCCCACCGGCTCAGGCAGAATGATTTCAACGCCACAGGAGGATGCCCTCATGACCCAGAACGAGCGACGCAGGAACCCGGAAAACCGCACCATTTTTGAACAGGCTTACGATCGGGTCGAGCCCTTTCTCGACCCGGACAACAGCTGGACAGGGCAGCCACTAGAACAACACGCTTACAACGTGCTGAAAGAAAAATATCCCGAAATGAAGAGCGAGGAGCTCGAAAATTATTTCGATGCCGCCAAACGCGTTTTCAAAGAACGGAATCCAGAAAAATAATTTCTGACCTTCGTCTTTCTGGCCGCCTTCAAAAAAGCCCGCTTCGAGCGGGCTTTTTCATTCCAGCAACAAATCGGGCCGATCGCTGAAAACAGCGGCGACTCCTGCGGCGTAAAGCCGCTGCGCGGCTTGAGGATCATTGACGGTATAACAGGCCAGCTCGACGCCCGCCGAACGAATTTCCGCCAGCTGCCGAGCATCCAGCCGCGCCGCATCGCAATGCACGAAGGAGCAATCGAGCCGATGCAACACCGCCTGCCAATCCGCAGGAACCGCTTCGAACAACATGGCAAGGGGCAAGCCCGCCGCCTGCGCTCCGGCCTCGTTTGCAGCCGCCAGGGCCTCTTGCGAAAAAGAGGAAAGCAGCAGCGGCAAAGCCCCCTGCCCGTTCAAAAAAGCCTGTATGGTCTTCACAACCACCCGGCCTGTTTCAGCTTCCTGCCCAGGTGCGGGCTTGATCTCGATATTGGCAGCCAAACCCAGCCGCAGACAATGTGCCAAGGCATCTTCCAGAGTCGGGATCGGCTCACCGGCAAAGGCGGGATGATGCCGTACCCCGGCATCCAGCTGCCGAAGCTGGGCGGCAGACTGGTCGGCCACGGCCCCGCATCCATTCGTTGTCCGTTCCAGCGTTTCGTCGTGAATCAGAAAAGGAAAGCCATCGGCACTGAGCATGACATCGAATTCGACCGCCCGCACGCCCATACGCGCCGCCACAAGCAAGCCGACCAAGGTGTTTTCAGGCGCAAGTGCACCGCCGCAGCGATGGGCGATAAGGCGGGGATAGGACCATGCAAGCATCGGGCGGAAAATTCCGAAAAGAGTCGACTTGTTAGTGACGTGAGCCCGGTTCATCGGTGTAGAGCGGTGCGGCATTGGCACGGCGCATGGCTGTATCGAGTGCTTCCTTGGCAGGCTTGACATTGGCCCAGACCGTTGCAACCTCTTCGCCGATGATGCTGCGCAGTCGGGCTAGACCACGGTTGTGTTTGATCCGTGCTCGGGCTGGACTCGCCAGATTCAAGCGTTTTGAAGCCAGATTCACCAGCATCAAAGGTGCGCCCGACGCTTTCATTGAGTTCAACGCGCCCGGGGTCATCGGCAAGAAGCCCGTACCGCGCAGCCACTGCGCCTGAATATCAGGCCGCATCAGAAAGCGCACGAAACCTGCCGTCACTAGATACTCCTCTTTCTTGCGCCCTGACAAAGCCCACAAGCCCATCCCGCCAGGCAGGATTTTTTCGCGGTTTGCGCCATACATGTCATCGTAAAAGGGCATTTGCGACATTCCGACCTTCATGCCCTGACCCAATGCCTCGTGATAAAGAGCCGATTCGCCGGTCAGCATGGCACATTCCCCGGAAAGAAAGCGTTGATCCGCCTCATTGCCCGGACCAAAGTACTTGAAATAGTGCGCCTTGTACCAGCTGGACAGCAAGGCCAGATGCTTGATATCCACCATGCTGTTCAGATAAATCTGCGAACGCCCGCCCTTTGCCGGTGTCGCCAAAGGTTCACCGTGCTGGGTCGAAACATTTTCAAGGTGGATCCAGGCAAAACGGGAAGATGTCACCGGGCACAGGCTCCCCGCGTCGTGAAGCTGGCCGGCGACTTTCTGCACATCCAGCCAGGTTTTCGGGTCAATGTCCTGCTCCAGCCCCGCCTTTTCGAGAGCATCCTTGTTCCAAAGCAACACCGGCATGGAATACCCCAAAGGCAAAGCCTGAATTCGCCCAGCACCGTCATCAACGGCATCCGCCATCAGGGGGAAAAACTGCTTTGCGTCCAGCTTCCCTCCCGCCAACGCCAAAACCTGGTGCAAGGGTTTGAAACGCGGCATCCCCTGAAAGAATTCAAGGCCGTCATCCGGTTCAAGAAAGGCCATGGCCGGGTACTGCTTCAAAGAAAGCTCATCAAGCTGGCGCGCGTCCTGCATCACCACGCGCACTCGTCCCTTTTGTTCATTATTGAACTGCACGACCAATGTCGTCAGGGTATCCAGTGCGGGGCCAGACAAGCGGTGACGCAAGAGCACATCCAGCCGGACCGGGGCCGCCTGAGCGATCGTTGCTTTCACGGCTTTTCCCGGTTTGGCAAAAACGGGCAAAGCCGGCAATGCCAACAAACACGTCGCCACACCCAAAAATCCAGCTCTACGCCAAAAGCTCACGTCTTTTCCTTCCCGAAAAAAGCGGCAACTGATGAATGACGAAAAACCTCATTGCACTTCGCGCGTTTCCATAAAGCGAATCTCCGGAAAACGCTCCTGGGTCAGGCGCAGATTCACCATATTCGGCGCGAGATAAACCCGATCTCCCGCTCCGTCGATGGCGATATTCTGCGGATATTTATCTTCCAGCTGCTTCAATTGATCTTCCTTACCCTGCAACCAGCGGGCCGTTGCGACCGATACCGGCTCGAAAATGGCATCCACGCCATATTCGTGCTCAAGGCGATGGGCCACCACATCGAACTGCAACACCCCCACTGCACCAAGAATCAGGTCGTTGGACACGATGGGCCGAAAAAGTTGCGTCGCACCCTCTTCGGCAAGCTGCTGAAGCCCCTTTTGCAGCTGCTTGAGTTTCAGGGGATTTTTCAGCACGGCTCGCTGAAAGATTTCCGGTGCAAAGGAAGGGATGCCCGTGAAACGCAGATCCTCGCCTTCCGTAAAAGTTTCCCCTAGCCGAACCGTGCCGTGATTGGGGATGCCAATGATGTCGCCTGCAAAGGCCTCATCGGTCGTATTCCGGTCACGCGCCATGAAGGTGATGGCGTTATTCACGGCAATCGACTTGCCGCCCGCCACCTGCCTGATTTTCATGCCACGCTCGAAACGACCCGAGCACACCCGTAGAAAAGCGATGCGGTCACGGTGCTTGGGGTCCATATTGGCCTGAATCTTGAACACGAAACCTGAAAATTTTGATTCGAAGGGATCCACCTCCCGCACCTGGGTCGGCCGGGACAAAGGGGCAGGTGACAGATCGACAACGGCATCGAGCAAGGATTGGACACCGAAATTATTCGCCGCCGACCCGAAAAACACAGGACACTGCTTGCCCGCACGATAGGCGGCCTCGTCAAACGTATGCGATGCGCCACGCACCAGTTCGATATCCAGACGAAGTTCATCCGCCTGCGCGCCAATCAGCTCATCCAGGCGCGGGTTATCGAGCCCCTGAATGATCTCCGAGGTCCCCTTTTCCGCAGCCGGGTCGAAGAACATGATGGTGTCGTTATAAAGGTGATACACCCCGCGAAACAGCCCACCCATGCCGATGGGCCAGGTCATCGGTGCGCACTGGATGTTGAGCACCGATTCGATCTCGTCGAGCAGCTCGATCGGCACACGGCCATCCCGGTCGAGCTTGTTGATGAAGGTAATGATGGGCGTATCGCGCAGACGGCAGACATTGAGCAGCTTGATGGTCTGCGCCTCCACCCCTTTCACCGAATCGATCACCATCACCGCCGAATCCACGGCAGTCAGGGTGCGATAGGTATCCTCGGAAAAATCCTCATGGCCCGGCGTGTCGAGCAGATTGATCATGCACTCCCGATAGGGAAACTGCATGACAGAAGAAGTCACCGAAATCCCCCGCTGTTTTTCCAGCTCCATCCAGTCGGAAGTCGCATGTTTACCGGACTTGCGCGCGCGCACCGCACCCGCCATGAGGATCGCGCCGCCGTACCAGAGCAGCTTCTCCGTCAATGTTGTCTTGCCCGCATCGGGGTGGGAAATAATGGCGAAAGTACGTCGCCGGCGGATTTCGTCGTCGAGATGGCTCACGGAGGCTAGGAAGAAAAAAACCGTTGATTATAAAAGCAGCATCAGCTTTCCAGCATCACCAGCCGCCCGTAGCGGGCGTAATAAATCGCCAGTTTCTGCGGAAAACCCTCGTCGCGGAACAGCTGCGCATAGCGTTCCAGTTGCGCCCGATAGCGTTCGGCATGGGTCTGGAGCATGGATTCACTGAGGGAATGTCCAGACGGAGTATTCGCCGAGCCTTCCATTTCCACACGCGCCGTCTTGTAATCCACAATCCAGCGCACCCCCTCCGACACAAAGCAGCGGTCGACGACGTGCATCTGATAACGCGCCTGCCCCGAACCTTCTGCCGAGGTCAGAGCCAGCTCCGAGGCCGCATCCTGCTGCTGGAACAGCAACCATCGACCCGATTCGCTCGACAAAGTCACTCGCAAGGCCGCAAGGACCTGCTCCGCGCCTTCCTCGCACCGCGCTGCATCGTGACCACGACGCTTCAGCCATTGCTGCATGGCAGGTTTCAGACACTCAAGCTGCTCCGGCGTGATGAGCAGTCCTTTTCCCTGAGCTGCCTCACCAGCCAGCAATTCAAGGTAGAGATGTAAAAGGCTGCCGATATCCGCCGACAGCGTATCGAAAACCGGCCCTGTCGGTTCAGAACGGGTTACGGGCGAATCGGCCTCATTTTCACCCGTCAATCCGTCTGTTCTGACCACAGATTGCGCATCCATCCGTTCAGGCTCCACAGATTTCAAGCGCAGCACATCGGGGATGCCGACTTCTTTCAACCTCACCAGAGCGGGGATGAAAGGCGTCTGTCCACTGCCCCCTCTTCCTTCACCACCCACCTCCTCACCCACTGCCACCTCCTCCATCGACCCAGCTCCGCTTTCCGCCAGCCGCGCAGCCTTGCGGACAAAAGCATCGGCCACCCCCGGAGCTTCCCAGAGTAGATGCAGGAAACTACCCGAAGGCGGGCAAGGCTCGCCATCTTTGTTCAGACGCGCTTCCCCCACGAGGTGCAACTGCCGAATCGCCCGGGTTGCCGCCACATACAGCACTCGCTTTCCCTCGTTACGGCCTCGTTCCTTCTCGACCTCTCTCAGAAAATCGTAGGCCGTCGGTGTAGCGTCCCGATTCCCTTTTTTATTCATCCCATAAGGAGCTGCGATAAGCCGGGTCATCTCTGCACCCGAAGAATCCGGCATCACCACCTCTTCCCAAAGCATGAGTGGCGGATCATCCGACCGGCTGCCCCGGTGCAGGCCGGGCAGGATGACCACGTCGAACTCCAGTCCCTTGGATTTATGGATAGTCATGAATTGCAGTCGATCATCCGCCAGCGGGTCTACGGCAGCGAACAAGCCGGCCAGTTCATTCTCCAGCGTTTCCAGGCTGAAACGGTCTGCCGAATCGAGCTCGTCGAGCAGATCAAAAAAAGCCCGGACATCGCCAAGCTCTCCCGCTTCGCTGCCTTCTGCCAGACAAGCCGCTCCACCCAGGGCCAGCCAGACCGATTCAACCCACCGGCTCAGGCGCATCCGCCCTTGTTGTGCCCAGGCCTCGCCCAATACTTCGCGCACATGCCGCAGACGGTGCTGGCCATCCTCGCTCAATCGCCCCACTCGCGCTTCATCCTGCATCAGCGGCCAGAGGGCGGAATCATGGTTTTCGCCGGCCAAGGCATGTAGATCCGCCAGCGTGAGTCCGCACCACGGCGCACGCAACACGGCCAGAAGATGCAGCCGGTCGCCACGATGCAAGAGCGCGCGCGTCAGGGAAAGCAAATCCTGCATCGTCTGCCGATCAGCCAGGGATTCGATTTCCACCGCCTGAAACCGAAGGTCGTCATGCGCCCGACGGATGAGACTGACCAGCTCCACCAGATGCGAGCGGGCCTTCACCAGCACGGCAATACGTTGCGAGGGGTCGGCTTCTCGCTGCTTGCGGATGAGTTCCACGATGCAGGCCGCTTCAGTTCCCGCGTCATCGCCCGCTTCACGCAGGAGGGGATGAACCTGAATACCCACCTCGGGCAGTCCGTCAAGATCGTGACGACCGGCACTGAAAGGACGATATTGAATAGCCCCGACCGAAGCCTTGTCGGCTTTCGGGAAAATGTCACAGAAGGAACGGTTGATCCAGTCGATCACCGCCGGACAAGAACGATTGTTCCGGTAAAGGTTCAGGCGTTGCAGCGGCAAAGGCCCCACCCCACGCTGCGCAACAGAAAGGAAAAGGCCCACATCCGCCTTGCGGAAGCGATAGATCGACTGCATCGGGTCGCCCACGGCAAAGAGCGTCCGCCCTTCTCTTTCCAGCCCCTGCGCGTCGATCTGCCAGCCTGCCACCAGACGCGCCAGCAATTCCGTCTGCAAGGGGCTCGTATCCTGAAACTCATCGACCAGCAGATGACGCACCCGATAATCCATCTGCAAGGCCAGATCCGTCGGAGCCTCTTCCGAGCCCAATGCCTCCAGCGCGCGCTGGGCCACTTCGACGAAATCGACCTCGCCCGTCTCGCCAAACAACACCCAGAGCTGCCCTGCCGCAAAATTCAGCAACTTTGCCAGCACCTCCACCAAGCGACGTTCCTCCTCGATGTAGCGTGCGCCGGGCAGGTTACGAATGCGTGCGATGCGCTCAGCGTCTTCCTCGGCAAAGTGGCCAAGGAAATCCGCCATTGCCTGTTTTTGTGCCGCCCCTTCCTTACCCGCCGGAAAACCGCAGTTTTTCGTCAGGCTTTTCCGGAACCCGCCTGCCGAAGTCAGCAACAATTCGCACAGACCGCGCCATTGCGGCAAAGCATCGGGATGTTCGGGCAGAATCGTCGTCCAGCCCCGCAAGGCCGTGATGGGTGAATCTTCTTCCAGATTGTCTGCCGCGTACCGCGCCAGGGGCATCAATGCCTGCTGGCGTTCAGCCGTAAGTATCTGCGCCACCTGCCAGATTTCGTGCTGCACCAGCACCGCCAGTGCCGATTCCGTTTCTTCGCCCGCACCACCCCCATCGCGGTTGCAATGACGTAACCATTGCTCACGCCGTGCCAGCATCCCGACGAGCAGGCCTGTCAACCGGGCAACATTGTTATC
Organism: uncultured Sterolibacterium sp.; assembly: GCA_964500605.1. GTDB lineage: Bacteria > Pseudomonadota > Gammaproteobacteria > Burkholderiales > Rhodocyclaceae > Sterolibacterium. The sequence goes on from CAZCOS010000051.1 coordinate 7,451, forward strand.
CAGATGAAGCAGTGCTTCGGCCACGATATCGGCGTATCCCGCCTCTTCAGCAATCATGAGCAAGGTGCGCCGCGCTGCCTCGGCGTAATGGCGCGCCGCATCCATCGACACCGCAGGCTGACGGCCAAAACGGGACAAAAAGGGCATCTGTCTGGCCAGCAGGGCGCAAAGCGCGTCAATGGTCAGGATGCGAAGCCGCTGTGGCTGGGCGACGAGCGGCCAGCCGCGTGCCAGTGCCGCACGCGCCAAGTCAAAAGTGATGCGCTTGTGCGGCTCTTCCGGAACCGGCCCGCGTTCCGCCCGCTCCAGGCTGGAAAGGATGCGCTGTCGCATTTCTGCCGCAGCCTTGTTGGTGAAGGTAATGGCCAGAATTTCCTCCGGCTCATCCACCTCGGCCAGCAGGCGCAAATAACGCTGGGTGAGCAGCTCCGTCTTGCCCGCCCCAGCCGGGGCCTCCACGATGAAGGACTGCCGCTCCAGCGCACGACGGCGGTTTTCCTCATCAAGCTGAAGGCGAAAGTCTTCACTCATCACACTCATGACTGCCCCTCCGCGAGCATGCGCTGGGCACGGTATTCCGGCAACCTCAGGAGCGGCTTCACCTCGCAATACTGCAAGTCCGCCTCATCTTCGAAACTCACCGCAGCCTCTCCTTCCCGAATTTCCAGTGCCATGGCCGAAATGCACTTGCGCCAGTGGGCCAGCAGGGCGGGCCAATCCGTGATGGATTCAAAAACCTTCCTGGCGGACTCCTCATCAATACCCATTACGCCCGGCAACACCTCCCCGCTCACGGCAATACCGATGAAACGGCAATCCTGTGGCCTCACCCGCGCAAAGGCCACAGCAACGACCTCTTCCGTCGCTTTCGTCGCTTCCATCGCATTCCCCATCCTCGCGTCCTGTCCGGCCTCATCCGGCTGAAAGGCCGCATAAATGGGAAGCTGAGGTTCACGAATACGGTCTTCGGCCCAAGTTCTGGCACTGAGTTGCGAACCGGTCTTGTAATCAAGAATGAGCCACTGCGGGCCTTCTTGCACCCCCGCTTCCGTATTCAAGCGATCAATACGATCCACCACCAAACGAACTTCGATGCCCTCGATCGTCAATTTTCTTTCTTCCTCACAGGCGACAACCGTGAAATCAGTCGCTCGCTCACGTTCCAGCAGCAGCCATTCCTTCAGCAAGGCTTGCAGGCGCAGTGTTTCATTCGCCACGAAACGCGGTGGCCCCAGGGATTGGGCTCCCATTTCCGTCTGCATCCGTTCGATGGCCTGGGCCACGGCGGTTGCAATCATGGCTTCAAGTTCGGCCTCAGAGAGGGCTTTCAGAGCTTGCAGACTTCCAACACCCGAATCCAGGCCATCCTTCTTTTCCCAAAAACACTGCATGGCCCGGTGCAAAAGCGTGCCGCGCTGCGCCTCGTCCAGCCCCTCCTCCGGCATTTCCAGCGCGCGCGCCCCAAGGCGATAGCGATAAAACGCCCAGGCCGGACAAATCGCCTGCGCCTTGAGCAGTGCCGTTCCACCGCGCAGGCTTTCATGCTCGCCAAGCGGCGGACCAGAACGGTCGATGAATCGTTCGAACCGTTGAGCCTCATCCTCCATCAATCGGCCAGGTAACCCTGCCTGCTCACGCGCCGAAAGCCTCTCTTCTGCCCGACAAGCCCCTTCCATTGGAAGCTCGGGCTGAATCAGCGGACTGGGGCGCAAGGCGCGATCCCCTTCACCCTGCGCATAGCTAAACACGACTTCGGCTGCGGAACGCAAGAGGCGGCGATGCACCACGGCGGCAAAATCGGCCTGTACCTGTGCACTGGCATTAGGCACTCCAGCCCTGCGCTGGGCCTCAGCCGGAATGAGGGGATTAGGCCGTGCAGCGGGTGGCCAGAGATGATCGTTCATGCCCATCACCCAAAGTCCATCCAGCAGCGTGCCGCTGCTTTCCAGCAAACCCATGATCTGGATGGCGGGTTCACCTTCGGTCTGGGGCTGAAAAATCTGTTCCCTACAAATTTTCGACAGATGCCCAAGTGCCTCACTCAGGCGCATCGGCCCAAGGACCACATCCAGTTCAGCAAGCTGCAGCAAAGCCTCCTCAAAACGCTGCCGGGCCTGATATTCGTGGCTGGATAAGACCCGCATTCCCGGCCAGCCGCCTTGTTTCAGCAAATCCGGAAAGACCCGCGCCCATTCGCCCGCAGTCTGTTTTCGGGCGAAGGCGGCAGAACAGGCGTGAATGGCGTCGAGATGCTGAATCAGGCGGGGCAGCCTCGTGCTGCGGGAACGAATGAAAGAAATGGCCTGCTCCAGGCTGAACGAAGCCGGCAAATGGCGACGCATGGCGGCATCCATCAGCGCACATGCATCGGCTTCACCCAGCCCATCTGAAGTGTAAGGATCACGCAGAAAAATCGTGAAATCCTCCATCCGGATCCGCTGCGCACCCGCCACCATGCGCAACAATCGCAATGCCGAAACCACCAGCGGTTGGCCGGATAAAGCCGTGCCCAGCGTGAAGTTGTAACAACGGGGAGCCTCAGCCCGGGATGGGCGCAAGGTTTCCACCGCCAGGACTTCATCCAGACGGTCCGCCAGAAAATTGCGCAATTCCGCCATTTCAGGAACCACGATCCCCAGACGGGCATCAGGCTTGCGCGCAAGCCAATCCTGCACCCAGGCCACCGCCATCGTGCATTCTGCGCGGCGATCTGCACCCGCACCAATCTGCACGCGACCCGTTTCAGCAGCAGACTGCGTCCAGCCTTGCGCGAGTTCTATCACCTCGACCCCTAGTACCTGGAGAATCTCGACCAGACGTAATTCCTGCGGCTTGTAACGATCAAAACCCGCCAGCAGCAAGCGACGGGGCAAGCGTTCCTTTGCAACCGCCCCTTCGGCCAGCCGATCCAGTTGCCAGTCGAAAAAGCGGGCCGCATCCAGCCATCCTTCCTGCTCGCAGCGTTTCTGGAAGGCTGCCTGCCACTTCAGAAACTGGCGGCTTTCCTCGCTGCCTGCCTGCGCCCAGCCTGTTGCACACGCAGGCCAGGCCACCATCATGGCATGCGCATCGGCGGCCACCTCCGCCATACCCGGCAGATCAAACAGGGCCGAAGCCTCCTGATCACGGCTGCACGCCTCGATGACCGTCTGCCAGAGCACGCGCTCTTGCATCCCGCTCAGCGGAAAGGGCGGCAGCATCCTGGCCTCCTGCATTCGCCCCAACAGACTGGCCTCTTCCAGCCGTGCATCCAGCCATTGCGCCAAGGTCATCGCAGGTAGCGTGGGCCACTGTCTGCGCCCTGCCCCCTGCTGAAGCCGGTCATACTCCCCTCGCAGCTCCCGTGCAAGGCGGGATGTGGCACACAGCACCAGATCCTGCTGATTCAGTTGAGAAAGACCCAGGCGTTCTTTCTGAAAGGCATGCAATCCGGATGATTCATCGCTCATGTTCTTGCTCTTTCCCGAAAAAAGGGTGGCTCGGACAAACCATGAGAATACCCGCATCAAACCCCGAAACGAGGATCAAGCGGGTCTTTAGACTGATTCTGAATGGCCCGAGGCCGCGATGAGTGCGGCCCCCAGTGCACAGACATATTCAGGGTGCGCAGGCAAAAACAGCTCCGGCACACCGAGTGCCTCGCGCAGCGCCTTGACGAAACCCGGGTTGTGCACCATTCCACCGATCAGCACGACCTGCTCTTCGATGCCGGAGCGGCGAGCCATGGCGCAAAGACGGCTGGCTACGGCTTCCAGTACGGCGCGCGCGATGTCTTCGTGCGGCGTTCCGGCGTGAATGAGTGAGACAACTTCGGATTCGGCAAAAACGGTGCATTGGGCATTCATCGGGATGAGCTGCGTCGACTTCAGGGCGGCTTCGCCAAAATCCTTGAGGCTCAATTGCAGGGCGCGCGCCATGGATTCCGCAAAGGCTCCGGCTCCAGCAGCGCATTTTTCATTGGCAGCAAAGTCGGCAACACGCCCACCCGCTTGCAAACGCAAGGCACGCGCTTCTTCTGCCCCGACGTCGATCACCGTCCGGGCTCCGGGAAACAGATGCGCCGTGCCGGCCGCACCCGAGCGCACTTCGGTAACGGTTTCATGGGCAAAGCGAGCCAGCGACCTGGCTGCTCCCGTGGCGACGACGCGACTGATCTGCGCGGGATCCAGCCCGGCGGCATCCAAACCTTCGGCGTAAATCCGTTCGGCGGCGGCATCAAAATCCAGTGAATCAGGAAAAAGGGCCGTTCGCCCGAGAATGCGCGATGCGGCATCCGATGAAGTTTCCAGCAGCACGAGTTTCAGGGTACGCGCCCCCATGTCCAGCCCGGCGGTCATCATCGTCCAAACTCCCGTTTCTGACCCAGCATTTCCATGAAGGCATCGATACGGCCTTTCGTTCTTTCGTAATCGAACTCGCGTTCGTCACCCATATTGCCTTCGTAGCTCATGACGGGAATGCCCGCTTCGGTCAGCCCCAGACGGTTTTCCATGATGCCCAGCGAAAGCCCTTCACAACCCCGATTGAGATGCAGGAGAACCCCATCTGCCCCCCATTCGCGGACAATGGTTTTCATCATTTCCGTCTTCAGGCGTGGATCGTAAAAATGCTGCCATTGCGGCTTGGAAAGGTTCCAGTCACAGTAAAGGCGCATCACCTCCTCCCGCGTCCGCATGGGCAGCCCCAAGGCCATGGGGGTGGTGCGTGGCCCCCAGCTACCGTCAGGCTTCGTTTCCCAGATGCCTTCCAGACCGAAGGTGTAAAGGGAGCCCACCGAGACGGCTCCAAATTCTTCGAGATAGCGAAAGAGCTTCAAAAAAGCCCAAGGCGGCTGGGTATCGGAAATCAGGCGGCAGCGTTCCTGTGGCACGGCGGCAATGCCCCGGGCAACCCGGTCGGCCACTTCATTCCGCAGTTCTTCGTAAAAATCGGCGCACCAACGGGATGATTTATGGAGCGTTGCCATGACGTAGAGCGAGAACATGGTTTTCTCGTCCAGCGGCGCGGGGCGGGCTTTGTTGAGACAGCAGATTTCCGCCCAAAGCGAAGTCGAGCGCATTTCGTTTTGCACCGCCTCGACGAACAGTTCATCATCGAATCGCCGCCCTGTGGTCTTTTCCAGCCATTCGATAGAAGAAAGAGCCTGGTCAAGCACATATTGCAGGCGGGATTCGGTCAGGTCCTTGTAAGGGCCAACGGAAACGTCAATGAAAAAGGCGGGCGTACCTTCAAGCTGGGCCGCATGCTGATACCACTTGGCATGAGAACAGCAAATGACGGTCTGGTAATTGAAATCCGGCTTGGGAAAAGGCTGGCCATCGAGGTATCGATTCAGCGTGATCGACCCCCAATAGGTTCGCATGTAGGAACAAAGGTCCCGTGCAAAGCCGGCCGCTTCGGTCGCATTCTGGCAGGCCAGGTTGAAGGCGCGGTCATGGGCGATCGAAGCAGCATAAGGCTCTCCGGTCAGGGGATACACGTCCCGCCCCAGTGCCGAGGGGATGGCGTCCAGCGTCCAGGCCGAACCTGCCCAGCGCAGCCCCCCTCGCGCCTTTGCCGTTGCGTAATCGCGGTAATACTGTTCCCGCAGGGCCTTGGCACGCGGCCAGCATCGCAGGGGTTCAGTGGGATAAAGGAGCTTGGACGACATCAGAAGAGATCCTCCTCGCCCAAGGTTTCAAAAAAGGCTTCAATACGGGTACGGAAAGGCCCCAGCGGATTCGTGATATCGAATTCGAGAAAAAGAGTGGGAATGCCGTTTGCCTCCAGATGGGCTTTGAGCCCCGGGTAATCGCCTTCGTGCGGATCACAGAATTTCTGCTGAAGGAAAATCGCAGCCTGTACGCCGTAATCCTGCGCGAGCCCCAGAACATGATCGAAGCGGGTGTGCATCGGAAAATCCTTGGTCGGGCAGGCTGGCCGCTCAACATACCGGTCCGCAATGGCAGCCAGCGGGTCAGCATGGGGCCGAGCCTCGTTCCAGAAATTCCGCGTCCCGGAACACTGGTCGTCGATGACAATGGTCGCCCCCAGAGATTCAATCATTTCCATGAAGCCCAGATCATCGTTTTCAGAACCGATGGTCATCACCCGCAGGCCGGTGTTCCGGGGCTCTGGGTGTGTGCCAGCTGCTGCGCGTTCGGAGAGTGCAGCCAGCACACGACGCAATTCGCGGTTGTGTTCTGCACGATCGACGAATTGAGCCGTCAGGGAAGCATGCAGGGCTTCGCTCCCCGTCAGCGGTGGGTCGGGCAAGCGGCGCAAGGCAAAGAGCTCACGCAGCAGGCGACGGTTTTCGTTGACGGTGTTGATGGCCTGCCGCAAGGCGGTTTCCTGCAAGGGCGCGCTCCGTCTTTCCTCGATGAAACGGCTGAAGGCTTCGACTTCCTGCCGGTGCCGCGCCCGGGCAAAGAGGGATTGCACTTCATTGGGCATGGGCAGGTAATAGTCCCACTTCACTGTTTTGACATGATCGCGCCAGGAAGTGAAAGTCTGCCGGTAATGCAGACAGGACTGCGCCAAAACAACACCGGAACAGTAGTCGTAATGTCCCAGCAGGCCCTGCGCCAGCGAATCACGGCTAAAGGGGCAGAACATCCCAAAAATATGCGGCTCCGCCACGTTCTGTGTCTGGTGCGCACCCAGCACCCGAACCGGCAGCATATCGGCAGCGACCAGGACTTCTTCGGGCACATAGGTGCACATCGTCGCCACCACTTCCCCACCCGTCCGCTGCTGCCAGTCGCGTGCGTAGCTGTGCCGATTTCTGTACCAATCCCTGAACTGCTCGAACATGCCTTCTCCAGCTTTCCCCAGCGATTTCTGTTCCCCGCCAGCCAGCTCATCCGGTGGTCCCCCCGACAGGAATCGAACCTGTATCCCACGCTTAGGAGGCATGTGCACTATCCATTGTGCTACGGGGAGGAGAAGCAAAAGCCTGAACCAGACCGCCAGGCCAGAAAGCCGCGAATTCTATCCCGAATCCAGCAGACTCATCAGACCAGCACCCGGAACAGCTTCTTCAGGTAGGTGCTGGCACCATCCTCCATGAACAACACGTTGCGGCTTTCCAGATCGGCCTTCTTTGTCGGGTCGCCCACGTTAAGCAGGTCGGCGAACTTCGTCGGCGAGAGGACGAAGGCATTCAAGACCAGCGGCGCTTCGCCCGCCTTGGCCTGCGCCGCCAGCGTTTTTTCCAGGGTCTTCACTTCCTTGTACAGACCCAGCTTGGGGTGCGACAGGTCGAGATTGCGCAACCCCTTCGGATCGACAAAGGTCAGCCACTGCTTTCCACTGGCATCGTCCACCAGCCACAGCAGGAAGTCCGGATAGAAGTTGCCTGCCAGTGCAAAGCCCAGTCCCTTGTCTGCGCTGGCCGCATTGCGTAGCAGGTACAGGCTGCGCGGGCCAATCGCTTCCTTGCCTTCGGCGGAGTTGTAAAACACCTCCAGGTCGCGGACAAAAGTCACCTCACTTTCCGCACCCAGCCCCAGTGGCGTGAGCTTGAGCGGCACCAGCTTCTTGTCTTCATCTTGCTCAAAACCAAACAAAGGGTTGAACAAATGTCGATCAAAGCAAATCGCTACCATGTGGGGTGGGCATTGCGTGCTGACCTGTCCGAGCTGGCCGCTGACTACCAAGGCTTTGAGCTTTTCCAGTTGCGCGAAGTAGCTGTGCCCAGCGGGGGATGGATCAAGAACGAATTTGTATTCATCCAGGATCGAGCCATTCTTTTCCGTCACATAGGCTACTTCGTAGAACTGTCCTTCATACCCCGTCTTCAGGGCCTTGTAGAAGCGATCGGTATAGTCCGTCAGCAGTCGCAACAGGATGTCTTCCTGCTTGCGGATATCGGCGAAGGTCTTCACTTCCAGCTCCGCCTTTGGCACGAACAGCGTGTACCAGTCCTGCGCGCCCGCGCAGAAGTCGATCAGCTTCTGCCGT
>CAZCOS010000052.1:0-15268 GCA_964500605.1 uncultured Sterolibacterium sp.
ACATCAACGAGAACGATCATGGCCACATCCTGACCGTCGAAGACCCGATCGAATTTGTGCATGAATCCAAGAAATGTCTCATTAACCAGCGCGAAATCGGCCCGCATACCCTGTCTTTCTCCAACGCGCTGCGTTCGGCCCTGCGTGAAGATCCGGACGTGATCCTCGTGGGGGAAATGCGCGATCTGGAAACCATCCGTCTGGCCATGTCGGCGGCGGAAACCGGTCACCTCGTTTTCGGCACACTGCACACCTCCTCCGCAGCCAAGACCGTCGACCGTATCATCGACGTGTTCCCGGGGGATGAAAAGGAAATGGTGCGGGCCATGTTGTCCGAATCCCTGCGGGCTGTCATCTCGCAAACCCTGCTGAAGACCAAGGACGGCAATGGCCGCGTGGCGGCTCACGAAATCATGATCGGCACACCTGCCATCCGCAACCTGATCCGCGAAGCCAAGGTGCCGCAGATGTATTCGGCCATCCAAACTGGCCAGGCCATGGGGATGCAAACCCTCGACCAGAACCTGCAGGACCTGGTGCGCCGCAATATCGTGACTTCCGCAGAAGCGCGCTCCAAGGCGGCAAACAAAGACGCCTTCCCGGTTTGATCCACGACTTCAATATCCTATAGAGAGCAACCATGGAACGTGATGAGGGCCTCAAGTTTATGTGCCAGCTGCTGAGCATGATGCTCAGCAAAAAAGGCTCTGATCTTTTCATTACCGCCGGGTTTCCACCGGCGATGAAAGTCGACGGCAAGCTCACGCCCGTTACTTCCCAGCAGCTCACGCCACAGCACACCCAGGAGCTGGCGCGTTCGATCATGAACGATAAGCAGGCTGCTGAATTCGAGGCGACCAAGGAATGTAATTTCGCGATCAACCCGGCCGGGATCGGACGTTTCCGCGTCAATGCCTTCATCCAGCAAGGGAAGGTGGGGTTGATTCTGCGCACCATCACCACCACGATTCCGAAGTTTGATGACCTCAAGCTCCCCCCTGTGCTGAAAGATGTCGCCTTGACCAAGCGCGGTCTGGTGCTCTTCGTCGGCGGCACGGGTTCGGGCAAGTCGACTTCCCTGGCGGCGATGATCGGCCATCGCAATGAAAATACTTACGGCCACATCATCACCATCGAAGACCCGGTGGAGTATGTGCATCCGCACATCAACTGCATCATGACCCAGCGCGAAGTCGGCGTAGATACCGATTCCTGGGAAGCTGCGCTGAAGAACACGCTGCGCCAAGCTCCCGATGTGATCTTGATCGGCGAAATCCGCGACCGTGAAGTGATGGAGCACGCCATCGCCTTTGCCGAAACCGGTCACCTGGCCATGGGAACCCTTCACGCCAATAGTGCCAACCAGGCATTGGACCGCATCATCAACTTCTTCCCGGAAGACCGCCGCCAGCAGCTTCTGATGGACCTTTCACTGAACCTGCGCGCCATCGTTGCCCAGCGGTTGATTCCATTGAAGGAAGGGAAGGGGCGGGCTGCGGCCGTGGAAGTCATGCTGAATTCCCCGCTGATTTCCGATCTGATTTTCAAGGGCGAAGTGGCCGGCGTAAAGGAAATCATGAAAAAGTCACGCGAGCTGGGGATGCAGACTTTCGATGCCGCACTGTTCGATCTTTTCGAAGAGGGGCGCATCAGCTACGAGGATGCACTGCGCAATGCGGACTCCGTCAATGACCTGCGCCTGAACATCAAGCTGCACAGCAAGACGGCACGCGACCAAGACCTGTCTTCGGGTATCCAGCACTTGAACATCGTTTGATCGGTTTTCAGGTTAAACAAAACGCCGTAGCCGGATAATCTTTATTAACCCGGCTACGGCGTTTTGTTATCGAGCGCTGCTGGGTCAGGACGGAGCCTTGATGTCCTCGTAAAGACGCCAGCAGTTGTGCCGTTTTTTGGCAGCGTACATGGCCTCGTCGGCATAGCGTTTCAGCTCGTCGATGTCGAAGGTGTCCAGGGGGAATATGGCGAACCCCAGGCTTCCGCTGACTTCGACTTCACCGGCACTCGTGCGGATCGGTTTGGCGATAGTGCCAAGCAGGCGGGTTGCCATTTTTTCCAAGGCATCGAGATCACCGGGCAGGTCCAGCATCATCATGAACTCATCACCCCCGTGACGGCCGACGAAATCCGAACCGCGTAGAACGGTGCGCAGCCGGGCTGAGACGATGCGCAGCACTTCGTCGCCAATGGCATGCCCCAGTTTGTCATTGACGGGTTTGAAGCCATCTAGGTCGAGATAGCCCAAGGCGAAACGGCGCGGCGGAATATCCGAGCCATAAAGGGCGATGCGTTCTTGCAGCATATCGTCGAAGTTGCGGCGATTCGCCAGACCCGTGAGCGGATCGGTCTTGGCCAGGCGGATGTATTTTTCATGTTCCGTATCGCGTTCCTGTTTGAGCAAGGCTGCCGTGAATTCGTAAATGAAGGCCATGCCTGCAATGGCTGAAAGATTGACGAAGCTGACAAGGAATTGGGCAATGATGAGTTGTTGGCTGGAATGCACGGTCTGGATGAAATCGTAACCGCCGATATGGAGCGCGATCAGGATGACCATGATGACGAAGGTCGCAAGGACCGTGAGCCCTCCCCAGCGGGTGCCACCAAAGAAGTAGGCGGTCAACAAGGGCACCACCAGGAGTTGGGTCACCGGAGATACCGCTACACCGCCCGAAAGACAGATTCCTGACACGATCAGGGCCATCAGGATGATGACTGTGCAGACGGCACAGAACATGTAATGGCCATAGCGACGTAACAGAAAAAGCAGGGTGAGGAAGCCGATGGTCGTCGGGAGCAGCAAGCCTGCCGCAATCTGGATGGACTGTTGCGAGAAGTTGATGATGGGAACAACCAGCAAGGCGGTGAGCGTGACCATCGGAAAGATCATCATGGCCGCAATCAGGATGCGAACCCGATGAAAAACATCCGAATCGTTTCGAAGATTCGGATGGATGAAATAATTCACGATCGCTGGCAGGAGGGAGCGGTACTCGTTCGGAGCAGATTGCATGACCTCGCCTTTCATTCGGATGATGAGGTGTGCTGCAGGGTTGCTGCAGGGTTGGAAGGACTCAACCGTTCATTCTATCGTCAATGAATCACAGTCATTCGTTAAAAACAAGGAAAAAAGACACAAGAAAGATCAAATGAAGAAAATGCAGGAAGGCGTAACGAGGTTTGGGATTCAGAGGCCCAGTTTTTCCCATAGTGAATCAACTCGATTTTTCACGCTTTCATCCATGGCGATGGTCCGCCCCCATTCCCGGGTGGTTTCACCTTCCCACTTATTGGTTGCGTCGATGCCCATTTTGCTCCCGAGGCTGGCAACGGGAGAGGCAAAATCGAGGTAATCAATGGGCGTATTTTCGACGATCAGGGTGTCGCGTGCGGCATCGACCCGCGTGGTCATCGCCCAGATCACCTCTTTCCAGTCGCGGATGTTTACATCGTCATCCGTGACGATGATGAACTTGGTGTACATGAATTGCCGCAGAAAGCTCCAGATACCGAACATCACGCGCCGGGCGTGGCCGGGGTACTGTTTTTTGATGCTGACTACAGCCAGCCGGTAGGAGCAGCCTTCGGGTGGCAGATAGAAATCGGTGATTTCCGGGAACTGCTTTTGCAGCAGAGGAACGAAAACCTCGTTCAGGGCTACGCCCAGCATGGCGGGCTCATCCGGTGGTTTGCCGGTGTAGGTGCTGTGGTAGAGTGGGTTGCGCCGCATCGTGATGCGCTCGATGGTGAGCACGGGAAAAGGAGCCTGTTCGTTGTAGTAGCCGGTATGGTCGCCATAAGGGCCTTCGAGTGCGGTTTCTCCCGGATGGATCACGCCTTCGAGCACGATTTCGCTGGAGGCAGGAACTTGCAGGTCATTGCCGAGGCAGCGGATTAATTCGGTTTTCGAGCCGCGCAGCAGGCCGGCAAACTGATATTCCGACAGTGTGTCAGGAACCGGCGTGACTGCGCCGAGCACGGTGGCCGGGTCGGCTCCGATGACGACGGCGACAGGAAAGGGTTGCCCCGGATATTTTTCGGTGTGCTCACGAAAATCCAGCGCGCCGCCCCGGTGGGCGAGCCAGCGCATGATGACCTTGTTGGGTCCCAGCACCTGCTGACGGTAGATGCCCAGGTTCTGCCGGGTTTTGTTCGGGCCGCGTGTGACGACCAGCCCCCAGGTGATGAGTGGCGCGACATCGCCCGGCCAGCAGTGCTGGATGGGCAGGCGCGACAGATCAACCTCCTTGCCTTCCCACACGACTTCTTGACAGGGGGCGGACGACAGGATTTTCGGGGCCATGTTGAGTACTTGTTTGAGTACCGGGAGCTTGTCCCAGGCATCCTTGAGCCCCTTGGGCGGTTCCGGCTCCTTGAGATAGGCCAGTAGTTTGCCGATTTCCCGCAGCGCGTCGGTGCTATCTTCGCCCATACCCAGAGCCACGCGACGCGGGGTGCCAAAAAGATTGGCCAGCACCGGCATGTTCGAGCCCTTCGGTTTTTCAAAAAACAGGGCCGGGCCACCTGAGCGTAGAACACGGTCGCAGATTTCCGTCATTTCGAGATGGGGATCGACTTCGACGGTAATTCGCTTCAATTCCCCCATTTTTTCAAGGTGGTCGATGAATTCGCGTAGGTCGCCGTATTTCATGGGAAGGTTCCGGAAAAATCAGAGGTGATAATCGGCCAGCAGGCCCGCAAAAACGGCTGCGCCAAACCAGTTGTTGTGTAGAAATGCCTTGAAGCAGCGTGTGCGATCCCGATCCCGGATCAAGGTGTAATGGTGCAGTGCGATGGCTGTGGCCAAAAACAGGCCGCTGTAATAGAACGTGCCGCGATGGGTGGCCATCCCTACCCCGGCCAAAATCAGCAGGGTGCAGGCATAGCAGAGCATCACGGCAGCCACGTCGAAACGTCCAAAAGTGATGGCTGAAGTCCGCAATCCGAGCTTGAGATCGTCCTCGCGATCCACCATGGCGTATTCCGTGTCGTAGGCCACGGCCCAGAAAATGTTGGCGAGCAGGAGCACCCAGGCAATGGGTGGAACCGTATCCAATACGACTGCGTAAGTCATCGGAATACCAAAACCGAAGGCAATACCCAGATAGGCTTGGGGAATGGCCAGAAAACGCTTGGTGAGCGGGTAAGTCGCAGCAAGAAAAACGGCCACCACGGCCAGTGTCCAGACCAGCAGGGAGAAGGGCAGGATCAGCGTGCCCGCCAGGAGTGTCAGAGAAATCGCCAGCAAGAGGGCTTCCTTGACGGATACAGCCCCCGTTGCCATGGGTCGATGCCGGGTGCGTTCGACGTGGCCGTCGAAATTGCGGTCGGCTAGATCATTCATCACACAGCCTGCCGAGCGCATCAGTATTGTCCCCAGGGTGAAAATCCAGACGACTGACAGTGACGGCTGGCCATCTGCCGCCAGCAGCAGGCCCCATAGGGTCGGCCACAATAGCAGCATAATGCCGATTGGCTTGTCCAGCCGCATCAGGCGTTCATAATCGTCGAGTTTTTTTCGTAAGGAAGCGATGCGGTCCACGGAGACAGGAGATGCCAGAGAAAAACTCCGAAAGCTTAACAGTAGAGAGGGGAAGTCCGGAAGCCGGGGTGCATCCCTGCTTCGATCAGCGCACTCACTTCCCTTTCTGAATCGCCGAGTGCTGGCCTTGACGGGCGGGGAAGTCCAGGGGGGCTCAGTGGTGCTGTTTGAGCCGAAGGCGAGTTTGCACCACTGGCCGCACGACAAGGCCAGCAGGAGGGAAATCTGGCGAAGCCAGATCGATGAAGTGGGGCACGCTCGATGGTAACCTTCTTGTTGTGCAACAAGAAAGTCACTCGCCCGCCGGGGCAGGTCCCGGCAGGGTTGAAGAAGATGCCACACGTCGAAGCATCGCGCAAAGTGGCGAAGGGGTTCGGGGCGAATAATGATTCGCCTCTACGGGGTGGGAAAATCTCGAATGCGATTGCCCTGCAGCAAAGAGTTTCCCGTGTGGTCGCCCGATCCTCGCATGATAAAATCAGCCTCCCATGATCGAATTCGTCCTCAATGGCCAGAAACAACAGCGCGATGCGCCGCTTAGTGTGGCCGGCTTGCTGGCGGAGCTGAATTTGAGCGGCAAGCGTCTGGCTGTGGAGATGAATGGCCAGATCGTACCGAAGAGCCATCACGCGCAATGCCTGATCGAACCGGACTGCCAGATTGAAATCGTCGTTGCGGTGGGTGGGGGCTGATCCTGAGCCCGCTTCGTTGTCTTTCTTTTGCGAGTTTTCCATGAACAATGACCCCTTGATGATTGCCGGCAAGGCCTATTCCTCCCGCCTTCTGGTGGGAACCGGGAAATACAAGGATTTTGCCGAGACGAAAAAGGCCGTTGTTGCATCGGGCGCGCAGATCATTACGGTGGCCATCCGCCGCACCAATATCGGGCAAGAGCCGGGCCAGCCTTCTCTGCTGGAGGTGTTGCCGCCTGATGAATACACCTTGCTGCCCAACACGGCGGGTTGTTATACGGCGGATGAGGCGGTACGAACACTCCGGCTGGCGCGGGAATTGCTGGATGGACATGATCTTGTGAAACTGGAAGTGCTGGGCGACCAGAAAACACTGTTCCCTCACATGCCTGAAACGCTTAAGGCCGCTGAAACGCTGGTCAAGGACGGTTTCAAGGTGATGGTTTATTGCAGCGATGATCCTATTCAGGCCAAATTGCTGGAAGACATCGGCTGTGTGGCTGTGATGCCCTTGGCTTCTCTCATTGGTTCAGGGATGGGTATCCTGAATCCTTGGAATTTGCGGCTCATCATCGACAACGCGAAAGTGCCGGTATTGGTTGATGCGGGGGTGGGGACAGCCTCCGATGCAGCGATTGCCATGGAGCTGGGTTGTGATGGGGTGTTAATGAATACCGCCATTGCGCAGGCACGCGAGCCGGTGCTGATGGCCCGTGCCATGAAAAAGGCGGTTGAGGCTGGGCGGGAAGCCTGGCTTGCGGGCCGGATGCCGAAAAAGACCTATTCCGCCTCGCCCAGCTCTCCGACAGAAGGCCTGCTTAGTCAGAAAAACTGGTCGATTTGAGCGAATCTCAAACGAATCTTACGGACTCCATCTTGGAAAAAACGGTTGCACCGGTTTTCGTGCCGGATCACATCCGCAGCTATGTGCTGCGTCAGGGGCGCGTTTCGAATGCCCAGCAGCGTCATTACGAAGAAGGCATGCCCCGCTGGGGCGTCCCTTACCGCAAGGAGCCCCTTGATCTGACCGAGCTTTTTGGCCGCTCGATCGAACAGGCTGCCAAAATCCTCGAAATCGGCTGCGGCATGGGGGAAACGACCGCTGCCATTGCAGCCGCGCATCCTGAAAACGATTATCTGGGGATTGAGGTTCATACGCCCGGAGTCGGCAGTTTGCTGAAAGAGATTGAGGAACGCGGTTTGGGTAATGTCCGGATTTGTCAGCATGACGCCGTCGAGGTGCTGCGCGACATGATTCCACGGGCGGCCTTGTCGGGAGTGCATGTTTTTTTTCCGGACCCCTGGCCGAAAAAACGTCAGCAAAAACGACGGTTGATTCAGCCGCCGCTGGTTCGCCTGCTTTCAGAGCGGCTGCTTCCCGGCGGCTATCTGCACTGTGCGACGGATTGGGAAGAATACGCGCAGCAGATGGTCGAGGTTTTGGGTGCGGAACCCCTGCTCGAAAATACAGGTACGCTGCCGGGTGGTTTTGCGGTGCGCCCGGCTTATCGTCCACAGACCAAGTTCGAGACCCGGGGCCTGCGGCTCGGGCATGGCGTTTGGGATGTGGTGTTTCGGCGGCGGGCGGTGTGAAGGTGAGTCCAGATCGCCGCCTTTGCTTTTTGCGACGATTTCGTGGCGTGCTGCTCCCCTTTTTTCTGGCTTGTTTCCTGACGGCTTGTGCTACGTTGGGCGGAGGTGGCCCACGTCAGGTGGAGTTTCCGATTGCAAAACTTCAGGACGGGCTCGCCAAGCGGTTTCCGGTCGAACAGCGTCTTTTCGAAGTGATTTCCCTCCGGCTGGAACAGCCACGCCTGAGCACACTGCCTGCGCAGGAACGATTGCAGGTTGCCCTCGTGACACAGATGAGTTCCCCCGTGATGACCAAGCCCTGGCGAGGAAAGTTGACGTTCTCGGGTAAGCTGGCTCTGGATGAAGCCCGTCAGGCTATTGTCCTGCGTGAGGGAAGGGTGGAGGAACTCGCTGCTGAGGGATTGGATGAAACCCGCCAGCGGCTTTTGACCCGCCTGGCCAATTTCGTGGCGGAACACATCTTGCAGGATGCCGTTGTCCATTCGTTCAAGCCGGAGGATTTGCGCTATCTCGGTACGCAATACACGCCGATCGCCTTGCGGCCTACTGCAGAGGGATTGCGGATTACCTTGGAACCGGCTTCGTCCGGCTCACCCTGAGTCTTCCGGCTGTTAGAATCCCCGGCCCTAGCGGCTTTCTTACCCTTTTCTGTTCCTGTGGAGTCGATGATGACGCAAAAACCTGCCCGGCTGGTCGCACTGGTTTTATTGATGGCGGTAGCGAGTACCGCTGTTCAGGCACTGGAAATGAGTAGTGAAATTTATGTGGCGGCTTCGGCGGGACGATCGCAGCTGAATCAGACCGCGCTACAGCAACAGTACAACGCCATGACGCGTACAGCCCTGCCGACACTTTCCTCCCTAAGATCCAGCCAGTCCTCGGAACGCGGGGCTTTCAAGTTGCAGTTGGGCCATGATTTCACGCCAAACTGGGCGGTCGAAGGGGGCTATATCGATCTGGGCAAGTCGACCTACCGGAATACTTATTCCTACCGGATCGGCGTTCCCATCGGTTTTGGGCCGTTTGCCATTGCGGCGCAAGGTGGGCCGTACCGCGCAGAACGCACCATCAAGATTCGTGGCTGGAATGTTGCGGGTGTCGGGAAAGTTCCGTTCAACGACAAGCTCACCGGATTTGCCAAACTGGGCGTGATTCATGCCGAGGTGGCGGCCGAAGATGTCGGCAATGATGCCTCGTCTTTCCCCTTCCGGCTGAACAAGAACGTCGCCAAATACAAATGGCGGCCGACCTATGGCCTGGGTGCGGATTACCGCGTGAACGAAATCCTTGGCGTGCGGGCTGAATATGAGCGTTTCAGCAAGGTGGGGGATGAAAAAACGACGGGCAGCACCGATGTCAATCTGATGACCCTGGGCGTGACCGCCCGATTCTGATTCCGCTTATCCGTTACAATCCCAGCGGGAAGTTCGCCAGGCAGTCGCTGTGAACGCGAGTTCATGGAGGAAAGTCCGGGCCCCTTAGAGCAGGATGCCGGCTAACGGCCGGGCGTTATAAGTTGCGGCGCAAGCCGTGACCCAAGGCGACGGAAAGTGCAACAGAAAGATACCGCCTAAGCTCGTAAGAGCCGGTAAGGGTGAAATGGCGAGGTAAGAGCTCACCGCGGCCGCAGCAATGCGGACGGCACGGCAAACCCCATCCGGGGCAAGGCCAAATAGGGAAGCCATGACGTTGCTCGCGTCGCTTCCGGGTAGGCTGCTAGAGCCCGTCGGTAACGGCGGGCCCAGAGGAATGACTGTCCACGACAGAACCCGGCTTATCGGCGGACTTCCCTCCCCTTCCGGGGATAGACAGGAATGAGGATGGTTGAGGCCATGGAAGCAAAAACGGCATTGAGCGGTCAGGCACTTCTGGATTCGTTGATCAGCCGGATCGACGCAAGCCCCGGTTTTGCCGGCCTGGGGGCTTCGGTTCAGCTCATCAGCAAGTTGTCCGAAGCGGAAGATGGTGGCACGCGTGAAATGACAGCGGTGATTCTGCGCGATGCGGCACTGACGGCCCGTTTGTTACGCATGGCCAATTCCAGCGGCCACGCGCGTGGTGGGCGCAACATTTCAACCGTCGAGCAGGCTCTGGTCATTCTGGGGAGCAATACGGTTAAATCCGTGGCACTTTCCATGGCCCTGCTCAATGCGCTGACCCATAGCCCCCAGCAAAAGCAGATCGAAGCGGAAATTGTGGCGGCCTTTTTTTGTGGCCAGCTTTGCGCCGAGGCCACGAGACTCAATGGGGCGCGTTATAGCGTTCAGGAGGCACAGGTTTGTGGCCTGATGCAGAATCTGGGCAGGTTGATGATGCTCTACCACCTCTATCCCGAAATCGAGCGCAGCCGAGCCTTGCAGGCAGAAGGCAATCTTTCCGAGGAGGATGCCATTAATCGGACACTGGGTCTGGCTTTCACGGATATTGCCGCAGGGATCGCACAGCATTGGAATCTGCCCGATGTGCTGCACAAGAGTCTATCCATCCGCAAGGAAAAATCCGGACCTCGTTCCGCCAACACCGCGCTGGAGTGGCAGCAGTACTGCGCATTGTTTGCGCGATCCGTGACGGATGTTCTCTTTCGTTTGCCTGAAGCGCGCGAAAAGATCGAGCAACGCAACGAGGTAGAGTTTTTTCGCGATGCGCTTCATCTCAAGGACATGGAGGTGCAAGGCTGGATAGACCGCATGCTGGAAGAAACCGACCAGATTCTTGGGGCGATGGGTTTTCCCTGCACGGTCGAGCAGGCGCGCTTGCTGCTACGAAAATCATCGGAACGGGTGCTGGATCTGCTTTCCGCCAATGACAGCCTGACGCGCGAAAGCAAGCTGGCGGATGGCCGAAAGCCGGTCGAAGTGTTTCAGCAGGTCTTGCGTCAATATCACGACAAGTTCGGTTTTGATCGCAGCCTGCTTTGTCTGCCAGACGGTTCTTCCGGGCTGGTGGCCGTGGCGGGGGTTGGGCGAAATGCGGCACAGATTGCCGCTCGCTTTCGTTGCCAGGGTAGTCGTGCCGACATTTTCCGTGTAGTTTTTGGAAAGAAAGTGGATTTGTATATCCCCGATACCCAAGCCGAGGCTTATGTCAAATACCTGCCGGAATGGTATGCTGGATTGGTAGGCGCGCGTTCTGTCATGTTGCTGACCCTGGTTAGTGCGGGCCAGCCTGTTGGCTTGCTGTACAGCGATTACGATATGGCACGGCCGATTGCGCCAACCGGCATGGCCCATGATCCGGAGCTTCTGGCCTGGCGGGAGCAATTGCAAACCGTGTTGCAAGGACAGAAGAAACCGGGGGTGAGTTAATTCCTGGGCACTTAGGGTCGTGGGTCTTGGGATTCAGGATTCCAAAAGTGAAGGCAGGAAAACTTCACAGACCAGCAGGGATTGTCCACCACAGGTAAACAGTGAACGTCGAGCCCAGAGTTGGGGTGTTTGGTTGGCATCCAGTTTGGCCGCTTGTAAGGCGGGCTGATACAGTGGGTGTCTTGCATCGATGCGGCGGAAATGCAGGGGCTGACGATGGATGCGCGGATGGCTGAATAAGGCCGCACCGAGTGGTCGGCTTCCCAGTCGGGCAAGGAGTTGCCAAGGCCCGCGTGCATGGCCCCGGGGAAGTACGGAATGCGCAAAAATACGGGCTTGTCCTTCCGTCAGGAGCAGCACCTCGCGCACCCAGGCCAGCTTGCCGGGTGGAATATTCAGCAGCGCGTTTTCGTCAGCATGGGGGCGTGCCAGTTTCTGGCGAAGAACCTGAACCTGAAAGTGCGGGCTTTGCGCCTGAAGGCGGGCGGTCAGGGAGCCCTGGTCGCATAGCCAGTGACGCAAGGAACGACGCTGGGCGGGGTCGAGCGTCGATAAGATGGGACGCCAGGCGGCGGAAGGTCGGAGGGAAGACATCGCCGCGCATTCTATCTTGTCGCCTCTTGCGCCGTACCAGATCGAGTTCAGTTCCCGGGTTCAGTTGGAACTGGTTGGAGTCGCCTGTTTCATCAGCAAGGAGAATCATGGAATCCATTTTTCAGTCCATGCGGGACGCACCGACAGGACAGGCCCTGCGCCATATTCGTGCCCTGGTCGATGCCATCCGCCCTCGACGGGTCGACGATGCCGCTTCGGCCATCAATAGTTTGCGTGCGCTGTCTTTTCTGGTCGAGCAGCACGAAGAGTACCGTCATCTGTTGCGCCAGCAGATGAGCGCACTCCTTAATCAATCCCGTCAGGTTCAGCTCTACACCGATACAGGTCTTTTTTCCAATGAACCCTTGCTGGCAGGCTTGCGGCGGCGTATCGGGGAACGTCTACTGCCACTCACGCCACGCCCGGAGTTGCTCAAGGATCTGTTTGGTCTGGTTTTTTACAGAAAGAACGATTACCGCTGGCTGGCCCGTATTCCCTATGCCGTCTGGCAGGATTTGTATCGCAGCCTTTGGCCGGAACCCCTTGTCCAGACAGACCCATTCAGCCGTTTGCAGATGTTGGAGGCCATTCATGTCCTCTCCTGCAGGATTGCCACCATCGGCCTTGAGCCGGAGTTGGTGCGCAATGCACCGGACATGGAGCGTTTCGAGTCCCCCTTCGTCCGGCAGAACGTCGAAACACTCCATTTTGTCGAAAATTATCGAAAGGCATTGACCGAAGATCAAAGGCTGGATGACGATCAGAAGCAGATCATGGTCTTGCTTGATCAGTGCACCGTACAGATTGCGCGCATCCGGAAACACGCTCTGCGCCACGGTGTTTCCGTGAGTCTGACTTCGTATCTACTTCGACTTGAGCAACATATTGAGCGCATGCAGGCTTTGCTGGAATTGGTTGACCCGGTTCCTTCGCCGTCTCAGGGACAAACGCTGCTGCGTCTTTTCCTGCAACTGGTGGAGGCGGAAAACCGCAAACACAGTTTGCGTGATGTTTTCCGGCAGCATACGGAGTTGCTGGCCTTGCAGGTGACCGAGCACGCCAGCCATACCGGGGAGCATTACATCGCCGCTACCCGCCAGGAGTGGGTGAGTATGTTCAAGAGCGCGGCAGGGGCCGGTTTCATCATCGGCTTCATGGCCCTGCTTAAAATCCAGATTGCTCAGAGCCATTTGCCACCCTTGATCGAGGCCGTCGCCTTTGGGCTCAATTACGGGATCGGCTTTGTCGTCATTCATCTGTTGCATTGCACGATTGCCACCAAGCAGCCTGCCATGACGGCGGCCACGCTGGCAGCTACCCTTCCTCCGGCCGGCAGCAAAGCGGCGGAGGGCTATCAAGCCTTGACGACCTCGATTGTTCAGGTGGTTCGTACCCAATGGATTGCCATTGTCGGCAATGTCTCGCTCACCCTACCAACGGCCCTTGTTTTGAGCTGGCTTTGGGGCTGGCAGACGGGGAATCCGCTGGTGGATCAGGACAAGGCCGCTCATTTGCTGGAAGACCTGCGCCCCATCGCCGGTTATGCCATGGCGCACGCAGCCATTGCGGGGGTGTGGCTTTTCGTGGCCGGCCTGATTTCTGGCTATTACGATAACAAGTCGCTCTACAACCACATTCCGGAACGTATCGCCGCTCATCCCTTGCTCCTTCGCCTCATCGGCGAACGATACAGTCGGCGGCTGGGGCATTACATCGAGCACAATCTGGGAGCCCTCGCAGGCAATTTCTTTTTCGGGCTGATGCTGGGTATGACTGGATTCATCGGTTTCCTGCTGGGGCTGCCGCTTGACATCCGGCATATCACCTTTTCGTCGGCCTATCTGGCTTTTGCCGTGGTGGCGAATGATTTCAGCCTGGGTTGGAAAATGGTGCTGGCCGGACTGGGAGGCGTGGGCATCATCGGAGCGACCAACCTGCTGGTCAGCTTCAGCCTGGCACTCTGGACAGCCATGCGCTCGCGACAGCGTGTGCTGAGCGACCTGCGTCCCCTGTCGAATTTGCTGTTGAAGGAGCTCAGAACGCATCCGGGGCACTTTTTTCTCCCGCCCCCCGAGAAAGACAAAAAAGCTGGAAATGTCGAAGAGACTCAACCGGAGCCGGAAACTCGGACGAAATAGAACACGGGCTTGGTACGAGACGAGGCTGGTATAGAATCCGCGACGGTGGTTTCAGGATCAAAGAGGGGTCAATGAGGCTGAGAGGCTGGCTCGATATCAAGAAGCCCTGTGCAGCATGGAAAAACGACAAAGGGAATGAAAACATGAAGATCAAAAAATTGGCCGTGCTCATGGCTGGAGCGGGTTTGCTGGCTGCACCGCTTGCACAGGCCGAAGTGACATACAACTTCAGCGGGTTCGGCACACTGGGGGCCGTGCATAGCGATTCCCGCGAAGCGGATTTCCGTGGCAGCATCATCCAGCCCAACGGAGCCGGGCGCAGCAAGGCCAATATGTTCGGGGTGGACACCAAACTGGGCTTGCAAGCCACGGCCAACATCGGCAATGGCTTCAGCGCGACGGTTCAGGCCGTCGCCGATCATCGCGCGGACAATTCCTACACGCCGCAATTCGAATGGGCGAACCTGAAATACCAGATCAACGATACCGTCTATGTTCGCGCGGGCCGCGTCGTCGCGCCGGTGTTCATGGTGTCGGATTTCCGTAATGTCGGTTACGCACAGACAACGGTTCGACCCGCTTACGAAATTTATATGCTCAATCCCATCACCCATCTCGATGGGGTTGAGGTCGGGACGAAATTTGATGTGGCGGGTGGCAACTTGCGGATTCAGACCACGGCAGGGCGTGTCAAGTTGACAGTCAAGAATCGTGGACAGGACGATCAAATCAAAGTGACCGGCTCGGATCGCAACATCAATCTGACTTACGAGAAGGACAGTTCGACTTTCCGTCTGGGATATAACTACACCAAGACAGACTCCCAAAGCGGTCAAATCACAATGATGGATGGTGTTTTTGCCATGGCAGCCGCCATCCCGGGCTTTGGCTATCCGACACCCAACGCTAATTTGCACAACATCAAGGCCAAGCTCTGGGACTTGGGTTATCTCTACGATGATGGTAAGTGGCTGGGACAGGCCGAGTACGTTCAGGCTCGCAGTGAAGGCACTGCCGTACAGGACTCCGATGCCTGGTCGGCCTTGCTGGGGTATCGGCTTGGGAAATGGACCCCCTACGCGGGCTATAGTCGCATCACCTCAAAGGAACCTTCGCTCCGCTCGGAGCCAACATGGCCATCACCTGTCCCCGGCTTGGCCGTTGCCGTCAATATGATCGACGGGATGATCAATGTGCACAATCAACAGCACACCGTCACGCTGGGGACGCGCTATGACTTCTACAAGAATGTCGCGCTGAAATTCCAGTGGGATCGCAGCTTCAAACCGTCGATGGGGCCAAGCCTGACACCCGGTGGACGTTGGGATGGTTTGAATCGCGGGGTGTTCATCAACCCGACCGATGCTTTCATGCGAGGCTCTTATG
>CAZCOS010000053.1:0-15175 GCA_964500605.1 uncultured Sterolibacterium sp.
AGAAATACCCCGAAATCGAGAAGATCAACCACATCCACCACCCCGGCAACAGCTCCGGCATCGTCGATGGCGCCTCCGCTGTGCTGCTGGGTAGCAAGGCCGGTGGCGAACGTGCCGGCCTGAAGGCGCGCGGCCGCATCGTCGCGACGGCGACGGTGGGTTCCGAGCCAACCATCATGCTCGACGGCCCCGCTGCCGCTGGCCGTCGCTGCCTGCAAAAGGCCGGGCTCAAGGCGGAGGATATCGATCTGTATGAACTCAACGAAGCCTTTGCCTCCGTGGTGCTGGCCTTCATGGACGAACTCAAAGTGCCGCACGACAAGATGAACGTCAATGGCGGGGCCATCGCCATGGGCCACCCGCTGGGTGCGACCGGCGGCATGCTGGTCGGCACGGTGCTCGACGAGCTCGAACGCCGCAATCTGCGCTACGGCATGGTCGCCCTGTGCGAAGCCGCCGGCATGGCCACGGCCACCATCATCGAACGTATCTAAGCTTATTGAGGAACACGACAGATGAACCAGATATTCCAACTCACCGTTGATGCCGACGGCATCGCCACGCTGCTGATCGACAAAAAAGACAGCACCATGAACACCATCGACCAGGTGTTCATCGACGAAATCACCGAAAGCATCGACCGCATCTCCACCGATGCCGCCATCAAGGGCGTCATTCTCACTTCCGGCAAGGAAGCCTTCCTCGCCGGGGCCGACCTGAAAGGCATCGAGGAGCGTTCCGAGAACGCACCGAATGTCCCCAATGCCACCATGTTCGAGCAGATCTGGTCGCTCTCCAGCCAGTTCCGCCGCATGGAAAAGTGCGGCAAACCCATCGTCTGCGCCATCAACGGCACGGCGGTCGGTGGCGGTACGGAAATCGCGCTGGCCTGTCATGCGCGCATCGTGGCGGATGACGACTCCATCAAGCTGGGTCTGCCCGAAGTGCAGATCGGCCTGCTCCCCGCTGGCGGCGGCACACAGCGTCTGCCGCGCCTGATCGGCATCCAGGCCGCCCTGCCGCTGCTCTTGCAAGGCAAGTCGCTGACGCCCGGCAAGGCACTCGATGCGGGCTTCGTCGACAAGGTCGTACCGGCTGCCGACTTGATGAAGGAAGCCAAGAAATGGCTCATGGAAACCCCCAATGCCGTGCAACCCTGGGACAAGAAAGGTTTCAAAGTGCCCGGCGGTGCGGGTCCCTCCTCCCCCGATGTGGCGCAGATGCTGGTCGTCTCGAACGCCATGCTGCAAGCCGGCACCTTCCACAACATGCCCGCGCCGCAAGCCATTGCCTCCGCCGTTTATGAAGGCACGCAACTGCCCATCGACACCGCCTTGCGCCTCGAAGCGAAGTACATGGTCGGCCTGATGAAGGGCGATGTCTCGCGCGGCATGATCCGCACCCTCTTCATCAACATGGGCAAGGCCAACAAGCTCATGCACCGCCCCGAAGGCGTAGCCAAGACCGAGTTCAAGAAGATCGGCGTCATCGGCGCGGGCCTCATGGGTGCTGGCGTCGCCTACGTCTGCGCCAAGGAAGGCGTGGAGGTGGTACTGATCGACCTCAAGCAGGAAGCCGCCGACAAGGGCAAGGATTACACCGCCAAGAAGTTCGAGAAGGCCATCAAGAAGGGGCGTGCGACGCAAGCCGAAGCCGATGCCGTGCTGGCGCGCATCCACCCGACCACGGATTACGCCGCATTGAAGGACGCCCAGCTGGTGGTTGAGGCCGTGTTTGAAGATCGTGGCATCAAGGCCAAGGTCACCAAGATGCTGGAAGAAGTCCTGCCCAAGGATGCCGTCATCGCCTCCAACACCTCGGCCCTGCCGATCAACGATCTGGCCGAAAACTGCCAGCGTCCGGAAAACTTCATCGGTATGCACTTCTTCTCACCGGTCGAGCGCATGCCGCTGGTCGAAGTCATCTGCGGTGCCAAGGGCAATGATGCCGCGCTCGCCAAGGCTCTCGACCTGTGCCAGCTCATGGGCAAGACGCCGATTGTGGTCAACGACGGCCCCGGCTTCTTCACCACCCGCTTCATTGGTGCTTACATCTCCGAAACCATGGCCATGCTGATGCAAGGGGTGAGCCCGGCCCTGCTGGAAAATGCCGCGAAGTGTGTCGGCCTGCCCATCGGCCCGCTGTCCGTTTCCGACGAAATCGGCCTGGACGTGGCCCACCACGCCGCCGAGCAGCAGAAGAAGGACCTGGGTGCGAAATTCAAGCCCAACGCCGCTTCGGATGTGGTCGCCACGCTGGTCGAAAAACATGGCCGCCATGGCCGCAAGAACGGCAAGGGCTTCTTCGACTACGACGCCGAAGGTAACAAGACCTTGTGGTCTGGCTTGAATGAAATCTGGCCGCAAAAGCCGCAGAACCAGCAGCCGAGTGCAAAGGAAGTGCAGGCCCGCATGCTGTATCCGCAGCTCGTCGATGCCGTCAAGTGTGTTGAAGAAGGCGTGCTCACCTCGCCGATCGACGGGGATCTGGGCGCGATTCTTGGCGTGGGCTTCCCCCCCTACACCGGCGGCCCGTTCAGCATGATGGACGCCATCGGCATTGCCAATGTGGTCAAGGAAATGGATCGTCTGGAAGCCGCTTACGGCGAACAGTTCAAAGCCCCGCAACTGCTGCGCGACATGGCGAAGAACGACCAGACTTTCTACGGCTCCAAGGCCATCAAGCTAGGCAAGAAATAAGCGTTTAGTTTGACATGACGCATTCTCAGACCGGCCAGGCCGGTATCGGTAACGAAGTTTTTGATTACATCGTTGTCGGTGCCGGTTCGGCCGGTTCTGTTTTGGCCGCGCGTCTGAGCGAAGACCCGCAAAACCGGGTGCTGCTGCTGGAGGCCGGTCGCAATGATCGTGATTTCCTGGTGGATATGCCCGCAGGCTGGGGCAAGATCACTGAAGACCCGAAGTATTGTCAGCTCTTTGAGAGCGAGCCGGATGTGCGCACCAACCGGCGACGCATCGCCCTTCCGCGTGGCCAGCTTATCGGCGGCTGTTCCAGCGTCAATGGCATGGTCTACATCCGGGGCCAGGCGGAAGACTATGATGATTGGGCCAAATCGGCTCCCGGCTGGGGCTGGCGCGATGTCCTGCCTTATTTCATTCGTGCGGAAAACAATGCCCGTCTGCGCAAAGACCCGCTGCATGGCCGAGAGGGGCCGCTGTATGTCGGCGATCAAGTCGAGCGCAACACGATCAGTCTGGCAATGATCGAATCCTGCGCCGCCGTGGGAATCCCGAAGAATGAGGATTTCAATGGCGCGACGCAGGAAGGGGCCGGGCTGTTTCAGGTACATATCCAGCGGGGCCAGCGGGTTTCCATGGCTCGCGCGTATCTGCGCCCCGCGCAGAAGCGGCCCAATCTGAAAGTGATGACGGAGACACCAGTCAATCGTGTGTTGTTCGAAGGGCGACTTGCCGTCGGTGTCGAATACCTGCATGACGGCCAGACTCGCCAGATTCGCGCCCGCCGTGAAATTTTGCTGTGCGGGGGGGCGTTCGCCTCCCCACAACTGCTGATGCTCTCTGGCATTGGCCCGGGCGAGCATTTGCAACAAAACGGCATCGCGGTGCGCGTCGATGCGCCTGAAGTGGGGCAGAACCTCCAGGACCACCTCTGCGTTCCCATGAGCTGGCGGCTCAAGCCCGGCTCGCTCAGCTACAACGAGCGGCTGCGGGGCTTGGGCATGGTGGGCAGCCTCTTGCAATACCTCTTGCTGCGACGTGGCCCCATGACCATGCCGGCCGCAGATGTCGGTATTTTCTGCAAGAGCGACTCCACACTCGATCGTCCCGACATCCAATTCCACGCCTTGCCGGTCAGCGGCGATGTCGAAGGCACGAAAAAACAGGCCGAAAACCTGCCTGGATTCACCATGGCCCCTTGTCCACTTCGTCCGGCTTCGCGCGGGCAAGTAAGCCTTGTTTCCAATGACCCTCGCGAAGCCGTGCAAATCGCTCCGAATTACCTTTCCGCCGATGTTGACCGGCAAATCTTGCTGGCGGGGATGCGATGGGCTAGACGCATCACCGCCGCTGCGCCGCTGGCCTGGTATGTCCAGCACGAAGTCGCCCCTGGCGACGCGGCCATCAGTGATGCTGCCCTGCTGGATTACATGGCTCGCGTGGCCACCACTGTTCATCATCCCGTCGGAACCTGTCGCATGGGACAGGATGAACGCGCCGTACTCGATGACCAACTGCGGGTGCGGGGCGTAGAACGCCTGCGCGTGGTCGATGCTTCGGTGATGCCGACGCTCACCTCCGGCAATACCAACGCCCCGACCGTCATGATCGCGGAACGTGCCGCCGATCTGATTCTCGGTCGCTCCCTGCCGAGCTGATCTTCTCCGACCCGTTTGCACGGGGGTTCCGCCGCATCCGCCCTTCCCGCCGAGAGTCTTGACCCCCCCGTCAAAAGGCGTAAGATGCACCGCTCAAAGAATTAATCGCTTGAACAATTAATTTCAACACACGATGGAGACGAGTATGGCTCAAGCAGGCTCTGCCCCCGCCGCCGCAGACCAGGTTTTGCGTGCCGGTTTTGATGTGGGCTTTACCTATACGCGCATGGTCGGCCCGGTGATTGGCGAGTTTCTCGCAGGTCTGCGCGATGGCCAGATCAAGGGCATCAAGGGCAGCCAGGGGCGTGTGATCTGCCCGCCGACGGAATACGATCCGCAGACGGCTGAAGAATGTACTGAATTCGTCAATCTGCCGGATACCGGTACGGTCGAGACTTTCAGCTGGGTGCAGCAACCCCGTGCCAAGCATTTGCTTCAAAAACCATTTGCCTGGGCACTCATCAAGATCGATGGGGCGGATACTTCATTGTTGCACATGGTCGACGCGGGCAACGAGGCGAAGATGAAGCGCGGCATGAAGGTGAAGGTGCGCTGGGCGGCGGAGCGCAAGGGTTTCATCACCGACATCGCCTGTTTCGAGCCGGCCTGAGGAGGGGAATATGTCTGAAAAAATCGAAATGATCGAATGTCCGGTCACACTCAGCTACAACTTTTCTGCCGGAGCCGCCCCCACGCGCTTTCTGCGGGGCATGAAGGAAGGGCGCCTGACGGGCCAGCGCTCGCCCTTGACAGGCAAGGTCATCGTGCCGCCGCGCGGAGCGTGTCCGGAATCGGGCCTGCCGACGAGTGAAGAAGTGGCCCTGCCGGATACCGCCACGGTCATCACCTTCACCATCGTCTATCTGCCGATCCCGACCTCCAAGCTCGATCCTCCCTTCGTCGTCGCCAATCTGGTGCTCGACAATTCCGACCAGACCTTCATCCACCTCGTTTCCGGCTGTGCCAACGAGGATGTGAAGATCGGCATGCGCGTCAAGGCTGTCTGGAAGGATCAAAGTGAGTGGGATTATTCGATGGACAACATCGCCTACTTCGAGCCGACAGGCGAGCCGCCGGTCGATATCGAAGCCCTCAAGACCCGACGTCTGGCAGAAGCCCGGCAGTACATCGAGAAAAAAGCGGGGAGCAAATAAATGCGTGAAGTAGCCATCATTGCCTATGCCCAGACGCCGCTGGTGCGCGACTGCGGCTCGAAGAATGACGTCGAGCTGGTCATGGAGGTCGTCCATGCCGTCAAGAAACAGGTCAATTTCACCAACAAGGACATCGACTTCTTTTGCTCGGGTTCTTGCGACTATCTCGGCGGTTCCGCCTTTGCTTTCGTGAACGCGCTCGACGCGCTTGGGGCCGTGCCGCCGATCAACGAATCCCACGTCGAAATGGACGCGGCCTGGGCTTTGTACGAAGCCTGGCTGAAAATCCAGACGGGACATGCCAATACTGCGCTGGTGTATGGCTTCGGCAAGTGTTCGCAGGGCGACCTGCCGGACGTGCTGACGCTGCAGCTCGACCCCTACTACACCCAGCCCCTGTGGCCGGACAGCATCAGCCTGGCGGCCTTGCAGGCGCAAGCTCTGCTCGACGCCGGCAAAATCACCGAAGCCGACATGGCGCGGGTGGTGCAGCAAAGCCGTGCCAACGCCAAGGCCAAGCCGACCGCCCAGCTCAAGGGCGATTTCACCGTGGAGCAGCTGCTGGCCGAGCCGAAGCTGGTTTCGCCCCTGCGCCGCCACGACTGCCCGCCGGTGACGGATGGTGCGTCGGCGGTGATCCTCGCCACACGCGAGGTGGCCGAACGCTTCCACAAGCGCAATGCTTACATTACGGGCATCGATCACCGCATCGAATCACACCAGCTGGGCACACGCGATCTGACCGATTCCCTCTCTACCCGCCTGGCGGCCGCCGGCGCAGGGGTGGCAAAGGGCAAGGTCGATATCGCCGAGCTGCATGCGCCGTTCAGCCATCAGACCCTGCTGCTCAAGCAGGCACTCGGGCTGGATGACAGCACGAAGATCAATCCCTCCGGCGGTGCGCTGGCGGGCAACATCATGATGTCGCAAGGGCTGTCCAACTTCGGCGAAGTGGCCCAGCGCATCATCAAGGGCGAGGCGAACCGTGGTGTGGCGCATGCCACCAGCGGCGCGTGTCTGCAACAGAATCTGGTTGCCGTTCTGGAGGGCAAATAATGGGTAACGCATGTGCAGTGGTGGGGATCGGCCAGTCCGAACGCTACAAGACCAAGATCAAGAAATCCATGGCGGGCCTCGTGCGCGAAGCAGCGCAAAATGCGCTGAACGATGCGGGCTGCACCTGGGCCGACATCGACGCCGTCATCATCGGCAAGGCACCGGACTTCTTCGAAGGCGTGGTCATGCCCGAGCTCTATCTGGCCGACGCACTGGGTTGCCACGGCAAGCCGATGATGCGTGTCCATACTGCCGGTTCGGTGGGCGGCTCGACGGCGATTGTGGCCGCCAGCCACATCCAGAGCGGCGTGTTCAAGCGGGTGCTGACGGTGGCTTATGAAAAGCAGTCGGAATCGAACGCCATGTGGGCCTTGTCGACCCGCCAGCCCTTCCAGCCTCACCTGAATGCCGGTGCGGGTGGCTTTTTCGCGCCCATCATTCGTGAATACATGCGCCGCACCCAGGCTCCGCTGGATATCGGCTGCAAGGTGGCCTTGAAGGATCGCAAGCACGCGCTGAAGAATCCTCACGCCCACATGCATGAAGACGCCGACGCGCTCACGCTGGAAAACTACATGGATTCCATGATGCTGTGGGACCCCATCCGTTATTCCGAAGTGTGCCCCTCGTCGGACGGTGCTTGCGCCATGGTGCTCGCCAACGAAGACCTGGCGAAAAAGTCACCGAACAAGCCTGCCTGGATCCACGGCACGGCGATGAAATCCGAGCCGACCATGTACCCCTGGCGCGAAGAAGTGAATCCGCAGGCGGGCATCCTGTGCGCGAAGGAAGTGTATGCCCAGGCCGGCATCACCAATCCGCGCAAGGATATCGACATGGCCGAAGTCTATGTGCCCTTCTCGTGGTACGAGCCGATGTGGCTGGAAAACCTGGGCTTTGCCGAGGTCGGCGAAGGCTGGAAGCTCACCGAATCGGGGGCGACTTCGCTCGACCAGGGCGGCGACATTCCCTGGAATGTCTCGGGCGGTGTGCTCTCCTCCAACCCCATCGGTGCTTCAGGCATGATCCGCTTTGCCGAGGCCGCCCTGCAGGTGCGCGGCATGGCGGGCGAGCGTCAGGTTCCCGGCTGCAAGACCGCTCTGGGCCATGCCTACGGCGGCGGCGCGCAGTTCTTCTCGATGTGGATCGTCGGCAGTGAAAAACGCTGACGATAGCCAAACACCGTAATGACGGGGGCGGAGCTGTTGTGGCTGCCGCCCCTTGTTTCTTCAACCCTCAAAACAGTGAGCCGATCATGACCGAAACTACCGCTCCCACCGCCCCCGCACCGCAATTCGACAACCGCCATTCCAGCGAGTTCTACACCTTCGCCGGCAAGGACGTGCCCTGGCTGATGAAGCTGTGGGCCGAGCAAACCCCCGACAAGACCTTCCTCATTTGGGAGCCGAAAGAAGGAGAAAGCCAGTCCTGGAGCTACAGGCAATTCTGGGAAGCGGCCAACAAGGTCGCTTGCGGTCTGCTGGCCAAAGGCGTGAAAAAGGGCGACAAGCTGCTCATCCACGCCGAAAACTGCCCGGAGATGATGATCGCCTGGTACGCATCCAGCATCGTCGGCTCGGTGGCTGTGACGACCAACACCCGATGCATGGGTGACGAGCTGACCTATTTCGCCGAACACTCCGGCGCGATCGGCTGCATCACCCAGCCGAAATTCATCAAGGAGCTGGCCGCCAACGCCAAGAGCATAGCCTGGTTCGTGGTGACGGACGACAACTCGGGCGAAGCCCCGGCAGCGGAGGAAAAGAATCACGGCTTCCCTGCTTTTGCCACGCTCACCACACACGGCGACATGGCTCCAGCGCGCACACCCGAGCCCATGCTGCCCGTCGGCATCCAGTACACCTCCGGTACGACTTCTCGCCCGAAGGCCGTTGTCCACACCCACGCGAACGCGCTATGGGGCGGGCGTTCTGGCGCGCAAAACCTGCAGATGGACAGCGACGATGTTTATATCGTCTTCCTGCCCTGCTTCCATGTGAATGCCCAGAGCTGGAGCTTCTGGACGATGATGTGGGTGGGCGGCACGGTGGTGCTGCAACCCAAGTTCTCGTCAAGCAAGTTCTGGGAAATCTCGATGAAGCACAAGGTGACGCGCGCCTCGATGATCCCTTTCTGCTTCAAGGCTATCGCCATGCAGGAAATCCCTGAGCATCACTACAAAACCTGGTCGACTGGCATCAAGATGCACATGGTCGAGATGCGCTGGAACGTCAAGACCTTCGCCACCTGGGGCATGACGGAAACGGTGACGCACGCCACGCGCTCCGATCTCTTCCAGGACTCGCCCGATATGAACATCGGCGTGCCCGCACCCGGCTATGAATTCGCCATCATGGACCCGGAGACCGGCAAGTATTGCGAGCCGGGCGTCAATGGTGACCTGTGGGTCCGCGGTACACGCGGTGTACAGATGTTCTTCGAGTACTACAAAAACCCGGAAGCCATGGCCAAGTCCTTCACTGCTGACGGCTGGTTCAAGACGGGCGACACCGCGCGGCTGGGCACGGATGGCTACTTCTACTTTGCCGACCGCGACAAGGACATCCTGAAAGTCGGCGGCGAAAACGTCTCCGCCCGGCAGGTCGAAGAAACCATCCACATCACCCTCGGCATGGGCGTGCTCGATGAACTCGCCGTGGTGGCGCAAAAGCACGAGATGCTCGACGAAGTACCTGTCGTCTTCGCCATCAAGAGCCAGTGGACCATGCTCTCTGAGGATGAAATCCGCCAGCAGATCATGGACGGTTGCGCGAAGGATCTGGCCGACTTCAAACGCCCGCGCAAGGTGTATTTCGTCGAAGAAATGCCGCGTGCAGCACTCGACAAAGTGGCCAAGAACAAGCTGCGTGAAATGGCCGATGAACTGGCCGACCAGGAAAAAGCAGCCGGCAAGTAAAGCGGACAAGCGCATTCTTTGCCAAAAAAGAAACCGCCGTCAGCCCTTCATGGTGTGAGGTCTGACGGCGGTTGTGGCTTTAAGAACGGCTTGTGGGGCGATTCCTGCCTGCCCCCTCCCTTGCGATCAGATCACCTCAAACAGCCCGGCCGCACCCATGCCGCCACCGATGCACATCGACACCACGGCGTAACGCTCGCCACGACGACGGGCTTCGAGCAGGGCGGTGGCGACCAGACGTGCGCCGGACATGCCGAAGGGGTGCCCGATAGCAATCGCGCCACCATTCACGTTGAGCTTGTCATTGGGCAGGCCGAGCTGATCGCGGCAGTAGATGACCTGACAAGCAAAGGCTTCGTTGATTTCCCACAGGCCAATGTCGGAAACCTTGAGGTTGTGCCGCTTCAGCAGCTTGGGAATCGCGAAGACCGGGCCGATGCCCATTTCTTCCGGCTTGCAGCCTGCCACGGCCAATCCGCGGTAAATCCCCAGCGGGGCCAGTCCCATTTCCTTGGCCTGATCGCGACTCATCAGCACGGAAACCGAAGCCCCGTCGGAAAGCTGCGAGGCGTTACCGGCGGTGATGAAGCTACCTTCCTTCACCCACTGGCCGTTTTTCCACACCGGCTTCAGGGCAGAGAGGCTTTCCAGTGTGGTGTCGGCGCGCGCGCCTTCGTCTTTAGCGAGTGTGACGGTCTGCTTCTCGGTGGGGTTGCCTTCCTTGTCGAACAACTGCTTTTCGACCGTCATCGGCACGATTTCCTCGTCAAACTTGCCCGCGGCAGCCGCTGCGGCGTAGCGTTGCTGGCTTTGCAGGGCGTATTCGTCCTGTGCTGCACGGGAGATATTGAAACGCTGGGAGACGATTTCGGCGGTCTCGATCATCGGCACATAGGCGGCCGGTTCAGCAGCGACGGCCGCTTGTGATACCGAGCGATGGCTGTTCTTGAACTTGTTTTGCACCAGCGAAATGGTTTCCA
Source organism: uncultured Sterolibacterium sp. (assembly GCA_964500605.1). Taxonomy (GTDB): domain Bacteria; phylum Pseudomonadota; class Gammaproteobacteria; order Burkholderiales; family Rhodocyclaceae; genus Sterolibacterium. Next base: position 10,465 of record CAZCOS010000053.1, read on the forward strand.
GCCCACCCGCCACGATGACATCCGATTCACCCACCATAATGGTTTTTGCGGCATCGGCGATAGCAATCATGCCCGAGGAACACATGCGGTCCAAAGCCATGCCGGGAACCGTGCGCGGCAAGCCGGCGACATAACCGGCCAGACGACCCACGGTATAGCCTTGTGTACCCTGCTGGGCGGCGATGCCGAGAATTACGTCGTCGACCAGCGCCGGGTCGATCTTCGCCCGCTCAACCGCCGCGCGGATGACATGCCCACCCAGAGCTGGGGCTTCGGTGTCGTTGAAGGCCCCACGATAGGCCTTGCCGATGGCGGTACGGGCGGTGCTGACGATGACGGCTTCTTTCATGGTGGCATCCTGTAATCAGTATGTAGAAAAGAAGGGGCATTTTACTGTGGAAACGCCGCACATTCCGGGATACCGTCCATTCGTTCTCATCGCTCCATTCCTCCCATCCCATTCCTTCCGTTCGTCAACGATTCTGGTGGCCGATGCGTTATCACCATGAGATGTATCCATTTTGGTGCTTTTGCAACAGTTATATCATGGCATGATATGATTTACATCCGGATTGGAGTAACATCCGCCGTCCTTTACGACACTTTCAGCAAGTTTCTTTCACCAACAAAGAGGATCTCCCATGAAACTCATCGTTACCGCCGCTGTGACCGCCGCTGTGCTGGTCTCCGCTCCTGCCATGGCTAGCACGGAACTGGCCAAGAAGAGCAACTGCCTTGCTTGCCACTCCGTCGACAAGAAGCTCGTCGGCCCAGCTTACAAGGACATCGCCGCCAAATACAAGGGCGATGCCAAGGCGGAAGCCCGCCTGTTCGACCGCGTCAAGAAGGGCACGGGCGCGACGGGTGGCGAAGTCTGGAAGATGGGCTCGCCGATGCCTCCCAACTCCGCCGTCAAGGACGACGATGTCAAGACTCTGGTCAAGTGGATTCTGGCTGGCGCACCCAAGTAATACCGCTTCAGTCCGCATCACACCGCGCGTCAACACGAAAAACCAGCCTTCGGGCTGGTTTTTTCATCCTGGAAACCGCAGTTGGAAGCCTTCGAGTGTGCGTTTTTCCGGTGCGTATCGGGGTCGATGTGCAAGGCGCGACGACGCGGCATGCGGGGTATGGTTGTCAGTGTACAGTTGTGCCTGCAAGGAGGAGCAACGCACTCAGGCCGACGGAAAAACGTGCAATCGGAGGTTTAGCGTTCTCACCCAGAAGGTGAAGGCCAATCAAAGTCGAAATGCTCTGGAAAACAAGGACTTCATGCTGAATCTCAGCGGTCAGCTTCCGTTTCCAGGATGATGACTCAAGCTTTTAGCAGCTCTTCCCGCCCTGCCAGCCAGCGTTGCAGGTGAGCTTGGGCGGTTTCGGGGTGGTTTTGCAGCAGTTCCTGGGCGACTTCCCGGGCGCGTTCGACGAGCTCGGCTTCTTCCAGATCGGCGTAACGCAGGAGCGGCAGGCCGCTTTGTCGCGCGCCGACGAATTCGCCGGGGCCGCGCAGGGCCAGATCGCGTCGGGCAATTTCAAAGCCGTCGCTGTGTTCGTGAATGACTTTCAGACGATCCCGCGCGATTTGTCCTAGTGGGCGGCTATAGAGCAGCACACAGACCGATTCGGCCTTGCCTCGCCCCACACGGCCACGGAGCTGATGGAGCTGTGCGAGGCCAAAACGCTCGGCATGCTCGATCACCATCAGGCTGGCGTTAGGGACATCGACCCCGACTTCGATGACCGTCGTGGCGACGAGAACCTGGATGGCGTTGCGGGCAAAATCGGCCATGACCGCTGATTTTTCGGCTGGCTTCATACGCCCATGCACCAGCCCGACCTGTAGCCCGGGAAGATCACGAGTGAGTCGTTCGAAAGTTTCCACCGCCGTTTTCAGTTGCAGGGCTTCCGATTCCTCGATCAGCGGGCAGACCCAGTAGGCCTGCCGTCCATCCAGACAAGCCCGGTGCAGCCGCTGGATGAGTTCATCCCGTCGTTCATCCGCGATGAGCCGGGTCTGGATTGGTGTGCGGCCTGGTGGCAGTTCATCGATGATCGAGACATCGAGATCGGCGTAATAGCTCATCGCCAGACTGCGCGGGATGGGCGTGGCGGACATCATGAGCTGATGAGGGGTCGAGCCGCCCTGTCCTTTTTGGCGAAGCGCGAGTCGCTGGCGCACGCCAAAGCGGTGTTGCTCGTCGATGACGGCAACCCCAAGCCGGTTGAAATCCACGTTATCTTCGATGAGGGCATGGGTGCCGACGACAATGGCGGCCCGGCCACTGCGGATAGCCTCGCCCATGGCCGTTTTTACACTCTTTTTCAGACTACCCGAAAGCCAGGCGACTTCGATACCCATCGGCTTGAGCCATTGATCGAGCTTCAGGTAATGCTGCTCGGCCAAAATTTCGGTCGGGGCCATCAGTGCCCCCTGCCAACCGTGTGCGACGGACTGGAGAAGGGCGAGTGCTGCGACAACGGTCTTGCCGCTGCCCACATCCCCTTGCAGAAGACGTTGCATGGGGTGAGGCTGGCTCAAGTCCTGGCGGATTTCCTGCCACACCCGCTGCTGTGCGCCCGTGAGACGAAAAGGCAGTTGCGCCAGAAAATCCTGAGTTAGCGTGTGCTCGCATTCGCTACGAACGAGGCAGGGCGCGCCTTGTTGTCGGCGTTGAGCGTATGCTTGCCGCAAGGAAATCTGTTGGGCCAGCAGCTCGTCGAAGCGGATGCGCCGCCAGGCCGCCGCCAGTTGTCGCTGCAATTCGGACTCCTCCAGCCCGGCCGGAGGCTGGTGCAGGGTCGGAATGGCCCTTGCAAAAGGCAGAAGTTCATGGCGGGTGAGCAGCTTATCCGGCAGCGTATCCGTGAGCGGAACCTGAGTCAGGGCGCGGGCGATCAGCCTTCGCAGGGTCGATTGGGGTAGCCCTGCGGTCGTCGGATAAATGGGGGTCAGCGCATCAGGCAGCGGTGTATTTTCATCCACCGTGAGCGCACGAGGGTGCACCATTTCCAGTCCGAAATAGCCTTCCCGAATTTCCCCGAAGAGGCGCAACCGTGCGCCGGTGGAAAACTGTTTTTGCTGGCTGGGGTAAAAATTGAGCAAACGGACAATCAGCAGGCCGTTGCCTTCATGGGCATCGCGTACCCGGCTGATGAGTTGGCGACGTGGACGGAAGGTGATTTCGGTGCTAAGGACGACAACTTCTACCTGGACAGACTGGCCAGGTGGAATTTCAGCAATCTCACGCAAACGCACGCACTGCGTTTCGTCTTCATAACGCAGCGGCAGATGCAGGATGAAATCGGCGTCTTTTTGCAGACCCAGCCGTAGAAGCCGGGCCTTGAGCGTGTTGGCAGCCGGAGTGGATGTGTTCGTCGGATTCGATTTACGCCCGGTCACGGTTCTAGGTTTAAGCCGGGCGCTTGACCATGATGGCGTCGGCTTCAACGAGCGCGCCGCGGGGCAATTCCTTGACCCCCACCGCCGCCCGCGCGGGATAAGGAGAAGCAAAGTAACGGGTCATGGCTTCGTTCACCTTGGCAAAATGCGCCAGATCGGTCAGGTAGATATTGACCTTGACAAAGTCCGAAAGCTGCCCGCCCGACGCTTGGGCAACGGCCTGGAGATTGCTGAAAACCCGGTCGATCTGCGCGTCGATGCCTTCTTCCAACAGCATGGTCTGCGGATTCAGGCCGATTTGTCCGGAGAGATAGACCGTGTCCCCCGCCCGGATGGCCTGAGAATAAACGCCAATGGCGGCAGGAGCGTCTGGGGTGGCAATGGCCTGATGGAGAGAGGCATTCATGGCTGGGTTTCCGTTGGTTTTGGCGTTCAGAGATTCGAAAGCGTGCAGTTCAAGCTCTGGAAAATATGCTGAAGCCCTCGGCGTTCACGGGTGTTGATGAGAATGGGAGCCTTCAGGTTTGCACGAGGCGGGGTATCGGGCGAGTCGCCAGGCGCGCGCCAGACCATGACGGTGACGGCGATATCTAGCGGATCGTTGAGTTTGAGCAGGTGGGCTTCATCGTCGCTCAGGGCGATTTCGTAATTGAAGCCGAAACGCGCCGGATCAGTGAGATGGAAAACCGCATCCGGATCATTAACGGATTGCAGGATGAAATAACGCGGATTCCCCGACGTATCATCGTTTTCCGGATGAAACAGGGAAAACTGTTTGCTTGATTCAAACCCGGCCAGACCAAGCGGAAAGTCAATGATTTTGCCGGGTTCGGCGATGAGTGTTCCGAAGCGGGTGCTTTCGATATTCATGATTTTCTCCGGCAGTCTGATGAAAAAATATTCCGAGAGCTTAGGCCTAGGTTAATCTTTTTTCGGCCCTCAGGAAATCATTTGCGCACCGTAACGAGAACGCCGTCGTGCAGACCCAGTTTCTTCAGACGTTCTCGCATTTGTTCGGCTTCAGCACGGCTGGCAAAGGGGCCCACCTGAACACGGGATTCAACCTGGGCGGGAATGCCGTTGAGCTCCAGCGTGGCCCGTAATTCCTCGGCATTGGTTGTGCTGCTGAAAACCCCCAGTTGAAGCAGGTAACCCCCGCCACTAGCCAGGGTATGAATGCCCGGCCGGGAAAGAGGGCGCGATGCCTGGGAAGCGGAAGAAGTAGATGGCGTGGGTGGAGTAAGCGCGGGTGAAGGGGCTGCATTGGCATGGCCTGCGTGTGCCTGGCGCGCCAGCTCTGCGGCGGGTTCG
>CAZCOS010000054.1:0-14571 GCA_964500605.1 uncultured Sterolibacterium sp.
GTGGTGCCGGTAAGGAAATGGATGCAGGTCTGTGCTACCCCGTGTGTAACACTGGTTACCACGGCGTGGGCCCGGTTTGCTGGAACGACAAGCCTGGCTCTTATGGTCGCGGTGTGGGTACCATCCCGACCAACATCATCAAGCACACCTGTCCTACTGGTAAGGAATACGATGCGGGTCTGTGCTACACCCTCTGTAATGCGGGTTATCACGGTGTTGGTCCGGTTTGCTGGCTCAACGAACCGGAGTCTTACGGCCGTGGTGTAGGTACAGTGCCGCAACAGGTCTGTGGTTCCAACGAGGAGCTGGATGCCGGCCTGTGCTATCCGAAGTGCAACACGGGTTACCACGGCGTTGGTCCGGTCTGCTGGACGAATGATGCCCTGTCCTACGGTCGTGGTGTAGGCCGTCCGCTCCATGCCTGCCCGGCTGGAATGGAAAAAGACGGAGCATTGTGCTATCCGAAGTGCGCACCGGGCTACCATGGCGTAGGACCGGTTTGCTGGCCGGATGAGTGAGACCGGTTGGGGTGAATGACTTGGGTTATTCACCTCAATGATCAAACCCAGTGACAGTAAACCGCTCAACCTTCGGGTTGGGCGGTTTTTTTTTAACCCTCGGGAAATTGGCCGTTCCCCCCGGAGAACCGACCACCAAGTTGCAGACCGCGGTAGATGCCTTGGACAATCCGCTTCAGGTGATTCATTCGGTGGGACAGATCGTGGATTTCGATCAGTCCGTGGCGTTGATCCAGTACCAACCAGCCGAGTTCATCGCTGTCAGCAAGGGCTTCGATTTGAATGACCTTGTAATAACCATCACCGAGCAGGACAGCCAAGCGGCCATCTCAGCCACGCTCCAATAGCAACAACCCATGTACGTTCGACCGGCTATCTACAAGAGCCGCAACTCAATTGAGTGCTTGTTCAGACGCGCCAAGCCATTCAGACGTACTGCCACACACCACAAAAAACTCGCGAAGCTTTTTTCTGGACTATGGCACCGTCGGGCTGACTTGATTGAGGGCGCCCCCAATCATTGTCAGCCTTCCTTACTCCTCCTTGTTCAGATTTTCCCGCTATCCCAACCGCGCTTTTGTGTGCGCTCAATTATTTGGTACCAATTCAACCCGACGATTTTTTGCGCGGCCTTCTTCGTTCTGATTAGTGGCTACAGGGCTGGCAAATGACACGCCCACGGGGGTCAGACGCTTTCGATCCACCTTATACCCGTTCACCAACGCATTGACCACGGATTCCGCACGTCGCTTGGACAAATCCATGTTGGAGGCAAATCCACCCACATTGTCGGTATGTCCGACAACCAGAAGCTTGAGTTGTCCCGTACTGCCAAGCAGCTTCGCAATCTGTGCCAGCGTATCCCGGGATTCGGACTTGACCTCCGCCTTGGCGGTATCAAAATACAGGCCGTAGAGTGCCACGCGCCCGTTGGTGTTAATGGCCTGGGCCATTTCCTCGGCCTTGATGGTTACCATCTTCTGTTCCATGGCCTTGCGCTCGATCACATCCACCGCGGCAATGGTGCGTTCATTGAAGGCACTGCAATAATTGCCTCCATCCTTTACGGTGTACGCGAGTACCGAAACATAGGCCTTGCCTTCGGGCAACTCCATCAGGGCGTAACGCTGATCGCTCATACGCATGGTCTGGGCACACTTGCCATTGCTGAAATCCTTGTCCTTGATCGCTTCTTCGGGCCACAGGAACATGGACAAACTCATTTCTCCACCGCCTCCTCCGCTGGAGCGCGAAGCATCACCACCACATTCGCTTCCTTTGCACTCAAACAGGGTCTTGGCATTCTTGCCGTGCAGTTCATTCTGATAATTGCGGACCACCTGCAAAGCCGAGACGTTTTCGGGCATCAGATAAACGAGATGGATGCGTTGACCTTCCACCGTTTTGCTGCGCTCTGGTTCATACCAGATATTGTTGTGCTGGTCCTTGCGATTGCGGTCAGCCGTGCGCTTGAGCGGTGAAAGGGGAAGTCGCACTTCATCAAATTCACGCTTCTCATAGGAAACGATAAAGGAGCGCGAATAACGTCCCACGACCGACGTATCCTGAGTCTTGGGCAGATCAGCCTTGGGAATTGACGCATCCGCCCAAGCACCACTGGCCAGACTCAGCATCAAACCACCTAAGAAAATCCAACGCATGCGTTTCTCCTCATGAAAAAAGAATATTGTTTCGTCAATTTCAGAAATTGCGTTTTCTACCGAGTTTTCATCTGTGGGACAAGCGGAATTTTGGGCTTGTCCCGCAAATGCTGCGCCTGCTCGCGCCCTTCGGGGGTAATCCTCCCATTAACTCGCAGCGTGGTTTAGTAGAATTTCCTCACAAAGGAATTCTGCAATGAAGACATCGCCTTACACCGACAGCCAGATCATGGCGATTCTCAAGGAAGCCGAGGCAGGCACACCGGTACCGCAGCTTTGCCGGGAACACGGCATGAGCAGCGCCACCTTTTATAAATGGCGTGCCCGGTACGGTGGCATGGACACCTCAATGATGGCGCATCTTCAGTCGCATCAACCAGCACCTGGCGGCCAAGGGCTTGCTGCTGAAGGAAGGCTCGGTGGTGGACGCCACCATCATCGCCGCGCCGTCGTCGACCAAGAATCAACGTGGTGAGCGTAATCCCGAAATGCACCAGACGAAGAAGGGCCAGCAATGGCATTTCGGCATGAAGCTGCACATCGGCGCGGATGCCACCTCAGGCTTGATTCATACGGCGGTCACGACGCCCGCGCATGTCAATGATGTCACCCAGGGGCATGCGCTGCTGCATGGCGAGGAACGCGTGGTGTTTGCCGATGCCGGCTATCAGGGCATCGAGAAGCGGCCGGAGAAGCGCACTGACGCCACCTGGCATGTCGCCATGGGGCCGGGCAAGCTTAAAGCCGGGCCTGTACTGAATTTTGTGTAAACGGACTATTGGCAGGAAACTGCCGGATTGTCTGGAGACGCAATGAGTACGAAGAAGCACGAAGTTCCTGAAGAACTGCTCACTGGCCTGCTGGCCGACTACAAGAAACCGGAAGACCTTATTGGCGAGAACGGTCTGCTCAAGCAGCTGACCAAGCTACTGGTCGAGAAGGTATTGGATGCCGAACTTGCCGAGCACCTCGGCTACGGCAAGAATGAGCCGGTGGCCAACGAGTCTGGCAACACGCGCAACGGCAAGAGCCGCAAGATACTCAAGGGCGAATTCGGTGAGTTGCCGATTGAAGTTCCGCGAGATCGGCACGGCACTTTCGAACCGCAGCTGATTCCGAAGCACCAGACGCGCTGGAGCGGCTTCGACGACAAGATTCTGTCGCTCTACGCCCGAGGCATGACCGTGCGGGAAATCCAGGCGCATCTGGAGGAGATGTACGGCGCCGAGGTGTCGCCCAGCCTGATCTCGTCGATTACCGACGCCGTCAGCGAAGAGGTCAAGGCGTGGCAGGCGCGTCCGCTCGATCCGATCTACCCGATCATCTATCTCGACTGCATTCACGTCAAGGTGCGCGAAGGCGCTGTCAGGGTGAAAGCCGTCTATCTCGCCATCGGCGTCACCATGTCCGGCGAGAAGGAGGTCCTGGGCCTGTGGCTGGCCCAGACCGAAGGCGCCAAGTTCTGGCTGCAGGTCGTCACCGAACTACGCAATCGCGGCGTACAGGACATCTTCATCGCCTGCGTCGATGGGCTGAAGGGCTTTCCCGAGGCCATCGAGGCCGTGTTTCCGCGTGCTGTCGTTCAACTGTGCATCGTGCATATGGTGCGACACAGCCTGAACTACGTTTCGTGGAAGCGGCGGCCTGAGGTGGCGGCGGACCTGAAGCGCATCTACCAATCCGCCACCGCCGACGAGGCCGAACAGCGGCTTGGCGAGTTTGAGGCGAAGTGGGATGACGCGTATCTGCCGATCGGCCAGTCCTGGCGGCGGAACTGGCCGCGCCTGATCCCGTTCTTCGACTACCCACCGGAGATCAGGAAGGTGATCTACACGACCAACGCCATTGAGTCGGTGAACATGAGCCTGCGCAAGCTGACCAAGAATCGCGGCTCGTTTCCCAGCGATGATGCACTGATGAAATTGTTCTACCTGGCGCTGCACAACATCAGCCAGAAATGGACCATGCCGATCCGCGATTGGAAAGCCGCGCTGAATCGTTTTACCATCCAGTTTGAGGAGCGTATCCCTCAGTTGTAACCGAAACCCCGTTTACACAAAAATTCGGACAGGCCCAAATCGCGGCGAGCAGTTTGTCGTCCGGGCTTGTGTCTTAATCCCTTTGAGATCAGGGCAGCGTTACGACATCTGGTACCTGTGCTTATTCGTGTTGTTGGAGTCTTAATCCCTTTGAGATCAGGGCAGCGTTACGACCGTTCACCCTTAAGCGTGTCCTCACGCCGATGGGTGGTCTTAATCCCTTTGAGATCAGGGCAGCGTTACGACCCTGCGTGCCGGGGGCGGGTGACCTGGACACACCGTCTTAATCCCTTTGAGATCAGGGCAGCGTTACGACAAAGTAGACCCCCCAAAACACGCTTGCGGAAAAAGTCTTAATCCCTTTGAGATCAGGGCAGCGTTACGACCGTTTGCGACTGGGAAATGTCGACCGACGTTCCGGTCTTAATCCCTTTGAGATCAGGGCAGCGTTACGACAGAACGGTCCCTCGCATGGTGGCGGGATCAGTCGTCTTAATCCCTTTGAGATCAGGGCAGCGTTACGACGAAGCCAGGCTTCCGACCTGTCGTTCCACGAGTTCGAGGAAGTCTTAATCCCTTTGAGATCAGGGCAGCGTTACGACTTGGGGAGGCTGCGGCAAGGGACATGGAGGCGTTCGTCTTAATCCCTTTGAGATCAGGGCAGCGTTACGACCTGTAAGTGCTTGAACTTGTAGTACATTTTGTGTCTTAATCCCTTTGAGATCAGGGCAGCGTTACGACTTACCCACACAACAGACATGCTTGCCCGTGGAAACATGTCTTAATCCCTTTGAGATCAGGGCAGCGTTACGACTGCACCACCACCTGCGATAAACCCTTGAAATTACGTCTTAATCCCTTTGAGATCAGGGCAGCGTTACGACAAAACCTGCCGGACTACGCATTCGCCTACATTTGGTCTTAATCCCTTTGAGATCAGGGCAGCGTTACGACCTTCCTCAAGAGTGCGATTAAGAGGGTTAACAGACGTCTTAATCCCTTTGAGATCAGGGCAGCGTTACGACGCAAGTCCGTTTTGCAAGTCCGTTTTGCAAGTCCAGTCTTAATCCCTTTGAGATCAGGGCAGCGTTACGACTCACATTTTTCAACTAACGATGAGGCTCACATCATGTCTTAATCCCTTTGAGATCAGGGCAGCGTTACGACTTACCGAGCTGAACAAACTAAAACTTCCGAGCAGGAGTCTTAATCCCTTTGAGATCAGGGCAGCGTTACGACAGTCCTGGAACGAGAAGAAAGCCGCCGATGTGCGTAGTCTTAATCCCTTTGAGATCAGGGCAGCGTTACGACATCGTCCTCTCGGCCGAAGGTGGCCTGCTGTCCATCCGTCTTAATCCCTTTGAGATCAGGGCAGCGTTACGACACCGAATGGCCAGAGACCCAGATCGTGATGCTTAGTCTTAATCCCTTTGAGATCAGGGCAGCGTTACGACCTCGTCAGCACGGGCTGATGAGGCCTTTGAATCGGTCTTAATCCCTTTGAGATCAGGGCAGCGTTACGACACATCAAGGTCCGCTACGACATCACCGGGCATTCCGTCTTAATCCCTTTGAGATCAGGGCAGCGTTACGACTGCACCCTACCAAAAACTTCTTTCAAAACAATGGTCTGCAAAGGGCACTTCCAATGTTTTGCGTTTTTCAAAAGATATCTCAAAAAACGAGGCTGGCAGGGTGTGTGCAACGGGTGCGTGATACTACCATGAAGATCAGGATTGGCAACACTCCAGCCAAAACACAGGGCGATTGCATGTGATTTTTCCACGGCTCTTCGAAGCGCGAACCGCGATGAAGTAAGGCCGTTCTGTAATACCTACGCAAAGCTAGTCAATTCTGACTGAGCGAAATCAGGCTTTTTCAATGCTGAGTATGGTGCTGGCGGATAGGCGGATATTGAATTTGTCGAAGCACTGGTTATTCCTGATTTTTTGTTGCAGATCGGCAGACAGTGTCTTGAGAAGTTGATCCGTGGCTTCTTTGGGGGCACTGGCGGATTTGCCGTTTTTTTCCACGCTCAGCGCACCACTGCCGCGGTTGTATTTGAGGCGGACTCCTTCCCAGTGTTCGGCGGTTTCGATGCTCCGGGTCTGCTGGCGTTCTTCGCTTTCCATGCGCCCAAAGCCCAGGGCGGTCTTGGCTCCTGCACCGAGCCATTCCAGGGCCTTGTCGAGAGCTTGCCAGACATTGGCGAGTTCTTCCTGCAACCGTTCCGCCGGCAGGCTGCCGGCGCGCGGGGCGATGGAAAACTGTAGCTTGAGCTTTCTGGCCACAAGATAGGCTACCGGTACGGGGGAATGCCAGTCGGCTGGCTGGGCTTCGCTGCTTTGCGGGGTTTTGCCGCCCTTTTCATACCATTTGCCCATGTGTGGGGTCATGATTTCGGGGTAGAGCTCGCAGGGGGCAACAGGCAGGGCATCGAAAAAGATGAAGCAGCCGCTGGCTTCGGCAACGTCGCCTTTCTTTTCCGTACCGAACCAGCGTTTGAGGACGGCGTTCTTGTCGTCCCCGGCATAGGCGGTTTCGACCAGGGCGCGGACCAGGCCCTTGACGGCACTGCCGGGCAGATAGGGCATGGCGAGCGTGGGGTGCCAGGTGAAGCCGTTTTCCAGCGGATGGGGGTTGCCCATGCCGGTGACGAAATTGCCGTCGCAGGTGTATACGCGGGATTGCCCTCCCCGAGCACGGGCGAGCCTGTCCATGCGGGCTGCCTTGTCCTTGATCGTGGCGGAATCACCCAGGGTGCGGGTGGCGAACTGGCGTAGCCAGTCGGATCGTGACCAAACCTTTTCTGGCGAGTTTTTTGGGGAGTCAGCGTGAATTTTGCTGAAGTCTTCGTTATAGGCGTTGAAGTAGCGTTCAAACCAGAGCCCCATGTTCATGGTGGCAGGGGCAGGCTTGTCTGGAGCTTGCAGACCTTGGTAGAGCGGCAGGTGCATGGTGGGTTCCTCAGTCTTCTTTTTTCAGCAGGGCCAGGGCGAATTTCTTGAGCCATTCGAGCAGGGCGAGTGCTTCGTTCTGGGCTGCCATGTAGGCGTGGATGTCGTGCGTGGTGATGGCCTTGAGCACATCGGTTTGGTTGCTGAATACGCGGCCCTTGCTGGCGGGGTCGCACAGCCAGTGGCTGACCATGTTGTAGACGCAATCATGACCGCCCTCCGTGCCTTTGGCACGGTAAAAGGCCAGGGCCTGACCCAATCCGTTCATGCGGATCAGGGCCGGCAGACCGTTGAGATGGCGACGGACTTCGATCTGCATGTCGTCCTTCTCTGCAGCAACGCCCTGGATTTTGGTGAGGGCATATTCGGCGCGTTCCTGTTCCATGCTGCGCAACATGTTCTGGCTGCTCGGTGCAGGGGCTGAGGCCTGGATGATCCGGACGCTGGATGCAGGGGCGTTGGCCGCACTGTTCTGTGCCGGTTTCTTTTTGTACTTGACCATGGCGTCCTCCTCAAGCCTGGTTGATGCCGACCTGGCACCAACCCATGCCGGTGGTTTCGTTGCCGCCAAGCTGCAGCCAGTGCTGCCCATCAGCGAACAGGGCAGTGAATTTTTCCAGTACCTGGGGGGCGTTCAGCTTGCTGTCCTTGCGCCGCGAGGCGGTGGCCATCAGGGGAACATAGAGCAGGGTTTCGGGCGGCAGGCTTTCTTCATACCAGAGTGCGCCGTCCTTGACGGTTTTGGTGGCGGCGTCGATGGCGATGTGGGCATGGACGGCGGTGGCGTTGCGCACGAGGAAGCTGAAGATGTCGTCATGCACGACAACCAGCCGCTCCTTGAGGGTTTGCGCTTGCAGTGTGCCGCCACTCAGGCGGGCGAAACATTCTGCCAGGGCTGCGATTTCCGGCATGGCTTTCTCGGCAAGGCGAAATTCTTCGAGGAAGAGGATGCCTTCTGCCTGTCCCAGGGCTTGCAGTTTTTCGGCGGGCAGGTGGAGGCTGGGAAGCTCCAGCTTTACCCCCAGCCGTGCGGCACTGCGGCGGAAGCGGTCGAGAGCAGCCGGGCAGGTGACCCATTTGAAGTGGCTTTGCAGCGAGCGGACGGGCAGAGCAAGCAGGGTGGCATCGCCGATGAGCAGCGCGCCGGCATGGCTGCTGTCGCGCTCGCCGGCGGCAGCCGCGTGGTCGGGGCCGAAAAGTTCGATGGTGTCTTGTTGGGAAAGACCGCCATGGAAGGCGTGTGCGCGCAATGCACCCTTGACGGCGGAGCCATAGACGCAGGGCCAGTCGCTGTGGGCTTCACGCTGGATGGGCAGATCAATGCCGGCAACGGATTGGCCGGCTCCGGCATGCAGGGAGGTTTCCGTGGTCAGAAACAGGAGGGCAGCACGGGTCTGGGCTTGGGTCATGTTCTTCATCCTTGGGTGATGGTGAATCGGGTGTGTGTGGGCATGCGGCCGAGGGTGTAGAGGCTGCGGCCGTCGGGTTCGGTGATTTGCGCCAGGGTTCGGGTGTCCGGTGGTGTCGTGCCGAGGTTGTGCACATACAGGACAGTGCCCGCGGGAAAGAGGCTTTGCACGGCGCGTGGTTGGTGGGCGGCCATGTCCCAGCCGCCTTCGCGTTGGGTACGTCCGCAGGCAACGGCGAGAATGCGCAGAGGGTGGCCGCCGATGCTGCCTTCCCAGACATCGGTATCCTGATGCCGGGCCGGACGGAAACCGGAGGGGATGCCGGTGGGCAGATCATTTGCGCAGCGGCCGGGTGTCAGCGCGTAGAGCAGGAAAAGTTTTTCGCCGGGAGAGAGGGTGGCGGCAGGCCGTTGGGTGGTGGCGGTTTCGACCCGCAGGCCGGCCATGCGCCCTTCACCACCCAGACGCAGGGTGGCTTGTCTGGGCAGGAGGCTGTCGTCGGGGAGTCCGTGCAGATGGAGCTCGACACTGACACCGCTATGGATGCGCAGGTGGCGGGTCTGGTAGAGCAGGCCTTCCTGAACGGCGCGGCGGCTGTTGTCCCGGCCGATGCCCAGGCGTGCTTCTTCGGTGTAGAGCTGCCGCGCGTGGATGATTTGCCCGGCTTGCGGGGGCTGGCCCTGTAGAACGGCTTGCAGACCGGCTTCGGTGAGCCAGGATTGTTCCACAGGTTTGCTGCCCGCGAGGTTGGCAAGGCCGGGAACCTTGTCCGGAAAGCAGGATAGATGCACCCGACCAAGGTCGCAATGGACGGGCTGGCCAAGATCGAGGAGGAAGTAGTGGGGCTGGCCGTTTTCTTCCTTGCACATCAGGTTGGCTGGGGCGGGATATAGCCGCTGGCCGTCGAGATTGAGAAAGGGGCCTTCGACCCGGAGGGGGCCGATGTTTTCACCATAGCCAATCAGCCTGCGTAGAGGGTGCTGTGGTTCCCGGTTGAATTCGCGCCAGTCGCCGCCGTGCTGTGCGAACCATTGATCGCCGATGAGGGTACGCAGCGCACCCAGCAGGGTGCGAACCGGAGGCGGAAAGCTGCTGCCCAGTTCGCTGTTGCCGATGCTGCCGTGAGGCCGGGCTTCGCGGAAGAACCAGGTGTCGAGTGCTTCGAAGTGACAGATGTGGGTTTGCATGGTGAATTTCGTCCCGTGGTTCAGTCGCGTTCCTGTCCTTTTTGTGCGAGAAAGCGCACAAGCAGGGCAGCGTCAGGATTGATGGGATGGCCTGTGTCGAGCCGCGGCGTGGCACCGGGATGTTCCCGGCAATAGCTGCGGCACTGCTCGAGCAGGCTGTTCAGGTGATTCTGGAGCGTTGGCAGGTCAAGCCTGGTTTTTTTGCCCAGATCGCCAAAGCTGTGCAGGTATTCGGCCAGCAGCAGTTTTTGCAGGACGGCTTCGTCGGCATGGTCGAAGCGTTCCAGAACATCTTTCATGCGGAAGAAGAATTTGCTGGAAAACCGTGCGTTATCTTCCTGCTCCTTGCCCTGCGCGGCAAAATTTTCGGCGACCTGGAGGATTTTGACCCGCCCTTGTGCATCCAGCGCGTGTTCCCAGGGCATGGCCCATTGCAGGGCCAGACCGGAGGGTTTCCAGACGCGCACGGCAATGGCATTGCGGCCGGTGGCTTCCTTGGCGATGTCGTCCAGCAGGCGGTGGGCATCCTGCAGAACGCGGGTGAGCGGCGTGCGGAAATGGACGAATTCGATGGCACCGGAAAGCGTGGAGTCGATGGATTTTCCCTTCGGGCTATGGGCGCGGAAGGCGTCAGCGTAGGCGGCTTGCAAGGCTGCAGCTGCGGGCAAGGCGTCAGGAAGGGGGAGCAGGGCCAGCACGTCATCCCCACCGGCGTAGATGAGAAAGCCGTTGTGCTGACGCACTAGTGTGCCAGCCTGCTGGGTGAAGCGGTTGAGTGCCTGGCTGATGGGGGTCTGCTTGTCCGGGTCGACCATGTGCTTGCCGAGCTGGTCGCCGTCCATGAGCAGAATGGCATAGTAGGGCGAGGGTTTGCCGACATTGGCTTCGCGGATGAGCGTTTGCAGGGCCCGCTGCGTCGCTGCGGCTGCACCGGCCTTGCCGGGGCCGAACAGACGGTTGTGGTTTTCCAGCGCGGTGTCGAAATAGACCTGACCGTCCAGCCCGGCCCAGATGCGATTGAAGTGGCCCTTGCGGTGTGCTTCTTCTGCGGCTTGCTTGACACACTCGATGTCGATGTCAAAGCCGGATTGTGCGCCGTGCCCGACACCGACATGCGAGGCTTCTGCGTAATCAACCAGCTTGCGGGCGGCTTCATGAAACGACTCGAATGCCTGCGGCGCACGGCGGATGGCTTCACTCAGCCAGGGTGCTGCGGCGAGGAAGGCAACCGATGGCACGGCACTGGGTACCGGCCAGCCATGCACCTTGCCGCCACAGTGGGGCAGCTCCACTGCAACGCGCTTGAAGTAGCGGGAAAAGCGTCGCTTGATATAGGCCAGGGCGCAAAGATGTTCCTGCCCGCTGCCGAGGTCGGAGGCGAGCCCGGTTGCCTTGCCTGCGGCGAGTTCGGCCCAGAATGCATTGACCTTGCCAAGCTGGGTGGCACTTTCTCCGGAGAGCTCTTGCCAGCCGTCCATGACCATGCATTTGTGCCCGGGCTCTTCCGGCAGCACCGGGTTGCGCCAGCTCTTGCGCCGGTCCAGCAGGCCGGGCTCGAGGGTGTCGGAAAGTACCCAGGAAATTTCCCAGAAGTTGTTGATCTGCCGCTGCCAGATGGTTTCGGTTACGCTGCCAGCGAGATGTTGCAGATCGCCCTGCCAGACTTCACGCGCCAGTTCCAGCCAGGCGGCCTTGACGGCTTGTGCGACCCACTCGGGATGAAAGCCGGCGGGAACCTGGGCCGTGGTGGCCAGAAAGCGGTTGGGGATGCTGCCTTGCTGGGGCCAGGCTTCCGTGGCATCGCCTTGCCCCGTCAGCGTGCGCATGTAGCCTTCGTCTGGAACGGGAAACTGGATTTTCCCGCCCTGTTTTTCGATGGCGGCAATGGCGACGCTGGAAAGCCAGGAAAGGATGAAGGAGCCGGCCCAGAAATCGCGCGTGCGCCGGGCCTGTGCCACAAAGCCCTGCACCGGGCCGAGGGTGAATTGAAAAATGGAAGGTCTGGAATCAGTCACGGTGTTCTGTCCTCAAGGTTTTCCGGTTTGCAAAACCGTCCAGGTAATTTCTGATGACGATGTAATCTACATCGGTGTTGCGCAGGGTTTGGGGGCTGTTCGTTTTGATGTCGACCGTCATGTCCGGTCCGAGAAAGACGGCAGGCAGGAGTGTCTGGATGGCGGCAAACTGGCCGCCTTCCAGTGCGTGGATGTGAATCAGCAGGGGAGAGGCACGCCGGCCTTCACCGCTGGGGTTGATGTCGACCTTGGCCTTGGTGCCTGAAAAAAAATAGTTGTGCGGCAGGCCGAAGACCGCTCTTCTGGGTAGTGCATTCAGTGGTTGCCTTTGAGTGGCGGCCAGTACGTTATCGTGGTCGTCGACAAAGTTGCGCCGGGCGGGCTGATGACCTACCCGGCCATTCTGGCCGAAGCTGCGATAAAGCTGCATTTCGGTATTGACGGCGGCCAGTGTCCGGAGGGCGGAATCGCCTTGCAGGGAAAGATCGATGCGTGTTGCCTGGCTGAAGGCAGAGTAAGGCGGGAGGCCGGGGGCGGAAAAATCCAGACCGGCGATGAAGCTTCGGATGGCGTCCATCGTGGTGAATCGGCGTGCTTGGCCATCGCCTCCCGTCACTTCCTCCAGCGAGAGCGAACCCAGCCCCCGCCGTGCCCGACTGCCCAGACCGCCAAACAGCCCCAGGGCGATGAGTGCCTGCTCCACGGAGGCAATCTGTGTGACCGTGGTTTGAGGCTTGAACTCAAGTCGGATATCTACATGGCCGCCTTCCAGACAAGGGCGCAACACACCGTTCTTGAAGTGATACAGACCTTGACCCAGCAGATAACTGACTGCGCCGAGCTCGGTGTGTTTGTCCTGCCGGGTCACCTTGTCCAGCGTGCTGTGCAAGGTAAATGCGCTTTGGCGCGAGTCTTTACCATCGCTGGCCAGGCCGAAGATCATTCCTTCTTCGTCGTGGAGCCGTTTGAGGGCCTCGTTTTGGTCCCCCTGAGCCTCTTTGATCATCTTGCCCCAGTTCAGCGCGCGCCACCAGAAGCGTAACGCGCCCTTGAACGAGGCATTGCGAAACTGCTTGTCATCGGCATGCTGGTTCTCACCCCCCAGAAATAGGGGCGTGGTCAGGCGGTAGTGGGCAGACAGCGTTTTGGGTGCAGTAAATTGCATCATGTTGCATGCATCTCCATCAGATGGGCTACAGGGTTGAAGCGCGGTTCATTCATTTTCATGGCTCCAGCAAAACGATCTGCCCCCTGGGCAGCGGAATGCCGTAGCCGCCGCCCTTGGGGTTGCGTTCGCCTTCCTTCAGGGCCAGGCGTTGGCCATCATCCGTCCAGATGATGCTGGGGAGTATCCAGCGCAACAGACTTTCCGGGAGCTGCTCGGCCAGCAGATCCTGCAATTTGTTGCGTCGGGTGTCGAACCAGGTGTGGGTGGCACCCTTGCGCAGACTCTCCAGACTGCTCTGGCTGACCTGGTCCGTATCGATCAGCAGGTCGATGTCTTCAGGTAGGCCGCGTCCCAGAGAGGCTTTCTGGTTGATGAGCAGTAGTTCGTCGACAATCGAACGGGCCAGCCCAAGGTCTGCCTGGCCTGCACCGGGCCGTTTGTAGTCGGTTTCTTCTTCTAGTGTGGCGCGTGCCAGTACGGTGAAGAAGGCCAGGTCAATCAGGCTGGGCGCGAAAGCCAGTTGGATTTTGCTGCTGCGATCGTTGATGCGGATGGCCCGACCGGGCAGATCCACTGTCAATCCCAGTGAATGAGGGTTTTCGCCCAGGTTGATGAGCTGGACCAGTTCGGCAAAATTGACCGACTCCCCCTGTTGCAGCAGGATCTTGGGCAGGTTGAGACGGTGGCGGATGAAAGGAATGGGGGCCAGGGTCACTTGGGCGAGGCTGGCATCCAGGGTCTGGCCACGGTTGTCCAGATAACGATGTGCTGGATCGTTCGCAGGAAACCAGAAACCAGGCAGATTCTCATAGCCTTCGCTGACCAGAACGTGCGTCAGGCTGTCCTGGGCGCGACCAAATAGACTCATGGCGTAGGCTGAAAAAATCCGCTCTGCGCGGTCACTGCCTGATTGACCCGGTCACCACGGGGCGCGACGGGCCTTTACTGCAAACCAGCCTGCATCACCTGTATCTTAGCCTGAGCGAATCCAGTTCCTTGTCGGCTGTTGACTGGTACGCGCTGTGCAGCACTGCCAGTGTCAGTCCGGAACAGGGTTTTCTGGGTCGTGAGCTGAAACGGTTGGGAGAAACCTGTCAGCAGAAAAATCCGGATCAATGGGAGCGTTATCTTGCCCACATCCAGGAACTCCTGCATCGCAAGGATTTACGCACGTTGTTGATGATGCCCTCGGCAATCGCATTTTTTGACAACTTGCCCTTCTGGTTGAGCTTCTTGGCAATGGCGTCGTGAATGCCAGTTTCGATGATCAGCTCGGTCAGTGAGAGCACGCTGAGATTTCCCAGCTCTTCAGCCGGGTCTGCCTGAATGTAGGTGTTGATGAGGTGGCGCATATCCGCCTCATAGGGCTTGATGTCCAGCTCTTCGCCTGCATGTTTTTTGATTGCCGTGCGGGTGTCGCTGTAGAACTCGATCTCTTTTTCGAGTGCAGCAATATCAGCCGCTGAATATCCTGCCTCTTCAAGGTTCTTGGCAATGGCGGCATAGGCGCGCAGGAAGGTGGCGGTCGATTTGTAGAAGGAGATGCGCAGCGGTTCGGTGTTCACCGACAGTCGTTTGCTGGAAGTGGCGCGGACCAAACTGGTCCAGGCCGCCAAG
>CAZCOS010000055.1:0-14448 GCA_964500605.1 uncultured Sterolibacterium sp.
TCAGCAGATATTCCGCCGCCAGTTCCAGATTGCGCTGGCGCATCGCCTCGACATATTCCAGATATTGCGCCGTCAGCGGGGCCATGGCGATGTCGAGCACATCGACATTGGCCCGGCGGATGAGGTAAAGCAGCAGATCCAGCGGCCCTTCGAAGGAGTCGAGAATGACTTCCAGCGCGTCGGGGGGAATGTAAAGGTCACGGGGAAGCTCCAGCAGCCGTTCGCCGTAGACCTTGGGCGCATGTTCCGCCGCTTCGCTTTCGGCTACTGCTTCTGGGGGCGGTGCGATATCCGTTGGCGCAGACTCAAGCTGTTCCATCGACATCTGCTCTGCCTGCCCCGCCTGCCCCACCTGCACTTGCGTCACGAGTAATCCAGTCCCATGGCTTCGCGGACATCGCGCATGGTTTCTTGCGCCTGTCTTCTTGCCTTCTCGCAGCCATCCGCAATGATGTTGCGCACGAGTTGCGGGTCGTCCAGATAGACCTGTGCCCGTTCGTGCATGGGTTCCTGTTCCTTGAGCACGGCATCGATCACCGGCTGTTTGCATTCCAGACAACCGATGCCCGCACTGCGACAGCCCTTTTGCACCCATTCTTTGGTGGCCTCATCCGAATAGACGAGATGGAACTGCCACACCGGGCATTTTTCCGGGTCGCCCGGGTCGGTGCGTCGTACCCGCTGCGGGTCGGTTTGCATCGTGCGGATTTTCTTCGTCACGCTCTCACGGTCTTCGCGCAGGGCGATGGTGTTGCCATAGGATTTCGACATTTTCTGACCATCCAGCCCCGGCATCCGTGCTGCCTCGGTCAGCAGTGCGTCGGGTTCAACGAGAATCATCTTCCCGCCGCCTTCAAGATAGCCGAACAGCCGCTCGCGGTCACCCAGAGAGATGCTCTGGGTTTCGTTCAGCAGCACATGGGCCTGTTCGAGGGCCTCTTCCTCGCCGCGTTCCTGATAGCGTGTGCGCAATTCCTCGTAACGCCGCGCACGTTTGCTGCCCAACCGCTTGATGGCCTCCTCCGCCTTTTCTTCAAATCCGGGCTCACGGCCATAAAGATGATTGAAACGGCGAGCAATTTCGCGGGTGAATTCGATGTGCGGTACCTGATCTTCCCCAACCGGAACCTTGTCGGCACGGTAAATGAGAATATCAGCCGCCTGCAACAGCGGGTAACCCAGAAAACCGTAAGTCGTCAGATCTTTGTGCGTGAGCTTTTCCTGCTGATCCTTGTAAGTCGGCACCCGTTCGAGCCAGCCTTGCGGCGTCATCATCGAAAGAAGCAGGTGCAGCTCGGCATGTTCCGGTACGCGCGACTGGATGAAAAGCGTCGATCGGCCAGGGTCCACACCTGCAGCCAGCCAGTCAATGACCATTTCCCAGACATTCTCCGCAATCGTGCCCGGCTCGTCGTAAGTCGTCGTCAGCGCGTGCCAATCCGCCACAAAGAAGAGACAGGGATATTCGTGCTGAAGCTGGATCCAGTTTTTCAGCACGCCGTGATAGTGGCCAAGATGCAAACGCCCGGTTGGACGCATGCCAGAAAGAACTTTTTCAGCGTACATAGGTATCAGGTCAAGAATCAGAAAACTCAGAAATTGAACAAGCGGCTCAGCAGGAAGAGGAAACCCTGTCGCAGCGGTAGAAGGATTTTGTCCAGCAGATGTGTAAAGAGCAAGGCCAGCAGGATGATGAAACCATAGGGTTCAATGCGTGAAAACTTCCAGGCCCAGGGATGCGGCAGCAGACTCACCATGATGCGCCCGCCATCCAGCGGCGGAATCGGGAGAAGATTGAGCAGCATCAGCACGGCATTGATGCTGACCCCGGCTACACCCATCTTCACCCACAAGGCCGCCGTCGCATCCCCCGGCGCAGCCGTCAGCACGATCACCTTGATGAATGCCGCCCAGCCCAAAGCCATCAGCAGATTCACCCCTGGCCCGGCCGCCGCCACCCAAAGCATGTCCTGCTTGGGCCGACGCAGACGACTGAAATCAACAGGAACCGGCTTCGCCCAGCCAAACAGCAAACCGCCCTGGCTGACCAGCAAAAGCAGTGCCGGAACCAGCAAAGTACCGACCGGGTCCACATGGCGCAACGGATTCAGGCTGATCCGCCCCGCCTGCCAGGCCGTCGGATCCCCAAAATACCGTGCCACATAACCGTGAGCCGCTTCATGCAGGGTGATGGCAAAAACAACCGGCAAGGCATTGATCGCCAGAGCCAGAATCAGATTGTCCATTGAAAAAAGAACACCAGAAGGAAAAGTCTCGCACCCGCCCGAAATGATGCCGGTGCATAGGCGAAAGCGGTGGATTCTAACAGCCCAGGGCTTTCAGGATTTTGGCGGGCTTCAATTCGTCCCAGAGCAGCCGCAGTCTGACGGAGGTGCACGCCTTCACGCGATGTCTTATTCGGCCTTTCTACCACCCTGCCCTTCGCCCCCCTCCATGGGAGGGGAATTGATCCGGGTCAGGCTGAGTCATTTCGGGATGGGATGGCTTCGCTACGCTCGCCGCATTCGCTTCGCAGCAGTGCCGCGCTGGAAGGGTGAGAGGAATTTTCCCTTCCGGCCAGCCAGTCCCGTACCGCAAGACCCGTGCCGTAGTCCCAGGCTTTCAGTTTTTCCGGTGGGATCAGGCGATATTCGACAAGTTCTTCATTGAGAACGACCTCCCCGTCGGCCACGACGTGATAAGCGATGATGATTTCATGCTTGCGCGGGAAGGGATAGACACCGATCAGGTTCGTTCTGGATGCCACAAGACGGACTTCTTCGTGCACTTCGCGGGCCACGGCGTCTTCTGGGGATTCCTCGCGTTCGAGAAAACCGGTGATGAGGCCAAAGCTGCCTTCTGCCCAGGCACGGTTGCGGGCCAGCAGTATCCGGCCACGGTATTCGACGAGCCCGGCCACGACCGGAGCGGGATTGTCCCAGTGAACGAAGCCACAGCCTGCAGCCGTGCAAACGCCGCGCTGCGCGCCGCCGATGATTTGCCGGACTAGCGGTGTGGCGCAGCGCGGGCAGTAATCAAAGCCGCTGTTCAACCCAGCCCTTGACGCAAGCTAGTGCTGCAGCGAGTTTTTCTGGCTGGTTGCCGCCGGCCTGGGCCATGTCGGGCCGCCCCCCCCCCTTGCCGCCGACTTGCTGGGCGACGGCGTTGACGAGTTCTCCGGCCTTGACCTTGCCATGCAGGTCGGTCGTCACACCCGCGATCAGGGTGACTTTACCTTCGGCCACACTGCCCAGAACGATGGCGGCCGAGCCGAGCTTGTCCTTGAGTTTGTCGAGTGTTTCGCGCAGGGCCTTGGCATCCGCACCTTCCAGTGTGGCGGCAAGTACCTTGGCACCCTTGATGTCGACGGCTTGCCCGAGCAGGTCTTCACCTTGGGCGGCGGCCAGCTTTGACTTGAGACGAGTCAGTTCCTTTTCCAGCGCGCGGGTTTCTTCCAGTACGCTGGCTACACGCGTGGC
This sequence comes from uncultured Sterolibacterium sp., assembly GCA_964500605.1. Taxonomy (GTDB): domain Bacteria; phylum Pseudomonadota; class Gammaproteobacteria; order Burkholderiales; family Rhodocyclaceae; genus Sterolibacterium. The sequence goes on from CAZCOS010000055.1 coordinate 3,480, forward strand.
CGCTTCCTGGGGCGGGGCCTTGATCTGGGCGGCGATGTCGCTCAACTGGGTTTCGAGTTGCTGGATGTAGTCCAGCGCGCCTTCGCCGGTTACGGCTTCGATGCGGCGCACCCCGGCCGCCACGCCGCCTTCGGTGATGATCTTGAACAGGCCAATGTCGCCTGTGCGCTGGACGTGAGTTCCGCCGCACAGTTCTGTGGAGTACGCGCCCATGCCGATCACGCGCACCTCATCGCCATATTTTTCGCCAAACAGGGCCATGGCTCCGGCACTGATGGCGTTGTCGTAGGACATGAGTTTTGCGCTGACCTCGACATTCCGGCGAATTTCGCGATTAACCAGGGCTTCGACCCGGGTGATTTCCCCGGCGGTCATCGCCTGTGGATGGGAGAAATCGAAGCGGGTGCGCTGCGGGTCTACCAGGGAACCTTTCTGTTGCACATGCGTACCCAGCACTTCACGCAAGGCAGCGTGCAGCAGGTGTGTGGCGGAGTGGTTCCATTGCGCACGCATGCGGGCTGCGGCATTCACCCGGGCCGTGACTTTTTCGCCAACCGCCAACGTCCCGGCCTTCAGTGTGCCCTGATGGCCGAATACGTCGGCCTGGATTTTTTGTGTGTCGCTGACTTCAAAGAGTGTGGTGCAGACAGCACCCCGCACGAGCTCGCCGCAATCACCCACCTGCCCGCCGGACTCGGCATAAAAAGGCGTGTTATCGAGAACGACGATGCCATTTTCGCCCGCATTGAGCTCGTTGACGCGAACGCTGTCACGGTAGAGGGCAAGCACGGTCGCTTCTTCTTCCAGCGAGTCGTAGCCCTGAAAACAGGTCGATGCGCCGTCGTATTCGACACTGCCTTTCATCTTGAAGCTCGATGCGGCCCGCGCCATGTCGCGCTGGCGTTCCATGGCCACGTTGAAGCCATCCTCGTCGATGCTCATCTCGCGCTCGCGGCAGATGTCGGCGGTCAAATCAAACGGAAAGCCGTGGGTGTCGTAGAGTTTGAAGGCCGTCTCGCCGTCGAGCGTTTTCAGGCCTGGCTTGAGAGCAGCTTCCAAAATTTCCATGCCATGTTCGATGGTTTCGCCAAAGCGTTCTTCCTCTTGACGCAGCACGGCGGCAACCCGTTCCTTTTGGGTAACGAGATCGGGGTAGGCCTGCCCCATAGCCTGACAGAGGTCTTCGACCAGATTGAAGAAGAAAGGCTTTTTCTGGCCGAGCTTGTAGCCGTGACGGATGGCACGGCGGATGATGCGGCGCAGGACATAGCCTCGACCATCCGGGCCGGGAAGGATGCCGTCGAGCACCATGAAAGAGCAGGCGCGAATGTGGTCGGCGATGACTTTCAGCGAGTTATTGCTCAGGTCGGCGCAATGCGTCTCACGGGCGGCTGCCTTGATGAGAAGCTGAAAGAGGTCGATTTCGTAGTTGCTGTGCACATGCTGAAGCACGGCGGCAATACGCTCCAGCCCCATGCCGGTATCGACGCTGGGTTTGGGCAGAGGGTGCAAAATGCCCGCCTCGTCGCGGTTGAACTGCATAAAAACGAGATTCCAGATTTCGATGTAACGATCGCCGCTTTCGTCGGGCGAACCCGGAGGGCCACCCCAGACTTCCGGGCCATGATCGAAGAAAATCTCGCTGCAAGGGCCGCAAGGGCCCGTGTCGGCCATTTGCCAGAAGTTGTCGGAAGCGTATTTCGCGCCCTTGTTGTCGCCGATGCGAACAATGCGTTCGATCGGCACACCGACGTCCTTCGCCCAGATGTCATAGGCTTCGTCATCCTCGGCATAGACGGTGACCCACAGCTTTTCCGCAGGCAGCTGATAGACCTTTGTCAGCAATTCCCAGGCGTAAAGGATGGCATCGCGCTTGAAATAATCGCCAAAGCTGAAATTGCCCAGCATTTCAAAGAAAGTGTGGTGACGCGCCGTATAGCCAACGTTTTCCAGATCGTTGTGCTTGCCACCCGCCCGCAAACTGCGCTGCGAGGAGGTTGCCCGGGTGTAGGGACGTTTATCCTTGCCGGTAAAGACATCCTTGAACTGCACCATGCCGGAGTTGGTAAACAGCAGGGTCGGGTCGTTGCCCGGAACCAGCGGACTGGAAGGGACGATGGTGTGGCCTTTGGAGGCGAAAAAGTCGAGGAATTTCTGGCGGATTTCGGCGCTGTTCATGGCGGCTTGTTCAATAAATACGGACGGATAAGGCGGTGGATTTTAGCAGTCGGGACGATCAGTCTTCGCTCTTTGTACTGTTTTCCCCGGCTTTTTCCTTCCCGGCGGCAGGCTTGCGGGGGCGACGTGGGCGGGTGGCCGGTTTTTTCTTGGGCAAAGCCTCCGGCGCGCTAGCCTGGGCCTGCGGCAGGGCAGCAGCATCGTCCGGTGGCGTGACAGGGAAGGCTTCGGCAGGAGGCTGGGGCGCAGCGGGAGCTGATACGGGTTGTTCGGGGGCTGCTTTTTGGCGGGTTCCCCGGTTTTCTTTGGCCACCTGACGGGCGGGTTTGCGCGCGCCCAGCCCTCCTTGTCTTTTTTGGGGCGGTGCGGCGGATTCGATGGAGTCGGTGGATTCGGTGGATTCGGCTGATTTAGCCAATTCAGTGCCGGGGTCAGATTCGGGTTTCGGTTCCGGGACAGACACGACGGCGGGCGGGGTTTCGTTTGCGGCTTCCGTTACCGGTGTTTCCTGATTGGGCTGCGAGGTGGTTTCGATTTGCACAAGGGCCCCGGAAGCTGGCAGGGGCTGGGCATCCCGAGCGGGCGCGGCAGGAGGTACGGGCCGCTCGCCGCTGGCGCGGAAGACGTAGGTGTTGGATTTTTCATCCCGCCCGAAATCCAGCAAGCCGCGTGTCTGGGCTTCTTCGATGAGATTGCCAAAGGTGCGGAAACCATAGTAGTTTTCATTGAAATCGGGTTTGCGCCGCTTGATGGCCTGCTTGAGCACCGAGGCCCAGATTTTTCCACCATCGTCGCGCTCTGCCACCAGAGCTTCGAGTGTTTCCACGGCGATTTCGATGGCCTGGCTGCGGCGTTTTTCGAGGTCTTCCTTACGGCGTTGTTCTTCCTCGGGTGTGCGGCGCGGCGTGTTTTGTGTCTCGCCGTTACTGCGTTCGCGCCGTGCCTGGCGGCGCACTTCCCGCACGAGGTCGTCGTAAAAGATGAATTCGTCGCAGTTGGCAATCAGCAGATCCGAGGTGGATTGCTTGACGCCCACGCCGATGACCTGCTTGGCGTTTTCGCGCAGCTTGGAGACCAGCGGAGAAAAATCCGAGTCACCGCTGACGATGACGAAGGTATTGACGTGCGACTTGGTGTAGCAAAGATCGAGCGCATCGACGACCAGGCGAATATCGGCCGAATTCTTGCCGGACATGCGAAGGTGCGGGATTTCGATGAGCTCGAAATTGGCTTCGTGCATGATGCCCTTGAAGCTCTTGTAACGCTCCCAGTCGCAATAGGCTTTTTTGACGACGATACTGCCCTTGAGCAAGAGACGTTCGAGCACCAGCTTGATGTCGAATTTTTCGTAATTGGCGTCGCGAACGCCCAGGGCGACGTTCTCAAAATCACAAAACACTGCCATGCTGGTGTTTTCGGGGGATGTGGCCATGGATGCGGATTCTCCGTGTTTCAGGGCGATTTAGACGATGTTCAGATTAGTTCGTATGCAGCGAGTTCTGCCTTGAGAAAGGCATAGTAAATCGGAGCCAGCAGCAAGCCAGCCAGGCCGAAAGTGGCTTCCATGATCAACATGGCCAGCAACAATTCCCAAGCATGGGCCTTGATGTGGCTACCGACGATGCGGGCGTTGAGGAAGTATTCGAGCTTGTGCAACACAACCAGAAAAGCCAGGGAAAACAGGGCCAGTTCAAGGGAATGCGACAGGCTGATGATGAAAATGACGGTGTTCGAGATCAGGTTGCCCGCAATAGGGATCAGCCCGGCAACAAAAGTCAGCACAACCAGAGTTTTTGCCAGCGGCAGCTTGATCCCGAAAAGCTCGAGTCCAACCACAAGATACAAGCCGGTCAGAAAGGCATTGATGGCGGCGATCCGAACCTGGGCAAAAACAACTTGCCGGAAAGCCTCGGTGAATCGCCCGGCATGAACCGAAAGCGCACGGGCCAGCGGGCCACCATTTTGGGGAAATGCCACATCCCGCAAGGCCAGCAAAGCACCAACGACCATGCCGATCAATGCGTGGGCCAGACCACGAAGGGTTTCACCACCCGCCCGCTGCAGCTCCCCGGCGTGGGCGCGAAGCCAGTCCGCCGCACGCGATTGCAGTTCTACCGGGTCCGCTGGAAGATGTTGATCCGCCCAATCCGGAAGCCAGGTACGGGAAGATTCAAGGATTTCCGCCATTTTCTTCATCAACGCAGGCAGGCTGCCTGCATTGCTATGAATAAAGGCAGTCACCCCCAGGGTGACCAAAGTGACCAAGGCCACAAGCAGCGTGCTGAACAACACGGCGGAAACAAGCCGCGCCGTATGGCTGGAAAGTCGCCGCTCCAGGACCGGGGCCAGCGCATGAACCAGCACATGAATCAGCAAACCCGTCAGTAACGCGGGAACCAGGTGAAGATGAATGGCCGCCAGCGGAGCAATCAAGGCAATGACCAAGGCACTGCGACGCAAGGCAGGAGAAACGGGTAATCCGGAAGAATCCAGCACGGGCGACATGAAAGGAGCCTGTTGGAGGGCAAGAAAGAGAGGGGATTATCCTTGAAACCGCAGCTGGAAACTTTCGAGTGAGCGATTTTTCGGTGCGTATGGAGCTCGATATGAAAGGCTCAATCGCATTCATCCACCTCATCTATACGCCGGACTCATTTGGCGGTTATTATCCGCGTCATGGATCGAATCGAGACCTTCAAAACCATCGCTGCGCAAGCTGTGCGCGGGGAACTCATTTTCCCGACCAACATCGATGCCGCATTGAAAATCCAGCAGGCTTTGGGCGACCCGGATTGCCACATTCAAGGCGTGACCAAGCTGGTAATGACCGAGCCCCTGCTTTCGGCACGCATTGTGGCCATTGCCAATTCTGCCGCCTATAACCGTACGGGCAGCGAAATCGCCGATGTCCGTAGTGCGGTCAATCGCCTGGGCTTTCGCACGCTGCATGCCCTGGCGATGGCCGTTGTGGCCCGGCAGTTCGCCAGCCTCATCAACGAGCCCCGGGTGGCGGCCATGGCCAATCAGCTCTGGGAACATACCGCGCACGTCACCTCGCTTTCTCATCTGATTGCCGAACGTGTCACCTTTCTCGATCCCAATATCGCCATGTTTGCCGCCATCGTGCATGAAGTTGGCGGCTTTTATCTGCTTTCCCGCATGCACGACTTCCCCGGCTTGCTCGATGGCGACCCTTCCGAATGGGTCGAATACGGTGAACAGGAAGTTGGCCGGGCCGTGCTCAAACGCCTGTCCGTCCCCACCACGGTTGTTGAGGCCGTCGAAGCACACTGGAACGGCTTTCTCAGCCTCCCTCCCGTTACACTGGGCGACACCCTCCTCCTGGCCAATCATCTGGCACCCGTCGCCTCACCGCTCAATCAATACGCCGAAGAAGGTTCGGAAAACCTTTCCCCTTCCTTGATCGACCATATCGTCGGTGACGAAACATTGAGTGAGATACTCGAAAAATCCGCAGAAGAAGTCGCTTCGCTGACCGCAGCCCTGCGCTTCTGATTCACGGGAACACCATGACCAGAAAACGGATTGAAGAGCTGATTCTTGGCCAAAATGCGTTGATCGCTTCACCAGAAATGAATGTGCGTGATGCCGTCCATTGGATGATCCGCGAGCACCGCCCCGCCGTTCTCATCGAGCGCGACCATCATCTGATCGGCATTTTCACCGAAAACGATGCCTTAAGCCGCGTGCTGGCCGAAGGACGCGACCCGGTTCGAACAAAATTGCATGAAGTCATGACCCGCAACCCCGTCGCGCTGACGCCGGATCGCACACTCCTCGACGCTTTCAATACCATGCGTCAATTTGACTTCCGTCACGTCGCCATCATTTCCTCGGAAGAGGAAAAAAAACCTATCGGCGTGCTGTCCTTGCGTGATTTCCTGGATGTCGACATCACCCGCCTGGCGGCTTACCTCGAAGGGGATTGAGCAGACGCAATAAAAGCGAACTGCTGAAAAACCAACATCACCGGAACAACAAAGTGATTGATCCGGTGTGGCGAGGGTTAAACCTAGAAACCGTTCGCCCTGAGATGGGGGGATGGCAGGGGTGGTGGGCGATAGTGGGTTCGAACCACTGACTTCCACCGTGTGAAGGTGGCACTCTACCGCTGAGTTAATCGCCCGCTGAAGAAGGCGCGGATTATACGCAAGCGAACCTGAAAAACAAGTCTCGGCGTTCTCTCAAACCGGGTAGAGGGTGTCATCTGCGCCGCAACAGCAACGAGTTGGTGACGACAGACACCGAACTCAAAGCCATGGCTGCTCCTGCCACAACCGGATCGAGCATCCCGAAAGCCGCCAGCGGAATTCCCAACACATTGTAAAAAAAGGCAAAAAACAGATTTTGCCGGATTTTTGAGAGCGTAGCACGGGAAAGCGCGATGGCCTCGGCGACGTGAAGCAGGTCATCCTGCATGAGGGTAATGCCCGCCGTTTTCATGGCCACATCGGAACCGCCCCCCATGGCAAAACCGACATCCGCTACAGCCAGTGCCGGTGCGTCGTTGATGCCGTCACCGACCATGCCGACGGCGGCTTTCTGCCGGGCGGCTTCCGTCTTGAGGCCTGTCACGGCTCGGGTTTTGTCTTCAGGGAGCAATTCGGCCTGAAAACGGGTTATCCCCGCTTCTTGTGCAACGGCGGCCGCGGTTTGTGCGTTGTCGCCGCTCAGCATAACAACCTCGATTCCTTGTGACTTGAGACGAGCAATGGCCTTCGGTGTAGTGGGCCGTATGGGGTCGGCCACGGCGAGAACGCCCAGCGTCTGCCCGTCACGCGCGACGGCAATGAAGCTACGCGCCGCAGCCTGTGGCAAAACAGGCAAAGAAAGTCCCTCCTCCGCAAAAAATTTGAGCGAACCCAGCAGGCAAGACCGACCCTCCACTTTGCCGCGCACTCCCTTTCCGGGCAAAACTAACAGATCAACAGACGTTCCGGGCCTAAGCCCTGCCTGACCGGCGTAGTTCAGTACCGCCAGGGCCAGCGGGTGGCTGGCTCCTTGTTCAAGCGTGGCGGCAACATGAAGAAGATCATCGGTTGCGACACCGGTGGCGGGCAGAACGTCAGTCACAACGGGCTTGCCTTGGGTCAGTGTGCCGGTTTTATCCACGGCAAGTAGCCGGACTCGTCCGGCCATTTCCAGAGCTTCGGCATCTCGCACGAGAATGCCCTCGCGCGCGCCCCGCCCTGTTCCAACCATAATGGCCGTGGGTGTAGCCAGTCCCAGTGCGCAAGGACAGGCAATGACCAGCACGGCAACGGCATTGATGAGCGCATTGGGGAAATCACCAGCCAGAAACCACCACCCGAGAAAAGTGAGCGCAGCAACCAGAACAACGCCGGGTACAAAAACGGCGGCAACCCGATCAGCCAGACGCTGCACGGGGGCCTTGGACCCCTGCGCCTCCTCGACCAGTCGAATGATGCCAGCCAGACGGGTATGGCTGCCCACACCCGTCGCCTTGCACCTCAGCAGTGCTTCGCCATTGATCGTTGCGGCATAGACTGAATCTCCCGCTGATTTGGCGATGGGCAGACTCTCGCCGGTCAGCATGGCTTCATTGAGGGTGGATTCGCCAGAGAGAATTTCGCCATCCACCGGGACGCTGTCACCCGGTCGAACGATGAAGACATCGCCAGGAAGCATGCCGGTCACGGGCATTTCCACGATTTCTCCGTTTTTTTCCACTCTGGCCGTTTGAGGTTGCAAACGAATGAGTGCATCCAGTGCGGCGGAAGCCCCCGCCTTGGCGCGCGACTCGAGAATTTTCCCCAGCAGGACGAGGGTGATGACCGAGGCGGAGGCTTCAAAATAAACATGCTGTTCTTCCAGCCCGAGAAACAGCACCACCGTGCTGAATAGCCAGGCCATTCCCGTTCCCAGCGTGACCAGCACATCCATATTGCCACTACCGCCGCGCAAGGCGTGCCAGGCACCAATATAGAATCGCCGCCCGATCCAGAGCTGTACCGGTGTTGCCAGTAGGAACTGTAGCCACCGCGGCAATACATCGTGGCTGCCCGCATGGGATGCGCCGCTGAACATGGCCCCCATCTGCAACACGAGCGGAAGCGTGAGTGCAGCAGCAATCCAGAACTGTCGCAATTCAGCTTGAAAATCCGCCTGTTTGCGCGCCTGCTCGGCGGCATGGCTGTCCTGTCCGGACGGCGTGGCCTTATAGCCCAAGGCGACGATGGCTGCGATGAGGGCTTCCGGCGACTGACGACTAGCACTTTCTCCGATCTGGCGAATGTAAGCCTTCTCGCTAGCGAAATTTACCGCCGCTTCGACCCCGGGGATTTCATTGAGGGCCTTTTCCACCCGCGCCGCACAGTTCGCGCAGCGCAAGCCCTGCAGGGAAAATTCGAGCATTTCCATGGAAGAGGACGGATTTTGAGAGGGAGTGTGGTTCATTTCGGATTCCTTGCTGGCCCAAAAACTGAAGTTTTAAGTTGAAATGTCACAAAGCCTCAGCCTCATTGTCCGAACCGTCCCGATCGATAATCGACAAAAGCCTGCTGGATCTCTTTTTCAGTATTCATGACAAAAGGCCCGTGCGAAACGATAGGCTCACCCAAGGGGCAGCCAGCGATGAGCAGCAATCGGCTTTCGGTTTTCGCTCGGAACCGGACCCCTGTAGCCCCTGTGGCCCCTATGGCAGCAGAGTTCTGGTCAAGAATGGCCAATTCGTTTTCACGAACACACTGTGCCCCTGCTTCATCCCCTTCCACCTCGATTTCTCCGTGAACAACGACAATAAAAGCATGGTGTGAAACGGGTAAGTGATGGTCAAACAGGCGACCCGCAGGCAGATGGATGTCCAGATACAGTGGTTGGGTCACGGGGCGTTGCATGGCACCTTTTATTCCGTGACTTTCACCGGCAATCACTCGGACGGACACGTCCTCCTGGGTGCGATATTCCGGGATTTCATGGGACTGGAAATCGCGATACCAAGGCGGGGACATTTTTTCGGCGGCAGGCAGGTTGAGCCAGAGCTGCACCCCTTCCATCAGCCCATTTTGCTGCTGCGGCATTTCAGAGTGAATCACGCCACGTCCGGCGATCATCCACTGCACGCCCCCGCTTTCCAGCAAGCCTTCGTGCCCTGCACTGTCTTTGTGCAACATCCGGCCTGAAAACATGACCGTAATGGTCTCGAATCCACGATGTGGGTGATCCGGAAAACCACCGATGTAATCACGCGGGTCATGACTTCGAAAAATGTCCAGCATCAACCAAGGGTCAAGCCGCTTCTGCCATTTTCCAGTAAGCAGACGACGGATGCGTACCCCATCGCCGTCCGTCACTTCACGCCCCTCCAGAATGCGCTCAACAGAGCGGAAGGGACCAAAAACACGAGAAGGATTGATTTTATTCATGACAAAGACGCTCAAATCGAAAGAAAGTTGGAACGACATTCCGGCCGTATCGAAAGGTGGAACTCGATGTGGGCAATGCAGACCTGCTGCCCTGAGAGGTCCTGGATTTCGACCTCCAGGGTGACGGATTCGATGAAATCAGTCGGCGTAACCCGATCTACTTTCGGTAATGTTTCGCCGAACTGGCAACGGGCCGTTACCCTGCCGCGTGCCTTGCGCAAATAACGAACCTGCATCCCCTTTGGAATCCAGCGCAGGGGGGACGATGTGATCGAATCCATGACCAGCCCGGCGCACAATTCCGCCAGATTGCACAAGGCAATGGCGTGTATCGTTCCGATGTGATTACGCGTTCGGAATCTATCGTTTATTTGCACTTCGGCATATCCAGGGCAATATTCCGCCACATAGGGGCGAATGGAAGAAAAATAGGGCGCGCGCCATCCCACGCCACGGCCAAACAACCACCGTCCTCCGGGAAAGCGTCGCAGTCGTTCGTAGATTCGCAAAAATTCGCCCATGAGCGGGATGATAAGCGATCTACTCTGTGCAACTGACACCAAGGCAGGCTGATGTGTTTCGCTGCCCGATTTGACACCGAGCGGGCAGGTTTGTGGCACTTTGCCAGAGCGGCTGACACAAACCCGGGGCAAGAAAGCAAGTCAGAATCAGGAAAACACGCCCCGATTTTGTGTTCCATTCTGTTCAAAATGCGATAAATCGGTGAAAATTTGCGGCTTTACGCTTACATTCTTTCGTCGCCATGACTGATCAGACCCCATCACAAACCCTTCCCGCCCCTCAGGATGAAAACCACATCATCGCGGAACGTCGCGCCAAGCTTGCCGAATGGCGCGCCACGGGCCAGGCCTTTCCCAATGATTTTCGCCGTGAAAATACTGCCGGAAAGATTGATGAGTTCTATGGCGAAAAATCGCGGGAGGAGCTGGAGGCAACACCCATCGAAGTCAAGGTTGCCGGGCGCATCATGCTTAAACGCGTCATGGGCAAAGCCAGCTTCGCCACCCTCCAGGATCTTTCTGGCCGCATCCAGGTTTTCATCAGCAATGACAAGACCGGTGAAGCCGCGCATGCCGACTTCAAGCGTTGGGACAGTGGCGACATCATCGGTGTGACGGGAACCTTGTTCCGCACCAAGACCAACGAACTGACCATCCAGGCCAGCGAAATCCGCCTGCTGACCAAATCCTTGCGTCCGCTGCCGGAGAAATTTCACGGACTCACCGACGTCGAACAAAAATACCGAGCCCGCTATCTCGACCTGATGACCAACGAGCAGACGCGCTTCACCTTCGTCGCGCGCAGCCGAATGATCCAGTCGATCCGCAATTACATGGTCAATCACGGCTTCCTCGAAGTTGAGA
>CAZCOS010000056.1:0-14359 GCA_964500605.1 uncultured Sterolibacterium sp.
TATAGTGCAGTCGGCTTCTGACGTTCAGTGCAGCCGTCTTCTGAAAACGACATCAAAATTCATCCAAACGGCATCAATCGCGTAAAGTAATCTGGTACAGTTATCAATGTACAGATTAGGAGCGTTTGATGCGCGTCGGCTATGCCCGTGTTTCCACTCAGGACCAACGACCTGAGCTTCAGCTTGATGCCTTGGCCGGGGCTGGTTGCGAGCAGGTATTTCAGGAGAAGCAGTCCGGCAAGGACAGGGATAGGCCGGAGCTTGGAACCTGCCTCAAGGTGCTACGCAAGGGGGACACCCTGGTTGTGTGGCGGCTTGACCGGCTTGGCCGCTCCCTCAAAGACTTGGTGGAAATCGTTCATGCCCTGGAAGATCGGGGCGTCGGTTTTCAATCGCTGACCGAAAGCATCGACACCACCAACGCAGGCGGCAAGCTGATCTTCCATGTTTTCGCTGCCCTTGCCGAGTTTGAGCGCAACCTGATCCGGGAGCGCACAGTTGCCGGGCTGGCTGCTGCCCGTGCGCGTGGCCGCAAGGGTGGTCGCAAGGCCAAAATGAGCAAGGCGGATGTGCGCAAGGCTGCCGCCATGTTGCTCGATCCACTCATGACCAAGACCGAGGTTGCCAAGCACTTTGGCATTTCTCGGGTGACATTGAATCTGGCGCTGGAGCGGGAAGGCTATCCGCAGAATCCCGCCGCGCTGCAGGGAGAAACCGTCGCATGACCGAGACCGAATTCAAGAAACTGCTGTGGGATTCCGCCAACAAGCTACGCGGGGCCATGTCCGCCGCCGAGTACAAGTTCCCAGTGCTCGGTCTGGTGTTCCTGAAATACGTGAGCGACATCTTTGAGGCTCAGCGCGAAGTGATCCGTGCCCGACTGGCCGATCCGGCATCGGATCTGTTCATGCCGGAGGATATGCGCGAGGACGCCTTCACTGCCTTGTCTGAAGATCGCGACGCCTACAAGCAGGACAACGTGTTCTGGATTCCCGAGGAAGCCCGCTTTGGCGATCTACTCAAGCAGGCGGCCAACCCCAAGCTCGGCAAGCTGCTGGATGACGGCATGGCCGCCATCGAGCGGGAAAACGAAAAGCTGCGTGGCGTGCTTTACCGCGACTTCGCCCGTCTGCCGCTGGAAGATGGCGTCCTGGGCGATCTCATGGGCATCGTCGCCAAGATGAAGTTCGACCCCAAGCAGGACACGTCCCGTGATGTCTTCGGCGAGGTGTACGAATACTTTCTCGGCAACTTCGCCCTGTCGGAAGGGCAGCGCGCCGGACAGTTCTACACGCCGCGCTCGGTGGTGTCAGTGTTGGTGGAAATCCTCGCGCCGTTCGCAGGACGCATCTACGACCCAGCCTGTGGCTCGGGCGGCATGTTCGTCTATTCAGAGCGATTCATCGAAGCTCACGGCGGCAAGAAGGGGCAGGCAGCCATCTACGGTCAGGAACTCTCCGCGACCACGCGCAAACTGGCGTGTATGAACCTCGCCATTCGCGGCATCGACTATGACATGGGGCAATCCCACGGCGATACCTTCCACAACGACCAGCACCCGGACTTGCGCGCTGACTACGTGTTGGCCAATCCGCCCTTCAATATCAAGGGATGGGGCGCCGACAAACTGCCCAAAGACCCGCGCTGGAAATACGGCGTGCCGCCAGACGGCAACGCCAACTACGCCTGGCTGCAGCACATGCTGGCCCGCCTGTCGGCCGAGGGCCGAGCCGGCATCGTGCTCGCCAACGGCTCCATGACCACCAATACCGGCGGTGAAGGCGACATGCGCGCCGCCATGGTCAAAGGCGATGTGGTGGAGTGCATGGTCGCCCTACCGGGGCAGCTTTTCGCCAACACGCAGATCCCAGCATGTCTGTGGTTTCTTTCCCACAACAAGGGCGCCGGCAAGAACGGCAAGCAGGACCGGCGCAAGCAGGTGTTGTTCATCGATGCCCGCAAGCTCGCCTCGCTGATCCCCGGTTCACGCAAGCAGAAGGAATTCTCCGAAGCCGAGATTCGCCAGATCGCCCAGACCTACCACAACTGGCGTGGCACCCAGTGGGGTGAAGGCAGTTACGAAGACGTGCCGGGGTTCTGTAAGTCCGCGACCCTGGCCGAGATCGAGCAATACGGATTCGCGCTGACGCCGGGCCGCTACGTCGGCGCGACAGATGTTGAGGACGACGAAGAGGCATTCGAAGAACAGATGGCCAAGCTTGTCGCCGAGTTGTCGGATTTGTTCAGCCGGGGCGCAGCGCTGGAAAAAGAAGTGCGGGTGCAGCTTGGAAGGGTTGGGTATGGAGGCTGAGTGGACTGAAACAACACTGGGAGGTGTGCTTACCCTTCAGCGCGGCTTCGATCTTCCCGTGCAGGATAGAGTTCCGGGCCATTTCCCGGTCGTTGCCTCGAATGGCGTTGTTGGCTGGCACAGCAAAGCAGCAGTTGTGGGGCCTGGGGTGGTAATTGGCAGAAGTGGAAGTATCGGTGGCGCTCAGTTTCTGACTGACAATTTCTGGCCGTTGAATACAACCCTTTGGGTTAAAGACTTCAAAGGCAACGATCCTTATTTCTGCTTCGCCCTGCTACGGAGTATCGACTTCCAGCAATTCAATGCGGGAAGCGGGGTCCCAACGCTAAACAGAAATCACGTACACCCAATCCCGGTTCGTGTTCCCCCACAATCCGAGCAAAAGTCTATATCGTCAGTCTTACGCTCCCTCGACGACCGCATCGACTATAACCGTGCCTTGGCCGCCGGGCTGGAAGCCATCGCCCGGCGGCTCTTCAAGTCTTGGTTCGTGGATTTCGACCCTGTGCGCGCCAAGGCTGCCGGCGAAAAGCACGCCGACCTGGCCGATGACCTCGCTGCGCTGTTCCCAGATCGGTTCGTGGACAGCGAGTTGGGGGAGATTCCGGAGGGGTGGAGGGTCGGCACCTTGGACGATGTTTGCGAACTCAATCCGGAAACATGGTCGACCAAGAAACATCCGGAAATCCTTGAGTACATCGACCTATCGAACGTCAAGTCCGGCTGCATTGAAGAAGCAACCTCGTTTCCCTGGGACGAGTCACCGAGTAGAGCTCGCCGTGTTCTGCGTTATGGTGACACGATTGTTGGTACGGTCCGACCCGGAAATCGCTCGTTTGCGCTTATAGCCACGGACGGCCTGACGGGCAGTACCGGGTTCGCCGTATTGCGACCATCCCATTCGCATCACCGAGAATATCTATACCTCGCCGCAACGTCAGATGATGCAATCGAACGTCTGGCCCACCTTGCGGACGGCGCTGCATACCCTGCTGTTAGACCAGATGTGGTGATAGGTGCGGAAGTTGTCATCCCGAACGACGAAATCATGAGGCAGTTTTCTGTCATTGCCTGCCCTATGTTCGACCAGATCGCGGTGTGCCAGAGCGAAGCATCGGTGCTCTCATCACTCCGTGACCTCCTTCTTCCCCGTCTAATCTCCGGCAAGCTCCGCGTTGCGGACGCCGAATCCCTCATCGAAGAGGCTATCGCATGACAGCCAAAAAACCTCTCAGCAAGCTGGAGCGCGTACCGCTGCGCGAAGCCTGGAAGCACGAAGCCAGCGATTTCACTCCCTGGTTGGCCGAAACCGACAACCTGAATGCACTGGCCGATGCGCTGGGCATCAGCGAACTGGTGCTGGTAGCCACAGAACACTGGGTCGGCGATTTCAAGCTCGACATCCTCTGTACCGATGGCGATGAGCAAGTCATCATCGAAAACCAGCTCGAAAAAACTAACCACACGCACCTGGGCCAGATTATTGCCTACGCGGCCGGCGTTGGCGCCAAGAAGGTCATCTGGGTGGCTGAATCCTTCCGCCCGGAACATGCCGCTGCCTTGCAGTTCCTCAATGACAACACCACCGACGATCTGAACTTCTTCGCTGTCGAGGTCGAGTTGTGGAAGATTGGCGACTCACCGCTTGCGCCTAAATTTGAGGTGGTAGTGAAGCCAAACGAATGGGCAAAGGCGGGTCGGGAGCAGGCGCGAGCGGCAGCAGCAACGACGCCGACGAAGCAGTTGCAGCAGAAATTCTGGACGGCGCTGATCGAGCATCTGGCGGCCAAGGCACCACAGATTCGGCCGCAGAAGCCCCGGCCCCAACACTGGCTCAACAATTCCATTGGGCGCGCCGGCTTCGGGCTGAACCCCACCGCGAACACCCGTGACCAGCGATTGGGCGTCGAGCTATGGATTCCAGGTACCGAGGCGAAGCAGCATTTCGCGAAGCTCTCCGCGCAGAAACAGGACATCGAAGCCAAGTTGGGCTTCGAACTGGACTGGCAGGAACTGCCCGACGCTAAAGCCGTGCGTATTGCCTCCTGGTATCCCAACGCCTCTATTGAGAATGAGCAGCGCTGGCACGAGTACATCGACTGGCTGACGCAGCGGCTGGTCAAGATGGATGCGGTGCTGCGGCCCATCGTGAAGGTGCTGCCATGAGCGTAAACAAGCATTGGCTTCGCGGCCAAACATTTGCCCGCAACATCAAGCGCTCGGTCGACCGCGAGACGCTACTTGATCTGATGGGCATAGTCATTTACGAAGCAGATCGGTCGGCGAAGCTTGAAGATGCCGGGTTTTCAGACGACGCCTCCAGCGTTGATTGCCTTTTCGATTACGTCCTTGATGCGCTCGGTGTTCCACCGGAATCTGAGTCGTTTAGCCGTGAGCCGTTCGAAGATCTTTTTTATACAGACTTTTGGTTGGATAAAGCCTACGACTCAGCAGCGGATGCCCTAGACGCGCTGGAGGCTTTGCGCGAAGACATGCTGAGTCGAGCCGAAAATGCGAACGCGGCTCGCCAAGGGTTTCGTGTGATAGACAGCGACAAGGGAAACTAGAAAGTGACCGAAAACGACCTCGAACAAGCCTGCATCGATTGGTTCCGCGATCTGGGATGGGAGTATGCCCACGGCGAGTCGATCTCACCCGGTGGCTTTTCGCCTGAACGAGCGCATTACAACGAGGTGGTGCTAGCCCCGCGCTTTCGCGCCGCCCTGGAAAGTCTGAATCCCGACCTTCCGGCTACTGCCATCGACGACGCAGAGAAGCGAGTCCGACAGTTTGCCGGCCAGTCCTTGGTGGAAGCCAACCGCGATCTTTACGTTTGGCTGCGCGACGGTATCCCAGTGGACATCGAGGACGACGGTCGCCGCCGCCAGGCGTTTGTCGCGGTGTTCGATTGGAAGGATCTGACCCGCAACGACTGGCTTATCGTCAATCAATTTACCGTCAAGGGTGGCAAGACGGTGCGCCCGGACATGGTGGCCTTCGTCAATGGCTTGCCACTGGCGGTGATCGAACTGAAGAACCCGGCTGACGAGAAAGCGGACGTGTTTGCCGCCTTCAACCAGATACAGAACTACAAGAACGAAATTCCGCAGCTTTTCGAGCCGAACGTAGTATGTGTTATCTCTGATGGCACCGTGGCGCGGCTGGGATCTATCTCGGCCGATCAGGAGCGCTTCATGCCGTGGCGGGTTGCCGAAGGCATCGCCACGCCCGAGCAGCACCTGGAGCTGGAGGTGCTAATCAGGGGGCTGTTCGAGCGGCAGACCTTCCTCAAGTATTTCCGCCACTTCATCGCCTACCAGACCTCGGGGGCCGGCACCTTCAAGGTGATCGCCGGTTATCACCAGTACCACGGCGTGCTGAAAGGCGTGGATCGGGCGCTGGCATCCATCAGCGACCATCGCGAAGGAAAGCGCGGCAAGGGCGGCGTGATGTGGTTCACCCAGGGCTCGGGCAAGAGCCTGCTGGCCGTGTTCTACGTCGGCCTGTTGCGCGAGCATCCCGACTTGGAAAACCCGACCGTGGTCGTGGTGACTGACCGCAAGGACCTGGACGGACAGTTGTATGAAACATTCGCTTCCTGCCGAATTCCGCTGCGTACGACCCCTGTTCAGGCTGGCGACCGAGCAGAACTGAAAAAGCTACTCACCGAACAGGTGGCCGGCGGCATTTTCTTCACGACCATTCAGAAGTTCGCACCAGAGAAGGGGCAGGAGACGGTCGAGGAAATCAACCCACGTTCCAACATCATTGTCATCTGCGACGAAGCGCACCGTACCCAGTATGGGTTCAAGAGCGAGTTGGACAAGAAGGGCGAGAAGTACCGCTATGGCCTTGCTAAGTACATGCACGATGCGCTACCGCACGCCCTGTACCTTGGCCTGACCGGCACGCCAATTTCTGAGAACGACCGCGATACCGAGGCTGTGTTCGGTACCTACGTGGACATCTACGACGTGCTGGCCTCGCAGAAGGACGGCACGACGGTTCCAATTCACTACGAGCAGCGCATCATCGACCTGTCGGTCAACAAGGGCGAGTTGGACTCCCTGGACGAGGAACTGGACGCGCTGCTGGAAGATGACCCCGAAGAACAGACCAACAAAACCATTTCCATCCTGGCGCGCCTGGAATCCATCGCCATGGCTGATGGTCGGCTGGAGAAGCTGGCCGATGATCTGGTACAGCACTGGGATGAACGTTTGGAAGCCCTTGACGGCAAGGGAATGATCGTGGCCATCAGCCGCAAGGCGGCAGTGGCACTTTACGACGAAATCATCAAGCGCCGCCCGGACTGGCACAACAAGGACATCAACCAAGGCGTCATCAAGGTGGTGATGACCAGCCCGGCTTCCGATCCGCCGGCCTTGCGGGCGCATGCCACCTCGGCCCAGGAAAAGAAGTTGCTGGAAAAGCGAATCAAGGACCCGGACGATCCGCTCAAGCTGGTGATCGTGCGCGACATGTGGCTGACCGGCTTCGATGCCCCTTGCCTGCACACGCTGTATGTCGACAAGCCGATGCGTGGGCACGGACTGATGCAGGCCGTTGCCCGCGTCAATCGCGTCTGGAAGGACAAGCCGGGCGGCCTGGTGGTGGATTACATCGGCATCGGTGAAGAACTGAAGCAGGCCATTGCCCAATACACCCGTGCGCGAGGTGGCGATCAGCGCGGCGAGCCGGTGGAGTTCATTGACGAGGCGCTGAAGATCGTCAAGGAGACTGTTGGCGTCATCCGCGACATGCTGCACGGCGTGAATCTGGAAGGGATCGCCACTGATGCGAAAAAGGCGCTCGTCGCCTTGCCGCTGGCAATGAACCATCTGGTCAAGCTCAACCAAAAGCAGGATGGCGCGCCACAGGATACAAAGCCACCAGGCGTCAAGCGTTTCCTAGATCAGGTCACCAAGCTCTCCAAAGCGCAGGCACTGGCCGGCACGCATCCAGAAGCTTTGGCGCTGCGCAATGAGATTGCCTTCTATCAGGCGGTGAAGGCCGGTCTTGTGAAATTTACCGGCGTCGGCGCCGGCAAGAGCAAGGTCGAGAAAGAAGCGGCAATGCGGCAGATCGTCGCCAAGGGTGTGTTGGTTAATGGCGTGACCGACCTGTACAAGACGCTGGGCGTCGACAAGCCGGACATCAGCGTACTGGATGAAACCTTTCTCAAGAAACTCGGCGAAATCCCGCAGAAGAACCTCGCTGCCGAGTTGCTGCAACGCCTGATCGATGACGAAATTCAGGCCAGAGGCCGGCGCAATACAACGCAGGCCCAGAAGTTCAGCAAGAAGCTGACGGATGCGATCAACAGATACACCAACCGGGGCCTGACCTCGGCCCAGGTGATCGAGGAACTGATCAAGCTCGCCCATGAGATCGCGGCGGATAAACCGCCAGAGGACATGACCGAGGATGAGTTCGCGTTCTACGAAGCACTACGAGAGAACGAAAGCGCCGTCCGTGACATGGGTGATCCGGTGCTGAAAGCGCTGGCCCACGAACTGACGGACAAGCTGCGCAAGTCGGCCACGATTGACTGGCAGAAACGCGATGCCGCCCGAGCCCGTATGCGCCTGCTGGTGAAGGTACTGCTGACCAAGTACAAGTATCCGCCGGACAAGCAGCCCGAAGCTGTGGAAAAAGTAATCGAGCAGGCTGAGCTGTACGCCGATTTGTGGGCTTTTGAGGGTGCGTAATCGGCATGCCGATCCTAACTTACGAACTGGGCACCAGGACGACCCCGAACGACCGTAGCACGACGGGTGCCCGTGACGGCTATGTGGCAGCGATCATTAAGCAGGACAGCGACTTGCGGCCGGCGCAGGTGTATTCCGAACTGGCGGCTAATCGCCTTGCCCAGTTTCTCGGCTTGCCTGTCGCGGTCGGTGTGGCCGTTCAGTCTCGCCGTACCACCGATTCACTACGGTTTGCCTCCCTCAAGGCGGCAGAATCCGGGTTGGATTATTACGACTTCACTGATCACGATGCGTCCTTCGATGATGACGGCGACGATGGCATTGTGCCCGGCATGCATGTTGAGTCCGGCCACGTCAGCGCCTTGCAGCGGGTTTGCCAGCGTTTTCCGCTGGAGACCGCCCAAATCGCCGTTTTCGACCTGTGGATTGGCAACGATGATCGGCCGGGAAACCTGAAGGCCGAATTGAGCGAGGACAGTTTCGGCGCAATCTTCGCTATGGATCAGGGAGCCTCGCTGCTCAGTTGCACGGACAGGCGTCCCTTGGCACTGGAACTGTTGCGTAGTGCTGATTTTCCCCGCTTCCATGCCTTCCAGAAGCTGGTGTCACCCTTGTACTGTGGCGAAATGATCGAGCGCATTACCGCCATCCCGGATTGGGCCATGTATGCGGCGATGACTTTTGACGACAACGTGGGCAGCGTGACGATTGCAGAGCAGTACGAGGTTTGCGAAATCCTGAAGGATCGGCGGCGCTTTCTACGGGAACTGGTGGAGCGGGTTCTGCTGTAGTGCCTCGTCTTGAGTGGCGATGGCTTCCATAGCGCTCGGGCCGTGGTACTGATTTGCGCGGCACCAGACGCGAACCCAGGATTGTCCCGCTCGCTTCATGGCTCGCTCCTCTCGCGCCGCATCCTTGCGCGATGGAAACTCTTTGGCCGCCATAATGCAGTAAGGCTTGTTGATCCGCGTGAATAGTGCGCCGCGCCCGGCAACGTGGTGCCGGAACCGCTGTTCGACATCTAATGCCATCCCGATGTAGATCCGCCCGTTAAAGCACATCAGGACGTAGACCGACCAATGGCGCTCACTCATCGTCTTGCGCGAGGAAAGCGCGTCGGAATTCTTCGGCAGCATCCCTATCTAGCGCACCATTAACGCTGTGGCCGGCCATTTTGATGGCTCGCTGAATCACCGGCACACTGACCTTTAGCTGATCGCGTAGGACTACTGTACCCATAGTCTTCTGGCCGCCACGGAACATGTTGACGACGCCGGTCCGGCGCAAGACTTCGCCTTTGTGGCCTGACGCCTCGCGTATTTTGTCTGAAGCCACCGTCCGCGAAATGTAATGCTTATTGCGGCCAGGGAGGACATATTCCTCTTCCGGTTGTCCCAAGTATCGGGAATGTTTGTCGGCGAGACTGAGACATTCATCCAACGTCTTGGATACCTCTGGCTCCAATTCAAACCCTTCGTCATTGTCACGCTTGACGACCCAGCAGTCCGACTCAGTGTTGCGAACAATTTCGGAGCGCCGAAGCGAACTGCTTGCCATGATTGTTTGGCTGTACAGGAGAGCCATGAATGCCAGAAACCTTCCCTTCGGATCGGAGTGTTGGCATATCCGGTCATAGGCTGCACGTGCTTGGTCCAGAGTAAGAACATCAAATTTCTCGGACTCACGATCACGTATCGATTTGCCGTGGCGCCGCGTGAAATTTAGGGCAGGAATGAAGCGATTGGTAGTCCTGGCCCAGCGGTAAAATTTGCTGATCGCATACCCATACGTTGGGCGAAGGTTGAACTCCGCCATGTATCTGGAGAGCCACATTCGACCGGCCTCATGCAGATCACGGTGACCGTGCTGATATAGCCAGTCAAGGTAGGGACCGATCTTGGAGATGATCTGTTTGACCGTACTCAGCTTGACCGCCGCCTGGTCACCGAACTGCCCGTGATTAAAGCCGAACTCCATGAGGTCGTAATGGTGTTCAACATAGCCACCCAGCAGCTCCGCAAACTCCGGGCAATCACCCTTTCCCCGCCATTTGTCGATCTGCCGGTCAATCGACTGAATGTCGTTGATCGTCGGAAATCGCAGGTTGGCGGCTTTCCAGTACGGCAGAGCACTGAGGGCCGACGTAACCGTAATCGTTCGGTGGTCCTTGAGGATGGAGCGATACCAAGCCAAAGTTGGCTCACCTGATCCGACCTCGTGGATATATCGAAGGAGAATCGCCTTCCTTGCTTCACGGACCTCTAGCTTTTCCCCGTGTCTGCTGGCGGTAGCCCTCGGTAAAGCTGCCAAGGCTGCACGAGTGTCCTCGCTACCACAACTCTTGTTGATCAAGCATTGGTCGGGAAGTGCTTCTCCAACCCGTGCCGTCACTGCCTGGCAGCAGAAAAAGCGAGCGTACTTGACTTCGCGGCCATCCGCAGGGATGGTTGCGCCACACGCCTCACAAGGCTTTTGAATACAGCTTTGCTGAGTCATTGATCCTTCTTCAAGCCAAGTACGGCAACCTTCGGCCCCAGTAAAGCAGACTTCCGCTTGTCCTCGGCCTTGCGCTTGGCGGCATCAATTTCCTGGGCAGCAGTGGCTTCCGTTGCCTTCTTGGGCTTGACCGCTTTGGGCGTAACGACTTTGGGTTTCTGTTGCGGCTCCGGTTCGGATGCCACCTCTACCAGGTCGAACAGTTCAGACCCCTCGCACCCCAATGCCTTGCAAATGGCGACGAGCAATTCCGGCCGAATGGCATTCGGGTAGGGTGTCATCTGCCGAAAGAAATGCGACGAGGAAATGTCAAATCCCTGTTGTTTGACGAGCTGATAGAGATTGGCGACGGTCATATCGCGTTCGGCCAGTAGCAGCTTGATTCGGAATCGCAGCTTAGTTTCGGTTGTCGTGGTATCAGTCATGGTTTACCTCTTGGATTTCAGTCGATCGCATCGCCTCGGTTCTTGTACACGCGATTGACGTGTTGCTTGATGGGATCGCCCTTTATTGACGATGCCTTGCGGTAATAGCCTTCGGTGGTGGTCACCATCGAGTGCCCGGCCAGATCAGATGCTGAGCTGAGGCCCAGGGTGTCCGTCATCGCGGTCAGGAAAACATCGCGCAGCCGGTGCGGGCTGACATTCCGCGTTACTCCAGCCTGGCGGAAACGCAACTTCACGGCTCGCTCGATAGCGGTTTTCGAGATGCGCTTGCGGCAGTCCGAGAAGAACATCGCATTCCGGTCCTCCGGTGGCACACCACCATTGGATAGCCAATGCGGCCGGATCACTTCGACGTAGTGCTTCACGAATTCGTACATGCCCGGCACGAGGATTGGCAGGGTCCGCTGCTTCTTGCCCTTGCCGATTACGTGTAGCAAACCGAAATTCTGATACTGGGGGCATTCCGGGTCGAAATCAAAGTCGGTCAGATCAACGCGGCGCAACTCATCTTTCCGCAGACCGTAGGCGTAGAACATGGTGATGACCGCTCGATCACGCAGAAGTGGATAGAGCGATTTGCTATTGATCTCGATGGCTTCAAGAATCTCGGCCTCGAACCACTCGAAGACCTGCTGCACCTCGTTGGGCGTCGGACAGGTCAGCTTTTTCTTGCGCTGCTTTGCCCCCCGAACCAAGGCTCGGCTCTTATCGTCGGCAATCTGCTGAAAGTTGCCACCGGGGTGACGGGACAGAATCTTATTGGCAACGGGACGGTCGGCCAGGATCGAAAGACAGAAGTCCTTGATGTAGTGGTGGCGCCCGCGAATCGTGGCCGCGGCCAACCCTTGCGTCTTGAGGGAGGCGATGTAGTGCTGAAGATGCTGGGGCTGCCAGAGCCACGGCGTAGTCTTGCAGTGCTCCAGAAATGAAACTACTGCGACTACGGCCTGCTTGCCGCTCCCCGGCGAGTTGCCATCGCTCCCGAGTTTGTAGGCGAAAAACATTTCCAGCAGCACGACAGTATCTGCACCGTCCAACCCGCCGCCAAAGAGATTGTGAGCGCGCCGCAGGTAGCTCTCGATGTCCTCAGTGAACGCAAGATGACCTACCCGCCCTTCCGGCAGGGTAACTTGCATCTGCACCACATTGGATTCTCTTTTGGCAGCACTCATACGCTTAATGTAGCATTAAGTCGCGTATGTTGCAATAAATTCTCGTATATTGAGAATTTCGTTGTCCGCTATGGACATAGAATGCCCCCTCGATAAAGCCAGCAGAGTCCGTGTAAAACGGATGATCTTCATTTCTCATGGGAATTTGTCCCTAATAATGAGAATTGCCGTGGCTATACGATACTAAAGTGGGGTTAAGTAGGGTTAAAGATTCAGTTATCCGAAATTTCCGGATAACTGCTGCAACAGAAATCACCCTAATTGCCACTGGGACAACCTGAGATGACCACGAAAAAGAACTCGACCAGCTGGAGCGACGTCAAAACCAAACTGTCCGATTTCGATCGCGCCGGTTTGCTGGGGCTGGTTCAGGACCTTTACGCCGCCAGCAAAGACAACAAGGCGTTCCTGCACGCCCGCTTCGGGCTGGGCGATGACCCACTGGAGCCTTACAAGGACGTGATCACACAATGGATCAATCCGCCGGATTTTCGCAACCCAATTTCCGTCAGCAAGGCCAAGAAGGCCATCAGCGATTACAAAAAGGCACTGGGCCAGCCCGACGGCCTGGCAGAACTGACGGTGTTCTACTGCGAGGATGTGTTCGATTTTCTAGCCGGTTGCGGTATGGACGACGAAGGTTTTTACGACGCACTGGTGCGGATGTTCGAGCAGGCATTGAAATACGTGCTGGCCTTGCCCGCTGCGCAGCAGCCGGCATTCCTCGCCCGGCTGGACCGTGTTCGCTTGCTTGGGCAAAACGTCGGATGGGGTGTGGGCGGTGATTTCGACCACATCTGGTCAGCAGTCGGGTTGGAGTGAAGTGCCGCATCACGGTTAATTAAAGCCATCTTTAATTGTTGTCACTCATATTAAAGAATGTTTTAATTTGGCGACCTTCTACTAAAGGCCGCTTTCAATGACACGCAGCACCGGAACCTACTCGATTTCCACGACGCTGGGCGAATCGGTGCGCGCATTCGTGCCCCATGCCTTGCCGCCGTCTGATCCGGCATTGTCACCCGAGGTGTTCACTGACCTCAACCGGCAAGCCGAACTGGCACTCGCGCGTTTGGCGGGTGTGTCGGGGCTGGTGCCATCGGTAGATTGGTTGCTCTACAGCGCCATCCGCAAAGAAGCACTGCTCACCTCACAGATTGAAGGTACGCAGGCCACGCTGACTGACCTGTTCGACGAAGAGGCAGGTTTCAAGGTCAGCAACACCGACGATGTGGAGGAAGTGACCAACTACCTCCGTGCTTTCCGCTGGACGCAGGAGCAACTGCGCGATCCCAAAGGACTGACGATCAGCGTGCGGCTGTTGTGCGAGGCGCACCGACGCCTGCTCAACGGAGTACATGGTGCAAGCAAGCAACCCGGCGAGTTGCGCCGATCGCAAAACTGGATTGGCGGCACACGGCCCGGGAATGCCATTTTTGTGCCCCCGCCGCCCGAGCACGTTCCCACACTGCTGGCCGACATGGAGCGGTTCATTCACGATACGGCGATGGATTTTCCCCCAATGGTCAAGGTGGCACTCATCCACGCGCAATTTGAAACCATTCACCCTTTTCTGGACGGTAATGGACGCATAAGCCGACTGCTGATCGCAGCCCTGTTCGAGCATTGGGGATTGCTGTCCGAGCCCTTGATATACCTCAGCGGCTACCTCAAGCATCACCAGACGGAGTACTACCGTCGCCTGTCGGCCATCCGCACGGAGGGCGACTGGGAATCTTGGATTACGTTCTTTCTGGAAGGTGTGGCGACTGCTGCTGCTGACGCCGAAAAAAACATCATTGAAGTTGCCAGTCTAGTGGCCGCCGACCGCAAGCGTCTGTTGCAATCCACCAAGGCAGGCCCGGCGAGCTACCGTTTATTCGAGATGCTGCCGATGATGCCGCGCTTCACCATCGAACGCGTGCGTCAGCAACTCGACACCAGCTTCCCCACCGCAACGGCAGCGGTCAAGGTGCTGGAGGAATTGGGCATCGCGACGGAAATGACCGGGCAGAAAAAGAACCGGAGTTACAGCTATCAGGCCTACATTGAACGGCTCTCTCGGTGACAAACACCTGCAAGGCCCCGCAACGAACCCGTTAAAGCAAAAAACCCAAGTCAACTATTGACTTGGGTTTTGTGTTGGCGGAGTGGACGGGACTCGAACCCGCGACCCCCGGCGTGACAGGCCGGTATTCTAACCAACTGAACTACCACTCCAGA